>CAWEEG010000016.1:0-61298 GCA_963808015.1 uncultured Actinomycetota bacterium
CCCTATGCCGATCGAGCAAACGTCGGGATGAGCTCGCTTCCGGATTGGGCGCTCGACGATGAGCCGACTACATCCCTGGAGTCCTACCAGTCCCCAGAGACGAGCGCCACGCCCGCTCCCTCTGGATCACTCTCCGAGCGCATTCGCGCTCTCGCCGAGGAACAAGGAGAGCCGCCTCCGGCCGACATTCCGGCAGGGCAACTCCAGGTGCCTCCCCCAACCAACACGGACCAGGACGAGTTGTCGACGCCCCCCACGGAGTGGGAAAAGCGACAGGCAGCGAAGGCAGGCAAGACAACCACGAAGTCGTGGATCAAGCCCGTGATATCGCTGGTCGCGATCCGCGGTCTTCGGGTTCGGGTTCATCGCGGCACAGCTGGACGGCAGCGAGCCGATCGACGAACTCGCCATCGGTGATTGTTTTGAAGCCGGCAATTCGGCGGAGGTCTTCAGCGTGCCGGTCATCGACTGCAGCGAGCTGCACAGCTCCGAGTTGTATGGGACAGTGGAGATCACGGCGTTCGATTCCGCATACCCCGGTGAAGACGCCCTGTTCGATTGGGTCAATGCTCGGTGCGAAGAGCAGTTCTCGGGATACGTCGGCGAGCCGTATGAAGACTCGCGGTACTGGATCGAGGTGTTCTTCCCGACCGAGGACGGCTGGGAGGAATCTGATCGGAAGGGCCTCTGCACCGTCGTGCTTGTGGATGAGAACCTCGACGTCAGGCCGTCACTCGGGTCTGCCAAGGGCTGGGGCGATAGGGCTGCCTAGACGATCAGCCAGCGGCCTGTCGCGGTTCTCTTGATCTGGTTCGCGATCGAACCGTATGTGTCAGGACTCTTCGACGTCGCTCGTGTCTTCCGCGTCTGCTGGTTCATCTGAGCCGGCAGTGGTGTCAGCTTCCTCGGAGGCGTCTGTGTCCTCCGAACCCTCCGCTGCCGCTGGTTGCTCTGGCGCCCCGGATTCGTCGGACGCGGACGGATCCTCGGGCTGGGCGTCATCGTTCTTGAAAGAGTCCCGTGCCTTCTCGACACCCTGGTCGATGGCATCCGAGGCACTGTTGGCAGCGGCCTTGGTTTTGTCCCACGCGTCTTTCCGGGCATCGGCCGTGTTCTCCCAGGCGTCGGTCGCCGCCTTGGTCGCCTTGTCGACGGTTTCTGAGAGCGAATCCATCCAACTCTTCTTGTCGGTCATTGTCAGACCTCCCCTTCGATTCCAAGAGCACGTGTGATGCCGGATTCACGATACTCCGGGGAGCGCCGCGGGGCGCCGTCAGCCTGAGGTCTACTATCTGCGCACCGCGATTCCCCAACCGGAGGATTGGCCGTCCTGTGACCGGCTCACGACCTGTCGATCGTTCTGAAGTCCTCGCGGTCGAGGGCGTGTCGGTTGTGCGTGACGGGCGGCTGCTGCTCGCCGACGTTGACTGGCATGTCCACCGCCACGAACGGTGGGTGGTGCTCGGACCGAACGGCGCCGGCAAGACCACGATGATCCAGGTCGCGTCCACCTATCTCGGCCCGACTCGCGGCATCGTTCGGCTTCTCGGCGAGACCCACGGAAAGGTCGACGTCCGGACGCTGAGAGAACGCGTCGGTTATGTCGGATCCGCGCCGGCCGCGATGATCCGCGACCGGCTTCCCGCGATCGACATCGTCGTCACCGGAAAGCACGCCTCCTTTGTCGATACGCGCTGGCACGACTACGACGACGCCGACTGGGAATTCGCTCACCGTCTCCTCGATCGATTCCGGGCCGACCACCTCGCGGACCGCAGCTACGGAACCCTTTCGACGGGCGAGAAGCAGCGCGTGTTCATCGCCCGAAGCCTGATGGCGCGTCCGGAGGTTCTCCTCCTTGACGAGGCGATGACCGGCCTCGACGTTGGAGCGCGCGAGCGGCTGGTCGCCTCCCTCTCTGATCTCGCATCCGATCCCGGGAGTCCGGCAGTGGTTCTGATCACACACCACGTCGAAGAGATCCCGCCCGGCTTCGATCACATCGCGCTCATGTCCCAAGGTCGGATCATCGCCAGCGGTCGGATCGAAGCCAACCTGACCGGGGCATCACTGTCGGAGTGTTTCGAAGAGGAGCTGCGGGTCGAGCGGATCGATGACCGATACCGGGCCTGGTTGGCGAGCTAGACGCTGCGAACCCAGGGTTCTCCACCTCGCATACGACGCCACCAGCCCGCGGAATGGATGGCGCTGCGAACCCAGGGTTCTCCACCTCGTATGCGGCGCTGTCAGCCCGCGGAATGAGGATTCGGCGAGCGACGCCTTCGTATACCGCGGGCCCGAGACGCCAAATAGGACGTCACGAACCCTGGGCACGCGGCATGCTGTCGCCCTCGCTCTCGAACTGGATGCGGGCGGCCTCAGAGATGAGCGGGCCGAGGTAGTCCCGAAGCACCGCGACGTGCGCAGGATCGTCGCGGTACGCGACGTAATCATCGGCGTTGTCGAGTACGGCGACCACTGCAAAGTCCCACGCCCCTTCCGTGATCCCCGCATCCGGCCCGAACCGAAACTTCCGCAGTACGTCGATCTGATGGGGCAGCGTCGACAGTGCGAGCGCGGCAGCGTCGATCTGATCAGTGGTGGTCTCGGACTTGAAACGGAACAAGGCGACATGACGAAGCATCGCAACGACTCCTGGGTGTCGGTGGCTCTTGAACGGCTGGATCGAATCTACCGTGCCCGTCCCCCGTTGGCGCCGTGATGGGCCGAGGAACGCGGTCAGGCGAACGTGTGGCTCTCCAATCGGCCAGAATGGGATGGTGACGGACGGCCATCGCATTGTCATGACACTGGCGTTCTACCCGCGCGGTGGGTCGGCTCAGGTCGTGCGCTATCTCGGAGGAGCGCTCCAAACACTCGGGAACGATGTGACGGTGGCCTGTGGATCGCTCGGACCGCCGGGTGTGAGGTCGAACGCAGGCACCTTCTTCGAAGGTCTCGAGGTGGACTCGCTGGATTTCACCGAGGCCCTCGATTGGTTCGATGAAGGCAGGGACCCGATGACAGCCCCTGTTCCGATCCACCCGTCGTTCGAAGACCGACCAGGAGTCCCAGATCGCGTGTTCACCTCCGTTGGCGAGGAGGCCTATCGGCATCAGGTCGCGGCCTGGCAGAGATTGCTCGAAGATGTTGGACCGCCGGATGTGTATCACGCTCACCACTTGACCCACGTGAACGATGCGATCGCCCGTCTCGATAGTCAGCCGACGATCGCGCACCTTCACGGCACCGAACTCAAGATGCTCGAGCAGATCCGCGGCAGTGGAGCTGAGCGATGGTCGGACGCCCTGGTATGGGATCAACGCCTGGTCGCGTCTGCCCATCGCGCCGACCGTGTAATCGTGATTTCATCGACAGACCGGGCGCTTGCCATCGACCTTCTCGGGCTCGATCCGACTCGGATTGAGATTGTGCCGAACGGCGTCGACACCAACTCCTTCGTGCCGCTCGGTCTATCAGCGGAGCAGCGGCTCGACCACTGGCGACGGTGGCTGGTCGAGGATCCGCAGGGCTGGAATGAGGGCGGGAGTCCGGGAACGATTCGGTACACAGCCGAGGACATCGACCGCTTCTTCGTCGATCCGACCACCGGCGACCTGCGCCCCACATTGTTGTACGTGGGACGGTTCCTCGACTTCAAGCGTGTGCCGCTTCTCATCCGTGCCTACGCCGAGGTTCGGAACGAACTCGGGGACGAAGCGCCCCCGCTCGTCATCTGGGGCGGCTACCCGGGCGAGTGGGAGGGCGAGCACCCCCACACCGTTGCCACGGCGCTGGGCGTCGAAGGTGTGTTCTTTGTCGGTTGGCACGGGCATGATGAACTCGTCACCGGATTCAACTGTGCCGATGTGTTCGTCGCTCCCTCTGTTGAGGAACCGTTCGGCCAGGTCTATTTGGAGGCAATGGCTTGCGGCATACCGGTGATCGCTACCACGACCGGAGGCCCTCCCTCGTTCGTGAACACTGATCCCGAACAGCCCAACGGCTGGCTCGTGGCACCAGACGATGGTCGTACTCTCGCACGTGTGATGGTCGAGGCGGCGGGAGACACACCGGTCCGAACCGAGCGCGGGCGGAATGCCCGGCGTACCGTGGTGGAGGGATTCGATTGGCTTCGAATCGCTGAGCGGGTTGATCGCATCTACCGCGACGTCCTGACCTAGCGCTCGACACGCCGTCCGCTCCCGGCGAGGAGGTCTACCTCGGCCCAAAGACGTGGAGGTACACGATCCCTTTGAATCAAACGGGAGGGCCGTCGAGGTGAGCCGCAACGGCGTCTGACCATTCCTGCATCATGAGCTCGAAACGGTCTTCCGAATAGGCGTCGAGTTCCGCGGGATCGGTGTCGAGGAGTGTCATGTCGTAGACCACCAACACGGTGCTGCGTCCGGTTGCAGCGTCGGTGCACCCAACACGCACGACGCCGGCATGGTGTCCGGGCGTGATTCGAGCGTATGCCGCTGTTGCGGTAGGGCGATCGATCTCGAGCACGACCCATGTCGTCTCGACACCGAGAGACAGCGTCACGAACACTGTCCCGGGATCCTCGCTCGGCTGCCCGTCTGGGTAGGCGGGATCCCACCCTGGAACCCACGCTCGTTCCCCCTCGGGGGTGAACAGGCCAATTGCGTCTGCGGCCGGCAACGCTACGTCGAACTGACCGGAAGACTGCAACCTCATTCCTTGGCTCCGTTGCTCCTGCGCCGGTCCTTCTGCGAGCGGCTGCTGATCCGGTCATGATGCCAGATGTGTGTCGCCCTCGGACCGGCCGGTGTCCGGCGTCAAGAGGCCCCGGCTTCGGATGATGTTCACGCGAGGTCGCGCCGCTATGTTCTTCACATGCGTTTTGGAGCATTCACCCCACAGGGCTGGCGCCACGATCTCGTCGGTGTGCCGGTCGATCAGCAATGGCCGATGATTCTTTCGACTGCGAAGGTGATTGAGGATCTCGGGTTCGAATCGGTCTGGGTCTATGACCATTTTCACCCGGTGCCGGAGCCCGATCAGGAACCTGTCTACGAGGCATGGACGCTGATGGCCGCGCTGGCGGCGTCCACCGACACAGTTCGGCTCGGCCAGATGTGCACCTGCAATTCGTATCGTCCGCCGTCCTACTTGGCGAAGGTGGCAGCTTCGATCGATGCGATCTCGGGCGGCCGTCTCGAGATGGGCATCGGCGCCGGCTGGTACGAGCACGAGTACGACGGCTACGGCTATGAGTTCCCCAAACCTTCGGTCCGGATCGGCATGCTGAGAGAGGGTGTCGAGATCATGCGTCGGATGTGGACGGAGGACGTCGTTGACTACGACGGGACCTACTACAGCCTCAAGGGTGCACGGTGTCAGCCGAAGCCGGTCCAGGATCCGATGATTCCCATGTGGATCGCAGGCGGCGGCGAGAAACTCACCCTGAACGTCGCGGCTCGTTACGCGAATTACACCAACTTCGGATACACGTTCGACGAGTTCACGCAGAAGAGCGAGATCCTCGCCGGCCACTGCAAAGACGTCGGCCGTGACTTCGGCGAGATCGTCCGCACGACGAACTTCAATATCCTCATCGGCGAGACGGAGGCCGACGTTGCCGAGCAGGCGGCAGCATTCAAAGCGCACTTCGCTCCGATCGTCGGAGAAGACAACGTCGACCACGCGTTCGCCAGGACGTACGTCGACGGCGGCGGGATTGCCGGCACACCCGACCAGATCGTTGAACGCCTTCACGAGTGGGAGGCGGCCGGGCTGGGCTACGCCATCGTGTACTTCCAGGAAGCCGGGACCAATCGTCGCGGCCTCGAGCTGTTCGCCAAAGAGGTGATGCCGCACCTGACGTGAGTGAGTTGTGATGCCTTTCCGCTGGTAGCGTTCGCTGAGCGGTGCCCATCCTCGGCAACAGCCTGTGGCTGATCCTCCCTCGACCGCCGATGGCCTCCATTCCGCGGGCTCACGGCGCCGCATACGGGGTGGAGAACCCTGGGTACGCGGTTTGATCTACCACTCGATGTCGTTGCTGAGGCCAGAGCTGAAGCGCCGGCAATACTCAATGTCCTCGAGACGCAGTGCCGGTCCCGCAGTGGACCCTTCGCCGACCGATTGTCGATAGCGCTCGAGAATCTCGAGCGGATCGATCGAGTTGAAGTCTCGTGGGCTACGGACGCCGAGGTCCCTGAGGAAGTGCGCGAACGCGGGGCCAACCCCATTGATCCTGACCAAATCCGAGAGCTCGAGAGAGCGGGTGAGCCGCTCGCCGTCCAGATCGTGGTCGATGACCATCACTTCGCGGTCCGATCGCAGAGTGCATCGTTCGTAGAGTGCCTTGGTCGATCGGATCCCGGCCAGGTGTAGGCGCTCGAGTTCCGGCTCTGTAAATACGTCGAGCTGAGCGAGGGATACGGGTTTGGACACGTACGAGTTGACTTCGCGGTTCAGCACGGTGAGATAGTGCTCGTCGACGCTCAGACCGGCGGCCAGTTCGGGATAGTGCTCCTTGTCTCGCAACAAGCCCCGTAGGTCTTCGAGCGTGTTGATCCCCATGACCTTGAGTTCCGGCACCACGTCGCTGATCCCCTCGGCGAGCATCTTCCTGCTGGGAATGAGATCGATGGTGAGGATCGTCTGCTCGAATGCGTCGAGGCTGATAGACGTGAGGTCGGTCGAGTACATCGTTCCTCCCGTGTGCGTCTTGCGCAGTATCGACATGGTACGCGGCCATGTGGTGAGGTGATGCTGCCGGCGTCTGGTCAGGGGCCGATCGCTACGCTCAACGACGTGAGTGTTGAGACGTGGCCCGAGGACCCCGGCCGCTGGGCAAGCGAGATCGTTACGGATCTCTGCTCCCTCGTTCCCGATCGCCGGCCCGGCAGCGCTGGCAATTCCCAGGCAACATCGTACGTCGCGGGTTTGCTTTCCCGGATGGGCTGGTCAGTCGAGCAACGGGAGTTCGCCTGCGTCGATTGGAGGACCGAAGGTGGTTCTCTGACGGTCGGCGGGTTGTCGATCGAGGTGACGCCCAGCCCGTACGGGTGTGGTGTCTCAGCTGTCGGACCGCTGCGGGTCCTCCGGAACCGCCAGGACTTGCAGCGACAGGACCTCGGCGGCGCTGTCGTTGTCCTTGACGGTGAGCTCGCGTCAGAGCCGCTCACACCGAAGGCCTACCCGTTCTACGGATCCGACGAGCATGCGGCAGTGGTCAGCACGTTGGAGTCCGCAGCGCCTGCAGCCGTCGTCGCCATCACGGGCCGCTACCCAGCGCTGTGTGGTGCGCTCGATCCGTTTCCACTCATCGAGGACGGTGACTTCGCCATTTCGACCGGGAACATCAGACCAGACGCCCGAGCGCACATCATCGCCAGCGATGGTGAACTCTCCCAGGTCGAGATTCGATCTGAGAGGTGGCTTTCCACTGCGCACAATATCGTCGCGACGCGGGGACCTCGGTCCGGTCGGCTCACCGTCGCTGCGCACGTAGATACGAAACCCGGGACACCGGGGGCGGTGGACAATGCCGCGGGGATAGCTGTGGTGGTCTTGCTTGCTGGGTTGCTTTCGCCAGAGCGTCGGCCCTCTCTCGACGTTGGCCTGGAGTTGCTGGTGGTAAACGGCGAGGATCACTACGCGGCACCTGGCGAAGTCGCATGGCTGAGCGACAACGAGAACACGCTCGACGACGTCGCTCTGTTCATCAACATCGACGGGGCCGGCTACCGCGAAGGTCGCACCGCGTATTCCACCTACAACGTGGCGCCGAACGTCCAGTCCCGAATCGACCAAGCTTTCGAAGGCCGTGAGGACCTGGTGGAGGGTCCGGAGTGGTACCAGAGCGACCATGCGATCTTCGCCATGCAGGGCCGTCCGGCACTCGCCTTCACGACCGAATACGTAGATGAGATGCTCGAGTCGCTCTTCCATGCGCCGACCGACACACCGGACAAGGTGGATGAGGCACTTGTCGTCGGTGTCGCCACAGCGCTCGAGGGCCTGGTCCTCCGCTGGTCTGATTGACGACGATGGGTTGCTGCACCCGGGCTAGGGCTAGCCACCGCCAGCCGTTCCGCGGGCTGACGGCGCCGCATAGAGGGTGGAGAACCCTGGGTTCGCAGCGCCAGCCGTTCCGCGGGCTGACGGCGCCGCATAGAGGGTGGAGAACCCTGGGTTCGCAGTTTTGCGATACTGGGGGTGTTGATCCGGCACTGAAAGGGGTTGCGATGGCCGACGTCGAGACCTTCGATTTCCACGTCACTTCGGAGTGCAGCCAGGAGTGTGCCTACTGCTGGGGCCCGCAGGGGATTGATGCGGTCGATACGGAGACCGCACTCGCCATCATCGCCAAGATCGCTTCCGGCACAACTCGGCGCATCGTCTTCACCGGCGGAGACCCCCTCCAGCGTTCGGACATCGGGCTGCTCATCCGCGCTGCTGCCGAGGAGGCCCTCGAAGTGGCGGTGTCGACGACCGGGGACTTGGTCACCGAAGCGTTTCTCGATGCCTCCGGCCCCTTCATCGATCTCATCTCCCTTCCGCTCGACGGATCGACCGAAGAGATCTCTGCCCGCACGAAGAAGCCCGGTCACTACGCGGCGGTAATGGAAGCGCTCGACCTCCTCGAATCCCATGGCGACATCGACGTGAAGGTCGCCACGCCGGTCACTCGCTACAACATCGACGACGTCCCGAACATCGCCCAGCTGCTCGACGAGCGGGCCAAGCGCCTCCCGGGTCGGCTCTTCTACAACGTCTTCCAGGCGTTTCCTCGATCCATGGACCCGGACGTGGCGTGGGACGAGATGGTCGTCGACAACACTTCTTTCGAGGAGCTTCGCAGGCGGGTGGAAGCGACCCCGCATGACTACCGGATCAACTGGCTTGGCCACGAAACGCTCGACAAGCTCTACGTCATGGTCTTCCCCGACGGCAGCCTCACCGTTCCGTCGGGCTCTCAGTTCCGCAACTTCGGACCGTTCCTCGAAATCGACGATCTCGATACGCTTCTCGACGAGAGCGACTTCGACGAGCCGAAACATCAACTCCACGCCAAGGGTTGGAGCCGTTCTCAGGAGCAATTGCCGACGTAGCGTTGACGCACAGAAGTGAACCGGGACGGATGATGTTCAGGACGATCAGTTGGATTGCTGCAGGGGCCATCCTGGCTGCCGCGTGCAGCGGCACGGGTGTGGATGAAGATTCATCGAACTCCGAGACAACCGCCGCTGCAGCGACCACTGAGACGACGGCGACGACGGTGGCATCGACCACCACGATCTCGGCGACGACGTCCACCGAGGCCGCGACGACCACAGAGGCGACATCGACGACTTCCACCACGACCACCGAGCCGCCGGGTGAGGTGAATCCGCCGGACGTGGAGGCCTGGTGGTGCAGCGCCTTCGAAGCCGCGACGGGGCAAGATCCCGCCGAGTTCGCGCGTGGAGTTGCCGACGACTTCCGACACGGCTACACCGACATGCCCGCCGACACCCTCGAGGAGGGCGCCGAACAAGCTGCTCTCGTCTCCTGTGACCCGGAATACGGCCAGGCCGTGGCGGAGGCACTCGCCCAGTAGGCGGCACGAACGCGCTCGGGGTACGCCCGCAGAGGCCGGTGGACCGTCACCTCGCGAATGGAGCTGCGTTGGCAGCCCTAGCCAACCGGCACGCGTGCGAGTGACTCATCGGGGTGACGCATCTTGATCATTGGCACGCCGATGCCATACGTCACGAATCGGCCGACCGGTTTGATTCTGATCACACACGTGTCGCCCATCGTGTCGTCGACGCCTCGCATGAGTTCGGTGCGCAGGTCCGAGTCCACCTCATCGATCGGGACGATCGTGGCGTGACCCGGGAACGTGATGACGGCCGGTGGTGCTTGACGAATCCTGATCGGCAGGCGTTGGACCGTCACCGTGACCACGACGTTGGGGTTCGCCTTGATGTGTTTGGCCTTCCACGTGTCTGGACCGGTCAGCACGTTGAGCACACGATTCTTCACCTTGTACATCACGCCGGCAGCCCGGGGCTCGCCGCTGGGGGTTACGAATCCGACGACCGCGAATGGCCACTTCTCGATGTACGACCAAACCTCATCAGCGGTGGTGGGCAGCGCCATCAATCCTCCTATGACGGTTCCGTGATCGTCCGTCCGCCGACACAACCGGACCAGGGGAGAAGCGCCCTTTCGGAAGACCGATCGGCAGGACCCATAGTGGGGGACAGTCGTCCGCCGGTAGGGTGAACGGGATGGGGCGTTACACACATGGCCATCACGAGAGTGTCCTGCGGTCTCACCGGTCGCGCACCGTCGACAATTCGGCCGGCTATCTCGTTGATCACCTGGCCGCCGGTAGGTCACTCCTCGATGTTGGATGTGGCCCCGGCACACTCACGGTGGACCTTGCCCGCCACGTTGCACCCGGCCGGGTGGTCGGAATCGACAGCGCCGACGTGATCGTCGAACGAGCGACAGACGACTACCCAAGAGATGTCACCAATGTCGATTTCCGCGTGGGGAATGTGTATGACCTCGACTTCGAGGACGAGACGTTCGACGTCGTCCACGCCCATCAGGTGCTTCAGCACGTTGATAATCCAATAGCGGCTCTTCGCGAGATGCGCCGCGTGTGTCGCCCCGGCGGGGTCGTGGCGGCCCGCGATGCCGACTACGCAGCGATGGCCTGGCATCCGCACGACGACCGTCTGGACCGGTGGCTTGCTACCTACCGGGCCGTCGCCGTCGCCAACGGGGGTCAGCCCGACGCCGGTCGATACCTTCTTGCCTGGGCACAGGAAGCAGGCTTCTCCGACGTCGAATCGAGCGCGAGCGTCTGGTGTTTCGCCACACCGCACGACCGAACCTGGTGGGGAGGACTGTGGGCCGATCGCACCGTCGAATCGGCATTCGCGGACTATGCGATCGAGAGCGGTCACGCGACGAAGAGCGATCTCAAGGGGTTCGCCGCTGGGTGGCGCGCCTGGGCAGCACATCGCGCCGGCTGGTTCGCCGTTGTCCACGGAGAGATCATTTATCGGGTGCCGTAGCCGACTCCCGATGGCACACTGGGGAAGACCGCGCCGCAAATCCGATTCCGGTCCGGCGCACGACGTGGCAAGCTGGGATAGGGCGATGAAAGGCGGAACGAGTGGAGGCATGGGGCCAATCACTGCTCAGGCTTGCGATCGCCGCCACCGCCTTCGTGCTCCTCGCTACCTCACCGGCCGATTCGGTCCCCGGCTCGAACAATGGACATCAAGACGCGACGTACGTAGCGCCCGTCGGACCAATCGTCGACACCTCCGACATCCGGGAATACCAATCGCCGCTGATTGCGGGTGGCGACCCGGTAGTCAATCCCGGCTGGATCGTCGCCGTGTTCAGGGACTCCGGCTTCATCTGCACCGGGGTCTTGATCGATCCACACGTCGTGTTGACCGCAGCCCACTGCGCCGAGGAACCCGCTTCGTACCAACTCCTCTTCGGCACCGAATCCCTCCTCGACCCTGGCGTTCAGAGAACAGCATCCACCGTCCAGATCCACCCCGGCTGGTCCGGCGACCTCGGTGACACCGATCTCGCACTGATCGGCTTCGATGTCCCCGTCACGTCGGTTCCGGTCGTAGCCTTGAACACCAAGCCGCTGTGGCCGGAATGGGATCAGCCGGTCTCCGCCGCCGGCTGGGGGGAGTACGGCCTGTCGACCGGACCGAGCCTCACGCTCAACGGCGCCGACTTTTGGACGACGTCCGGCATGGATGGAACGGTGGACTCCGACTACTGCGATCTCAGCCCAGGCGAGGTGACTGCCGACGGCGTCTTCTGTTTCGGCGGTCCGGTGTGGGCAAGCGCATGTGCCGGGGATTCCGGCGGGCCCGTTTTCGGCTGGGCGACGCCGTCGGCCACCGACGGGCCTCCCGCGGTCTACGGACTCGTCTCCTACGGTCCGGTTGACTGCGGCATCGGTGCGGTGGACTCCAAAGCACAAGCTGTCGGTGCACACACCTTCTGGATCACCACGATGGTGGAGCGGATCAAGAATCCGCCGCCTCCGCCGCCCGGCCACACGACGGGTCTGGTGGATCCGGTGTCGGGGAAGTGGTTCCTCTTCGACGACGTCGGAATCGCCACGTCCTCGTTCTATTACGGGGATCCTGGTGATTATCCGTTTATGGGTGACTGGGATGGTGACGGTGTTGAGACACCGGGTTTGTATCGCCAGTCCGACGGATACGTCTACCTGAAGAACGCTGAATATGCAGGGTATGGCCGATATCAAGTTCTTCTTCGGGAACCCGGGTGATGTCCCGATTGCGGGCGACTTCAACAACGACGGGTTCGACACGGTGTCGATCTATCGGCCGTCGAATCAGA
Source organism: uncultured Actinomycetota bacterium (assembly GCA_963808015.1). Lineage (GTDB taxonomy): Bacteria > Actinomycetota > Acidimicrobiia > Spongiisociales > UBA5794 > JAHEEL01. Next base: position 12,379 of record CAWEEG010000016.1, read on the forward strand.
CGTTCTACATCATCAACAAACTCGGGTCGGGTGATGCGGGTCTTGGTGCTGCGGACTTCTCGTATGTGTTCGGCAATCCGGGTGACAAGCCGTTCGTCGGTGACTTCGACGGTGACGGAACCGAGACCGTCGGGTTGCATCGCGAGTCGACCGGTTTGGTGTACTACCTGAATTCGCACAAACAAGGTGTTGCGGACAACCAGTTCATCTTCGGTGACCCCGGTGACCGGCTGATTGCGGGCGACTGGACAGGCAACGGCGTGTTCTCCCCGGCGTTGTTCCGCCCGTCGAACACCACCATGTACTTCCGCTACAACAACACCCAAGGAAACGCCGACAGCCAGTTCATCCCGATCCCGACGGATGCCACGTGGTTCCCCATTTCGGGCAAGATGAGCTGACCCATCGCGACTCCCTATTCGTACCCGATGTCGGGTCCGAGGGCTCGGCCAGACTTGACGAAGCTTCCTGAGCCCCGACCCACCTCTCGACCCTCCGAGTCATAGACCACGGCCTCGGCGATCCATCGGGTGCGCCCTTCGTTGACCACCTGGCCCACTGATCGGAGGAGACCAGACGAGACGGGTCGAGTGAGATACACGTTGAACGTTGTGGTGAGCACGAACTCGTCGGTGACGGAGGGAGTTGACGGCGAACCACGCCGCATCGTCGAGCATCTTGAAGTACACGGACCCGTGGACGGCCCCGGCCGCGTGGAATAGGTGCTCGTTCACCGGAACCGTGATTTCCGAACGGGCCCGATCAACACGGATTGTCGGCCGGTAGAAGTCATTGAGCGGCGCACTCAGGTACATGCGCTCGAGCTTGCGGTAGTGATCCTCGTACGGATCGGGTTCGGTGTCCTCCATGCTGGTGGCCACTCTACGCGTCGAGTTCCGATGCTCGGAGATCGATCGCATGCCGCCCGGGTAGCGTGTGGTGTGCATTTTGATTCGGAGGTCGCTCACATGGAGATCAACCACGATCCGTCGGCCGGACTCAACGGACTGATCGGGATCGAATACGACGAGGCCGGTCCGGAGCGCGTCGTGCTGAGTCTCGAGATCGATGAGCGCCACCTCCAACCGTATGGGCTCGTGCATGGGGGTACCTACTGCGCCCTTGTTGAGGCGGCGGCGTCATTCGGAGCGGCGCTCTCGGCCATGGAACGGGGGATGACCGGAGCCGTGGGTGTCTCGAACACGACGGACTTCTACCGCTCTCACCGCAAGGGCAAGATCCGTGCTTCGGCGACACCCGTCCACCGGGGCCGCACCCAGCAGGTGTGGCAGGTGGATGTGACCCGAGCGGACGACGACGTCGTTCTGGCCCGCGGCCAGGTCCGACTGCAGAACATCGCCGATCCGACGGTCATCGGTGGCGGAGGCGAATAGCAGACCGGCATTCCGATCGGTAGTCGGGCCAGCAGGCAGAGGTTCCAGTCGTTAAGGTTCGGCCGACCGGGGACCACGAAGTTTCCGCGACGGAAACACAACCATGGAGGTTCGGGTATGGGGAACGGGAGCGGAGTAACGACGGCCGGAGGCTTTGGAAGTGTAAGCCTGCCGCGCAAGGTTTCGGGCGGACTGGTGATCCTGGTCGGCGTTGTATTCATCGTGGTGACGCTGATCAACAACCTCTTCGCGGTCGGTCCCGCGTTCGAGGAGATGATCAGCGACTTCCGGCCGCTGCTCGCTGAGGAGTCACTCGACACCGCTCGAGCCGACATCGCCGTACTCGACGCCGTAGGCCAGGAGTTCCAGACGGCTGTCGCTCCCGGCATGGCGCAAGCACTCGGCATGACGCCCGAGGAATTCGCAGGGATGGTCCAAAGCCAGTACCCGGCGGTTGCCCAAGGGATGCAGGCCCTCCCGGAGATCACTGCCACGTTCTCCGGACTGATCGATACTTTGGACAGTCAACGGGCGTTGTTCGAATCGGCCGACGCCATTCCGACGGATGACCTGCCTGCAACGACGGTGCCGTGGATCATCACGATTTCCGGGTTGCTGGCAATCGCTGCCGGCGTGATGCTGTTCATGCCGGGGCGGGTCTGGGCCATCGTCGCGGGAGTGCTTGGCGCAGCGCTGTTGATCACGACATTCGTCCTGAACCTGCCGCAGAAGGCGGCCGACGCTGACGAACTCAACGAGAACCTGACGCCGATCTACACGCAGGAACTGATCGACGGTGCGGAAGGCTCGCTTGCCGTCATCGGAGCGATGGGTCAAGAGATGCAGACGAAGATGCTGCCAGATCTCGCGGCGAATCTTGGGATGAGCTCTGATGAGCTGAACGCGTTCATGGGTGAGAACTTCCCAGCGACGGCGGCTGCGATGCAGAGCATGCCGGAGTCGTTGCCGCGGTTCGAGGCGTTCGTCGCGACATTCGCGATGAATCTCGACAACTACGAGACGATCCAACCGGTGGCCTTCACTCCGATCATCTGGATGATGGTGATCGGCGGAATCCTGATTCTGCTGGCCGGCGGCTACTGCATCTTCATCAGGTAGGAAAGCGACAAGCGAAAGGGTGCCCGCTCTCGCGGCGATCGAAAGGTCGGCGGGGGAGCGGGCGCCTACGCTCCGAGCTTGCGTTCGGCCATCCCGTTGAGAATCTCGAGGACAACGCGGTTGGCCAGGAATGCTGTGATCTGGCCGGGCCCGTCATAGGGCGGGGAGACCTCGACGACATCCGCTCCAATCACGGGGAGTTCGCGTGCGAGCCGGCGAACAGTGTCGAGAAGCTCTCGCGAGGTGATGCCTCCCGGTTCCGGTGTCCCCGTTCCAGGAGCCATGCCGGGATCGACCACGTCAATATCGACAGAGATGAAGATCCCCTTCGAGTCTCGAACCGGAGCATGACGCCACCGCATCGTCGACCACCGCAGCGAGCCCACGTTCGACGATCTCGGTCATGAGGAAAGTCTCCATGCGCTGTTCGGCCATCCAGGCGACCGTTGTCGGGCCGGGCCAGTAGCCGCGCAAGCCAATCTGGACGAAGCGGTGTCCGGGTACTGCCCCTGATTCAATGAGCCGCCGCATCGGTGTCCCGTGGCCGTGGAGTTGCCCGGCGTTCGTTTCTCCCGTGTCGGCATGTGCATCGAAGTGGACGAGGCCGAACGAACCGTCGCCGTGAACGCGAGCAAGGCCCGTTCCGTTTCCAAAGGTGACCGAGTGGTCACCGCCGAGCACGATCGGGACCGCACCTGCTTCGGCGATTCGCTCCACTGTGTCGGCGAGAGTCTCGAGCCCGAGTTCGAGGTAGCCGGGAGCGACCTCGATGTCGCCGGCGTCGACAACCGAGAACTGCTCGAAGGGGTCGATACCGGTCGGGAGATGCGGCCGGTGCATGTCGGCGTCGAGGTAGTCGGCTTCGCGGATCGCTTTCGGCCCGAATCGTGCACCGCCGCGATACGTCGCTCCCCAGTCGATCGGGGCTCCAATGATCACGACATCCGCCCCGGAGCCGGCCAGTTCGTCGATAGGAACGGTCGGCACGCCACAGAAGGTCGGGAAGCTGGCGAATCGGTAGACGTCTGACATCACAACACCTCGTGGTTCTCTCACGAATCGTAGAGAATGGACCAGCTGCCGGTTGGGATACTACGACCGACGATCATCACTGACCGGGCCGCTGCTCGCCTCCGTCAGCTTGCGCGATGAGGTGTCTCGCCGGGATGCGAGGACCGCCCCGGCAATGACCATGACGACACCGGCCACAGCGACCGGTCCCACAACGTCGCCCCGGAACACAACACCGAGGATCAGCGCAACGACGGGGATCAGGTAGGTGAGCACCGACGCACGGGTCGATCCGACCCGCCCGACGAGGTTCCCCATGAACACGAACGCAATACCGGTTCCAAGGACGCCGGCGACAGCAACCGCAAGGAACGGCGCCCACTCGAACGTGCTGCCGGTCGCTCCGACGATTCCGAGCGGTGCCGTCCACAGCGTGGCGAGCGCCAGCATCCTCGCCATCACGGCGATCGACCCGTACTGCTGCTGGATCGGCGCGGCGATGTTGATCGCAAGCCCGTAGCACGCGGTCGCGATGACAACGAGTGCCACGCCGAGCGCCTCGGTGCCTCCTTCGCCGACGGATGGGGCGCTGATGGCCACCACTCCGGCGAAGCCGATGATGAGTCCTGCGATTGTCACTGCCCGTGGCAGGCGGCGGAGCATCACAATGGCGACGACGGCGGCAAAGATCGGGACGGCACCATTGAGCATTCCGGCGATCGCCGAGTTGATGTATTGCTGAGCGATGGGGAAGAGGGTGTACGGGACTGCGACCCAGACCACCGACAACGCCACCAGGCGTGGCCAGTCCGCTCGGTCGATGTGCGTCGACCGTGCGGCCGGGACCAGCCAGAGGGCGGCAGCGCCGAGGCCGACGCGCAGCAGGGTGATCAAGCCCGGTTCGAACGCCTCGAGGCCGATGTCCATCAGGAGGAAGGACGATCCCCAGATCAGCGCGACCGAGACGAAGAGCGTCCAATCGAGGGGAGAGAATGCCTCGCGGTTCACACCCTCGGAGGTCGAGAGGATCTTCCGCGATTCGGGTGGTGTCGACATCAGGTGTATGAACCCCTTCCGGGAGGGAATCGTTGCAGGTCGCTGCCGGTAGCGCACGAGTTCGGCGACACTCGGGTAGCTCGGTACCGACCTCGATCACGACATCCGGCGGGGCACCAGGCGGTGCAGTACGATCCGGCTATGGTCGAACGCTTCCCCGAGATCGAGGGCACAAGCCTCTCCCTCGTTGAACACCAGATTCCAGGAACCTTGGCGGGCCAGGTGAATCTGTTGCTGATCGCCTTTCGGCAATGGCAACAGCGAGATGTCGACACGTGGGTGCCGACGGCTGCGGCGCTGGCAGAGGAGTACGCGAGTTTCAGGGCCTACGAGCTGCCCGTGATCTCGAAGGCCTACCGGCCCGTCTCAGGATTCATCGACGGCGGGATGAGGTCGGGGATTCCCGATCCCGGCGTTCGGGATTCGACCATCACGATCTACCTCGACCGAAAGCGCTTTCTCCGTGCTCTGGACATCAATTCGGTCGGTGAGATTGTGCCCATGCTGGTCACGCCGGACGGCGAGATTCTCTGGCGGACGACGGGTCGGATGACCGACGACGGAGACCAGGAGTTGCGGACGGCCGTGAAGGAGTACCTCCGACCGAATAGTCGGTGAAGCAGCTGCGGAGATGCCTGCCTGCGACACGCGGTCAGAAATGCCTCCGTTCGACTCTGGTGGGATCGGAGTAGCTTTGGCATAGTGAGAGGTCGGACTCCGAAAGGGTGAGATCATGAGCGCAGGTCGAATCGTTGCGGTAATTGCCGGTGTGGTCGTCGGGCTGATGGCCATGGGCCTCCTCATCGCAGGGGCGTTCCTGACCATCGGGTACGCCGTCACGACTGAGGACGACGGCTACTTCGACACCTCACCGAAGCGATTCGCATCACCGACGGCTGCGATCAGCACCGAAGAAGCCGATCTGACCCCCGAACCCGACACCCCCGCCTGGGTCTGGGACTTCGTTGATCTGACCGTCCGCTTCAGCGTTGCCGAATCGGACGGAGACGTGTTCCTCGGTATCGGTCCCGGGCCAGACGTTGATGCCTACCTCGGCGCGACTGCTCACGATGAGGTGCGCGAGATTCGGTCCGGTGAACCCGTCCGATACCGCTCGGTTCCCGGAGACAGTCGCGGTCGAACCACCCGGCGAGCAGGACTTCTGGGTGGCGGAAACCTCGGGCGCAGGCGCACAAGAACTCGTGTGGGATGTGACCGAAGGTCGGTGGGTCGTGGTATTGATGAACTCCGATGGGTCGCCGGGAGTAGTGGCCGACGTTGCGATTGGTGCGAAGTCGGGCGTGGTTCTCCCTGTTGGTATCACGATGCTCGGATTCGGGCTGTTGCTGTTCGTGATCGCCGTCGTGATCATCGTCGTTGCCGCGGTCGTCGGACGCAGGGGCGAGCCGTTGCCTGCCCGTGCCGCCTCGGACGTCCACCTGCCGCCGAGCCGGTGTGGGTCGAGGCCTCGATCGACGAGCCACTGTCTCAATGGCTCTGGCTGGTGAAGTGGTTCCTGGCCATCCCGCACTTCTTCGTGTTGTTCTTCCTGCTGGATCGCGTTCGCGTTCGTGACCTTCATCGCCTGGTGGGCCATCCTCTTCACGGCTCGATACCCGGAGGGGCTCTTCAAGTTCAACGTCGGCGTGATTCGCTGGACGTGGAGGGTCACGTGTTACGCCGGGCCCGGCGGACTCGGGACGGACCGCTACCCGCCGTTCACGCTCGACGATGTGCCCGACTATCCGGCACGATTCGATGTTGTGTACCCGGAGCGGCTCTCCCGTGGCCTGATCTTCGTGAAGTCGTGGCTGCTCGCCATCCCTCACTACCTCGTTGTCGCTCTGTTCGTCGGAGGGACCTACGCCTGGGCCGGCGATCGGTACTGGACGGGACCGGCCGCTGCGGGCGGTTTGATCGGCGTGCTCGTCTTCATCGCCGCCGTCATCCTCCTGTTCACGCGCCGGTACCCGCAGTCGCTGTTCGATCTGATCATCGGCCTCAATCGTTGGGTCTTGCGCGTCGAGGCATACGTGCTGCTCCTGACCGATCAGTATCCGCCGTTCCGTCTCGATCAGGGGGGATCGGAGCCGGACCCGGTGGCTGATTCGACAACCGTGTGACGGTATCCGGCGTGCGCTGTCGCGGCATCGGCAGCGGCGGTATCGTGCCGATCAGTGGCGAGCATCGCGAGCGGATGAAGGCGCTCATCCTGGGTGGCGTCGCCTGGGACACGATGGTGTACCTGGACGAATTCCCGAGGACCCGTCCTCACACCGTGTTCACCCAAGGCTCCAACGAGGCGGTCGGGTCGAGCGGTGCCGGCAAGGCCATGAACCTCAGCCGCCTCGGCGTCGACGTGACCCTCTGGGCGCTGGTCGGGTGATGACAATGCGGGTCGGCGGATACGCCGCGAGATGCAGCGCCGAGGCGTCGAATTCGTCGGCGTGACCGATCCGGAGGGCACGACCCGCCACATCAACCTCATGGATCGGGAAGGGGAGCGAATCTCGATCTTTGCCAACGCCGGATCCGACCGGTTCGGTGTGGATGTCGCGTCGATGGCTCCCGCGGCCGCGGCCGCTGATCTCGCATCGGTCACGATCATCGAACCATTGTCGGCCGTTCCTGCCAATGCTGCGCGAGATGGGCAAGCCGATCTGGGTGGACCTTCACGACTACGACGGAGTTAATCCTCATCACGACGAATTCATCGAGGCCGCCGACCATCTATTGATGAGTTCGGTCGCGATGCCCGGGTGGCGCACAGTTCCTCGAGGACCGGGTCGTCGCAGGTACGTGTGTCGCGATCTGCACACACGGCTCAGTCCGGCGCGAGCGGACTCTCCTGCAGGCGACGGATGGGTGGACATTCCCGCCGTGCCGGTCCCTGAAGTCGTTGACACCAACGGTGCGGGGGATGCCTTCTTCGCCGGATTTGTCGTGGCGTGGCACCAGGGGAAAGGACTATCTGCGGCAATGAATGCCGGCGCAGAGGCCGCCGCGGCAGCAGTGCAGTCACCGGACCTGGCGCCGCCCCCCGCTCTTGGGTAGATAGGGAGGCCGGCTTCCCATAGTTACGCAAGAACGGACCCCTCGGTTCGTTTGACCGACGCGGTCGGCGATACCGTGTGGCCCGAAATGATGCATCGTCCGGACAGATCGTTGAAACGCACCGGCCCTGAATGCGGAGGGTCGGATCTCCGTGACTGAGATCATCAGCCGTGTGCTGCCGATCCTCCTCCTGATCACCATCGGTTTCGGGCTTCGTCGCACCAGGTTCATCTCTGAGAGCACCGTCGGTGACCTGCGGAAGCTCGTTGTCAACCTCGCCCTTCCGGCCGTCTTGTTCACGTCGTTCCTCGAGATCGAGTTCGACTCGAACGATGTAGCCATCGTCGTCGTCACCTTCCTGCTGTGTGTTGCCCTCTACGGAATTGGGCGCGCCCTCCAGTCGCGGTTCGGCGCCGGGCACGAGTACTTCCCGTTTCTGATGACAGGTTTCGAATCGGGGATGCTCGGAATCAGTCTGTTCGGCAGTGCGTACGGATTGAGCCAGGTCGGGTACTTCGCCGTCGTCGACCTCGGCCATGAGCTGTTCATCTGGTTCTTCTTCCTTGCGCTACTGCTCGCCAAACGCGACGGCCTTCAGAGTCCGGGACGGTTGTTCGGCGCGTTCATCCGGTCGCCGGTGATTGTCGCCATCATCGCCGGCATCATCGCGAGCCTCGCCGGCCTCCGCGACGCGCTCGACGACGGGCCGATCGTCGGCGGAGTAATGAACACTCTCGTCTTTCTCGCTGCACTGACCGTTCCCCTGATCCTGCTGATCGTCGGGTACGGGATTCAGCTGGATCGCCGTGGCATACGCGAGGCGGCAACTCCGGTGGCGATCCGCTTGGTGATTCTGCTCCCGCTCGCGCTCCTGCTGCCCGTCCTCCTGCTGGATTCGCTTCTCGACGGAAACCAGTACTCCCAGGCGGCCTTGTTCACTCTGCTGATCCTGCCTCCGCCCTTCATCATCCCGCTCTACATGAAGCCGGACATGCCGGACGAGCAGCGCTACGTCAACAACGTGCTCAGTCTCTACACGGTTGTCTCGGTTGTCCTCTTTGTCGGCTACGTGATGATCAACCCTCTCTAGATCGACCGTTGCCCTGGTGACCCCGAGGGAATCAGGGAGGCCCGACGACCGTTGATCGCTCCATGGTTTCACCACGGAATGGGTGGGTGCTTGTTGTAGCTCTGGCGATCGGCATCGCAGCCGCCGTCGTGATCATGGTCGTCGTTGGATTGGTCGCGTCAATTCAGTCCTAGCAAGCGCCAGAGACCTCGGTTGGTACAACAGAACGCTCGAGTCCGTCTGCGTCTACGACCAGGTGCGTGCCGGTGAGGCACCCGCTCCGGGGTGCCGTCAGGTCTCGGGTCGAGATCAGATCGCTCCGGTGTACGGCCTGGTGTCGTGGTCCCACCATGTCATGGCATCAACCCAGAGCGTTCCCTACTTCCGAGGACGACCGTGCGGCGGTCCTCGCCCGAGGTCGTTCGAGCAGCAGCGAGAGGCCGATGATGAACGCAACGATCCACAAGATCGTGCCGCCGTTCACGGTCTGAAGACCGAGTACGGCTGCGATGGCGATGGCGCCCCCGACGAGGCGTTCCCAGGTGATGAAGTGATCCGACCGGTATGCCAGGAACGCGTATGCACACACGATGAGCCCGATCGCCAATGCGAGCGATGTTCGGCCGGCCGATTCGAGGTGGTCCGAGGCGTGAGCGACGGCCTCCTCCGCTCCCACGGCGTAGAGCACCACGCCGGCGATCAACGGAATGTGCCCGAGCGTGAAGATGTCGCGAGCCGTCGATCCTCGGACCGGGCCGGTCACGGCGGCCAGGGCTTGTTCCATCGCCGAAGCCAACCAATCGAAATAGGCCCACCAGAGGACCGCCACCACGAGGAAGGCCCCCGCGAGCGCTGCGGTGGTCTCGACGTTGCGTTCACTACCCGTCGCTGCGAGTCCGACCGCCACGATGATCTCACCGAGGGCGATAATCACGAACAGCGCGTGACGTTCTGCGAAGTGGGCTGGCTTGATACGGAAATCGCTGCTCCCAACGAAGAACGCTGCTCCGATCTGAATTACCATGCCTACGCCCCAGACGGCCATGCGGGCCTCACCCTGGAAGAGCCCTCCCACGAGAACGGTCAGAACGCCGACGAATGCCGGGATGGCGTACCGGTTTCGGTCGACCCGTTGATCCTCCGGCGCACCGACCGCGAACACTGCGAGCCCGAGCAGGAGCACCGCCGTATACCCGACAGCGAACCACATGCCGCCTTCACCAAGAGCGTCGGGGACCGCGAGCGCCATGAACAACACCGCGGCCATGGCCGCGAGCAAGGTCAGCTTCATCACCGTGGCCTCGTTGCCCAGCGAGTTCAGGACCCATGTGTACTGCGACCACGACCACCAGATGAGGAGTAGAACGAGCAGGCCACCGATCAGGCCCTCCATCGATGGGTCGCCGGATAGCAACGCGGCCACTTGGGTGATCGAGAAGACGAAGACGAGATCGAAGAAGAGTTCGAGCGGGGAGACTCTCTGCTCATCAGGATCGACTGGTGTGGACACCATGCGATCCTATAGGTGTGTCAGCATCCGTGACGGGGCAGATCGCGAGCTGTCGAAGTGGGGGTTCGAAGTCTGATTGCGTTCGTCAGCGCACCAGGCGACCGGCGATACAACCGGGACCAAGGACACTGGTCCGGAAGCGCTCTCGTCCTCACGATGTGTAAATGGCAACTCCAACTCATCCAAAGGAAACGACGCTCTTCATCGTTGGCATCTTGATGGCTGTGGCGGCCGCGACGCTGATGTTGTGGAGTTCGGTGAGTGTGACACCACTCATCGTGACGGGAGTGATCGGAGTCGTGTTCATCGCCGTGGGCGCCCGTGGGCGCCGTCAAGGCTGATCTGACCGGCCGAACAACTCTCCCAGTGCTGTCTAGTTGCCGGCCGCGTCAGCCAGGCGGTTGAGTTCAGCCTCGATCTGCCCCTGCCGCTGTGCGAGGGCATCCAGCTCCTCCAACACGCGTTCGAGCAACACGACGATGTGTTCGTTTGTCGGCTTGGCCTCCTGCGCCATGACGAATCTCCTTGTTCTCCCGACCGTACTCGATACCGATGCAGCCGGGGGTTGTTGCTGCGCCGCGAACGCCGGGCCTGATGATGTCTATTCCGACGTGCGGCCGAGAGCCCGGCTTGCGAATTCTCGGTCGGGCCTCGACCATGGGGCCATGAGTGATGCGGTGGTGCAATGGCTCATCGAAGGAGACCCGTCGGTTCGATGGCAAGCGGAGCGTGACCTCCTCGCCCGGAGTCCTCGGACCTGGCGGTCCACGCGGGCCGCGGTCGCGAACGAGGGGTGGGGGAGAAGGTTCCTCGATCAGCAGGATCCGGGAGGGACGTGGGGGGGCGGTCTCTACACCCCGAAGTGGACCTCGACAACGTACACCCTGACTCTGCTCAGAAGACTGGGGATGCCACCGTCCAATCAGAAGGCCATCGCGGGTTGCCGTCGATTGCTCGACGATGCCCTGTGGTTCGACGGTGGTGTGTCGTTTTGGGCAAGCCACGAGTATGCGGAGCGGTGCGTCAACGGGATGGTGCTCGCGGTTGCCTCGCACTTCAACGTTGCCGATCGGAGGGTCGACTCAATTGCGGAGGTCCTCGTCGGCGCGGTCATGCCGGACGGTGGATGGAACTGTCAGGACGTCCGGGGTGCCACGCACTCGTCATTCCACACCACCATCTCCGTTCTTGAAGGCCTCCTCGAGTGGAAGCGATCGACCGGTTCGAGCGAGGCCGACACTGTCATCGCCGGCGGCCACGAGTTCCTGCTCAAACACTGGATGTATCGGTCGCACCGAACCGGCGAGGTGATTAGAGACGTGTGGACCACCTTTCACTTTCCGCCGCGGTGGCACTACGACGTATTGCGCGGACTCGACCATCTGCGTGACGCCGAGGCGATGCCCGATCCCCGAGCCTCAGACGGGATCGGGCTTGTGCGCGGTGCCCGGCGCCCCGACGGTCGATGGGGGAAGGGCAGCCAATACAGCGGCGTGACCTACTTCCCGCTCGAACCCGGGCGAGTCGCCGGACGGTGGAACACGCTCCGCGCTCTCCGCGTCCTCCGCTGGTGGGAAAAGACCTAGCTGCGAGGTCAGCGAGGGCGGGAGGGGCCGCCGCCTTCGTTGCCTCAGTCCATGATTGGGGCGGGCATCAACTCGTAGACGTCGACGGCGAAGTTGCCCTTGCCTTCGCTGAGGAACGGATGGTTGTCGGCAAGCGCCCGTGCGCCGCTCATGTCATCGGCCTCGACGATTGAGTAGCCGTTGAGAGACACGGCCGTTCCCGTGCTTCCGTCGTCGACCACCGACGAGCCCGGCCCGAACGGAGTCCCAACATCAATGAGGGCAGGGCCGACGTTCTGTATCCATGCGCCCCATGCCGCCATGACTCCCGCGACTTCCTCTTCCGTCATCGTCGACATATCGGTGGCCTCGCCTTTGTAGACCATCATGAACTTCGCCATCGTGCTGCCTCCCCGGTAGCTTGAAGGAAGCAAACCCTACGCGCGGGTTTGGCCGCGGCGCGTGAGAATCTCTGGCAACTCATCGTTCAAGTGCGTGCCGTGTTTCGCCGAAACTGTTGGATGGTGTTCCTGTTCTTCGACGCGCCGTCGCTACCGTCGCTTGAGACGATCCGGGATACCATTGCCCAAGTGGATCATCGAGAGCGTTCGGCCGTCGGCCGGCGAGAGATTGGGGAACAATCATGAAGTCAATCAGTCGGGTTGTGCTCGTCGTCGCAATGGTGGGTGGGCTGTTGTCCGCTGCCGTTGGTGCGGGTGCGCAAGAAGCCGATTCGGCCGCGTACCTCGCGAACGTCAACGGCTCGAGCACCGCTCCAGTGGACGTAGCGGTGGGAAGTGAACCGATGACCACCGGTCTCGCGTACGCCGCGGCCAGTCCGATCCCGTACATCCTCGTAGGTCAGACCGAAGTCACATTCACAGACGGCGACTCGCTCGTCGCGAATGTGCCCATCAACTCCGCCCAGGTTCCGGCACAGACGGTGGTGACCGGTTATGGCGATACCGGCGGCAGCGCCTACCCGGTCGAAGTCGCACCGATTGACGCCGGTTCGGCAAAGATCCGAGTGTGGAACGCAACTGGTGCACCTGTGGTGGTTTCCATCGGCAGCCTTGTTGTGGACGAGACGCTGGATCCGGGGGAAGGAACTCCTCTCCAGACGGTGGCCGCGGACTCGAACGTACCCGTGGTGGTCGACGGCCTCGAGAAGGATGTTGTCACGCCGGCGGACTCCTACACCGACGCGTTTGCCGTTAGTGATGGGACGTCGCCGGACATCGCGGTTTCGACGATCCCCTCGATGACCGAACTGATTGCGGCAATCGCTGCGCCCGCCCCGGACACCGTCCCGGTTCCGGACGTGGCTGGTCTCTCAGCGGCCGATGGTCAAGCCGCTATCGAGGCCGCCGGCCTTGTTGCTGCCACCGAGGAACAGCCGAGCGCCGAGATTGAAGCCGGTCTCGTGATTGAGACGAACCCAGCCGCTGGCACCGAAGTTGGTCTCGGCTCAACCGTCACGATGATCGTTTCGACCGGGCCGTCGACGGTCCCCGTTCCCGATGTTGTCGGCCAGGCCGCGGCGGACGCCCAAGCTGCGCTCGAGGCCGAGGGATTCGTGGTGACGACCTCTGAGGAGGCGAGCGACGATGCCGAGGAGGGTTTGGTCCTCTCGACCAACCCGGTCGCCGGCACCGAAGTAGCTCCGGGCACAACGGTCGATATGGCGGTCTCAACCGGACCCGAGGATGTCGAAGTCCCTGAGTTCATCGGGTTGACAATCGACGAGGCGACCACGCTCGCGGAAGAGGTCGGATTGACGATCACCTTCGTCGAGGATCCGGACGACCCTGATCCCGACGGCATCGTGGTTGGCCAGACTCCTGAGCCGGGCGAAATGGCCGAGTTCGGGTCCGAAGTCGTGGCTCAGTTGAGCCCCCTCGTCGGCAACCCGTATGTCGTCGTGAATGTTGATACCAATCGCGTCATGACGACGACCGGACTCAACTTCCTCGCTGGTTCGACGACACAACTCAGGGTGATCGAGACCGGACTGACTGCCTCGCTTCCCGTAGAAGACGACGGTGTCTGGTGGGAGTCGTTCGATCTCGGTGATCGCCAGACTGAGGTCGAGCACCTGCTCGTGGAGGGTACCGCTGCGGACGGCAGTGAATACAGCCAGACGTTCCTGATCCCGCCCGCGGGCGCGTCGACCGATGAGGTGGCTGAAGAGACAGACAGCGGCTTCCCCTGGTGGGGATGGGTTCTCATCGGGCTCGGCGTTGTTGGGATCGTGGCGTTGATCTGGTGGCTCGTTGCTGGTCGGAACCAGACCACGACTACCGGCGGTCCGACGGATCAGGCTCCGACCGCCGCCTCCGGCTTCCTGAATCTAGGCAACCGAAGACGCAGCACAACCAAGCCGATTGAGTGTGGAGGAGGCCATCGGCCTCCTCCACACTCGCGTTCGCACCGCGCACTCAGCGGCTGGGTCGGCGAACAATGAACAGCACGATGCCGGCGGCGATGTAGACCACACCCACCAACGCGAGCAGGAACTTGGGCACGGCCATCGTTCCCGCCAGTGCGATCCAACCGCTCCAGTCGCCCCAGCTGTTGAGGTAGCCGAGCATCGACAGATTCTCGACAACATCGAAGATCCCGGCGACAACACCGCCGATCGCAACGACGGTGCCGACGGCGATACCGACGGAGCTGCGGAACTGCCTTCGCGCCCACAACGCCCCAGCGGAGAGCGCAAGGGCATAGAAGAAGATGAACGCGAAGTCCCAGAGAATGGCCGACCGAATCGTGTCGACGTCCGCCCCCCGCGTGACGTCGTCCGCCTGCTCGACGGTCCATGCGAGCTCGAGATCGACGATGGGGAACCCATCTGCCGCTGCGATCGTGAACCCTCCAGCCACGAGAGCGAGGATCGCCCAGAGCCACCACCGCCGGACAACCCACTGCACTGCGAGGTCAGCGTCGGAGTTGTTCCCGTCGCGGCCGTTGGCTGTCATCGGGCGACCGTACCACCCGTGCGCAGGCTTTCGTCTCGTCCCCTGGAGTCGAAACGGGGCTTCCGAAGTCCGTCGGAATGGCCCTACGTTCGGGGTCCATGGCCCCTAGCGGGGCCGCAGCGTCTGGGTGACACTCAATCCTGTGTCAGACGCTGTCTCGTGGGTGTGGCGCGGGGTTTCCGCGATTCCTGCCGGACAGCGGTCTGCGCGCCACAACTGCAGACCAGGAGACCAAGCCGAATCGGATGAAGCGGACAGTGTCCGGCCAACGCCGGAGATGTCCGAGGTGCCGTGCCGGTGCGGGTCACTACGAGGAGGAAGTCCGGTATGACACAACGAGTGAGCAACCGAGGATTTGTGGTCCTCGGGGCGGTGCTGATTCAGCTCTGCCTCGGTGCCATCTACGCATGGTCGGTGTTCACGCCCGCGTTGGAGGACTCGGGATGGTCGAAGACGCAGACCCAGATCGTGTTCTCGGTCGGGCTCGCGATGTTCGCTCTCGTGATGGTGCTCGCCGGCCGCAGGCTCCCCACCTGGGGGCCCCGGACGCTCGCCATCGCAGGTGGCCTGACCCTCGGCGTCGGATATGCGATTTGCGGCTATTGACGGCGGCACGAACTTCTGGATCGTTCTTGTCGGCGTCGGGTTCATCGGCGGCGCGGGGATCGGACTCGCCTATGTCGTCCCGATTGCGGTCGGTATGCGCTGGTTCCCGGATCGCAAGGGCATGATCTCGGGTGTAGCTGTGGCCGGGTTCGGATTCGGTGCGCTGCTGTGGATCCAGATGGCCGGATACCTGGGGCAAGCTCATCGACAACTTCGGTCTTGACGGCACGTTCCTGATCTACGGCATCGCGTTTGCCGCGCTCGTTCTCGTCGGTTCCATCTGGATGGAGATGCCGCCGGCAGGTTGGCTCCCTGCGGGATTCACGCCACCAGAGGTGACAGGGGCGGGCGGCGACAACTTCACGTCAAGTGAGATGCTGAGGACGCCGCAGTTCTATCTGATCTTCCTGACGTTTGCCGTGAGCGCCGGTGGCGGATTGATGGCGATTGGGCTCATGAAGCTGTGGCCCGTTGAAGCGCTGGTCGACGGAGGAATGCTCGAAGCCGAAGCCGACGATATCGCAGGTCTGGCGATGGCCGTGTTCTTCAGCTTGGCGAACGGCTTCGGCCGGCTGGCGTGGGGCTGGATGAGCGACCGGCTTGGCCGCAAACGTTCTGTGGTGATCATGACCGCAACACAGGCAGCGCTCCTGCTCGCGTTCATCCCGATGGCCGGAAACGAGTACTCGCTGTACCTTGCTGCGGCACTGATCGGCTTCAACTTCGGCGGTAACTTCGCCCTGTTCCCGGCCCTGACGGCCGACGAATACGGCGACACGTCGGTCGGCCAGAACTATCCGTGGGTGTTCCTGGCCTACGGGGCAGGCGGGATCATCTTCCCGATCCTCGGTGGTGCGCTGGGTGACCTGGGCAACTTCCCGCTCGCGTTCATGATCTGCTCAGGGGCGTGCGTACTGGGAGCGATCGCAGCTTCCCTGGTGTACCCGCCGAGTCGCGAGGAGGCATCGCAGCCGTTCACCATGAGCGGATTCCTCCACAACGCACACTTGAAGGACCACGCATAGGCGCAACCCGGATGGTGGGTCCCTTGCCGCGGAGCGGTACGTAGGTATTGCTCTGTGGCAAGGGCTCGTCACAGATGGTCCGACGACCAAGATCTGAAGATGGGCGCGACGCGGATGTCGCTCCCAAGGCGGTCGAGTGCTACTCGACCGAGACCGGCTCGAGGTGTTGGCTCGGGGCGACGTCCTCTGCGACTGCAGGAAGTGTGAGCAAGAACTCTGTCCGGCCGTCCCTTCGAAGGTAGACGAGTTCGCCCCCCATGATCCGGGCGAGGAGGCGACTGACGTAGAGGCCGATTCCGATACCGCGAGCCTCCTCGGCGTGCCGTCCATTGGCTCGCGCGTATGGCTCGAAGATTCGCTCACAGTCCTCGTGTGGAATCGCAGGACCATCATCCAGGACAGACACATGAGCGACGCCTTCGCCGTGTGACACCTCGATCTCTATGTTCGGTCCGCCGTGGGCAACAGCGTTGTGGACGAGATTTCGGAGAATCTGCCTCAGTCGAGTGCCGTCCGCATAGATCTTGGGATCCTCAGCCGTCACCGTGAGTGTGCCTTCGCGGACGAGCGAGACCGACTCCACGGCATAGCCGATGTGTCGCTGGATGTGTGTCTCGTCCATGGCGATCCTGACGTTCCCGTACTCCGAGCGTGCAACAACCAAGAGGTCTTCAACGAGGTTCGATGCCTCTTGTGCCTGGTTGACCACCATGCCTAGCAACTCTTCTCGTTCGCTCGAGCTCAGCGTTTCCCACTGCGATTCGACCTCGCTCGCGCCACCCATGACCACCGTCAAGGGCGTCCTGAGCTCATGGCTCACAGTCGCCAGGAAGCGGTCCTTGCCTTCGTCGTGGAGTCGGGCGAGTTCGAGTCGCCCTCTCATCTCCCTCGTCCGCGCTCTCGTCATGGACGCCAGCCCCAGAAGGAGCAGAGCGATCGTGATGCCGACTGTCAGAGATACAGCCGGTATCCACGGTGAGCGGGAGTAGGAGAACGCCGTTCCGCCCATGACCTCTAGATCGATCAGTCCCGCGAATCCGACTGGGGAGAAACGGATGATGTCCTTTCCGGTTGGTGTCCCGGTCGAGGTGATCAATTGACCGCCGAATCGCCGGTCGAGCAGTATCGCCGAGTACTCATCCTCGCCGACGGAGGACACCGCACGATCGAGGATTCGATTTGGGAGGAAGATCGCGCCGACGAGGACGCTCTCGCCCGATTGCACCGACGGGACCACCACCACCATGCGGACGTCACTGGTCCCGGCTTCCCGATAGGCCGGACTCAGATATGGAACATCTTCTTCCACCAACGTGCTGGTCACGATGGCCGGGAGCCCCAGATCCGGCGCCGCCACTTCCTGTTCGGGGTTCACCTGGAAGAACACGTGACCTTCGCCGGTTCCCATCTCGGTGATTGGGTAGCTCACGAGCCCAATAAGCGACTCGAGGACCACGGGGTCGGTCGTGATGGCGACTGAAGCGAAGTCTTCGGGATCGTCGGCCGCCGCAGCCGCTGCAACGATCACGTCGGAGGCCATTTCCACGACCCGGATTTCGGACTCGAGGTTGCGGTTCACAGCCTCAGCGCCACGCTCGAGATTGTTACGGTCGACGCTCGAAGCCGTTTGATCAGCCCAGACAGCCACAGCGATTGCGCTCGCGAGCACGAGCAGTGCTGCCGCGACCCATGCGCGGCCACTACTCCAACGGCTCCCCGAGACCGGGGATCGTCCCTGAATGAAACCGGCCACATCGTAGGTATCGGCCGCTGGAGGTTGCCCCTACATCGATATCCGAGTGAAGGCCACCATGAACGCCGCAGATGGTCATAGAGTCTCGTGGATGTCGGCATCTGGCTCTGCATCACTGTTGGTTCGCGGGATACTCGATTTCGGTGCAGCCCTCGCTGCGCGTGATCCGCACCGGGCGAATCCGATCTTCACCGACAACGAGATGGCGAATGAGTTCCTCATCTCAGACGACTGGGCATTCCTTGCCGGGGTCATCGGCGACTATCAGATGCCCGCCGAACGCGGCATGGGCCGTGCCGTACAACCTCAGCCGGCGGCTTGGTGGCTGGGGCGTCGAGCTTGTGGCCGAGAATTCAGACCGGGTGCTCGCAGCATTCCTCGGTCCTCCGGCGCTGCACCGATTCCCCACACAGAGCGCCCGGTGGCTCGTCGCAGGAGCGCAACGGGTCATCGACGACTACGGCGGCGAAGCCGGTGCAGTCTGGAACGATCAACCCACCGCCCGTGAGCTGCAGGCACGACTGAACGAGTTCGTCGGCATGAGTCAGAAGAAGGCCGCCATGGCGGTCGAGATCCTCAATGGCCAGTTCGGTGTCGAAATCCGAGAGCTCTCAGGCTCCGACATCGCCTACGACGTCCATGTGCGGCGTGTGATGCTCCGCACGGGTCTTGCCGAGCGAGACGAAGTGAACCACATGGTGGGAGCAGCGCGAATCGCCAACCCCGAACGACCCGGCGCTCTCGACCTTCCGATGTGGGAGATCGGGAAGACGTGGTGCCGTGCCCGCAGCCCGGAGTGTGATCGATGTGTGATCGGTGACGTTTGTCCGAGACGTGTCGACGCTGCCGCAAACGTGCGAGGCGCGTAGCCAGCCGGCCGAGCCATCAGAGTGAAACAGGGGCGCCGAGTGATGGTCCGTCTCCGGCGCATCTAGGGTGGCGCCATGGAAGAACGAGTTCGGATCGCATCGATGCAACTCTCCCGAATGAGGGGGATGACGGCCATGTACCACCGCCGTTTCTTCCTCGACGTCAATCTCACGACCGTGCTGATCCTCGTTCTGTTCGTTATCGGATGGTGGGGGGTGGAGCAGGCGTTCCTGCTGGTGCCGGTCGTTGCGCTCATCGGCGCGGTGCAGACGGCGTTCGACTCGTCCTACCTCGTGTTCGCCCGGTGGTACGCCTCCTATCTCGAGCGCTACCTCAATCAGCGGGTGGGCGAGCGCATCCACGTGGCTGCGGAACTCGAGGACGCCTACCTATTCCAGCTCGGCACCCCGAAGATTGTGACCATCCCTCTTGGGGGCGGCTTCACGTGGTTCTCGTATGTCACGATCTTCTACACCGTCATCGGTGCCTTCGCCTACCTCTTCGGCCTTGTACTCGGGTGGGATACGCTCATGGCAGCGGCTCTCCCGGTCATCCTCCTCTATTCCTTCGGGCTTTATGGCATGACGATCGCATCATTGCTCGTTGGCATCTGGTGGTTCGTGGGCGGCAACGGAGAGCGACGGCTTCAGCGGGTCTTGGAGGCTCGTTTCGGCGTGCCGCTCTCCACATCCGACGAAGACGACTGAACCGAACGGAACACAACCCACGAGGAGAACCCAATGGTCGCCATCCGAATCGTCACCGTAGCCCTCACTGTCGTCATGTTCGCTGCGATTGTCGTGGCGATGACCACAGGTGACTTCGGTACCGAGGGTTCCTGGATCCTGGACAACCCGTGGGGCCGCATGTCCCTCATCGATATCTATGTTGGGATTGCCCTCTTCGCCGGATGGGCGTTCCTCCGGGAAGGTTCTCCGTGGGTGGCTGTTCTCTGGCTTCCCGCGTTCGTGATTCTCGGAAACGCCGGCACTGCTTTGTACGCAGCGATCGCCGCCTTCCGCACGGACGACATCCGTTCATTCCTCCTCGGGGCACGAGCATGACTGCGATCAATATCCGGCCGGCCGACACCGATCCGATCCGCATCGGCGTCAGCAGCTGCGTGATCGGCGAAGAGGTGCGCTGGAACGGAGGCCATTCTCGCCAGCGCTACCTCACCGACATGCTCGGCCCGTTCGTCGAATACGTGCCGGTCTGCCCGGAAGTCGAGGTTGGCATGGGTGTTCCTCGCCCGACGGTTCGGCTTGTCCGCGAAGGCGACGACATACGGATGATCGACCCCAAAAACGACGTCGATTGGACCTCCTCGATGCGGCGCCTTTCGCGAACCCGATCCTCAGAACTCGCCGACGAAGGCCTCCACGGCTTCGTTCTGAAGAAGGACTCGCCGACGTGCGGCGTCTTTCGCGTGAGGATCTACACCGATTCAGGGGTCGAGCGAAACGGTCGGGGGTTGTTCGCCACGGCCCTCATCCAGCGGATGCCGCACTTGCCGGTCGAGGAAGAGGGCCGTCTCAACGATGCCCGCATTCGTGAGAACTTCGTCGAACGAATCTTCGCGTATCGCAGGCTGAAGGGTCTGTTCCGGCCGCGTTGGACGCTCGGTGATGTCGTGGCGTTCCACACAAGCGAAAAGCTCCTGTTGCGCTCCCACGACGAGCGCGGCTTCCGGGAGCTCGGCAAGCTCGTGGCCGATGCGAAGAACGTCCCCCGTGCCGCATTTGCCGACAACTACGCGGATCGGTTCATGGCGATCATGAAACGTCCTGCGACGGTTGCGAAGCACGTCAACGTCTTGCAGCACATGCTCGCGTTCCTCCGTTGGGCGGATGACGACGTCGGACGTGCCGAGATGCACGACGCCATCGGCGACTATCGGGCAGGACTTGTCCCGCTGGTCGTGCCGATCACCCTGATCCAGCATCTGGCACGACGGCATGACCAGCAGCTCTTGCTCGAATCGTCCTACCTCGCTCCACACCCGAAGGAGCTGATGCTCAGCAATCACGTGTAGAGCAAGGAGCAAGTAGCAGGACAGGGCCAAGATCCGAGACTTGAGATCCGAGACACGAGGCTTGAGATTCGGATCGGGCGCGTGTCTTGGCCTCCACCGCCGAAGGTGGGGGAGGGTGCCTGAGCGCAGCGAGGGCGGGAGGGGGCGGCCTGGGAGCCCGAATCACGAAGATGAGGCCCGCCGCGTGTCTCGTGTCTCGTGTCTCGTGTCTCGTGTCTCGTGTCTCGTGTCTCGTGTCTCGTGTCTCAAGTCTCAAGTCTTGTCGGCTATGCGGCTGTTTCCGAGATGACCATTCCGCGTTGCTCTTGCTTGTTCGAGCCAGGGTGGGCCGTGGATCGGGGGTTGTATCAGGCGTCTTCTCTGGGGTGGCGAGTCGGGGTCGATTTGGAAGCCTTGGCCGTGGATCACGATCTGGTGGTGGAACCAACACACGGTGGTCAGGTTCTCGGGGTCGGTACGGCCGCCGTCGATCCAGCGTGTGATGTGATGCACCTGCAACCGGTACCTGCTGGTGCAGCCTGCAATGGTGCATGCCGCACCATCACGATCCATGACGAAGCGGCGCAGCTGGGGTGAGATAGCCCTGGTGCGGCGTCCCATGTTGAGTGGTGTGCCATCTGATGTGCGTGCGGTGACCTCGATGATGCCGTCACAGAGGATCGCTTCGATCGCCGCGTCGCCAACCCGCGGACCACCTAGGACCGTCACACCAGCCTCACCATCCGTGGCTGCGGCTTCGTTGGCGTCGACAAACACGGTCAACACCGGTGTCGGGTCTTCGATCGTGACGCACCGTCACCGCCGTAGAGGGCATCGAGGCTGATGGCCCACAACGCATCGGCGTTGCGTGCTGCCCGTGACACGTGTCCGGGTTCTTTCGGGAGGGTGTCTGCTTTGGCTTCGAGGGCGTCGATGACGATCTGGCCTGCAAAGCCGGGGAGGCGGCCGTTGAGGCGCCATGCCGATTCGTCGAGGTTGGGTTCTACGGTCATGTACCGGTCCTGGTACGCCATCTGTTCGTCAACGCGGGTCATACGCCGCCGTTTCGCTGCCCGGTTCCGGATCCCGGCGATGTCGAACCCCGCCATCTCATCCAGACATGTCGAACGTGTCATCCCGGTCGGCGAACCTGCCGACGGCTACGGCCCGGTCGAAGCCGATCTCACCGGTTTCGACTGCTTCTTCAACATCAGGGAGCTCTTCGAGGTGTTTGGCGGTGGCACGAGGTCTCGGGCGGTTTCGGGGGCGACGTCGAGGCGGCCCCGTACCCATTCACCCAACGACCCGCACCCCGCCCCCATCGGCACCTGCCTGCGGTCAACCTCACGCAACAGGATCATCTGTGCAGCCCTCGCTCCGGGCGATCACAGACTCACGATCAAGCAACTGCTGCTCGATCTCGTCGTTGGTGGCGGTCTCGATATCCATACGACCAACGTATCAAGAGCCAGTGACAGAAACGCATGATCACGACCAAGAAATCTGAGGCTTTCTTGGAGTGGTGTGTGGGAAATCCGACCTGGGGACCGCGGCTACACGGTCATAGCCAATTGGCGTTCGGACCAGCGGGCTACCCATGCGACGAATGGGACCAGAGCGATGCAGAACACGACGGCGATGAGAAGATCGGGCACGACGTCCGCGAACGAGTAGCCGCGGATTGCGATGTCGTAGATCGGCTGCAGGAAGTAGTACGTGGGAATCAGCTTCGGGATCCACTGCGGAAGGCCCGGGAAGAGCACGAAGATCACCGGGAGGAAGATCAGGATTCCGCCCGCTTTGATCGTCGTGTACATCGTCGTGACATCGCGCGCCCAGAGGCCGAGGGCCATTCCAACGAGCGCCATCATCACCGAGCCGATGAACAGGATGAGGGCCATGGTCCAGAACTGACCGGCGAAGGCGTTGTTGAGGGCAAGTGTTGCCAGACCCATGATCACGGCGAGGAGAACCGCGAACGCCCCCTTTCCGACGAGGACGTCCGACATCCGTGTCGGGGTGACGAGCACGGCATCGAGCGTTCGTTTCTCGCGTTCGTCGACGAGCGACGCTGCGGGCAGGAACAGGGCAGCAATCATGACGGCGTAGAAGACCATCGTCGGGAGGAGCCGATCGCCGATCGGCACATAGTCCTGGTCTCCCACCGGTGTCACGACCACGGCGACGGGCGGTTCCTCGCCCGATACGCCGCGCACGAGGTCGGTGGTGGTGATCGCCAGAATCACCCGATTGGAGGCGAGGCTCGATCCCGATACGTAGAACTCGAGGTCCGGTTGAGCGCCGGCCTCGAGGTCGGCGTCGAACGAAGCCGGCAGTACCAGCCCGGCATCGAGGTCATGCGACTCGACCTGCTCTCGGAGCGTCTCGGCGTCGGGGACGATCACCGCATCGACGCCCTCGAGTTGCAGGGCAGCCGCCGTGACACCGGAGTTCCCGTCGTCGACAATCCCGAGTCTCGGGTTGGCCTCGAAAAGAGAGCCAAACACCGACGAGATCAGGAACGTGATGATGAGCGGCATTGCGATCGCGAAGAAGACAAGCGGTGAGCGAGGGGACAGCTTCAACTCTCTGCCGAACACATACCAGGATCGTTTCAGGCTCATAGAGTTGCCACCCTTCGTCGGAGGATGAACGCACCCGCGGCGAACAAGGCGATGCCCCAGGCCGCCAGCATGAGCAGCGCCGGTGCGATCTGACTCCAGCTCTCGCCGTCGACCGTCACCCGAACAACCGCCTCGACCAAGCCGTACGTCGGGAGGATCTTGATCCAGGCGGGCGACGTTCCTGGGAAGAGCGCACCAAACGCCGGGATCATCAGGGGGATCATGAACAGCATCGAGACCATGAGTGTTCCCATGAAGTCGCGACCGTAGGAGCCGGCGATCATGCCCAGTCCCGTCACAAGGATCGCGCCCAGGAGGAGGATCACGACGATTGCGGGGGCGTTGACGGCGAATGCTCCGATGAGAAGGCCAAGCAGCGTAACTTCGAAGAATGCGAGGCCGACACCGAAGATGCCCTTGGCGGCGAGGAAGTCGACGACGCTCACAGGGGTAGCGAGCACGGCTACCACGGTCCGTTGCTGGATCTCGATGGCAACGAGCGATGACAACGCGAACGTCTCGACCACCAACACCATGATGAGGAGCATGGGCCGCATCTGCTCCTGGAGAGAGACCTGCTGCCCGACTCGGTCGGTTCCAAGGACCACGGCCTCAGTGATGGGATTGACCGGAGGGGGCACGCCGGCGACCCCGAAGGCCGCTTCGCCGATGAGGCCCTCCATCATCCGTTCCTGCTGAGCAGGGAGGCCAGCCGGGACGAAGAGGGTGACGGTCGGGGTTTCACCTGCCGCCAACGTCGCGAGGAAACTCAGGCGGGAAGGCGATCCCGGCCACGATGTCGTTGTCGCCATCCTCAACCGCCGTCTGGAGCTCCGCCTCGGATGGATATGACACCAGGGCGAGACCCGCCACCTCGACGCCGTCGGCTGCGGGCAGCACATTTCCGAGATCAGACTGGGAGATCCCCACACGCACCGTCTCGTCAACGCTGTCGGGGAGGAACCAGAACACCGCAACCCACGCGACGAGCACGATCAGGGTGATGAACACGAAGAACGGGTTTCGAGCGAACTCGCCGAAGTCCTTTCGGATGATGGTGGCAATACGCGAGCCGTTCATCAGGCGAGGCCTCTCCCGGCATACTCGACGAAGATGTCTTCGAGTGTCGCTTCTTCGGTGTGAATCGTCATCAGGTCAGCGTCCGAGACGGCGTCGCGGATCAAGTCGCCTGAACCTGCCTCATCGAGAGGGATCACCTGCTCGTCCACACCGTCCCCGTGGCGTGTGCGAATACGGACCGACCGCTGCCCATGTGCGAGCTTCAGGTTCTCCGGGGCGTCGATCGTGAGGATCGAGCCCTGGTTGATGAACGCGACCCGGTCACTGAGGGTGTCGGCCTCGTGCATGTCGTGGGTCGTCAGCAGCACTGCCGCTCCTCGGTCGGCTTCCTTGCGGATCAGGTCGCGAATGGCGAGTGCGGATACGGGATCGAGGCCGTCCGTGGGCTCGTCGAGGAGCAGCACGTCGGGCGTGTTGACGAGAGCTCGAGCCATCATGAGACGCTGCCGCATGCCCTTGGAGTACTCCGAGACGCGGTCGTCGAGCCTCGCCGAGAGACCGACGCGTTCCATCATCGGCTCAGGGTCGAAGTCCTTGACCTCAAACAGCTTCGCGAAGAATGCGAGATTCTCCCGGCCGGTCATCGACAGATAGAGGTTCTTCTCCTCAAAGCAGACCCCGAGGCGCTCCTGGATCTCCTCACGCTGCGCCGGCATCGCCATGCCGAGCATCTGGATGGTTCCCGCTTCGGGGCTGAGCTGACCGGTGAGCATCTTGATCGTTGTCGACTTCCCGGCGCCGTTCGGCCCGAGGAAGCCGAGAATCTCACCGCGGGCCACGGAGAAGGAGACGTTGTCGACGGCCGGTGTATCGCCGTAGCTGAACCGGATCCCGTCGACGTCGATGGCGGGTGCTGCTGGGGGAGTGGGTGAAATGGTCACGACCCCATTATCCGCCTCCCCCCGTGTTCGGGCAGGTCCATTTGGCCCTTCTGGAAGAGGGGAGCCGAAGGACATGAGACCCGAGACCCGAGACATGAGACCCGAGACCCGAGATATGAGACCCGAGACTCGAGACGATCAGGAATCGAGTGCCTGCACCTGGGTCTTGAGGCGGCGGAGGATGGCTGCCATCCCGTTGAGGCGTTGCGCGGATACCGCCTCCTGGAGACCCATACGCCGGTAGAAGTCGTCCGGGTACATCGAGGATCTCCTGGGCCGGAGCACCGTCGAGCGCATCGTGGAGAATGCTCGCATAACCTCGAACGGTTGGGGCTTCGAACGGAACCCGAAAGTAGAAGTGCACCACGTCGCCGTCCTGTTCGACGATGAGGGAGAACGGCGACTGGCACTCCGGCACGTCTTCGAAGAGCTCGGGGTGGTCGGCCAGCCGTTCCGGCAGCTCCGGGAGGCGTTTCGAGTAGTCGAGCAACGCAAGGAGGCGCACGTCTTTCGGCGCATCAGCGAACATTTCGACGGTCCGGTTGAGGCGGTCGCTCGCGGTCATCAACATCTCCGTGTTATTCACTACCACCGTAGTGTAAATTGTGTTCTGGAGGAAGGAACGACATGATTGCACATGACACAACACCGGCGTTCGAGCAGTATGCACGCCCGGGCAAACTGGTCTCGATCGAATGGCTCGCCGAGCACCTTGATGATCCAGGGTTGGTGGTGGTCGAGTCCGACGAGGATGTCCTCCTCTACGAGACAGGCCACATCCCGGGAGCGGTGAAGGTCGACTGGCATACGGAGCTCAACGATCCGCTGATTCGGGACTATCGCGATCCGGTGGCATTCGCACAGCTCATGTCCGACAAGGGGATCGGCCGGGACGACACCGTTGTCTTCTACGGCGACAACTTCAATTGGTGGGCCGCGTACGCACTCTGGGTCTTCGGTCTCTTCGGCCATGGCGACACCCGGCTCCTGAATGGAGGACGGCAGAAGTGGGTCGCCGAGGGTCGTCCGATGACCACCGAGGCGACTACGCGTCCGGCGACGGAGTATCCGATCGTTGAGCGCTCCGATGCCCCTATCCGGGCGTTCCGAGACGATGTCCTCGCGCACCTCGACACCTCCGAACCGCTCATCGACGTGCGTTCGCCCGGCGAGTTCAGCGGTGAGCTGATGCACATGCCGGACTATCCGCAGGAAGGGGCATTGCGCGGCGGGCACATCCCGGGAGCATCGAACGTCCCGTGGAAGATGGCGGCCAACGACGACGGCACGTTCAAGAATCGCGACGAACTCGAGACGATCTATCAGGCCGGTCTCGGTCTCGACCCGGCCAACGACGTCATCACCTACTGCCGGATCGGGGAGAGATCAAGCCACACATGGTTCGTGCTCACGCACCTGCTCGGGTTCCCGACGGTGCGCAACTACGACGGGTCGTGGACCGAGTGGGGCAACCTCGTCGGTGTCCCGGTCGAGCGGTAGAGCCGAACTCGGGGCCTAGACGTCGAATGCTCTGCGAGCGGCCGGCAGGTTGAAGCTCTCCGGAGACCAACCGCCGAGCCAATCGGCGATCTCTCGCTCCTCATCGTCGCGTGGACCGTGGGCCGCGATCCGAAGGCATCGTTCCCAACCCCAGACGCCACCGGAGTCTTCGAGGGGGAAGGGCTGCGCTCCCGCAACGAGCTTGCGAAACGACTTCCCTTCCTCTTCGACCACCTGGCAAAACACGATGTCGTGGGTCCATCCGTCGCCGAAGTCATAGAGGTAGGTGCACCGGAGTGACGCAGGGAAGCACGACCGGATCAGAACTTCCTCCGAATCGGGGTCCGGGTCCGCCCAATCCGGGTCGGGGATTGTGGCAATCGCCAAGCCCTCGTTGTCTTCGAATCGGAAGAGGTGGTAGTTCTGCCACCCGCAGGCATCCTGGATTGCGATGTGGAGATCCATGAACGAAGCATTCTGCGAGATTCGAATGCGGCGCCACGCCGGTTCGACAACCCCGCGCAGCGAGATATCGAACTCGAACATGATGGTCATGATCCTCCTTCGATCGCGGGACTCCATCGTATTCTCATGCCAGGCGCCCGGGGGGCCGAGCGGTTCTGCGACCCATGGAGACCCGCCGCGTCCGAACGGATGCCGCACCGGAGCGCTTTGACCCCCTCCGTCAGTGGCTCCGCCCGGGTCTTGGACATTGTCTGACACGTGGAACCGTTGCGTTCGAGGTGCGGAGGCTCCGCCGCTGCCACCTCCCCCTGAGGGGAAGGAATAGGACCGAGCCGTGTGGCAGAGGCCGCACCTCGCCGCCAACCGACCGTGCGATTCAGGCTCAGGGGGAGGAAAAGGGTTTGAATGCGCTAGCGTCGCTCGTCACGAGTCGTCGAGTTCGTCGGCTCTGAGTGAGGAGCCCGGATTGCTGCAAGGTGTCATATTCGATCTTGATGGGACGTTGGCCGACACGCTCGACGTATGTATCGAGGCGTTCCAATACGCCATCAAGGCTCACACGGGAGACCATCTCAGTCCGGCCGAGGTCGTGTCGCTCTGGGGTCCGACCGAAGAGGGTGTGTTTCGCGCAGCCGTCGGTCCCGAGTGGGAAGACTCGGTTGAGACGTTCCTCTCCGAGTACGAGCGCCTCCACGTTTCTGTGCCGGAGCCGTTTCCCGGAATCCGTCCACTGCTCGGCCATCTCCGCAGCGTTGGTATCCCCCGGCTGTGGTGACCGGCAAGGGACCCCGGAGCGCTCGGATCTCCCTCGAGGTTCTCGGCATCGAAGACGCGTTCGACGCGGTCGAGGCGGGATCCATCGACGGGGCGGTCAAGGCACAGAAGATCACCCACATTCTCGAGCAATGGGGCGTACCACCGGCGGCCGTGGTCTACGTCGGCGATCATCCGCACGACGCAATCGAGGCACACAAAGCTGGGACGATCGCGGTTGCCGCTGCCTGGTCCGAGCACACGGATGTCGAAGCGCTCCGCCGTTCCGGACCCGATGAGTACTTCGATTCGAGCCAAGATTTTGCCGCTTGGCTGATCAGCCGAACGACACCCGGATGAGGGCTGTCGGCACCGAGCGTGGTAGAAACGGGCCATGACGCACGACGCCCTCGCCGATCGCGTGGTCCTCGGAGTATCGTGTGTCGACGCGGGTTCGATCGCGCCCATGCTGAGAACGATCAGAGCGCGTATCGTCGTGTCTGGCGTGCCGGAGCTCCTAGGTACGGCCAGCAGCGTTGTAGCTGCGTAGGGATGAAAACCACCAAGCCCTCACCGCCCTTTGTCTCGTGTCTACTTGCTCGCTGCTGCCCGGTCCGCGAACACGACCGCATTGGGGTGTTCGCGTAGGTAGGTTGCAGGGACGTCCGGTCCAATCGGGCCGTTCAGGGTTCGGTCGAGGATGTCGGCCTTGTGGGATCCGGTGACGAGCAGCCAGACCTCGTCTGAATCGAGGATCGCCTCCACTCCGAGGGTCATTCCCCAGTTCGGTTCCGCATCCGTGCTCGCTGGCGGCTCGCCGCTTCGGCGGTCGAAGACGCAAGACGGGTCACTCGTGTCGGTGCGTCGGCAGGGGTGCCGGACCCATTCAGCCCGAGATGGCCGTTCCCGCCGAGGCCAAGCAGCGTGAGGTCCAATCCACCATCGGCGACGAGCGACGCAAACCGGCGGCACTCAGCGTCCGGATCCTGGGCAGAGGGGTCCAGGCGGTGGACAGCCTTCGGTTGATGCGTCAGCAGGTTGAGCAGGTCGTGCTGGATCATTTCATCACAGCGGGCCGGATTACCCGGCGGCAGGTCAAACTCGTCGAGGATGAAGACCGTGGCGGCGTCGAGGTCCATCACCGAAGCGGCGACCGCATATGCAGGTCGCGGCGTCTCACCGGCGGGCAGGCAGATTCTCGCCGAAGGATTCCGCTGCATGATCGTCGCCCACCGTTGAGCCACCCTGTCAGCCCATTGGTCGTCGTCGAAGATCTCTAGCTGCATGGCCATGCGTTGGCTGTCATTCTGTTCATGGTGCTGGTGCTTCTTTGTCGCTCCGCATTGGCTCTACGCGACCAGCGGAGGTGGCTCATCCCTGGTGATCACATGGTCGTTCCGGCGGCGGTCCAGCGCGATGCAGTTCCGAGTCGTACGGCCGCGCCTCTCGCCGCCGACCGACGCCCGTTGTCTCCCAGCCATGGCGCACTTGATGGCGTTGATCATCGGGCCAACGCCGTGTCCGCCGTGGACCGCCTCGCGCTGCTCTGTGGCGAGGGTCGTGAACGAGTGTGTGCCAATGACCAGTTTCTCCCGAGAACGCAAGGTTGTGCGGCCAACCTAGTCGCTCGTCAAAGTGGGGTGTCAGCGACAAACGACTCAGCCCCGCCGACCAGGGTCCGGGTCACCCGGAATGCGTCGTCGAGGATGCACACACCGGCGGGAGCCCCCGGCTCGAGGCGGCCAAGGTCCTCCCGGCGCAGCCAGCTTCTGCGCCACGTGTTCATACTGGGCTGGGTCGGCGGACGCGAAGTCGATCCCGTCGAACCCGTTGATCTGCACTCAACCAACCCCGGCACCCGAGACGGCGCCGTCACTCCAGAGCGTGGACGACGGCCCGCAGGGCGTCAACGGACAGCCCCCGGGAGCGGCACGGCTCGCGTGAAGGATTGCCCGATGGCGACTGCTTCAACAATGCCTGCTGCCGCGCGTGCACTCATTCACCGCTACTACACCTACGCCGGGATCTACACGCTCGCCGCTTCGATCATCTGGGGAATCAACACGCTGTTTCTCCTCGACGCCGGCCTCTCGATCGCGGAGGTCTTCTTCGCCAATGCCGCTTTCTCGGTCGGGACGGTGCTGTTCGAGATCCCGACCGGCGTTGTGGCCGACACAGTGGGGCGGCGCGTCTCCTTTCTGCTGTCCGTGCTTGTGCTCGCGGCATCGACCCTTGCCTATGTGGCACTCGCCGAGATAGGCGGGGGAGTAGTCGCCTTCTCGGTCGTTTCCGTGTTCCTTGGGCTTGGCTACACGTTCTATTCGGGGGCGATGGAAGCGTGGCTCGTCGACGGCGTTCGGGGTTTGGGCTACGAAGGTGCGATGGATCGTGTCTTCGCCAACGGGCAGATGATCGGCGGCGCAGCGATGCTGGTGGGCACAATCGGGGGAGGGCTGCTTGGTCAGATCGACCTCGCGATTCCCTTCGTCGTGCGTTCTGTGCTCCTGCTGCTTCTCTTTGTCCTCGCGTTCTTCGGGATGCACGACATCGGTTTCCAATCGAAGCCGATCACGTGGCGCACACTTCCGGCTGAGGCAAACGCTGTAGCTGCGGCCGGCGTCCGGTTCGGGTGGCGGAATCGTCCCCTCCGGCTCATCATGATCGCGGGCGCTATCCAGGGCGGCGTGTTCATGTGGGCCTGGTACGCCTGGCAGCCGTACTTCCTGGAACTCCTGGACCGCGACGCCGTCTGGGTCGCCGGGGTTGTCGCAGCGCTCCTCGGCCGTCGCGATGATCATCGGGAACAGCCTCGTGCAACTCATCACCCGATTCTGCGGCCGGCGGACGACAATCCTTCTGTGGACCGCTGCTGCGTTCTCCCTCACGTCGATCGGTGTTGGCTGGGCGACGAGCTTCCCGATCGCTCTCGCCTTCCTCCTCGTCGGCTCGATCGCGATGGGTGTCCAGATGCCGGTGCGCCAGGCCTTCATCCACGGCATGACTCCGTCGGCCCAGCGGGCGACGGTGGTCTCGTTCGACTCGATGATCGGCGGCATCGGCGCGGTCGGCGGACAGGCAGGACTCGGGGTCTATTCCGAGCGTCAGTCGTATTCCGCGGCCTACGTGGTCGGAGGCGCCATCACCGTCGCAGCGATCCCGATCGTGTGGTTGGTCCGTCGCAGCAACACGCCGGCCGACTTCTTCGAAGGCACGGCATCACCCGAGCCGGCGGCGTGTGTGCCCAAGGGGCTCCCGGCGATTGCGGCTGTGGAGACGTCGGCCGGCCCCGAATAGGAACGCTTCACGCCGACTCGAGTGCGTAGGCAACCGCCTCGTCGATCGTCCAGGCTCGCCCTACCCCTTTCGATCGCTCGGCGGCGTCCTCGTCATCGACGACAAGCGGGTGGTCGATACCCGAGCGCCTCGAGCTCGAACTGGCCCAAGTTGAGGCCGGTCTTGCGTTCGTGTTCGTCTGCTGCACCGATCAACCTCAACGCGCGGTCTGCGTCGCCGCGCATAGCGAAGAGGCGGGCGCGGTCGCGCAGCAGGCCCAGGGTTCCAGACAGATCGCCGGTCGAAGAGAAGAAACGAAGTGCGGATGAGAGGTGGGCGTCGGACTTCTTCGAGCCGGTTGAGCACCATCTCGACACTGCCGAGGTCTCGGAGCGTCCAGTTCGTCATGAACACGTCCCCGGTTGATCGAAAACCGGCGAGTGCGACGATGAGTTCCTGGCGGGCTCGCTCGAAGTCGTGCTCGAACTGGTACACCGAAGAGAGCCCCCAGCGGCACTGGGACGCGGCCTGCGTGTTGCCGCTCCGCTCGGCGATGCCGAGGCCTTCTGTGAGGAGATCCGTGCCGTCGCCGGGGCTCTTGAAGCTCATGGCCATGCCGGCGTTGTAGAGCGCGTTGGCGAGCGCCTCATCACTCCCGACCTCCCGACTGAGGTGGAGCGCCTCGAGATAGTGAGATGAGGCCGCCTGCATGTCGCCTGCCCACCACGCCAATCCCCCCGCCGCCTCCAGTGCCCGAAGGCGGTCGTCTCGGGCGAGGCCCTCCATTGCCAGCACATCGTCGAGCGCGCACGGCACCTTCCGCAATGGGGCCTCGCATGTGCCAGTACCTCCACAAGGCGAGGACGAGCCGCGACGCGCGTTTCGGCGTCGCCTGCGCGGGTCGCCCACGAGATCGCGCCTCTCAGGTTGTCGCGTTCTCGATCCAGCACCGCCAGCCAGGTTCCCTGATCAACCGTCTTCAGATTCTCTGCGGCTCGTTCCGCCAGCTCCAGAAACCAGGCAAGGTGCCGTTCGGAAACGGCGGCCGATCGCGCCCCGATCCTCCAGGCGTTCTGCAGCGAACTCCCGAATGGTCTCGAGGAGCACAAATCGTGATTCCGACGAAGTCTCGAGGCGGTCGATCAAGCTGTGCCCGACGAGGCTGTCGAGATCATCCAGCCACTCCCAATCCTCCGAACTTGGCTCCGAAAGCGGCTGCGATGGCGTCCAGCGTGGCGCCGCCCCTGAAGACGGAGAGGTCTTCGAGCAGGTGTTGTTGGCTGACGTTGAGCAGTTCGTAGCTCCAGCTGATGGTGTTGCGCAAGGTGCGTTGGCGTTCATCGACATCGCGTGATCCCGTGGTGAGCAGATTGAGCATGTCGCTCATCCGGTAGCGCAGATCGGGAGGGCGCGACGACGCGGACTCTCGCCGCGGCGAGCTCGATCGCAAGAGGAAGGCCATCGAGCGATCGCGTGATGTCGGCGATCGCCTCGACCGTTTCATCATCCAGGGCGAGGTCGGGCCGCACGGCCTGCGCTCGATCGATGAAGAGCCGGACAGCTTCCGACTCGAGCAGTGGTTCGATTCCGGCCGCTTCATCCGATTCCGCGACGGCGAGCGGTGGAACCGGATACTCCTGTTCCCCTGCGATGCGCAGGGCGGTCCTCGAAGTTGCCAGGACCGAGACACCCCGCCCGGCCTGGAGGATGGCCGAAACGACGGGGGCAGCATCGACCACCTGTTCGAAGTTGTCGAGGATGAGAAGCCAGCGTTTGTCCGCTAGGAAGGCAGTGAGTCGATCCTCCGCGCTCTCGCCTGTCGGCGGCACTTCGAGCGCTCTCAGGATGGTTGGCGCGACAAGATCCGGTTCGGTGATCGGGGCGAGTGGCACGAAGCAGGTCGCGTCGAAGCGGTCGGCGAACGGGCGGCAACCTGGAGCGCGAGGCGGGTCTTGCCGACGCCTCCCGGTCCGGTGCACGTGACCAATCGCGACGTCGCCACGAGCGTCGTGATCTCGTCGACCTCGGAGGTGCGTCCGATGAAGCGGCTCAGCGGTTCGGGGAGTCCCGGGCCGATGGCAGCCGCAGTGTTGAGCGGAGAGAAATCAGACGGAAGACCGTCGATGACCAAGTCGTAGAGGTGCTCGGGCTCCGTAAGGTCCTTCAGTTGGAAGAGCCCGAGGTCGCGCACGGCGACGTCCGGGGGCAGGTCTCGTTCAACAACGGTCTTCGTTGCCGCCGACACCACAATCTGGCCGCCGTGCCCTGTAGCGCTCACGCGGGCAGCCCGGTGGACATCCAAACCGAAGTAGTCGTCGCCGCCGAGTGTCCCGGAACCGGTATGGAGACCGATGCGAACTCGCAGGCTTGTCCCGGTGGCCACGGGTGATCGTTCAAGCTCCGTTGGGTGGCGATTGCGGCGGCAACCGCATCCGTGGCCGACGGGAACACACAGAAGAACGAGTCGCCCTCGGTCCCGACTTCAACGCCGCGATGCTGATGGACGGCCGCACGAATCATGTCCGCGTGGAGCCAAGAAGAGCCTTGCTGCGCCGTCACCGAGCTCCGCCACGAGCGCTGTTGATCCCTCGATGTCGGTGAACATGAAGGTGACGGTGCCCGTTGGGAGATCGGTTCGTTGGTCCACCCTGGCGAGTCTACGAATCGGCGCTCGGCGTTGCTTGAGCTTTCGCCCCGATGTCGAGAGCCGCCTCTCGGCCATGCCCATTGACTTCGACTCTGCGTTCGGTACGTTTCGAGCATGGACGTTCAGAGCCGTCAACACGAACTCCGCCACCTGCTTGGTGCCACCGGACGAGCCCACCATGCCGTCTACGGCGGTCCGAACCCCGGATGGTCGCGGTGGTATGCCGAACACATGTATGGCCAGAGCTTGCGTCTGCTCGAGTCAAACCCGTCCGTCGACACTCTCCAGGAGTGGCTCGTCCGAGCCGATGAGCGCTATCGCGCCGAAGCCCCGGAAACGTCGTGGCCCGGCGCCTACGCCACGTGGATCCTCGAGTGGGACGAGGCCGTCACGGGCTGACCGTCAGCTTCGAGTGTCGGACCCTTTCTGACAACGTGTACCCGGGTTTTAGGCGTCTGTGAACCCTGGGTACGCGAATTCGATCGGCGCGCGCGAGCGCGTGGGTCGTCAGCCGCTGAACCCCAGATCTGCCAGCAGCGGGCTGCATGCGGCCTCGGCCGCTTCGAAGTCCTCCCCGCCGATTGCGCCGAGGTCGATCACGCCCCCGCCCGACGAGAAATCGGGGTCCGGCATGTCAACACCGTTGTCCCGCATGCACTCGGCGTACGCGAGGAGCATGTCTTCGATCTCGGTCGTGTCAGCTGAGCTGAACGTGCTGACGACCCCTTCGAGGTGTTCTTCGCATGGAGCGATCATGTCTTCGAACTCGGACATGTCCGGCACCTCGTCGGGATCCGCCACGATGTCCGGCACCTCGATGTTGATCGGCGGGAGCTGCATGTTCCCGTCAGCGTCCATCGTGGGGTCATCGACGTCGATGCCCTGATCACGCAGGCATTGCGTGAAAGCGAGCATGGCGGCCTCCGACTGGGCGACCGGGTCGCCGCCGGCGTCGGGGCGGAAGCATCTTCCGATGTGTTCGCCGAATCTGCCTCGAGGCTGGCGATCTCTGCCGAATCACCACTATCGGAGCAAGCAGCGGCCACGAGGGCGAGTACAAGAACCAAGCTGGTGAGAACGGTGGTGCGCATACCCACCAAGTAGTTTCGGTTGCACGGTGGTGCCCTTGAGAGGGATGAGAATCCGGTGAGAACCGGCGCAGATCCGTGGCCGCCTGCCGGCCGAGATGGCGATCAAGCCGGTTGGGTATCGGATGCCCGGATCGGGAGTGAGACAGTGAACGTGGTCCGTTCCGCGTTCGAGTCGACCTTGATCGTTCCCCGATGCTGGTTGACCACGATGTCATAGACCGTGTCGAGGCCCAGGCCGGTTCCGCGCCCCGGTTCTTTTGTCGTGAAGAACGCTTCGAAGATGCGGTCCCGGAATGGCTGAGGGATCTCGGGACCGTTGTTCTCGACCACGACCACGACGGAGTCATCGAGAGCTGAAGCAGTCACGGCGATCCTGCCATCCGCGATCCCGGCATCGTGGATCGCGTCTGCTGCGTTGTCGATGAGATTGGTCCACACTTGATTGAGTCTGCTCCCGTAGGCCTCAATCATCGGCAGGTCGGGTTCGTAGTCGCGAGTCAGCTTGATGTCGCTCGTCTTCGATTTGAGGATCAGCAGTGTGTCTTCGATCCCGCGGGCCACATCGACGTTCTGAACCGGTGCCTGATCCAGATAGGAGTACGACTTGAGTGCTGCGACGAGCTCGCTGAGCCGTCGTGAGCCCTCGGCCACCTCGGCAATGAGCGCGTCGACCTCGGCGCGTGAGGCCATCGCCTCAACAACCTCTGCCGCCGTTGCACC
Source organism: uncultured Actinomycetota bacterium (assembly GCA_963808015.1). Lineage (GTDB taxonomy): Bacteria > Actinomycetota > Acidimicrobiia > Spongiisociales > UBA5794 > JAHEEL01. The sequence goes on from CAWEEG010000016.1 coordinate 48,437, forward strand.
CTGCAGATCGAGGTCGCCGACTCGGTAGCCGGCTTCTGCGAGGAGCGGCGCAACACGCCACGCTTCCTCGATCCCGAATCCGTCGAGCACCGTCTCGAGAGAATCCTCGATCTCTGCTCGTTCCATGGGGCTTGTCGGTGGGGTGGCTGCCGAAGGACTCGGTACGTAGGCGCCGTTTGGGATCGTTGCTTCCGCTGCCACTCTTTGCTCAACGGCTGCCGCGAGCAGGGATGATCCTCTCGTCACCGCGGCGGCCGGGTTGTTCATCTCATGAGCAAGGCCCGCGGTGAGCACCCCGATCTGAGCCATGTGCTCGGATTGGCGAAGGCGCGATTGTTGCTCACGCCAGCGAGTGATGAACACGTCAAAGAGCGCGTGGGCCACCCGTGCGTCCGACTCGAGCAGCGCATCGAGGGTGGCTTTCGGTATCGAGACGAGTTCAGTGTCGACAAGTGCGCGAGCCGAAGCACTGCGCGGCTCTCCGGTGAGAAGGGACATCTCGCCGACGATGATCCCGGGCCCCGAGACTGCAATCCGAACGGACTGATCGGCTGATGCCTTGAGGATCTCGAGCTCGCCCGAGGTGACGACATAGGCGGTATCGCCGGGGTCACCTTCTTCGAAGAGCGTGGCACCCTGTGGGAGCGAACACGCGGTCGCATTGTTGCTCAGCTGGGAGAGCGCGGCGTCACCCAGACCGGAGAAGAGGTCGACGGAGCGGAGGTCGAACGGGCTCACACGGTATCGAGGTATCTGTGAACGAGCGTGACCGCCACCGCACCTTCGCCGACGGCCGAGGCGACGCGACGAACGGCCCCATCCCGGACGTCGCCGGCGGCGAACACTCCGGCGCGGAGGTTTCGAGCGGGTACGGATCGCGGTCGAGACTCCAATCCGTTGTGAACGTCGTGACGTCCGAACCGGTGTAGACGAAACCTCGGTCGTTCATGGCCACGGTGCCCTCGAGGAACGACGAATGGGGCACAGCTCCAACGAAGATGAACAACGCCGATGCCGGTCTGGCCTCTTCCGATTCAGACTTCAGGTTCTGGAGCCGTATCCGCTCCACGGTCGTGGAGCCTTCGACATCCACGACTCGGGTGCTGGTGAGAACTTCGATGTTCTCGATCGCTGCGATCTGGTCGACGAGGTACTGCGACATCTTCTCGTGCAGGGATTCTGAGCGGACCACCATCGTCACCTTCGAAGACGTCTTTGAGAACATGACGGCAGCCTGACCGGCGGAGTTGGCCCCGCCGATCACGTAGACGGGGCGGTCCCGGTAGGTCGCTGCCTCCGTCGCCGCTGCCCCGTAGTAGACGCCCGCACCCTCGAACCTTGCGTATCCGGGGACGTCGAGTTTCCGAACCGTCATGCCGCTCGCTATCACGAGGGCCCGGCACTTGAGTTCGGTTCCATCGGTCAAGACGATGGTCTTCACCGAATGACCGAGCTGCACCGCCGCCACCTCGGCCGGCGTGATCAGCTCCGCCCCAAGGCGGGTCGCCTGCGCAATCGCACGGCGCGCCAGGTCTGCGCCGCTCACACCCTTGGGGAACCCGAGGTAGTTCTCGATACGCGAGCTCGTCCCGGCCTGGCCGCCCGGTGCCTCTCGTTCGAGCAGTACGGTCGACAGGCCTTCGGAGGCGCCATACACCGCTGCGGCGAGCCCGGCGGGTCCGCCGCCTACGATCGCGAGGTCGTAGAACGGCGCCTCGGGTGTCGAGTGGATGCCCGCGGCAGCGGCCAGCTCGGGCTTTGATGGCTGGAGAAGGACCGAGTCGTCCGGGAGGATCACAACCGGGAGCTTGGCTTCCGTTGCGTGAGCCGTCTTCACGGCTTGAGCGCCCTCGTCGTCTCGTTCGATGTCGATGAAACGATACGGCACCTCGTTGCGGGCGAGGAACGCCTTGGTCTCATAGGTGGCCGGAGACCACGTGGTGCCGAGCACGCGGATCCCGTCGAACGGCACGTCAGCATGCGCCTGCCAATCATCGAGCACGTCGTCGAGGATTGGATACAGGTGATCCTCCGGAGGACTCCACGGCTTGAGGAGGTAGTGATCGAGGCCCACATCGTTGATCGCCTGGATCGCTGCTTCGGTGTCCGCATAGGCGGTCAGAAGCAGCCGTTTGGCCTGGGGGAACACTTCCTGGGCAGCGAGAAGGAATTCGGTGCCGGTCATCTCCGGCATACGCTGGTCAACGACGAACGCGGCGATCGTCCGCGATCGTTCCTTGAGTTCCCGCACCGTCTCGAGTCCCTCCGGCCCCGAAGCGGCTGCGATGACCTGATAGGTCGATCCATAGTGAGATCGGAGATCGCGTCGAACTGCCGCCAGCACTTGCGGGTCGTCGTCGACGGCCAGGATCACTGGCTTGCTCATACGTTCCTTGGGGATGGTCGGTCGCCTTGGTCGATCCTATCGCGGTGCCGTTCCCCACGGACGGCGAGCGCTTCGCTACGCTCAGAACACTCGCGAGAAAGGCGGAGAGGTGTCGGAAGGTCCGCGGATCGTGGTGCTCGGCAGTCGCGGGTCCATTCCCGTGTCCGGAGCCGAATTCGTCCGATACGGAGGGAACACATCGTCGTTCGCGCTCGCGATCGACGACCAGATAGTCGGATTCATCGATGCCGGCACCGGCCTCATCGCCCACGCAATGCACGGCCTCGAGCTCTCTCCTTCGATCGATGTGTTCCTCACGCACTACCACTGGGATCACATCCAGGGCCTCTCGATGTTCGAGGCGTTGTGGTCGGGTGATACCGAGATCCTCGTCCACGGCCCGGGTGGACCGGAGCGCTCGCTCAATTCCGTCATCACCCCGCCCTGGTTCCCGGTATCGCTGGCCGATGCCGGGAATGTCCGTTTCCAGACCATCGGGCGGCCTGTTGAGATCCAGGGGCTGGTTGTCACGCCGTTCGAGGTCGAGCACCCCCAAGGGGCCGTCGGATACCGGGTGGACGGGCCATCGACGAGTGTGGCCGTCGTGACAGATCATGAGGCCGGGACCGAGCGCGATGTGTCGATCACCAGGGCGATCAGCGGCGTGGACGTCCTTGTTCACGATGCGCAATACACACCCGCCGAGGTGGCGATCCGGCGGGGATGGGGCCACTCGACATGGGAGGGAGCCGATTGATGCCGCCGAGGCAGCGGGCGCGGAGCGGTTGCTCCTGACGAGCCTGGACCCCCGCACGACCGATGACGACGCCGACTCGATCTTGGCGCTTGCCAGACGGCGGTTCCCGAACACCGATGTCGCCGCACCCGGCGTCGTGGTGCCGTTGTGAAGTTCGCGGCGATCGCACCACCGCGCCTGCGGACTGCCAAGGAGTCGGAACGTACCGCAACGTGGCTCGAGCTCTTCTACGACCTCGTGTTCGTCGCCGCCGTGGCGATGATGGGGACGCGGCTCGTCCACGAGGTTTCGTGGGCCGCCATCGTTTCCTATCTCGCCTACTTCGCGCTCGTGTGGTGGCTGTGGGCGAGCCACACCTTCTACGCGGACCGGTACGACACGGACGATCTCATCTACCGGCTCCTCGCCGGCGCCCAGATGGTGGCCGTGGCCGTGATTGCCGTTTCACTCTCGCTGGGCGAGGCAGGATCAACGCAGGCTTTTGCACTTGGCTACACGGCCGCCCGGATCACGCTCTTGCTGTTGTATGCCCGGGCCTATCGGCATGTGCCGGGTACCCGTGCACTGGTGCGTGGGTATCTCGTCGGGTTCGGAGCGGCGTCCGTGGTCTGGCTGATCTCGATCTTCACCCCGGAGCCGGTGCGCTTCTGGGTGTGGGGCCTGGCGTTCGCCGTCGACCTCGCGACGCCTTTTGCGGTCCGCAAGATCCAAGCCGCTGCACCACTCGACCGGTCGCATCTTCCCGAACGGTTCGGCCTGTTCACCATCCTCGTGCTCGGCGAGTCGATCGTCGCCGTAACCGTCGGCCTGAGCCACGTCGCCTGGCAGACACAGACGACGCTGGTAGGCATCTTCGGGCTTGGGGCCGCAACGTGTTTGTGGTGGATCAACTTCGAACACCTCGATGGATCGGTGATCCGAAGGCGAGGGGAGGGGAAGAACTGGCGTCCGACGGTGTGGATCTACAGCCACCTTCCGCTCGCGGCGGCTCTCGCCGTGTTCGGTGTGTCGGTGGAGCTTGCCATCGTTGGAGCCGACCACGGTCATGGCTACGCCGGTAGCAGTCGGTGGCTCCTGGTGGTGTCGGTGGCGCTTGCGTTTGCATCGATGGCTTCCATCCAGCTTGCCTCGGTGCGGCCGGGGCAAGAGCACCTACGTCAGTCGGCGATTCGTGCTCGACTCGCCGGGATCCCGCTGGTGCTCATCATCGGTCTGATTCCGGGCCTCGGTGCGGTGTGGACCATGGTGCTCGTCACCGCAGTCTGCACCGGGGAGGTGCTGGCGGACCTCTTGGCTGCGAACCCCGAGATCATCAGCGCCATATCCGCCTCGATCCGCGTGGAGAACGACGGCTGAGGTGTGCTGGTGCCCGATCGTCGTCATATCGCGACCGCTCTCGCCGGCGCACCTAGCGGTCGGTGCGGATCGTTGTGGACTCGGTATCGCGCGCGAATCGCTTGAGGACAACGCGATTGAGGCAATGCCAGGTCCGCGGGCCGTCCTCCTCGGTTCTCAGGATCTCTGCCGACCGGAGGATCCTGAGGTGTTCGGAAACCGTTGATTGAGCCAGGTCCAGGTGGGCGGCGATCTCTCCCACCGTGAGCGGTTTGCACTCACGGAAGAACTCGATGATCTCCATGCGCGAAGGGTGTCCCATAGCCTTGGCGATCGCTGCCATCTGTTCGCAGGTGAGGGGCTCGGGATCAACCGGCGGGTCGTCGTCAGACACGCCGGTGGGGGTCTGAGTTCCATGTCGGCGAGCGTACCAAGCAGAGTCCGGCTGGCCATGGGGCCAAAAGACCGTTCATCGTCGATCAGCCGAATCCCAACGGTTCGGCCACAGGGTTGGCTACGTCGCAGAGGCCACTCATCTTTGGGACTCTATGACCCTATCGTTTATCGACGAAATGCGATTAACTTCGCCTTCGTGAATCCAATCACAAACCGCCGCTAGGAGGCAACAAATGGCAAAACGGCTCCGAACCCTCGGAATCGTCCTATCAGTGATCGGTCTGCTCTTCGTGGTCGGAGGTGGAGTGGCCTACACCCAGGTGCAGGATGGGTACGGCTCGCTCCAGTCGTTCAGCGAGGCGCAGAACGTACAACTCAGCTACAACGAAGATGGACAACTCATCGACCGCGGAACCACCGAAGGTGCCGATGCGATCATGGTGCTGTTGACGGAAGACTGGGGCTACCCAGTCAAGGAAGCGGATCTCGATCCCAATGACCCGCTGGTGAACACGGCTTCTGAGTACATGTTCCAGATGGCGACGATCACTTACCACACCCTGTACGGCACCCAGACCGTGGTGCTGACTGAGCCTGCTGAGTACAACGGTGAGACCTTTGCCGCTGGCGAGTACGAGTTTGATGTCAACGGCTTCTACTGGACCGACTTCGATCGGATGCATCCAATCGAAGGTCCGGCACGTGACCAGGCGTGGAACGGAACAGCGCACGCGCTGATCGCCGAACTCGGCGTTGGAACCGTGACCCATTCCGCGCTCCAACTCGGCCTTGCGCTCGCAGGAACGCTGGCCGCAATCGGCCTCACGGTTCTCGTCGCCGGTCTCGGCCTGGTGTGGGCGACGAGGGAAGAGAAGGCCACGAAGCCTCCGGCAACGGAACCCGATGCGAAGAAGGAACTCCAGCCGGTGGGCTGATCGAGTTCAAAGACCTGCCGATACGGTAGGCGACGAGACGACGGGGCCCCGCGGAGACGCGGGGCCTTGTCGCGTTGAAGAATCGAGATCCGAGATCAAGAGCGAGATCGAGATCCGAGATCCGAGATCCGAGAATACGACCGAGATCGACTGCACCTTCGTTGTCTCTGTCTCTGTCTCGTGTCTCATGTCTCAAGTCTCGTGTCTCATGTCTCAAGTCTCGTGTCTCGTGTCTCGTGCTCGTGTCTCTGTCCCGTGTCTTCTCTCTGTGAACAAATCCTGAACTCGGCGACGAACTCGGCCGAAGCTGTCGCTAGCCCGTACGATGAGATTCATGGAAGCGACGGCTGGAACGGTTTTGGTGGTGGACGACGAGGACATTGTCCGCGAAGTCGTCTGCACCTACCTCGAACGTGAGGGGTACACGACCGTGCAGGCATCGGCGGGGCGCGCTGCCGTCGCACTCATCGAGTCCGAGCGGCCCGACCTGATCGTGCTCGACGTGATGCTGCCCGAGATCGATGGATACAGCATCCTCGCCGAGCTCCGAAAACGGGCCGACATCCCCGTGATTCTGCTTACCGCTCGCACCGAAGAGACTGACCGACTGCTCGGCCTCGAGCTTGGAGCGGACGACTATGTCGTGAAACCCTTCTCGCCACGAGAGCTTGCCGCACGAGTTCGAACGGTCCTTCGAAGGGCCGGGCGATCCAAACCGCCGTCTCCGGCAGCGTCGCTGGTGTTCGACGGCCTGGAGATCGACGGCCGGAGTAGGGAAGTTCGCGTCGACGGAGAGCTGGTAGAACTCAGGGCGAAGGAGTTCGACCTCCTCGAGTTCCTCGCATCAGCCCCGAAACAGGTCTTTTCGCGAAGCCAGCTCCTCGAACAGGTGTGGGAGTCCTCGACCGACTGGCAAGACGCGTCAACGGTGACGGTCCACATTCGCAGGATCCGGCGCAAGATCGAACGTGACCCCAACGAACCGCGGTGGATCGCCACGGTGTGGGGCGTCGGCTACCGGTTCGAGTCGTGAAGGCCGTCTTGTGGTTCCTCGTGGCGGTGCTGATCGGCCTGGTCGTGTTCGAGGTATCGATGCAGCCGACCGCCGAGGATCGAGTGCTGCTCGGACTTATCTTCGTGCTGGTCGCCGTCTTTGCCGCCGTCCTCGCGCTTGCGCTGCGGTGGGTCGGTCGGCGGTCTCACTCGATTCGGCGCAGTGTGCTGATCGTGGGGCTCGCCGGGTTGGTAATAGCGGCCGTGACCGTGGGGATTGCCGCTCAACAGATGTTCCTGTCGAGTCATGATCTCAACCTCTTGCTCGTGGTGCTCGTGTTCGCCGTGGCAACGACGGTTGCTTTCGCCGTATCGGTCAGCGGTGACCTCACGAGGGACCTCGAAGCGACCGCCGCGGCAGCTCGGCGGATTCAGTCTGGAGACCTTGGCGCTCGCACCGGTGTGGTTCGCTCCGACGAGGTTGGCACGGTGGCTGAGACGTTCGACCGCATGGCTGCCGATCTCGAGCAGCGTGACGCCGAGCGTCGCTCTCATGAAACCGCCCGACGACATTTCCTTGCGGCCATCGGCCACGACCTTCGGACGCCGCTTGCATCATTGCGTGCCGCGATCGAGGCACTTGAAGACGGTTTGGCTCCCGACCCAGATCGGTACCTGCATTCGATGGACCGTGATGTGGCGGTCCTCAGCTCCCTGGTCGACGACCTCTTTCTGTTGTCACGCCTTGAAGAAGGGTCGGTCGAGATGGAGCGGGGGCCAATCGACATCACGGAGCTGGCCGACGAAGCAATTGAGGTGCTCACGCCGATGGCTGCTTCGGCAAAAGTCCAATTGGAGCTGATCGCCGACCATCGCGTCGTTGCCGTGGGTGGATCCGAAGCGGTCAGCCGCGTCCTTCGCAACCTTCTCGACAATGCAATCCGGTTTGCCCCGAGTGGGTCCGCCGTCACCGTGGAGGTCCGCGGCGAAGACGGGGCCGAGGTGCGCGTGGTCGATGACGGTCCCGGGTTTGATCCGGGGTTTGTCGGTGAGGCATTCGAACGGTTCAGTCGCGGGGACCGTCCCGGGAGCGCTCAACCGGGGGATCTGGCCTCGGCCTCGCCATCGCACGCGGCTTCATCGAGACACTTGACGGATCGATCTGGGCCGAATCCGGCCCTGGCGGATGTGTGGGGTTCCGTCTCCCGGTCGCGTGAGTCGGAGTCGGCGGCATCTGGCTGAGTGACGCGACAACCGCCGATTCGTTTCGGTACGATCCCGCCGAGGAGGTCACCATGGCTCGATCGTCCGACCAGCGCCCGCATCGGTCAGCCGTCACGCGCGACTACGACTGCCTCTCGGTCCGTAGCGGGGTGCTCACCGACACCACCTGCTTCTTCCTGGCCAGCGGTGTCATCGAACACAACAGACATCCGCTTGTGTTTGCCGAGCAACTGGAAGCCCCCGCATACGGGCGCGATGTGATTCCCGATCGGCTCAAGCACGTCGGAGATCTGGCGACATGACGGACAGCCCCGTGACCTGGGTGATTGCAGCCCTCGAGGTGATCACGGCCCTCGGAATCGCCGCCTATTGGATCATGTGGTTTCGAACGCCCCACGATGAGCCGTGGCTCCCCGACGGATACGTAGATCATGAGGTGCCGTTTGTGTTCACCGACACGATCCTCGCCATCGTCCTGGTCGTCGCAGCGGTGCTCCAGGTCGCCGACGAACCTGCCGCTTCGGCCGCCGTGCTCGTGTCGGGCGGTCGCCCGGTGGGGGAGGCACTCGGTCTGATCGCCGCCGGGATGCTTCTGCTCCTCGGTGTCCTGGACCTCGCCTACTTCGCCCGGACGGGCCTGTTCAAGCGAGAGCATGAGGGCATCATGAACGCGGGAGTGGTGATTGGCGCGCCGACGCTGGCCGTCATCCTGATTGTGCGTTTCGTCTGATGCGGTATCGAGGGGTCCACTCGATTGTCACCGGCACCGAGAGGAAACCGCTTCACCGACTCGACCACAACGGTCCTCAATCGGCTTGCACGTATGGCCCCCGGTATCACGCCTCGGTGGCTCGACGGCAAGGTGGCCGGGGTCGCGTAAGATCGTTGAGACGGTCCTGTTGTTTGAACCCCGGTCCGTTTGGCATCGTGGTATCCGCAGGCGGTACGCTCCGTTCCGGAGGAGATGATGTCGAGAGTCGTCGGTGCAGACGTTTGGAAGAACGGATGGATCGCCGTCGTCACCGTTGGTGGTTGGATCGCTTCGATCGACGCCTATGAAACGATGTCCGACCTTGCCACGTCCGAATCCGATGCCGAGGTTGTCGCAGTCGACATTCCGATCGGGCTGCCGATCGCACCTCCGCGTCCTGCCGACTCGGCAGCGAGACACTTCATCGGCGCCCGGTCGTCGAGCGTGTTCCCCACGCCGCCGCGAGACGTGCTCGAAGCGGAGACGTACCAGGACGCGCTGCGGCTGTCCCGCAAGCGCTACGGAGTGGGCCTGACCGCGCAGAGCTACGCGCTTCGTCGTCGGATCCTGGAGACCGACGATGTTGCCCGCTCGGACTCGCGGCTGATCGAGATCCACCCGGAAGTCACGTTCCGTGCCCTTGCGGGGCGACCGCTGGCGTTCTCGAAGAAGAGCTGGAACGGACACGCCGAACGCCGACGGCTTCTCTCCAACGTCGGGCTGTCGCTGCCTGATCGTCTTCCCGATGCCGTGGGCACGGTCCCATCCGACGACGTGCTGGATGCCGCCGCAGGTGCCTGGACGGCCGCTCGTTATGCGGCGGGCGAAGCACGAACCCTTCCCGAAGAGACGCCGCTCCCGGGCTTCGGGGAAGTGATCTGGTACTGAGGATCCTGACGGATCGGTTGACCTCGTAGCTCCTGTTCCACCGTGTCGGTGCGTCTGCCAACGACGATTCAGTTCTCGTCGGCGTTCCGAATCCCTCTGTGTCCATGATGGGTGAGACATATTCTTGGTTTCATGTTGTGAGTATTGAGGGTGTGGAAGGATTGGATCATCGTGGGAGAGAAGCGAGCGATCTACGACGCTGATGATTGGCATGTCGATGATGGGGTCGCTAGCGATGGGAGCGGACGGCCGCCGGAGAAGAATCCGGTGCGTCGGTCGTTCAGCGCTGAGTACAAGCTGTCGATCCTCGCCGAATACGACCGGGCGTCTGAGACGGGTGAGAAGGGCGCCATTCTGCGTCGGGAGGGCTTGTATTCGAGTCTGATCACCGATTGGCGCCGCCAACACCGGCAAGGACTATTGAAGGCCGCTGGTGGGACGAAGCGACGGCGGCAGGGGCGGCCCCAGCCGGTCAGAGGTCGCCAAGCTGCGGGCCGAGAACGAACGACTGAAGACCAAACTCGCTCAGGCCGAGGCGGTGATCCAGGTTCAGGGAAAAGTGCACGCGCTCTTGGAGGAGATCTCAAAGAGCGCGGACACCGACGAGTCGTGACCGCCATCTTGGATGCCGCAGTCGATGAACTCGCCCCCATCGTTGGACGCAAACGAGCCTGTGAAGCCCTTGGGCGTTCTCGTGCCAGTCACTACCGGCAACGACAAGGTCCCCGTTACGGACCCCCGAAACCGCGGCACTCACCTCGGGCTCTGTCACCGGTGAAGCCGAAACGGTGATCGCAACGTTGAACAAGGAACGGTTCTGCGACAAGGCACCAGCCCAAGTATGGGCCACCTTGTTGGACGAAGGCACCTACCTAGCGTCGGTTTCGACCATGTATCGCCTGCTGCGGGAACGTCACCAGGTCAGAGAACGACGAGCCCAGGCCCGCCGTCCCGCACTGGTCAAACCCGAACTCGTCGCTGTTGGTCCCAATCAGGTGTGGAGCTGGGACATCACCAAACTCGCCGGACCCTACAAATGGACCTGGTACCAGCTCTACACCATCCTCGACATCTACTCCCGATACGTCGTTGGATGGCTCGTAGCGCCCAGCGAATCAGCCAAACTCGCCGAACAGCTCATCGCCGATGCCATCTACACCCACGACGTCGACCAAGACCAGCTGACCCTGCACGCAGATCGGGGCAGCTCAATGACATCACGCACCGTCAGTCAGCTCCTCGCCGATCTCGGTGTGCTCCAAAGCCACTCCAGGCCACACCAGTCCAACGACAACCCCTACTCCGAAGCCCAATTCAAAACCTTCAAATACTCGCCAACGTTCCCGAAACGGTTCGCCAACATCGCAGCCGCCCGCACGTTCTGCGAAGGGTTCTTCGAGCACTACAACAACCAACATCGTCACTCCGGTATCGGCTTGAACACCCCAGCCAACGTCCACTACGGCCTCGACGACATCATCCGCCAAAAACGCCAAGGAGTCCTCGACACCGCCTACACCGACCGTCCCGACCGGTTCAGGAAACCACCCCAAGCCCCCAAGTTCCCCAAGCCACCTGGATCAACCAACCCGAAGAGGAACCCGCCCCATCTGAGCAACCCGTGTCTCATTCGTCTTGACACGTTCCGAATCGCTCCGTGTCCATGATGGGTGAGACAGATCCGTGTTCTATGTTCTGAGTATTGGGGGCGTGGAAGGATTGATCATCGTGGGAGAGAAGCGAGCGATCTACGACGCTGACGATTGGCATGTCGATGACGGTGTCGCGACCGATGGGACTGGTCGGCCGCCGGTGAAGAACCCGGTGCGTCGGTCGTTCAGCGCTGAGTACAAACTGTCGGTCCTCGCCGAGTACGACCTGGCGTCCGAGACGGGTGAGAAGGGCGCCATTCTGCGCAGAGAGGGCCTGTATTCAAGTCTCATCACCGATTGGCGCCGGCAACACCGCCAAGGCTGTTGAAGGCTGCTGTTGGACGATCCGATGGCGGCCGGGGCGGACCGTCGCGCTCGGAGGTCGCGAAGTTGCGAGCCGACAACGAACGGCTGAAGACGAAACTCGCTCAGGCCGAGGCGGTGATTCAGGTGCAGGGAAAAGTGCACACGCTCTTGGAAGAGATCTCGAAGACGCGGACACCGACGAGTCGTAACCGCCATCTTGGACGCCGGAGTCGACGAACTCGCCGCCATCGTCGGACGCAAACGAGCCTGCGAAGCCCTTGGGCGTTCTCGTGCCAGCCACTACCGGCAACGACAAGGCCCCCGTCACGGACCCCCGACGCGGCGCTCACCCGAGCCCTGACAGCGAGTCGAAGCCGACACGGTGATCGCAACATTGAACAACGAACGGTTCTGCGACAAGGCCCCGGCCCAGATATGGGCCACCCTGCTCGACGAAGGCACCTACCTGGCATCAGTCTCGACCATGTATCGCCTGCTGCGACGAACGCCACCAGGTCAGAGAACGCCGAGCCCAGGCCCGTCGCCCCGCACTCGTCAAACCCGAACTCGTCGCCGTGGGTCCCAACCAGGTATGGAGCTGGGACATCACCAAACTCGCTGGACCCTACAAATGGACCTGGTATCAGCTCTACACGATCCTCGACATCTACTCCCGCTACGTCGTTGGATGGCTCATAGCGCCCACAGAATCAGCCAAACTCGCCGAGCAGCTCATCGCCGACGCCATCTACACCCACCACGTCGACCACGACCAGTTGACGCTGCACGCGACCGGGCAGCTCAATGACGTCACGCACCGTCTCCCAGCTCCTCGCCGACCTCGGTGTGCTCCAGAGCCACTCAAGGCCGCACCAATCCAACGACAACCCCTACTCCGAAGCACAGTTCAAGACCCTCAAATACTCGCCGACGTTCCCGAAACGGTTCGCCAACATGCCCAGGCGCGGGGTTTCTGCGACACGTTCTTCGACTACTACAACAACGAACACCGCCACTCCGGCATCGCCCTGAACACGCCGGCCAACGTCCACTACGGCCTCGATGACATCGTGCGACAGAAACGTCAAGGCGGCCTCGACACCGCCTACACCAACCGTCCAGACCGCTTCACGAAACCACCCCAAGCACCCCACGTCCCCGACGCCACCTGGATCAACCGACCCGCAGAGGAACCCGCCACCAACTGAGCAACCCGTGTCTCAATCTCCTTGACACGTT
>CAWEEG010000017.1:0-3686 GCA_963808015.1 uncultured Actinomycetota bacterium
CCACGGCCCTGCCTAGGGCTACTGGTTGAAGGGTTGTGTCGGTCGCGAAGATGGAGACGCCGATATGCATGACGGCGAGGCTAGTGCTGCGACCAATCGTCCCTGGTGGTGGGGAGCTCTGGGAACCGGCGGCGGTGAGGGGGCACAGCCTGCGAGCAGGTACGATCGTGCTCATGAGCACTGCCAATCGACCTCTCGCCGTCGGCGTCCAACTCCCAGAGATCGAACGACCGGTCCGTTGGCCGGAGCTGAGGGATATGGGGCTCGCGATCGAGGATTTCGGGTTCGATTCGATCTGGGTCGGCGATCATTTGCTGTACGAGACTCCGGAAGGACCCGTCGGGCCTTGGGAAGCCTGGTCCCTCCTTGCCGCGTTGGCAGCGATCACCACGCAGGTCCAACTCGGTCCTCTCGTCGCAGCCACCAGCTTCCACAGTCCGGCCATGCTCGCCAAGAAGGCGACCACGGTCGACGAGATCTCCGGCGGACGCCTCATTCTCGGTCTCGGCGCCGGCTGGAACGAGGTCGAATACCGCGCGTACGGATTCCCGTTCGACCATCGGGCGAGCCGATTTGAGGAAGCTTTCACCATCATCCGGACCCTGCTGCGCGACGGAGAGATCGATTTCGAAGGGACCTACTACACCGCCCGGGACTGCCATCTGGTGCCGCGCAGTCGACCGGAGGGCCCGCCGATCATGATCGGATCGATTGGACCACGCGTGCTGGCGGCGACGCTTCCCTACGTCGATTCCTGGAACACCTGGCACGCCTGGTTCGGCAACACTCCGGATGGGTTCGAGGAGCTCAACGCCACGATCGATGTGGCGGCTCGCTCGGTTGGCCGGGACCCGTCGGAGATCGGGCGGACCGCGGCGCTCTACTGGCAATTCGAGGGTGGTGGCGGTCGGCGGCAGGGAGACACGGCACGCCATAGTGCCGATCCTCAGGCGGGCTCGCCGGACGAGCTCTCCGAGGCGTTTCGTGCCTATGCCGACGCCGGTGTGGATCATCTCCAGCTTGTGCTCGATCCGATCACAATTCGGTCGGTCGAACTCGCGGGACGGGCACTCGAACTCCTGGGCTGAGGACGGGACTTTCGTCACTTGTCGACCCCTGGAGTCTGTCGCACGATGGTGGCCGATCGAACCGGAGTGCTGACATGTGTTACTCGCCGGAAGCTGATCTTGTCGCCGGCCTGGTCGTTGGAGCCGCCGGAATCGACGCACTGCGCCACGTTGATGACCGACGCGATCTAGCGCTCGCTGCGGTCCCACTCGTTCTCGCCGCGCACCAACTGATCGAAGCGGTCGGATGGTGGGGTTTGCAGGATCGTGTGCCTGAAATGGCCGGCACCCTGGCGATCAGTGCGTACCTCGTTATTGCCATGGGAGTCGTGCCGGCTCTCGTTCCCTATGCGGTGATGAGAACGGAGCGCGACCCTACCCGCGCGCGGTTGATCGTTCCGTTCGCAGTACTTGGCGCCGTCGTCTCGGTGGTGCTGCTCTTCTCCCTGGCGATTGGACCCTACGGGGCGACCATCGGTGGGCGGTATATCGCCTACGAAACGACGCTGCCGGCGGCAGGGGCTATCGGCGCCGCCTATGTGGTTGCAGTCTGCGTTCCTCTGCTGCTCTCGTCGCACCGCCGGCTGGTGGCGTTCGGGGTGATCAATGTCCCGATCGTGCTGGGGCTCGCAACGCTGCTATCTGCCGGGTTCATCTCGCTGTGGTGCGTGTGGGCGGCGGTCTCGAGCTTCGTCGTGACCCGACACATCCGGGAGCAATCGGCCAGAAGCTACACCGACCCCTCGGCTGTCACCGCAGGCGGCTAGATCAGGATTCACCACCGGTAGCGTGCGCGTCACCCAGCGAGGACAGCAAGCTAATCAGCGAACCCAGGGTTCTCCACCTCGTATGCGGCGCTGTCAGCCCGCGGAATGGCTGAAGGGGCGCGGTACGTGTCGACGGTGTAGATGATCAACGCGATCCACACCATCACAAATGCGAACCACTCGCCGCCGGATACGGCTTCGCTGAAGACGAGGACTCCGATCAGGAAATGCATCGTCGGTGTGATGTACTGGAGGATCCCGACCATCGAAAGCGGGATCCGCTGAACCGCGCCGGCGAAGAGCACCAAGGGAGTGATCGTGACCGCACCACCTGCGACGAGGAGAAGGGTGGTATTCGGGGACGATCCGAAAGCGCCTTCACCGTCGCCTGCCAGCACGGCCAAGTAGATGAGCGCAGGCGCCGCTACGAACGCAGTCTCCATGAACAAGCCCTCGAACGGCGGAGCGGCGTCCGGCCGCTTCTTCAGCAGACCGTAGGTCCCGAACGAGAATGCGAGCGTGAGTGAGATCCACGGCACAACGCCGACGAAGAACGTCATGCCGACAACCCCGATTGCCGCAATGGCAACGGCAACACTCTGAGCCGGCTTGAGCCGTTCCCGCAGCACGACAACACCGAGTGCAACCGAAACCAGTGGGTTGATGAAGTAGCCGAGCGATGCTTCAACAATGTGGTCGGTCGTGACCGCCCAGACGAAGACACCCCAGTTGATCGCCAGGAGGATGCCGCCGGCGAGAGCGGTTGCGGCGGTGCTTGGGCTGCGGAACAACCCACGGAGCAACCCGAGCCGTCCCCGCCCGGCAATGATCGCCATAAGTAGCGGGAGCGACCAGATGATTCGGTGACCTAGTATCTCGAGAGCCGGAACCGACGAGAGCAGGTTCCAGAACAGCGGCGCGAGACCCCAGAAGGCGAACGCGGAGACGGCAAGCCAGGTCCCTTTCCGCTGCTCCACAGGTTCCCTTCTTTGGTGCAATCAGTGTTGCAGGACGGATATCTAATTCGATGGTCGGCCGCAGGCGCTCTTTGGCTAACGTTTTTGCCATGACCCAAACGATTGACACCTTGCTGCTTCTTGCCCTTCCCGCCTCCGGAAAGTCGGAGCTTCGTCGCTACCTCGCTCATCTTGAGCCGCAGGTTGCCGGCGAGGATCTCCATCTCGGTCCGACCGTGCAACTCGACGACTACCCGTACGTGCACATGATGAGGCGGATCGCTCAGGAACTCACGCTGATCGACGGCGACCCGGTGTTCTTCGCGAACGATGCGTCCTCTTTCGCCGAACCGCGGGATTGGGGCACCCTCATCCAGTTGCTGAATGAGGACTACAAGCTCTTGGGCACCAGGCTCGAGCGTCCGGAGTCTGCGGCCCTTTGGTTGTTCGAGCGCCTCGATCGGGCACGTCTGGCGGTTGGCGCAGTCCCAGCACTCAGCCTGCTCGATGACGAAACTCGAGACCGGCTTGTCGCGACGCTCGAGGATGAGGCCCTCGAGTTGTGGGCCGATTTGGCCAATTCGGTCGAAGCTTGGTCCGACGGTGACACAGTCGTGATCGAGTTCGCCCGCGGCGGTCCCGATGGTGCGGCGATGCCGCTGACTCCGCCCCGCGGCTACGCGTACTCCCTCAGTCAGCTCTCCGGGGAGATCCTCGCTCGCTCATCGATCCTCTACGTCTGGGTCACCCCCGAGGAGAGCCGGAGGCGGAACGACGAGCGAGCCCGCCCGGGCCGAGCAGGTGACGCTTCGATCCTCCACCATGGTGTCCCCGAATCAGTGATGCTCGGCGACTACGGGAGCGACGACTTGCCATGGCTCATCGAGAGCGGCGGA
>CAWEEG010000018.1:0-21385 GCA_963808015.1 uncultured Actinomycetota bacterium
TGCTCCGATCTGCCAGCTGGTCGTTTGGCTAGCGCTTCTTCCGGCGCTTGCGCTCGCTCTCCGTGAGGTAGCGCTTGCGAGCACGAATGGCGTTCGGCGTGACCTCGACGAGCTCGTCTTCGGCGATCCATTCGATCGCCAACTCGAGCGTCATCTCTTTGGCCGGCTTCAGCTTGATCGCTTCATCGTGGAGTGGGTTCGGATGTTGGTGAGCTGCTTGGCCTTGGTCGGGTTGACCTGCATCTCCTCGGGGCGGGATGCCTCACCGATGACCATGCCCTCGTAGACGTCCGTGTTCGGGCCGATGAACAGCTCGCCTCGCTTCTGCAGATTGTCGAGAGCAAAGCCGGTTGAAGTCCCGAAGCGGTCGGCGGCCATGGCCCCGCCCTGACGGTGCGGAAGCTCGCCGGCCCACGGCATCCAACCGGCGTGGTGCTGGTGCACCAGAGCAGTTCCCCGGGTTGCCGTCATGAGCAGCGAACGGAATCCGAGCAGGCCACGTGCCGGCGCAGTGAGGGTCACGATGGTGCGGCCTGCGTCGCCGGGACGCAGGTCGGTGACCTGCCCCTTTCGGGGTGCGACGGCCTGGGTGACGGTTCCCACGTGCTCGTTCGGCACATCGACGACGGCCCGCTCCACTGGTTCGTGCGGGCGTCCGTCGATCTCGCGGATGATCACCTCGGGCGGGCTCACCTGGAGTTCGAAGCCCTCGCGGCGCATGGACTCGATGAGCACCGCGAGCTGCAGCTCGCCGCGTCCGGCAACCTCGATGATCTCCGGTGACGAGGTCGAACCGATGCGGATCGAGACGTTGCCGAGGACTTCGCGGTCGAGCCGTTCCTTGATCTGGCGGGAGGTGACGAAACGGCCGTCTCTTCCGGACAGAGGAGACGTGTTGACACCGAAGGTCATGCGCAGCACCGGTTCGTCGACTTCGAGGCGTGGGAGCGGCTGTGGATCGGTCGGGTCGGCAAGCGTGTCGCCGATCTCGACCTCTGGGAAACCGGCGACCACGAACAGGTCTCCTGCGACGCGGTCGGCGACTTCGACGCGTCCGAGGTGTTCGAAGCCCATGAGCTGGGTCAGTCGACGCTTCAGCGGCGGCTCCTCTTCGTTGGAGTGGCACAGCGCCACCTGTTCGCCCGCTCGGAGCGTGCCCTGAGCGACCCGTCCGATTGCGAGGCGGCCGAGGTAGTCGGACGCATCGAGGTTGGTGACGAGCGCCTGGAGCGGGGCATCCGGATCTCCGCGACGGTGCGGGGATGGTCTCGACGATTGCGTCGAGCAGCGGAGCCAGATCGGCGTCTTCCCCGGGGATGCCCGTGCCGGCCATGGCATGGCCCTGGCGGGCGACCGTAGAGATGATCGGGAACTCGATGTGGTGGTCGGCGGCGTCGAGGTCGAAGAACAGCTGGTAGATCTCGTCGGCTACCTCGTCGATCCGAGCATCGGGCCGGTCGACCTTGTTGATCACCACGACGGCCGGGAGTTCCTGCTCAAGCGCCTTCGACAGCACATAGCGGGTCTGCGGCATTGGGCCCTCGGCGGCATCGACGAGCAGGAGCACGCCGTCGACGAGGGCGAGCGCCCGTTCGACCTCGCCGCCGAAATCGGCGTGGCCGGGGGTGTCGACGAGGTTGATCTTCGTGCCCTTCCACTTTACCGAAGCGGCCTTCGCGAGGATCGTGATGCCGCGCTCGCGTTCCTGGTCACTGGAGTCCATCACTCGGTCGACGTGGGCTTCATGGGACGCGAACACGCCGGCGGCGCTCAGCATGGCGTCGACGAGCGTGGTCTTGCCATGGTCGACGTGCGCGATCAACGCAACATTCCGGAAGGAGGGGGAGGGCATGTTCGGGATGCTATCGACCGAATCCGCGTACCCAGGGTTGTAGACATCGATGCGGCGCTGTGAGCCCGCGGAATGAACCGGGCGGACGGATTCGGCGCGTACCGCGGGCCGACGGCGCCGTATAGAGGGTGGAGAACCCTGGGTACGCGGCCTACTTCTTTCGGGCCTTCCAGATCTCTTCAGCCGGCCAGCGGCGGGCCCATTCGGTCGTGACGAATGGATAGGCGGTTGTCGCACCTTCGGGCGGGCGTGGCTCAACGAGATCGAGGACCTCGAATCCGTTGTCCCGTAGAACTCGAATCCAGTCTCCGTGGCCGATGTGGAATTCGAGGCCGTCGTCGTCCGGCCAGTCGAAGCGATGCATGCCGAAGTAGTCGCGTAGCAGTGTGCGGCCGGCGGGGACGTCCTCGTCATCTTCGACGATCATCATCAACAACCCGGAGTTGCCCATGAAGACCAGATCACCTCCGGGACGAAGCACGCGCGCCGCCTCAGGAATCCAGCGGTACGGGTCCGACCAGATCGCCGCCCCATACTCGGAGACCACGACGTCGAACGACTCATCCTTGAACGGTAGGTGTTCAGCGATCCCGTGAATGAGCGGGAACCGCAGATTGTGCTCCGCCTGGAGACGCCGGGCTGTCGCCAGTTGTGCCGATGAGTTGTCCAGACCAATTGGGTGACCGCCGCGTCGTGCGACCCACGCCGAGACGTATCCCGTCCCGCATCCGTCCTCGAGGACATCGCGCCCCTCGAGGTCGGGAAAGAAGCCGACTTCGTTTTCGGGGATGCCCCAGAGACCCCACACCGGCTCCGCCGAGGCCCAGTTGTGCTCGCCCGGCGTCGCGTACCAATCGGCCTGGCCGTCCCACGCGGCGCGGTTCGTCGTGACGTAGTCGGGGGTATCGCTGGGCATGGCATCCACGCTACCAACCCTGCGGAGTCAGAGCCCCAGACAAGCCGACCGATGCTCCCGGGACAGCCCTTTGATCAGATCAACTCTGTCCGCGAGGGTGCAACTCCGGTGCGCCCGCGTGACCGGAATCAGTCTCTCAGATGGCCGGTATCGTTCCCGGGCATCACCAATCAGGAAGGACGACGATGACTGGAACGGAGCCAGCGACCTATCGCGTCCTTCATTGGGGAGCGCGCCTCGTGTCGCTTCTCGTCGGACTCGCCGTCCTTGCGCTCGCGGCGGGCGGGTGCGGAGGCGGCTCGGCGGAACTGCCAACGAGAGCCCCCGCAGAAGGTGCCTCGCCCGAGGTCGTCCACGGCGAGGAGTTGGCCAGCCAGTCCTGCTCGGCGTGTCACGGCCAGGACTTCACGGGTGTACCCGGCCTCGGAGCGTCGTTCTACGACAGCACCTTCATCCAGAGTCACCCCGACGATGAGCTCGTGGAGTTCATCAAGGAGGGCAGAGCGAACGATGCTCCGGACAACGAGTCAGGAATAGCGATGCCGCCTTACGGCGGGAACACCCGACTCACTGATGAAGACCTGTCCGACATCGTCGCGTTTCTCCGCACGCTTCAGTAGAGACGCGCCGTCGCGAAGTCCGGCCATGCACCCCTAGACCGAAGCCGGTTGCAGGGTTTCATCCCAAATGCCACTCTCGAGATACTGTTCGATCGAGGCCGCGGCGATACGCCCGGCTCCCATGGCGAGGATCACCGTCGCTCCGCCCGTGACGATGTCCCCACCTGCGAAAACCCCAGGCATCGTGGTGCGCCCCGTCGTTTCGTCAACGGCGAGCGTTCCCCAGCGGGTCTGCTCGAGGCGGGATTCAGTCGCCGGTAAGAGCGGATTCGGGGAATTGCCGATGGCGACGATCACCACATCGGCCGGCACGTCGAAGATGTCACCCTCGATCGGGACGGGACGACGCCGTCCGGAGTCATCGGGTTCACCGAGTTCCATACGCTGCAGTCGGACACCGGTGAGCCAGCCTTCATCGTTGCCGAGCAGTTCGACCGGTGAGACGAGGAAGTCGAAGATGATTCCTTCTTCCTTCGCGTGGTGGATCTCCTCAACTCGTGCCGGCATCTCTGCCTCGGTTCTCCGGTAGGCGACTCGGACCTCTTCAGCACCGAGTCGAAGCGGTGTTCTGGCGCTGTCCATCGCGGTGTTTCCGCCTCCGAATACGACGACGCGCCTTCCTATGAGGTCGAGCACGGGTGTCTCGGTGTCTTCCCGATACGCCCCCATGAGATTCACCCGAGTGAGGAATTCGTTCGCCGAATAGACCCCGATCAAGTTCTCCCCGTCCACATTCAGGAATCTCGGGAGTCCGGCACCCACGCCAACGAACACAGCGTCGTATCCCTCGTCCGTGAGGAGTTCCTCGACGGTGGTGGTCCTGCCGATGATCGCATTGGTCTCGACCTCGACGCCCAGCGCCTTCAGTCCATCGATCTCGGCAGCCACGATGTCCTTGGGAAGGCGGAACTCGGGGATCCCATAGATGAGCACCCCACCGGGCTGGTGGAGGGCCTCGAAGATGGTCACCTTGTGGCCGCTCTTCGCCAAGTCGGCGGCGCATGCCAGCCCCGCCGGACCGCTCCCCACAATGGCGACGCTCTTCCCGCTCGATGGGACGGGCTCCACCGGCGGCTCGAGACCGTACCGACGCACCGTATCGGCAACGTACCGCTCGAGGTGACCGACTGCGATCGGTTTGTGCTTCTTGTCGAGGACACAGGTGCCTTCGCATTGTGATTCCTGGGGGCAGACCCGTCCGCAGATCGCCGGGAGCAGGCTGTCCATCCGAATGACGTCCGCAGCGCCGCGGATGTCACCGTTGGCAACTCGATCGATGAACTGGTCGATCTGGATGTTGACCGGGCAGCCTTCGATGCAGGTCGGCGTCTTGCATTGGAGGCAGCGCATTGCTTCGACGGTGGCCTGCTCAGGCGTCAGACCGGTATTAACTTCCTCGAATGAAGCGGCGCGTTCGAGCGGGTCTCTCGCCGGCATCTCGACCCGGTCGAGTTTCATGAGGGCGCGACGCGAGATCTTCGTCATGCGTCGGCCTCGGTTGCACATGCTCCGCGCACCGGAGCGAGGACTTGCTCGTGGTGTGCTGCGTCGAGCGATTCGAGATCCTGGAGGCGTTTCGTCTCGAAGGCCCGGTACGAGGTGTTTCGACGTTGGAGAAGACCAAAATCGACCTGGTGGGCGTCGAACTCCGGACCGTCGACACAGGCAAACTTCGTCTCACCACCCACCTCGACGCGACACCCGCCACACATGCCGGTTCCGTCGACCATGATGGGATTCAGCGAAGCAATCGTCTCGATGCCATCGGGTCGCGTCACCTCGGCGACGGCTCCCATCATCGGAACCGGACCCGTTGCGAACACAACGCCAACATCTTCGGTGGTGATGACCTCGGCGAGTGCCTCCGTGACGAAGCCCGGCCGTCCGTACGAACCGTCGTCGGTGCATGGGATGACTTCGATACCGTGAGCCGCCAGATGGTCTTCGAGCAAGACGTATTCACGGCTTCTACCACCGATGATCGCAATCACCCGATTGCCGGCATCGGCGAGGGCCCGCGCGATCGGGTAGGCGATCGCAGTTCCGAGACCTCCGCCGACGACGACGGCGGTGCCGTACTGTTTGATCTCCGAGGCCCGTCCGAGCGGACCGGCGACGTCCACGAGGAAGTCTCCAGCCTCCAGCTCGCTCATGAGGGTTGTCGTGCGGCCGATCGCTTGGACGAAGAGGGTGATCGATCCGGTATCGGGATCCGCCTCGGCGATCGTGAGGGGGATACGTTCACCGTCCGGCGTGACTCGCACGATCACGAACTGACCGGCCATATGTTTCTTCGCGATCTTCGGCGCCTCGACGACGATCCGCCGCACGTCGGGCGCAATGGATTCTGCTTCGACGATCAGATACATCGCCACCTCCAATACTGCAGTGTGGAGGGTCACACTCGATGAGAGTAGGGCCGATGGGCGGATGTTGTGTTGCCGCTCCAAATGTGGCCGGCGCGTCGGGTAGATCCGCGAGACGGGGCCCCCGCTCGAACGAATACCGGACGTTCGGCCCTTCCCGATCGGTGTAATGGTCGATACGCTGAAGCCAGGAAGTGAGGAGGTTCGCAGTGGAAGGTTGGGAGCCCAGAGTCATCGTTGTGGGGGTAGATGGATCCGAATCGTCGATCGATGCAACTCGTGCGGCGGTCGATCTCGCCCGAGCCCGTTCCGCAAAGCTGTACATCGTCACCGTTGTACGTCCACCGGAAGGGTGGTGGGGCATCGTGGGATCTCCGCCTACCGCGGAGGCGCTCGGTGACTCCTTGTCCGATGCCCAGCGTGACGTGCTCGATCGGGCGCTGCGTGCGGTGGATCTCACCGACATCGACTACGAGACACAGGAAGAGATCGGCGAGCCATCTTCGAGGCTCATCGACATGTGTAATCGTGTTGACGCCGATGTCCTTGTTGTTGGTCGGCGCGGCGCCGGTCTGTTCAGGAGAATGGTCGTCGGGTCTGTGGCGAACCACGTCGTCCACGATGCCCCCTGCCCCGTTCTCGTGGTGCCGTAGGGAAGACCCGAGACCCGAGACTCAGAGATCTGAGACCCGAGGTCGGGTAGACCTTCGTGTCTCTTGTCTCGTGTCTCTTGTCTCGTGTCTACTTCTGTCGGCGACAGACCAAATCGTTATCCTCGTCTCCGGTACCGAAGAGGGGACGAGATGAGTCGTGTTGATGCTTTGAGGGCGTTCGCTGAGGCGTATACGCGTCGTATGCCGGAGGACGAGGCGCCGACCATCGACGCTGATCAACTTGACGCTGAGATCCGGTACCTCTTCGATTTCGTCGACGAACGCGGTAGATCCCCCCTCGCCGTTCGCGTGTTCGACCCGACAGTCGACACGTGTGGCTATGACGCTCCCGGTTCCGTCGTTGAGGTCGTCATCGATGACATGCCGTTCCTGATCGACTCGGTCACGAGCCGGCTGGGAGCACTCGGGTACACCATCGTTCGGCACTACCACCCGGTTGTTGGGACAACCCGGGACACCTCGGGTTCCCTCATCGGGTTGGGTCCCGGCCGGGACGCCGATCATCGGGAGTCGATCCAGCATTACGAACTCGCCCAGACGCTGACGGCCGAACAGAGTCTGCAACTCGAAGCCGAACTCACGACCACGCTCAACGAGGTCAGCTCAACCGTCCGCGACTTCGAGCCTATGCGGTTCGCGGTGCGAAGGATGGCCCACTACGTGTTCGAGGACTCGGCTGCCTTCGACCAAGCGGATGTGGAGGAAGCTGTCGCATTCCTGGAGTGGCTCCTCGACGACAACTTCATCCTGCTCGGGTATCGCGAGTACGAGATCGCTGATGATGGGAGTGGTCCGGCCATCTCGGCAGTCCCGGATTCTGGCTACGGAATCCTCTCAGACGACGCTCAGAGCCGCTTTGCCGAACCGGTTCTGCTGGCGTCGTTGCCTGCCGACCTGCGCGATCGATATGAGCACGGTCGTCAACTCGTGATCTCAAAGACAAACAGCCAATCGACGATCCACCGCGAGGCACGGATGGATTATGTGGGTGTCCGCCGTGCCAACCCGGACGGTACGCCGAAGGGCGAGGCTCGTCTCGTTGGCCTGTTCACTTCCAAGGCATACATGGAGGCATCGTCGACGATCCCGATTCTCCGACGCAAGCTCAACACCATCCTCGCCGAAGAAGACCTCCTTCCCGGATCGCACGACTACAAGGTGATCTCGCAGATCTTCGAGTCGTTCCCCAAGGACGAGCTGTTCAGCATCAGCGACGACGACCTCAAGGTCAGTCTCATTGGGCTTCTCGAGGCCGAGGAACATCAGCACGTTCGGCTGTTCGTTCGGCGAGACGTCCTCCGGCGCAACATCTCCATCCTCGTCGTCGTGCCGCGAGATCGGTTTGACGCGAACCTGAGGCGGAACCTGCAGGATCTCTTCCTTCAGAGATACGAAGGTGTTTCGGTCGACTACCAGTTGACGCTCGGAGAGACCGGTGACGCTCGGATTCACTTCACGGTCTGGGTCGAGGGTTTGATACCGGTCGTTTCGTTCGACGATCTCGAGCGCGAGGTGTACGCGCTCACACGAACGTGGGAAGACCGGGTCGCGGAGACCTTGGCCAAGACACGAGACCATGCTGAAGCGCGAGCGCTCGTCGATGCCCATGCACGAAGATATCCGTCGTCGTTCAGGGTCTCGGTACAACTTGATGAGGCGGCTCACTCCGTGGCGGAGGTGGAAGCGCTCCTTTCCGCTGACGAGCCCATCCGTGTCGGGATTCACAACCAAGTTGATGTGGAAGAGCCGCTGACCCGCATCGTGGTCTACAGCCGGGATGGCAAGAGAGACCTTTCCGAAGTGTTGCCGCTCGTCGAGGATCTCGGCCTTCGGGTCATCGAAGAGATCCCGACAAGCCTGTCCGGGGAGGACGACGCGGACGACCTGTTTTCACACGATTTTGGCGTTCTCGCGTTCGACGGCGAATGCCTCGATGTCGCCGAGTGTGGTCCTCGCGTGGCAGCAGCATTGACGGCCACACTGCTGGGCGAGAGCGAGTCGGACGCTCTCAGCCGGCTTCTAGTGCTCACTGACCTGGACCACGATCGAATCAACATCCTTCGCGCGTATCGGTCGTACTGGCATCTCGTGAACCCTGCATTCTCGAAGCCGTATGTTGCAGGTGCATTTGCAGCCAACCCCGACATCGCCGGTGACCTCGTTCAACTCTTCGAAGCGCGATTCAGCCCAGAAGCCGATGTCGATGCGGAAACGGCCCTGCGAGCGTCCCTGTTGGCCCGACTGGACGCGGTGGCGTCCCTCGATGAGGATCGGATACTGAGGGGTTTCCTCGGTCTGATCGATGCAACGGTGAGAACGAGCGCCTACCTGGAGACGGGTGTGATCGCGTTCAAGCTGCTCTCGCGTCGTGTACCAGCCGTTCCCGAGCCGAAGCCATTGTATGAGATCTTCGTGTTCGCCCCAGATGTCGCCGGAGTCCATCTCAGGGGCGGCTCAGTTGCACGCGGCGGCCTCCGGTGGTCGATCCGGCGCGAGGACTATCGCACGGAAGTGCTGGGGCTGATGAAGGCGCAGATGACGAAGAACGTCGTCATTGTCCCCACCGGTGCAAAAGGGGGTTTCGTCCTCCGACACGTTGCCGATCCGTCGGCAGGGCCGAGCCCCGACGAAGTCAAGAAGGCCTATCGCACGTTCATCGGAGCCCTTCTCGATGTGACCGACAATCTCGACGGAGGGCGAGTTGTACACCCGGCGGGTGTCCGGATCCTCGACGGCGAGGATCCGTACTTCGTTGTCGCCGCCGATCGGGGCACCGCAACGTTCTCAGACACCGCAAACGACATTGCAGCGGAGCGGGGGTTCTGGCTGGACGACGCTTTCGCCTCGGGTGGGTCATCCGGTTACGACCACAAGGCGCTCGGAATCACCGCTCGCGGGGCCTGGGAGTCCGTACGGCGCCACTTTGCCGAACTCGACGTTGACGTCCAGACGGATCCGGTCACCGTGGTGGGCGTTGGCGACATGTCCGGTGACGTGTTCGGGAATGGCATGCTGCTGTCCAGAAGCATCAAGCTCGTCGCGGCATTTGACCATCGTGACATCTTCATCGACCCAGACCCGGATCCCGAAACCTCCTTCGTCGAGCGCGAACGGATCGCACGCCTCGGGCGTTCGTCGTGGGACGATTACGACCGTGAGCTGATCTCGCCGGGCGGCGGCGTGTTCCCTCGGTCGCTCAAGCGAATCGAGCTGACCGAAGAAATGCAGGCGGCTCTTGACACGTCGGTGCCAGAGATGACACCTCAGCAGCTGATTTCGTCGATCCTGAAGGCGCCGGTCGATCTGTTCTGGAATGGCGGAATCGGCACCTACGTGAAAGCGTCCACAGAGACCAACGACGACGCTCAGGATCGATCGAACGACACGGTGCGCGTTGATGGCAGAGAGCTTCGATGCAGGGTGGTCGGGGAGGGGGGAAATCTCGGGTTTACGCAAGCGGGTCGCATCGAGTACGACCGCGCCGGAGGCCGAATCTTCACCGATTTCGTAGACAACAGCGGTGGCGTTCATTGCTCGGACCGCGAGGTGAACATCAAAATCCTCCTCAGGATGGCAGAGCAATCAGGGTCGCTGACCCGCGATGGGCGAAACGAGCTCATTGATGCGGTGTCCGACGATGTGGTTGCGGCGATCGTCTACGACAACTTCCTTCAGGCCCAGATTCTGTCCCAGGAGACGGCCGCCTCAGCAGAGCGGACTGAGGCCTACGAGGATCTCATGGTTCGCCTCGAAGAGGGTCGCCGGTCTCGATCGGGGGATCGAGATGCTCCCCAATACCGAAACCATGATGGAGCGCGCGAGGGCCGGCAGAAGGATGGCGCGGCCCGAGCTTGCCGTTCTCCTTGCCTATGCAAAACAGAGTCTCACCGACGATCTGGTCGCATCGGATTTGCCGGAGGAGGCGTTCTTCGAGCGCATCCTCACGGACTACTTCCCGCAGCCGATCGTGGAGCGTTTCGGTTCGCTGATACCGGACCATCCGCTGCGGCGCCAGCTTGCGGCAACGATCATCGCGAATGAGATGCTGAACTCTCAAGGGGTCACCTTCGTGTCTCGGCTCGAGACCGAGACGGGGGCAGGGCCACCCGAGATCGTTCGCGCCTATCGAACGGCCCGGGGGGTCGCCGGCGCGTCGGACCGTTGGCGTGACGTTGAGCATCTCGCAGGAACGATCGACGCTGATGTCGTCAACCAACTCCTCCTCGGTGTCGATGACCTCGTCGAAGACCTGACGCGCTGGTTCATCGCGCACCCGAGCGACGAACCGATCGACGAACGGATTGATCGCTACGCGACCGGCTTCAAGGAACTGGCTGATGGGATTCGTTCGATGGGGCCGAAGCGCTGGCAGAACCGTCTCGAACGTGCCGTGGCCCGCATGACGAGAAAGGGCGTGCCGGAGCACATCGCCAGCGGTCACGCATATCAGGCGGAGCTCATCCATGCGGCGGACATCATCGACGTCGCGACGGCGAGCGGACGCCCGGTCGAGGACGTGGGACGCTTGTTCTTCCGGGCCGGATCAGTGTTCCACATCGACTGGCTCGAGCGGCAACTCGAGGACATGTCTGCAGATACCCGGTGGCAGCGATGGGCGATCATCGGCCTCGAGCGAGAGCTCATGACGCTGCGACGGCTGATCGTCGAGCGGATGCTCGCAGCATCAACGGATTCCGACCCGGGTACGGCGTTCGCGGCGTTTGTATCCGAATCTGAAGAGGAGATCACCCGGATGAACCGTCTGATGAAGGCGCTCCGACACGATGGTGTCTCCGACAGCGCGGCCATCGTCGTCGCGATCCGGCAGCTCGAGCAGCTGGTTCGCTGACCGAACGCGGGCGTTGGACCTACTCGTCCTTCGTTCTCAGCGACTCCAGGCCACCGATGACCGAACCGGCGTCGTCACCGAGGTGGGGCAGATTCGCTGAACGGGATTTGTAGCGCGAAGCTCGCGGCTCACGATGAATCGGTTCAAGTTCCCGCTCCTCAGCATCGTCGCGGAGGTCGACCGAAATCAGGTCCGCCTCATCGGTCTCCGGGTCGATCACTTGAGCATCCCCAGGCTCAACCGGCGAGTCTCCAGCAGAGTGGACCGGAGCAGTCACCGTCGCGCGGGTTCGCTCCGCGGTAGCGAGGAGTTCATCCCGATTCCGTTCGGCGCTCGTGGTGATTTCGACGCTCCGAGCGCGGGCTTCATTGAGCATCTCAGTGGCATCAGTTTCTGCCTGCCGGCGGATCTCTTCGGCACGAGTCGCGGCTTCGGCCTTCGTTCGTTCGGCCTCTTGGACGGCAGCCGTGCGGATCTTGTCAGCTTCTTCGCTCGCGGTGCTCAAGAGGTCTCGCGTTCGGCGCTTACCGATCCGAGAACCTCAGTTCGGTCGTCGTTGATCTTCGCAGACGTGGAGAGTGCCCCCGCGAGGACGGCTTCGGCCTCCGCATGGATTGACGTGGCGTGATTGGTTGCCTTCTCAATGATCTGCTGCGCCTCGATCTGCGCTCGCTCGGTCGCGTAGACGGCGACATCGTCGGTTCCCGACCCGTCGGTCGAGTCCGGAGCTGAGGCGAGCAACTGGGCGCGTGCGGTGACGGTTTCCTGGATCGTTGTCTCGGCGCGTGCGCGTACCTCGTCGAGTTCGCGTTCGGCCTTCTCGGTGCGTACCTCGGCCAGTTTCCTGCGTTCCTCGAGGCGCGACATGGATCGGCTGACCTTCGTGAGGAAGTCCTCGACCTGCAGGCGGTCGTAGCCCTTGCGCACGACATCGAATGAATGGTTTTCGACGTCGATCGACTCGAACTCCATGGATCTTCCTTTCCCGCTTACGACTGCCCGCTCTGATCGTACTGGTGGATCGCTGCTTCGCATAGGGTCAACGCGCGAACAAGAAACGGTCTAGTCAGTGTTCTCGTAGTGCAGCGGAGCATCCGGAATCGGGAGTTCTGGGTGACGGTCGGGCCGAATGAGGGATGGGAGTACGTCTTCGGACTCGTCAGCGTCGGTCTCGCGATCGCGATCACCGGCCCCGGTGTCTTCTCCATTGACGCGGCGTTGGGTATCGAAGATGGGCTCGACGGCTGGGTCGGTGCTGCGATGGTTGCTGTCGGCGTAGCGGCAGCGGCAGCGCAAATGGTGGTGTTCTTTCGTCCGCGGGAAGTCGCCGAAGCCTGAAGGCTTCGACGACATCGATCGATCCCCGATGTCTACTTCCGGTTCGTCCCGTAGACCATGTTCCTCAAGCGTGCCTCGACTTCCTTGGGATCCTGATCCCCGTAGTCGTACTCACGCGAGAGAACATCCCGGAACCGGTTGCTCGTAATTTCGTGGTGACGCGCTATGTCAGAACGACTGTCACCTTCATCTCGCCTCTTCTTCCAACGCATGCGGGTATATCGGGTTTCCCCCTCAAAATCTTGAACCCATTTGCGGGTCATTTTTGAGGAGTCGAGCCAGAACCCTTGGAATGAACGGCATAGAGCGTCGCTACACCTCCGTCGAAGCCGGCGCGGAGGGCGAATTGGAAGCGGTCGACGTCGAGGCAATATGTGAGATCGGCTGGATCGATCCAGGCACTTGATCGGAGCCGGGCCGCCCCCTCGCCGCTTTGGATGCGGTCGATGCGCTGAGCGTCGTCGGCCCGGCCGAGGATTCTGTCCGAGATGAGATCGGCGGTTTCCTCGTCCTCGTCGGCGATCGACGCACCCCCAAGCCCAGAGGCAACGATCGTGACACGGGTCGAACACCGAACGGCGGAGGCTGTGGATCCCGCAACGACCAGGCTTGCTGCGTAGACGGGGTCGGCTCCAGACCGGAGCGCACGCACGATGGCCCGTGTCCCGCTGGATGTCCTCATGACGACGGTTCGGCCGGCAAGTTTGGGGTGTGCGCCGACCTCGACCGGTGAATTCCCGAGGTCGAAGTCCTCCGGCCTGCGACCACCCTCCTCTCCGCACAGGATCGAGTTGGGAATCGTGGCTGCTCGAGAGCGTGCCTCGTCGAGTGATTCGGCGAGCACGATGCGGCCAACACCGCTGGCCACGAGATACGCCGCCGTGGAGAACGCCCGGAAGGTGTCGATGACAACCGTCGCCCCCGACACGCCGTCCGCACCTTCGAGGAGGGAGCGACGAATGATGACCGGGGTGTTCACGTTGCTCGATGGTATCGGCCGCTGTGGGACCTACGATCGCGAGACTCGGCAGACGAGATCGGGAGCGCCCTTCGGCGGTGGATGGAACTCCTCTGAACCACCTATCGTGGTCACGCCGACCTGAGGAGGCCGAGTGATCCGCAACATGATCCGTGCGTCGGCGCTCGACCTCGAGTTCTTCAATCATGCAGAGCGGTCGTCGGGCATGACGCTGCAGGCCTTTGCTGTGGTTGTTCTCGCGAACACGCTCGCCGCTGTCGGATCATGGATCGGCTATGAGAACACAGCGGGTGAGGACGTATGGAACTCGTTTCGCGGGTGGCTGGGCATCGGCGGATTCCCAATCCCGGCTGAGGGCGGGGTCTTCGTGGTTGTTGGTCTCGGAGTGCTGTCTGCGGTTCTTGGCTGGATCGTGTGGGCTGCTACGACGTCGTTCATCGGTAGACGAGTCTTCAAGGGCACAACCGATATGGGAGAGATGCTGCGCGTCCTCGGATTCGCCCAGGCACCTCGCGTGATCGGCGTAATCCCCTTCCTCGGACCGGTCGCGGCGGTCTGGGTGCTCGTCGCTTCGGTTGTCGCAATTCGAGAAGGCCTCGACTTCAGTACGGGACGCGCGGTCGGCACCGCGATCGGCGGATGGCTGGTCTGGGTCGTGCTCCAGCAGACGACATCGGTCCTCGTCGCCGCGATCTTCTGACGCTGCGAACCCAGGGTTCTCCACCTCGTATACGGCGCCAAGAGCCCGCGGAATGGGTGGCGCTGCGAACCCAGGGTTCTCCACCTCGTATACGGCGTCGTCAGCCCGCGGAATGGGTGGCGCTGCGAACCCAGGGTTCTCCACCTCGTATACGGCGCCAAGAGCCCGCGGAACGGAGGACGCGGTCGGCGATTCAGCCGGCGGCCACGTCGCCCCGGCGCTCGACCTGCCAGTCCTGGCGCCAGGATCGGTTGGCTCGCCAGAAGACCCAGGAGCCGAGTCCAACGATGATCGGCGGCAGATACGACAGCCCGCGGTACAGCAACACGCCGGCCGAGAGGACGTCGGCATTCGCTCCCGTCCCCCAACCGAGCGTGAGCAGCCCGATGAAGCCCAGGTCGACCAGGCCGAGCCCGCCGGGGCTCACCGGGATCATCACGAGGAGGCGCCCGAGGGCGAATGCGAGAACAACCCACGCCGTCGACACGTCATCCGCCGATACGCCGACTGCTCGAAGTGAGACAACGAACAGAGCCGCCATCGATGCGTGGTTTGCGACCGTTGCAGCAGTGATCGCCTTCCACCGATGCTCGGCGACGTGCACCACGTTATTCCTGAACTGCAGGGTCGCCGCGACCATGTCGACCGGCTCGCGATGGACCTTCCTCGTGAACCAGTTCACGACCTTGTTCAGCCATCTCCCGAACGCGGCCGCCGCCGATTCCGACCGGAGGATGACCGTGAGGACTCCGACCCAGATGGCGACAGAGATGACACCGACGATCGAGACCAGCCACATCCACCACACCGCTTCGCCCAATATCGCGATAACGGCAACGGCCAAGACCGGGAGTGCCTGCCGAGCAAGTTGGTCCCACACACCGGCCGTGAGCAAGGCAGCCGTGACCGCACCCGGTGCGAAGCCCCACGAAAGGAACTGCGAGTAGGTGATCGGCAAGGCGATGGCACCGCCTGCCGGAAGCGAGTTGTTGATGGCCGTCGCCGTCGTCTGCACGACGAATCCCTCCTTGAAACGGAGGCTCGGCAGCGTCGCCATGAATACGAACACATAGGCGATGAGGAACCACCCTGCGAACACCGCCAGGAGCAACCACTCGAACGGCTCGATGCCCTGGATGTAGTCGGCGATAACGCGGTAGTCGGCGAGTTGCGGAAGTACGAAGCCGAAGACAACAACCAGCACGAGCAGCGTCACGCTGCTTCTCACGATCCGCTGCCATAGCGGCGGCTTCTGCGTCCTGGGATCGTCGGCTCCGCCGGGGGAACCTCGCCTTGATCGGTCATCGATCCGCCACGGTACAGGCGTTTCGGCCCTCTCGTCAGTGATCGATGGTGCACCCGGTGGCAGCCACACTGCTGTTCCAGAGTCGTGTGGCGACGGCCGCATCCAGAGCCGTGCGATCCGGATCGGCCGGTTGTCCGTCCGCGAAGTACGCACCGGAGTGCCGCTCGATATTCGCGGCCGTCGCCGCGTAGACGACGGTCGTAGCGCCCTGCTCTGGTGTCTTCATGCGAGGGGCCAACGTCTTCCAGATCACCGATCCGGCTCGGCTGTCTCCGTCCTGGGCGATTCGTGTTGCCACCAGGCCGGGGTGAACTGAGAATGCGACGGTGCCCGCGCCGTTGAGCCGCCGGGCCAACTCCCTTGTGAAGATGATGTTGGCGAGCTTGGACCGCGGCGTAGGCCTCAGTGCCGCGGTAGCGGCCCTGAGGCTCCAGACTGGTGAAGCCGAGATCGCGTCGTGCGGAGCGGTGCACATCTGACGCGACGTTGACGATCCGATCGGGTCGGGTCGCCGGATCACGTGCAAGGCGGCACGTCAGGAGAAACGGCCCTAGATGGTTGACTCCCATCGTCCATTCGAATCCGTCGACCGTCTCGCGGCGAGGCGTCACGTAACACCCGGCGTTGTTGACCAGAACATCGATCCTGCCCAGGCGAGCGGTCAGCGCATCGGTGAACGAGCGGACTGAGGCAAGAGATGCCAGGTCGAGAACCATCGGGATGGCCGAGACGCCGGTGTCGGCCTTGATCTTGCTAGCTGCCGCCCGCCCTCGACTCAGGTCCCGTGCCGTGATCACAACGGCGGCCCCCCGTTGGGCGAGTGCGGTAGCCGTTGCGAGACCGATCCCGGAGTTGCCCCCGGTGATCACCGCGGTACGGCCCTCGATGTCCCATGTCACGCGGCGGCACGCTACAGCGTCCGGAGTGCTTCCGTGGGACTGACCCTCGCGGCCCTCATCGCGGGGTACAGGCCGGCGACGACACCGATCGCAATGGCGGCGCCCATGCCGCCGATGATTGCGATTTCCGGAATCAGCACACCCCAACCGCGCGACCATGCGTACGCGGCCGTGACCGCACCGCCGAGGAGAACACCACCAATTCCGCCGATGGTTGCGAGCAGCAAGGACTCGCCGAGGAATTGGATTGAGATATGGCGCTTGGTAGCGCCTAGTGCTCGCCGCAAGCCGATCTCGCCGCGCCGCTCGAGGACCGAGATCACCATCACGTTGGCGATACCGACGCCGCCGACAAGGAGTGCCACTGCGCCCAGACCGAGGAGAAGGTTGGTGAATGCCTGGTCGGCTGCTTCTTTTGCCTCAAGTGCGTCCGACGGGCGTGTCACTTCGACTTCGTCGGGATTCTCGGGGTTCACCGTCGCCGGGAGCACCGAGCGGACATCGTCGATGTCGTTCGGATCGGTGCGCACATAGATCGTGCCCGGCACCCCTTCGTGGTCGAGGTACGTGTCGGCGGCGGTGTAGCTAACGAGCGCCGATCGGTCGAGATCCGGAGACAGGTCGAGTGTCTCCATGACTCCCACAACTGAGAACCACTCGTCGCCGAGCCACACGATTGTTCCGTTGTCACCTGCGCTTACTCCGAGTCGTTCCGCCGCGACTGATCCGAGGACGGTGACCGGGAGATCACTCGCCGCCTCGTCGAGGAAGGCCCCGGACGCCATCTGGCCTTGGAGCGTCTCGAGCAGATTCTCGTCGACCGCCGCCACACTGATGCCACCCGTCTGGCCGGATGGCACAAGGTCGGTGCGGTACACCCGGGCATCGGTCTCGCTGATCGAGGCAACCTGTTGCACCGGGCCGATTCGAGCCACCATGGCGGTGGATTCGTCGGGCAACACGCCGCTCCCTATGCCGATCCCTGAGCCGGCTTCGATCCGGAGCATGTTTGTTCCCAAACGATCAAGTTGAGCGAGGAGGTCCGACTTCGAGGATTCCGATAGGCCGAGGACTCCGACCATCGCGGCAATGCCGATAACGATGCCGAGGGCAGAGAGGATGGAGCGAAGTCGACGCGTCCTCAAACCAATCAGTGAGGCTCGCATCATGTCGGCAGGCGCAAGGCGGGAGGGTTCGAGCGCGGTATTCACGCGGTGCCTCGGTTCGCTGCAACGTCGGTGTCTTCCACGATTCGCCCGTCGAGCAGCGAGACCCGGCGTGGGAATCGGGCGGCCATCTCCCGGTCGTGCGTGATGACCACAATCGTTGTTCCATCCGCGTTGAGGTCCTCGATTAGGCGGACGAGATCCTCACCGGTCTGGCTGTCGAGGTTCCCCGTCGGTTCGTCGGCGAGGATGATGTCGGGTGAGCCAATCAAGGCCCTGGCAATGGCAACCCGTTGGCGTTCACCACCGGAGAGCTTCGTCGCTTCATGATCCATGCGATGGGCAAGGCCGACCTGGGTCAGTGCCTGCTCACCGAGGACTCTGCGATCGTTGAGCGCCATGCCCGTGTAGAGGAGGCCGTCCGCAACGTTGTCGAGCGCAGTCTCACCCGCGAGGAGGAAGAACTGTTGGAAGACGAACCCGATGTGACGCGACCGCAACGACGACAGCTGCTTGTCGTTGAGTTCGTCCACGTCGTAGCCGGCCACGGATACCGTTCCCGACGTCGCACGATCGAGTGTTCCGACGACGTGCAGCAGCGTCGACTTGCCCGAGCCGGATGGTCCAACAACGGCAACAAGCTCTCCGGAGCGAATTCCGAGGTTGACATCTCGCAACGCATGGACCGGCGGCGTGCCCGGGTAGGTCTTCGTTACGGCGGAGAGGGATAGGACCGTTCGGTCATCATCCGACACGACCGTTGCGGGTGCCGAACCGGGGGAGGCGAGGCTCACGGCGTGACCACTCGCATTCCAGCCTCGATCTGCGGCGACGAGATCTCGACCCATCCGTCGGCGTACATGTCGACATCGACGCCCACCAGCGTGGTTCCACCGGCGCCATCGTCGACCTCAACGGCGTAGCCGCCTTCGCTCAACGCGAGAAGCGCCGAGACGGGAACGGCGAGCACATCCACCGCCCGGTCGTCGATCAGCTCGACCTCAACGGGCGCCTCGTCAAGACCGGCGCCGGCGCCCTCGCGATCGAGGATGACTTCGACCTCGAAGTAGGTGCCGAACTCCTGGCTTCGGATGGCGATGGTTCCGACCGATGTGACCGTTCCCGTTTCGTCTGTGCCGTTCGGCATGACGACGTTCACAGCGTCGCCGACAACGACGATTTCCTGGTCCTCTGCCGGGAGCTGGACCGACACCACCGACGTCGAGGTCGATGGGGTGAAGAGCATGGTCCCCGGTGCGACATTGCTGCCGATACCGACGTGGGCCGTGGCGATACGGATCGGATCCTCGGTCACAACGATCTCGCCGATGTTGACAACACCATCAACGGGGGCTCCGATCGACTCCTGCCAAGTCGCAACGGCATCGAGCGTGGCGTCGTCGAATTCCCCGTCGACGACCAAGGCGCCCCCGGCGTCGAAACCCGATGTGGCGAGGGTCTCCTCGAGGACTCGCACGTCGTCTCCGACGGTGCCGACGGTGAGTGCCCGATAGAACGGGACATCGGTGACGAACAGCGTCACCGGGTTGCCTTCGACAACGAACAGCGTGTCGCCGTGGCTGAGCACCTCACCTTCGCCGGCCAGGGCCGTGACTGTGCCAGAAGGCATCGTTGACGTGGCGACGACCGGGGAGCCGGGGCTGACGGCTGAGCCGACATCGACCAACGTCTCCGCTACGAACACAGGGCCTTCGACGAAGACGTAGAGGCCCATTTGTAGAACGCCTGTGTCGTCGATCCCGAAATCATCCTGAAGGGCCTTGATTGCGTCTCGCGTTGCGGTGGTGAAATCCCCGTCGAGGTCGAACTCCCCGTCCTCGTCGTAACCGAGTCGGGTCAGTGCCTCCTCGAGTTGGATCACATCGGCGCCATCGGCGGAACGGGTATTGAGTGTGCGGTAGGCCGGGATCTCACCGTAGAAGACGATCACCGGCTGCTCGTCCCTGGTGTAGAGAATTCCGCCTTCCTCGACGGTCGAGTTCTCTGCCGAAAGTGAGGTGATCGTGCCGCCGGCTCCAGCCGGGATCGTCACGATGCCATCGGTTGAACCTGCGTAGACGATCGGCTCACCTGCCACGAAGCCGAGGGTTCCATCGAGGGTGGTGACCTGCTCGAGTGTGGTGCGTTCGACTTCGGTGAAGTTCACAACGGCGACGGTGTCGGTCGTCGCTGACGAGTCGTTGTTCGAGAGGAAAAACGCAGCAACCGCACCTACGGTGAGGATCACCACAATGATGATCCATGTCGTTGCTCGCCGCCACCAGGGCTTCTTCGTTGTGGTGACCGGTGCAACTGGTTCCGTCGAGTCGACCGAGGGCCGCTCACTTGCCGGCTGCGCGCCGACCGGTTCACTCATGCGTGTGCTCCTTGTATCCGTCATCCGCCGGCAACCCCGCCGCCCGGACCACCGCCGGGTATGCGGTCGCCGCCGAAGATACCGGTACAGGCGTCCTGTGCGGTCTGGAATGTAGGGTCGTCCCGATCGATCGCGCCGAACGGCCCGCCGCCGCCGGCACCCGATCCGCCCTGTCCGGGTTCCCCGAAGGCCGAGAAGTCCGGATCCGGCATGTCGTAGCCGTTCTCGCGCATGCACGCCGCATACTCGAAGAGCTGATCCTCACGTTCCGAACGATCGGCCGCGTCGAGGCCGAACGCCACGTTTTCAAGGTGCTCGCTGCAGGTATCCATCGCGGTTCGCACCATGTCACGGTCTGCCTGTTCGATATCGCGGGGGCGCGGGGGACGCAGGTTGCCGGCGGCGTCGACCGTGGGGTCGTCGACGTCAATACCCTCGTCTCTGAGACACGCGGCAAACGCGAGGATCGCTTCTTCGTCCGACACTG
Source organism: uncultured Actinomycetota bacterium (assembly GCA_963808015.1). Lineage (GTDB taxonomy): Bacteria > Actinomycetota > Acidimicrobiia > Spongiisociales > UBA5794 > JAHEEL01. Next base: position 20,530 of record CAWEEG010000018.1, read on the forward strand.
GCTCGGCGGCCGCCTCGTCGCTCTGCGTCTGCTCTGGGTTGTCGGTCGCTTCCGCGGGTGCTTCGAGTGAGGCAACATCCGCCCCCGAGTCACTTCCGCTGCATGACGCTGCGAGCAGGCCGACGGCCAATAGCGCAGCGATGACGATGGTTCGTTTCACCTGATTCTCCGTTCGGTGCCGAGTTCAAGAAGATCGACTCGTAGTCAATCAGCCAAACCTGAGTCGGGAATCAAGAAGGCCTAAGAAGATGGTGAGAAGACACGAGATACGAGACCCGAGACATGAGACCAGAGACACGTGGCGAGTCTCAAGTCTCGTGTCTCGTGTCTCGCTACCGATTGGGAGGCCCGCCGGGAGAGGGATCAGCGCTCCGGCCGGTGGATACTACTCGCTCTCACGCTCTTCTTACGTCGAGTTCACGCCGTTCTCAGGGCATGGGCGTATCTTTCAGCGGGCAGGAGGTGCCATGGAAGCCGACAAGGTGCTTGTCGTCGAGGATGATCCGGATGTTCGCGCTGCGTTGACCCCGCGCTCTCGTTTGAGGGCTACGACGTCGCGATAGCGGAGGATGGCGGTCGCGCGCTCGAAGCGGTGCTTCACGATCCGCCGAACGTGATCGTGCTTGACGTGATGATGCCGTTCGTCGACGGCCTCGAGACGTGCCGTCGACTGAGGGCACGAGGTGATGAGACACCGATTCTGATGCTCACCGCTCTTGGCGACGTGTCCGATCGAGTCGACGGTCTCGATGCCGGGGCCGACGACTATCTCGCCAAGCCGTTCGCCCTGGAGGAACTCCTTGCACGTATACGTGCGCTTCTCCGTCGGTCGAGCGGCGACGTGTCGGAGCTCCTC
>CAWEEG010000019.1:0-45298 GCA_963808015.1 uncultured Actinomycetota bacterium
GCTAGGGATCGACGCCGGGCCGACACACGGACTCAGCCACCGTATTCGTGTTGCACAGCAAGGGTGCCGTGGTTCCGATATCGGCGGGGGTTGTCTGGTTGTGAGCCGATGGTGCGGGGTCGGTTTGGGTGTCGGTGCTGTTGGGTCAGGATTCGCCGGGTACGCAGTCAAACACGATCTCGATGACCGTTTTGAGTTCGCTAGTGAGCCATGGCACGTCTCTGAGGACTTCGCGTCGCTTGGTGTCGTCGAACATCCCTTGGGCCGCAAGGCAGACGGCTGTGGCTTCGTCGTTCACTGCGATGAAAGTGCGGAATGCTGGAGTTGGGCCGAGGTTCGTGAGTTGTGAAGGTTCGTCGTAGTCTCGGACTTGGTCGGCGATCGCTGCTTCGGCATCCGAGAGTCGGCGAACGATATCTGTCGCTGCGGCATGCAGCGGCTCGGCCTCGTCCGGGGGTTCGATCGTTGCGAAGGCGTCGAGGAACTCTTGTCGAGCAGAGGCACGCTCTCGCCAGATGCGCTCGGTTATAGCGATCGAGGTGATCGGCTGGGTCAAGGCATCGTCGGTGGCAACAATGCGCGATCGCATGTCAGCCACGATGTCTTCGACCTCATCTGCGTACTCGGCTAGTGACATGTCGCCGCCTCCGCACGCGGAGAGGAACAGCGTGACCGCCAACACCAGCAGCATGTAGCGCTCGGTACCCGACGCGATCCGCCTTCGAGCCTGCCAAGCGAACCCGATTCGCGGCGAGAGCAATGTTGCCCAAATCCTCAGGGCCGGGATCTGACGGTGAGGGCGGCTGCGGGGGCATTCGGTTCCTATCGGTCTTGGACGCTTTCGATCCATTCGTCGATGTCTGCAAGAAGCGACGCGGAGCGTTGCTGCCCGTGGTGGTACAGCCCTCGCGTGTAGTCGGTTGGAGAGTGTGGCCCACCGCGGGGATCGTCTCGACATGTGATTCAGTGTTGCCCGCGCGGCTGGAGTGCTGCCTCGTATGCGTCTGCTCCCTGAGTTGGGTCGATCTGGATGTCGGTTCTCCGAAGATCGCTAGGACTGGGATTCTGGTGTGTTCGATGACGTCGATTGGGTCGAAGAAGGCATCAATCTCGCGTGGCCATGGTCTCCAATCATCTTCTCCTGCGAATTCGATGTCCACGCCGATGTAGTGGTCGAGATTTGAGATGGTGAGGAGTTGCTCCATGGCTTCGTGGTATTCGTCGTAGCTGGTGGCCTTCAACGCAGGGGCACCGTATTGACCTCATGACTGCGACTTCATCAGGAGAGGCCCGCCGCATCGTGCTTTCTGGGTCCACTGGTAGACCTGCTGTTCGATGCTGTCCTCTCCTCCTCCACTGACCACGATCATGAATGCGACGCGGTCAGTCATAGTCAGCGCCTGGGGCATTACCCAGCCGGCCTCACTGAGACCCCAAAGCCCAATGCGGTCCGGGTTCACAGCCGAATGGTGTGCAAGTTCCTCGATGGCATCGGCGAGGATGGTGGCGCGTTGGGTGTTCCCATACTCTGGATCGAAGACTCCAGTCGATTCGCCGCTACCGGGTTTGTCCCACGACAGCACAGCGTATCCGGCGTCCAGAAAACCGCCGTTTTACCAATCCGGATGTCGGGATGCTGTCTCGGTCTGTGGGCCCGATCCGTGGACCATGATGAGAGCACCGTGGGGTCCGGTCCCCGCTGGAAGGTGAAGCGTCCCGACCAAGTCGAATCCGTCGGAACGGAACTGGAAATCCTCGCTGGACAACTTGGGCGTGCCAGCCTCAGCCGAGGGCACGGTGGTCTCCATGTCGATGCTGGTAGCGGCCGGACTGGTTGTAGTCGTGACCCCACCGGCGCTTGGTGCAGCCGGACTGGCTGCTGTTGTCGTCTCCTGACTTGCTCCGGCACAGCCGACCACCGCGAACACTGCAGCGAGGAGGGCAACGGCCGATGCCCGCTGCCGGGTCCCCGTTGTGATCACCATCTTGTCCTACTTCGCTCCTAGGGAATCCACGTTCGCCGTGCTTGACACTTCCTTGGTGACCGATGGTGTCCCGTAGTACTCGATCGATGCCACATCGATCGCGGTGGCTTCGAGGGCGTCGGACACCCACACGATCGCATCTCCAGAGCCAGCAGCATGAATCGTTGCAGTCCGAGTTTCAAGATCCGCTGCAGAAAGGACCGACGCCCCCGCGACCATGGCATCAAGCCGACCTGCTGTGCCCGTGACGGAGACCGTTCCAACTCCACCGAGATTGAGCGTGAGCTCAGTAGCGGCGATCGTGCCGATGGCGATGTCACCGACGCCGCTCAACGTCACCTCCAACCGGTCGGCTCCGATTGATGGGATATCGATCGTTCCCACTCCCGCCAGATCGATGGCAGTGACACTGTCGATCCCGATGCGGAACACTGGTGGGTGGCTGGGCGCAATATCGACCCCATCGGCCGTTGAGATCTTCAACACGTTGCCGCCCACCGCCGCATGGAGATGCTGTTGGAGATTGTCGTCAGCTTCAATGACGAGTGACGCCTCCTCCGCCTGGGTGATGATCACTTCGCCCTCGCTGGCGAACACGATCCCAGCGAAGCCACCAACGTCCCGCGACTCGCTCACGACGTTTCCCGAACCGGCAATCCCGGTCTCCTCTCCCACTGGCCCCACAGGTCCAACGGGTCCAGGGCCTGTCGGCGCGTCGTCGCCTGAGCAACCGACCAACAGCCCCGCAGCGAGCAGCGCCCCAACCGCAGATAGGGACAGATTCCAGCACCGGCCTCGATACGGTTTCGACGGAGGACTCAACGAAACCTCCACTCGTGCTCCCCACAGCTTCGCCCGCGAGCGGCGACGTCGCACAGAGGACAAAGCCACGTCATCAGCAACCGCTAGAACATCGGCCTCGACCTCGAACGACCGCCCGCCGCAAAAACATGGCCGATCCCGTGAGCGAGGAGAACGAGTCCGACGATCCATCGCCAACCGGTCATTGTGGTGCCCCTTCCTGGCTGAGAAATCCAATCATCTTCTGGTTCACCCGGTCGGCTTGCTCGACATTGACGAGGTGGGAACTCCCCACCACATCGATTCTGATGTCGGGGAACGCGGCCGGCTCGACTGGCTGCGCGGACGGGATCGCCCACGAGACTGTCGTTGTCTCCAAGGACCAGCAGGATCGGTATGTTCAGTGCCTCCATCTCTTGAGCGTTCAACGGCTTCGGCCGCCCAACACGCGGGCGGAGTCGCTACGGCCCGGAGTACCGCAGCGAACCAGTCGCCATACGGGTCGGACCCCGCATCCGAGGTGTCAAGCGTCCACCGCTGCGTTCTCGCTACACGTGCATCGCTTGGGAACATGCTCACCATCATCATCCGTGCGACTGTTGGCAGGCCGAGCGGGGTGATTCCCATCGGTCCGAGCAACACCAGCTTCGAGAGTCGTCCGGGATCGACCTGGGCAAAGCGCAACGCCGCATGGCCGCCCGCCGAGGCTCCAATCGCCACGCCACGCTCGACCCCAAGCTGTTCGGCGATTTCGACGCAGAGGCCTCCGATCTCGCCAGGTGTCTTGGGGTAGGTCCCAAGATCCGCCAACTCGCTTCGCCCCGCCTCACCGATGTAGTCCGCCGCAAACACGCGGAATCCGGCTTCGACGAGTGCCGCGAAACATTCGGTGCCCAAGACACGGAGGCCATCGAAGCTGCATGGAACAACAACGCTGGCTTGCCTGACCCTGGACCGGCGACATTGACGCGGACCTTCCCATAGCTGGTGACGACGTCGACCGCCGAATGCTCCACCGGCCAACCATCCAGAATCGTGTCGTACCGCTCAAGTAGATCCGCCGCGACATCCGGCGATCGGTAGATCGAAGGGCTGCTCCCGTCCGTCACGTCATGCCTCCAACTGCGACTGTCGAGCAGAATCCCGAGCTGCACGCGTCAACGCCAGAGGCCATCGGCCCGAACTCAGGGACCCTGACCCCTTGACTGCCAAGTAACGGGGTCCGTGTCTCAAGTCTCGGGTCTTGCGACTCACTACTTGCTACTGAATTCTTCAGCCGCTCCGCGAACGCGAACGGGACTACTTGAATCGCGCCGAACCCGAGTGCCACCAACAGGACCACAGCCGCCATCAGCCATCGTTGCCACTTCAGGTCGCTCTGAATGTCCGCAACCACCATTGTCGCTTCGTCTGCGGTCGACGAGTAGGCCCCGAGGAGCCGTTCGGCCTCGCCCAGTTGAAGTTGGAGTGCCACGAGATCATCGCCGATCTCCGCCGTTGCTTCTCCGAACTCGTCGAAGTCGTCGGCAAGTGCATCGAGTGGTTCCTCCTGGGCCCGAAGCTGATCGGGCAGGTCGGCAAGTGCCGTCTCAAGTTCCGCGACCGCTTCTCCGAACGGCACGTCAGGGTCGTAGTCAACACCTACGAAGCTGAGCACCCTCAGTGCACCGTCCACGACAGATGCAGCGCTTTCGATCGCCGGCATTGCATCCAGGACCGCATCGAGGGCATCCGGCACATCGACGGTCACCACCGTCGTCGTCTCGGCGATCACCGCGGCCGCGTCCCCGAATGCGTCGGCGGCCACGTCGGCGGACGGAACAAGCGTGTCAAACGATTCGCTCACGATCCCGATCGTGTCTGCGGCGAGGGCAACGGTCTCGTCTGCCGACGTGACCGCTTGAGCCGTCACCTCGAGGGAGCGATCCATCGAGTTGGCAGCGGTCAGCACAACTGCGATGCCAAGGACCCCCGCGAGCACTGCGGCGATGAGGCCGCCGATTCCCAGGATCGTGAAGAGCCGTGCGAGCCTCGAATCATCCTCGGCAAGCGCCGAGAATCCGTTCATCCGAATTCGATACCTTGCGCCAGGGGAAGTTCGCCCGACCAGTTGATGGTGACGGTCTGGCGACGCATGTAGGCCTTCCATGCGTCCGAACCCGACTCACGTCCGCCTCCGGTCTCCTTCTCGCCTCCGAACGCACCACCGATCTCCGCACCGGAGGTCCCAATGTTGATGTTTGCGATGCCACAGTCCGAACCGGCGGCCGACAGGAATGTCTCGCCCGAGGAGACCGAGTCTGTGAAGATCGCCGACGACAGCCCTTGGGTCACGCCGTTGTTGATCTTGATCGCTTCTTCCACCGAGTCGAATTCGATGAGGTACAGGATCGGAGCGAAGGTCTCGATCTGCAGAATTGGGGCGTCGACCGGCATCTTGATGATGGTCGGCTCCACGTAGTAGCCGGGACCGTCGATGACCCCACCCCCGTAGAGCAACTCTCCACCCTGCTCCTGGGCAATCCCGACCGCCGCAGAGAAGTTCGAGACGGCAAGTTCGTCGACAAGCGGGCCCATGAGGTTCGCGTCGTCGAGCGGATCCCCAATCTGGACGGTGGCGTACGCAGCGACGAGTCGACGTGCGATCTCGTCCGACACACCCCGCTGCACGATGAGCCGGCGCAGCGACGTACAGCGCTGACCGGCAGTTCCGACGGCGGCAAACACCGCGGCCGCGTTGCCAGATCGAGGTCGGCATCGTCCATGACAACCATGGCGTTGTTGCCACCCAGTTCGAGCAAGGACCGGCCGAGACGCTTGGCGACGGCCGTCCCGACCTTCTCTCCCATGCCGCACGATCCCGTTGCGGAGATGAGCGGGACGCGGCGGTCGTTGATCATCGTGTCGCCGACCTCGGCGCCGGATCCGACCACCAAATTGAACACACCCTCGAAGCCCGACCCCTCCATGGCACGCGCCGCGAGCTTGTTGGTTGCGACGGCAGTGAGCGGTGTCTTCGACGATGGCTTCCAGATCATCGTGTCGCCGCACACGGCGGCAATCATCGAGTTCCAGGACCACACCGCGATGGGGAAGTTGAACGAGGTGATCACACCGACCGGGCCGAGCGGATGCCACTGCTCGTACATGCGATGCCGCGGCCGCTCCGACGCAATCGTGAGGCCGTAGAGCTGTCGCGACAGGCCGACGGCGAAGTCGGTGATGTCGATCATCTCTTGGACTTCACCCTCGCCCTCCGCCTTGATCTTCCCCATCTCGAGGGCGACGAGGGCACCGAGCGGCTCCCGGTACTCGCGCAGGAGATCTCCGATGACCCGGACGTACTTCCCGCGCTCCGGGGCGGGCACCATCCTCCACGACTCGAAGGTTTCGGCGGCGGTCGAGACGACCTTCTCGTAATCGGCACCATCGGCGCGTTTCACGGCGCCTATTCGTTCGCCCGTGGCAGGGTTCTCAACTTCGAGATCGGTGCCACCGGTCTCGAGCCATTCGCCGGCGTAGGCGCCGGAGCTGACGTCTTCGAGATCAAGGGCGGAGAAGATAGAATCGCGATTCACAGTCGGACCTCCTAGCGGGGACGCTCGATACGTGAACGGTAGTCTCTGTCGGGTGGCCGGCCGTCAGCCGGTAGCCGGCGTCAGCGGGCCGCGATCGTCTCGATCTCGACGGCAAATCCTCCGGGAAGAGCACTGACCTCGACAGTTGACCGTGCCGGAGGCGCATCGCCGACATAGCGGCCGTACACGTCATTCACGATCCCGAAGTCGTTCATGTCGGTCACGAAGATGGTCGTCTTCACGATGTCGTCGTAGCCGAGGCCGACGTCGCCGAGGACCGCACTGATATTGCGCATGATCTGTTCGGCCTGAGACGCAACCCCGCCCGGGACCGCTTCACCGGTCGCAGGATCGATCGCGATCATGCCGGACACGAACACCAGCCCGTGGGCTTCGGCTACGACGCTGTAGGGGCCGAGCGGCTTCGGGCCACTCGGAACCTCGTGGATCTCTTTCGGCACTGGACCTCCCGATTCGTTCGGGAGGCAGTGTACGGAGGTCGGCTAGCCGCGTTTCCCGCAGGTGCAGGAGTGTCCGGTCTCGTTGGGGTTGTCGATCGCAAACCCGGATCCCTCGGGGCCTTCGTCTCGGAAGTCCACGGTGGCACCGTTGAGCCGTTCGACGCTTTCCTGGTCGACGATGACCTTGAAGGCGCCGGCATCCACGACCGAGTCGGTGTCTGCCACGCCGGCGTCGAAGTACATGTCATATCGGAAACCGGAACAGCCGCCCGGCCGGGCACCAAGCCGAAGCGCGAGGGTTTCATCGTCCTCGGCCGCGAGCAGTTCCCGAACCTTCTCAGTTGCCGCATCGGTGAGAGCCACCGGGGTCATTTCGAGCGTCATTGAACGTTGCCTCCTCCGCACGTCGCCAGACGATTCTATCAACTACGGCCGTATGTGGAATACGTATCTCGCTCGGATAGGATCGACCGCGTGAAGATGCGAGATGACATCGAGGCCGCCCTACGCGGAGTGATCGACCCGGAACTCAACGCCGACATCGTTGAACTCGGCATGGTGAGCGGCATCGACCTCGACGGCTCACACGCCTCGATCGGTGTTGCGCTCACCATTGCGGCCTGCCCCATGCGCGATCAGATCGAGAATGACGTCGTCCGGAAGGTGAAGGCCATTCCCGGCATCAACACCGTGTCGGTTGATGTCACCGCCATGACGTCTGGCCAGCGTTCCGAGCTGATGGGGAAGGTGCGCCTCCGTGCCAGGGAGACCGCAACTCCCACGATGATCAGCCCACAGACCGCGTCATCGCGGTGTCGAGCGGCAAGGGTGGCGTCGGGAAGTCCTCGCTGAGCGTCAACCTGGCACTCGCCATTTCGGCCCTCGGACATCGAACGGGCCTCCTCGATGCCGACATCTGGGGGTTCTCCGTGCCGCGGATGCTGGCGTCGATCGACGATCGCCTCGAGGCCGGAGACGATCGGAAGATCCAGCCCCTCCAGGCTGCAGGACTCGAAGTGGTCTCAACCGGACTCCTCCTCGACGACGAGGACACCGCGTCTGATGTGGCGCGGTCTCATGCTCTCGAAGGCGCTCGAACAGTTCCTCACCGACGTGGCGTGGAATCCCAACCTGGGCTATCTCGTCATCGACATGCCTCCGGGAACCGGCGACGTCCAGATGGCACTGTCGCGAATGCTCCCCCAGGCCGAAATGGTGGTCGTGACCACACCACAACGTGCAGCCCAGAAGGTTGCGTCACGCGTCGCAGACATGGCCCGCCGCTCACACATGCCGGTAGTGGGTGTCATCGAGAACATGTCCGGGTTCACGACCGAAGACGGCCGTCACTACGCCCTCTTCGGGTCGGGTGGTGGATCCGAGCTTGCCGACCAACTGGGAGTCCCCCTCCTCGGTCAGATCCCGCTCGACCCCAACGTCGTGAACGGCGGGGACAACGGCCGGCCCGTCGTCACCGAAGACCCGAACGGTCCGGCAGGTACATCGATCCGCTCCGTCGCAGCTCGCCTCGTAGGACTCATCCCCCCGGCCGCCGAAGACACGTGCACGGCACGAATAGCCGTCCTAGAGGAGCAACTCGCGACGATGTAGCGAAGACACGAGACACGAGACACGAGACAGTCAGGTCCCTCGGGTCTCAGCGTCTCGGGTCTCAAGTCTCGGGTCTACGGACTACGGACTACTGAGTACGGACTACCGCCCGGCGGCGCCGGGCGCTTCCTCACCGACAGAGGTCATTCACCATCGGGTACGGGTTCGCCCAGTCTCCGTTGCCGGGCTTCCAACCCAGGTGGAGATGTGGAGCCCACGACGGTGAGTTCCCGGTGGTGCCCACAATGCCCACCGGATCGCCGGCCGCAACCTTCTGCCCACCGGCGAGGCCATCGGCCCAAGCATCCAGGTGGGCGTAGTAGTAGAGGTCGCCCGAGTTTCCGATCAGGTAGATCGAGATGCCGCCGAGTGAGCTGTTCGAGAGCCGATAGATAGCTCCGCTCTCCATCGCGACGAGAGGTGTGCCGCGGGATGCCGACATGTCCACACCCTTGTGTGTCCTGCCTCCGGATCGAGGAGCCCCCCAACTGTCCGAGAAGGACGATGCTCCATTGACGGGACACACCCGATGTCGCCGACGTCGGCGTCGGCACCGTGGTCGTCGTGGTCGGAGCCGGCTCGGTTGTGTTCGTGGTCGTGGTCGATGAGGGTTCGGATTCGGACGACTCTGCGGCAGTGGTCGTCGTTGTCGACGCGGCGACCGTGGTTGTCGTCGTGGTGGTCGGTGCGGCGGTGATGGTCGTGGTCGGAGCCACCGTTGTGGTTGTGGTGGTGGCCGTATCCGCCTCCGACGTCGCACTGGTTGTGGTCGTCGATGCGGCAGCCGCAGCAGCGGCACGCGCCGCCTCGGCTTCTGCGCGTTTCTTTGCCTCTTCTGCCTCGCGGCGGCGACGCTCCTCTTCTTCGCGTTGCCTACGCTCCTCTTCCTGGCGCTGCCAGGTGGCCTCGAGCTCCCGATACTCCGCGTTGGCGGCATCGAGCTCGGCAAGGAGTTGCTGCGCAAGGACCTCGATCTCGGCAACCAGGTCTTTCTGCATCACGAGTGCGTCATCGAGTTCCTGCACCTGGGCGCGGTACTCCGCTTCCACAGCGAGCATCTCGTCGATGACCCGAAGATCGCGGTCGTTCGCCGCGCTGAGGTACGTCGCTCGAACGGGGATGTCGACGAAGCTTGTTGATCCGAGAATCGTCGTGACCCCACCGTCGGAGCCCGCCGTCATATACGTCTCGCGAACGACGGCTTCGGCGCCGACGCGCAGGATTGCCAACTCTTGCTCCGTCTCGGTGACCCGACTGGCGAGCCCGTGCAGGCTCTCACGGATCACAATCTCTTGCGCCACGGCGGCTTCGTACCGGATATTCGTTGCCTCGAGACCGGCGGACACTTCGGCGTTCCGTTGCCGTGCGGCGTCCAAGTCCTCCGGAGTCACGGTCTCGCCTTCGGTCGCGAGCGTGGGCGCGGCCAAGCCCAGCAGCACGAACAGGATGAGGGCGATGCGTGTTGTCATTGTCTCGCGATCAATTCGACCATCGTGGATGGCCCCGCTGCGCCCGCCGAGAACCTTACCTTCTCTTCGGCCAACAGCTTGTTCAACTGAACGATCACCTGGTGTGTGGCCGCCGCCCTGAGATCGGCCGGGACGAACGAGTAGACAACATCGACGATCTCGCCGATGGTTCCGGCGCCGGCTCCGACGGTATCAAGGATCTCCTTCTCTCGAGCCAGTCGGTGCTCGATGTAGCCGGCGATGACGGATCCGGCGTTGTCCATCGGATCGCCGTGTCCCGGCTCGATTCGCGCGACACCCAGGGTTTGCACCCGATAGAGCGACTCGAGATAGGCGGAGGCGTCCTCCATGATCACAGTCGAGCCGCCCATGATGTGGTCGCCGGTGAGGAGCCGATCCGAATACGTGAAGCACAGATGGTCGGCTGAGTGACCCGGTGTGTGGACCGCCCGGAGGTGACGCATCCCAACCGGAACCTCGTCATCGTCCGCGATGTGGACGTCAGGTTCGAATTCGGGGCCGGGCCCGTACCCGAACACCGGAACCCCGAGGCGGGCCGCAAGCGGATTGGAGAGAGGTGCGTGATCGGGGTGGGTGTGGGTCGCGATCACCGCAACGGCGGTTCGATCTCCGATGGCCTCCACGATTGCGAGTAGGTGGGAGTCGATGACCGGCCCCGGATCGAGGACAGCGACGTCGTCGCCGTCAGCCACCAGATACGTGTTGGTGCCCGGTCCGGTGTAGATCCCGGGATTCGGGGCGAGCAAGCGTTCAACGGTCATGGTGATCCAAGCTCAGGAGTATTGCCGATCCGAAGGCCGCAGTCCGTTCAAACGGCACCGGCCGCGTCGGATCGTCCTCTCCTTCGGTCGCTCCATGGGGCCGGATCGGCCTCCGGCTGCTCCTTCCGGTATCGTCCGATCGAACCCGGCCGGAGGAACCATGGCACGAGCCCTCGTTGACTGGCAGTGACCAACAAGACGCAGCCCCCGCACGACGAGGCGCTTGCCGAGCGCGACACCGAGCTCGGCATCGACTGGCCCGCGATCTGGGAAGGGCTGAGGAAACCGGCTGCGCTCCGCGGCATTGCCATACTCGGGGTCGGGATCGTCGCACTCGCCGTGCCGCGACTCTCTGAATGGCTGCTGTCCCTCTTGCTCGGAATCGCACTCGTGCTCGCGGGTGGCTTGGATGGCATCGCCACTCTGCGAAGGCGACCGCTCGAGTGGCACGAACTGGCTCGCTCGCTGGTGCTGCTGGTTGGCGGCATCCTGCTTCTGGCCGTGCGCGGACTCGGGCAGAGCGCCGTTGCCACTCTGGTGGGGGCGGCCATCGGCGTGCGCGGCCTGGTCGATCTGTACGGGACATGGCGACGTCGCCACGTTCTCGACGATGTGGGCTGGCGAGCCACGCGCGGTCTCGCGGAGGTGCTGCTGGGTATTCTGATCGCGGTCTCGCAGGGCGGTCTCCTGGTGTTCCTGGTCGCGCTGCTGGCGATTGCCTGGATCGTGGCGGGTGCCGTAGCGATCGCCGCCGCTCTCCAACGAGACGGAGACGATCCGGAACTGACCGTGGCAGAGGCGGAAAGCGTTGTGCTGGATTGGCTCCACCGACGCGACATGGGCGACGACGCTCGCCAGGCCGTCGTCGACAAAGTCGTCTTCGAAGGTGAAGCTGCCAAGGGGCGCATATCTCGGTTCATCGTCCTGATGGCCTTCTCGACGGCCATCGCCACGTTCGGTATCAACGCGGACTCCACAGCGGTCGTCATCGGCGCAATGCTGATCGCACCGCTGATGATCCCGATCATGGCCACGTCTGCTTCGCTTCTGTTGGGTTGGACCGTCAGGGCGACTCGGTCGCTGTTCCTGGTCGCCGGCGGGGTCGCGATTGCCGTCGCCGGGTCCTGGATCCTGTCGCGTCACTTCCCCGTGCTCGAGGTCACGACCAACTCACAGATATTGAGCCGGGTTTCGCCGAACACGGTGGATCTGATGATCGCTTTTGCGGCAGGCGCTGCCGGAGCCTTCGCCATCTCACGTCCCGACATTTCCGACTCGCTACCCGGGGTGGCAATCGCGGTCGCCCTTGTCCCGCCGCTGACGGTGATTGGGATCACGCTCGAAGCCGGCGAGTGGGACTTCGCCCTCGGCGCGACCTTGTTGTTCCTCACCAACTTCGTCGGGGTCATTCTGGCCGCAGGAGTCACCTTCGTCCTGGTCGGCTTCTCTCCCTGGTTCCACGTCGAGGCCAATCGACGTCAGATCAACCGCTCGTACGCGACCGTGGTCGTGGCCCTACTTCTCATCGCCATCCCGCTGACCATTGCCGGCGATGAGGTGCTCGCTTCGGTCACCAACGCCGGCAAGGCGACCGGCGTCGTTGAGCAGTGGCTCGATGATGCCCCCGGCTATCGGTTGGTTTCGGTCACCGTTCGCGGGGGTGAGGCCGAGGTCGTGATCGTCGGGTCCGGAGAGCTCGCTTCGCCGCAGACGCTGGCCGACGGTTTTGCTGACGAGTTCTCTCGCGAGATGGAGGTCGACCTCTCGGTGATTCCCGAAGACAGCTACGTGCTGACCGGCGAGCCGTACGATCGCGGTCAGAGGCGAAGTCGCAGACGGACGTTCGGCCGAGTGGCCGAGACCGAGATTGGTCGAGTACCTCTCGATCTTCACGGTGAGCCGATCTCGGGGGAAGTCTCTGGCGCCCGATCGGACGATGCGCTCGAGGTCGGCAAGGAGCGCCGGATCGGACTCCCCGGCGGCCGCCTCGTCGAAGCCCGGATCGTCGGGCATCAGAATCGTGACCTGACCATCGACCACCACAAGCCGCGGCTGGATTGGGGTGACATCCGATTGCCGCTCGATGTTCTCGCCGAGGGCCGCAGCGGTGCTGAATCCACCCAGGAATTCGAGAATCTTGCGTGTCGGGAACGCAATGTCCCATTCACCGGCGTCGGCAAGTTCGAACGCATCAGGGGGTCGAATCCAGCGGGCATCAACCAGTTCGATACGGTCGACGACCGGATCGAGGCCCGGCGGCATGGTCGCGGCGAAGAACCGGGTGTCGAATCGGACGGGGAGCGGCTTCGGGGTGATCCAATTCGCGAAGTAGCGCAGGGCATCACCGGCGAAGCACTCTTCACGTTCCAGGACGTCCGAGAACACCGCCACGTCCGACGGACGATCGGAGGTCGGGACCGTCCCACTCTCGAGCAGCCAGATACCCGTCTCTTCGACGAGTTCTCGGATCGGCGGCTGCGACCCAGGGAAGCATCCCCGTGCTCGAGCACACCACGGCCGCATGCGCCGCATCAGAACTGGTCGGCGGGATCGACCGCACCACCGGGGAATACCCAGGCTCCGCCCATGAAACGCGCCTCGGGCGTCCGCCGCACCATGAGGACTTCGAGGCCACCGGGTGTGTCGCGAACCAAACAGATGGTGGAAGCCGGTCGCGGAGCCCTCGCTCACGGCACGATGGTCCAGCGATTCGCCGATCGGGCGACGAACCAGCGCCGGATCGCCTCGCGAACGGCAGGGATCAGCAAGAGGAATCCGGCCGCGTCGGTGAGGAGGCCTGGTGTGAGGAGGAACGCACCCGCGATGACGATCATCACGCCATGGGCGAGTGAGGACGCAGGAACCACCCCTTGTTCGAACTCGGCCCGAACGGTCCGAATGGTGTCTCGCCCCTGTCGTGAGACCAACCACGAGCCGACAAAGGCCGTCACGATGACCAGCCCGATGGTCCACCAGACGCCGACGGCCTGGCTGAACGCGACGAGGAGGGCGATCTCGATGATCGGGACCACCACAAACGCAGCGAAAAGGATCCAGCGCCAACGCACGGGCCGAGGATACCGGTGCCGGTAGTCTGCGCATGTGGACCCGCGCGACCTCCCCTCCGTTGACGCGTTGGCCGGTGAGCTCGCCGGCGAGTTCGACGTGCCGCGCAACCTGCTCGTCACCATCACGTGCCAGGCAATTGACGAGGCACGGTCGGCTCTCCAATCGGGCTCACCTGCCGACCCTGCGATGATCGCCGCCGACCGGCTCCGCGTGCTGGCGTCGTCCCGCCTCCGCAGTGTGGTGAACGCCACCGGAGTGCTGCTCCACACGAACCTCGGCAGAGCACCGACCGTTGGCGCAGACGTGCCACGGGCCAGCAACCTCGAATTCGATCTCGAGACCGGTACCAGGGGAAAGCGATCGACCTACCTCAACGGACTCATTGCATCAACGGTCGGCGCCGAAGCAGCGCTTGTCGTCAACAACAACGCTGGAGCCCTCTTCCTGGCGCTCGCCGCCCTTGCCGGCCGTGACGGTCGTGTCGCCGTGTCGCGAGGCGAACTCATCGAGATCGGCGGATCATTCCGTCTCCCCGACTTGATGACCGCGTCGGGGGTGCTCCTCGTTGAGGTCGGCACGACCAACCGCACGAGAGCGAGCGATTTCACCGCCGTACCCGGAACGATCGAGGCCGTCCTCAAGGTTCATCCCTCGAACTATCGCGTCGAAGGTTTCACCGAGGAGGTGCCCTTCTCTGAAATGTCTACCGTCGCCGAGTCGCTGGATGCTCCATTCATCGCCGATGTCGGCAGCGGCTTGATGGATGCCAATGTCCCCTGGATCGCAGGCAGTCCGCCAGCTTGGCTTTCCGACGAACCGGGTGTCCGGCAAACGCTTGAACAGGGTGCAGACGTCGTGCTGTTCTCCGGGGACAAACTCCTCGGCGGTCCACAAGCCGGCATCGCGGTCGGCAGCATGGCCTCCATCGAGCGGATGGCTGCGCACCCCATCGCCCGAGCACTGCGCATCAACAGCCCGACGATCGCGATGCTGACCGCCACGTTCGAGGCCTATGCCTCCGGAGCCGTCACGTCCCTCCCTTTCTGGTCGATGGCAACAACACACGCCGAGGTGATCCACGCGCGCACAGAGGTGGTGCTGGAGGCATCGGGCACAGTTGGAGCAATCGTCGATGGGGAATCACTCCCGGGGGCCGGTTCGGTTCCCGGCCTGACGATCCCGACTCCGGTGCTTCGACTCAGCGGCCGGGAGGAGCAGGTTTGGAGAACTCTCGCAGACCACGACACGCCGGTCATCGCGGCGCGAAGAGACGGGGCCGCACTGGTGAACCTGCGTTCCGTCCACCCCGATGAGGACGCGATCGTTGCCGCGGCATTGGCCGAGATCTGATGCCGATCATCGGAACAGCCGGGCATGTCGACCATGGCAAGTCCACATTGGTGCAAGCGCTCACCGGACGAGACCCCGATCGGTGGACCGAGGAGAAGGAGCGAGGCCTCACCATCGACCTCGGCTTCGCATGGGCTCCAATCGGTGGGGACGCGGTCGGCTTCGTTGATGTCCCCGGTCACGAGCGATTCATCAAGAACATGCTCGCCGGGGTCGGGGGACTCGATGTCGCCCTGTTTGTGGTCGCCGCTGACGAAGGCTGGATGCCGCAATCGGAGGAGCACCTGGCCGTTCTCGATCTTCTCGGCGTCGCGCACGGCGTCATCGCGATCACCCGAGTCGACCTTGCCGACTCGGACCTTGTCGAGCTTTCGAGGATCGACGTCGAAGAGCACGTCGCCGGCAGCGTCGCCGAGTCGTGGCCAGTTGTTGAAGTGTCGGCGGTCAC
This sequence comes from uncultured Actinomycetota bacterium, assembly GCA_963808015.1. Classification (GTDB taxonomy): domain Bacteria; phylum Actinomycetota; class Acidimicrobiia; order Spongiisociales; family UBA5794; genus JAHEEL01. Next base: position 15,555 of record CAWEEG010000019.1, read on the forward strand.
GGGCCAGGGCATCGATGATCTCGTCGAAACACTCGCAGCGGAACTCGCCGCCGCGGGCCCGACGACCGACACCGGACGCCCTCGCATGTGGATCGATCGGGCGTTCGGTATTTCCGGGGCTGGAGTTGTCGCCACCGGTACTTTGACGGGCGGATCCCTCTCCGTTGGTGATCGGCTGCGGTGTTTTCCCGGGCCGGAGGTGCGGGTCCGTAGCCTCCAGTCACATGAAGTCGACCGAGACACGATCGAGCCCGGCTCGCGCGCCGCGGCCAACCTCGTTGGTGTCGACCGACGCGATCTCGAACGCGGGACACTGCTCGCCCGGCCGGGGTCGATCACGATGTCGGGACGGTTCCTTGCTCAGCTCACCTTCCCGCCTCGGTCGGCGGGAGAAGTCGCCGATCGGGGTGCCTATCACGTTCATCTCGGCACTGCGACCGTCTCAGCCAGGATCCGCACCTTGGCGGATGCGGAGGCGGAATCCGTGATGGTCACTGCGGCTATGCCCGTTCCGGTGATGATGGGCGATCGGTTCATCCTCCGCGATACGGGCCGGCGTTCTGTAGTTGCCGGTGGAACCGTGCTCGATCCGTCACCGGTCAGGCGGCCGACTCCGAGCGACGTTGCAGCCCTCGCCCATGCGGTCGACGGCAGTCCCGATCAGCGTGCCGACGCTCTGGTTGCTGTCCACGGCTCGATCGAGGCCGACGAAGTTGGTCGGTCGTCTGGAGGCGGGACCCCGAGCGGTGCCATCACCGTTGGAGCCCTCCACCTGTCGCCGGAGGTCTTCGCTCTGCGCGGCAGCGAACTGCTGTCCGCAGTGGAGGAATACCACGGGCGGTACCCGCTCCGTCCCGGATTACCGAAGTCCGAAGCGGCGTCGCGGTCTGCGAGTGGACGCCGACCTGGTGGCAGCCCTCGTCAAGGTCAGCGGCGATCTCGCAGAGGACGGCCCCGCAATTCATCTGATCGGGTTCGCACCATCGCTTGGAAGTGCTGACGCGGCGGCATGGGAAGCCGCTCAAGCGCTCCTCGCCGCCGGCCTCGCCGTCCCGCGGGCGTCCGATCTCGGTCTCTCGGCCGAAGTGAAGCACGCGCTGATCCGGCGGGGAGACTTGGTTCGCATCGATAACGACCTCGTGCTTCTGGCCGACCAAATTGCGACGGTCACAGCCGGCCTCAGCTCACTACCCGACGAATTCACGGTGGCAGTGTTCCGTGATCACTTCGGCCTGTCGCGGCGGCACGCTGTGCCGTTGCTCGAATGGCTGGATGCTGAAGGATGGACCCGACGCAGCGGGGACGAACGTTCGGTCAGTTCACCGCGGCGAAGGTTCTGCTGGCGACGCTCAGACTCGGTGAGTCCGCCCCAGATACCGTACGGCTCGCGGATCGTCATGGCGTAGTCGAGGCACTCCGCTCCAACCGGGCAGATCCTGCAGATCGACTTCGCTCTCAGCTCTCGACGTTCTCGCTCTTCTTTGCGTTCGGTGACATTCGGGGGAAAGAACAGATGGGAGTGGCTTCCGCTGCAGGATGCAACCGGCTGCCACGTACGATCGAGTGCTATCACAATGGGTGCCCTCCACGAGTTCGAAGACCAAGCCCAGGGAATGTAGGAACGGTCCATCAAGGACGCCAGGAAAATTCTGACAGTACGCCGGATTTCTTCGCGACTTTTTTCGCGCTCTTACGCGCGAGACTCGAAGATCAGTCAGCCGTCAGCCGGCCGGTTCGACGTCAAGCACAATCCCGTCAACACCGGTGATCTCGACGCCGTCGCCGGCCTCGATTCCAGCCTCGCGGTGGGCCCTCCCCCGCCAGCGGGCCTCGTCGACAACAACGATCCCTTCTGGATCGAATGAGGTTTCCGCTCTCCCTTGCTGCCCAATCAGGTACTCACGCCCGATCGTGGTGGTCGAGAACCGCGACCGAACGATCGTCGTCAACGCTACGCCGTAGAAGAGCGCCGCCCCAGAAACCACGACCAGCACAATCCACCAGGTCGGGGCCATCTGAGGGCGTGCCATCGTGATCGTCAATCCGCCGACGACAAGGAACACCGTTCCGAGGATGCTTCTCCATCCCAGCCGATTCCGCTGGAAATCCCAGGTGTACAGCAGCATGCCAACCACAACCGCGCCGACGGATGCCCACGAGATGGGGAGCGTCGCCATCCCATATCCCGCCAACACAAACGCGAGGACCGAAGCCGCTGCGCTCACTCCGACGCCGACCGCATAGAACTCGAACGTGGCCGCTGCGATCGCCGCGACGAGGAAGAAGAAGGTCGCCTCCGGTTCGGAAGCGAGGCGAAGAAAACGATCCCAGAGACCAGGCTTCAAGAACTGAACCGGGCGGGACGGCGACATCACCTCCGTCCCGTCCTCCATCACAACCATCTCGGCAGTCTCTATCTCGAACGTAGTCTCCCCACGGGTGATCACCTCGCCGTCGAGGCCGACGATGAGCTGCCCAATCGACGGAACAATCTGCTCGACGAAGCCGGGGATCGGTTCCTCGACCACCAGCGAGTTCGACGTGAGAATCATGGTGGCGACAACCGCATCGACCGTCCGCTCCTGTTCGGTTGAGCCCTGGAACCGGTCGATCCGTGGCGCGATGTCGTGAGTTTCGCTCATCACCGTGGGGTTGAGATACCCGACCCGGGTCCCGGGTGCGGCCGCCCCCAGATCGGCCCTGTTGAGCAGGCTCGCCGCGCCACCGTATGCCACGGCCGGGCGCGCTCCGACCCAGACAACAACGGGGGCTGGAGCTGCTTCGATGGCTGAAACCAGCGGTGCCGGATCGCCCGACGCGATGCCAGGAGCATCGACCTGAAGCACGAACAGGTGAGCCGGCGTGTCGGCCAGCGTGTCCACAGCAAACTCCATCAACCTCTGATCGAACGGCTTCCTGAGGTCAATGACAACAACGGGTAGATCGTCATCTTGCGCCGCGATGGCTCCACCGAACGAGAGAACGGCAGCGAGGATCAGCAGGAGAAGGCTGGTTCGGCGAAACACGCCAGCGATGTTATGAGCCCCCGCACGGTTGCGTGGGAGAATCAATGGGCCAGAACTCAAGACACGAGACACGAGACACGAGACACGAGACACGAGACTACGGACTACGACGACTACGGACTACGGACTACGGACTACGGACTACGGACTACGCTCCCCCAGATGTCACGTGTACTGGTGGTTGCCGACGATCCTTGGGTGGTGAGCGAGGTTCACGCGGCCCTGAGCATCGGCACCAACGAATTGATCGACCACGGCGATCCGTCCACCGCGGCGGTCGCCACCGGTGATGAGTCGGTTGATGTCGCGGTGGTTGATTTGCAGGTCGGCTCCATGGGCGGCATGGCGGTCACCCGCTCCATCCGCGACCTCGAAAGCCCGGTGCCGGTCGTCCTGCTGCTCGATCGCGAGGCCGATACCTTCCTTGCCGGACGTTCCGGTGCCACTGCTTGGGTGGTCAAGCCGTTCACGTCGTCTGCCCTCCGCACAGCCGTCTCGGAAGCCTCTGGAGACGCGTGACGGAGCCTGCTGAGCCTCCGAGTACCAACGCTGCCGGAGCTCAACGATGAGCTCCGAGCAGATCATCTATCTCCTGATCCTGGCGGCCTGCACGGTCGGCTCGGGATTCTTCTCCGGCTCAGAGACCGCACTCATCGGCATCTCCAAGGAGCGGGTGCACCAGCTCGCATCCGAGAGCAAGGCCGGCCGCCGTGTTGAGCAACTCATCTCCGACCCCGAGCGGATGCTGTCGACGCTGCTCGTCGCGAACAACATCGTCAACGTCCTCGCAGCTGCGGTTGCCACGACGCTGTTCATCGGCCTCGTCGGCGAGCAATGGGGACCTTGGCTCGCGACCGCGGCCGTGACCGCAGTGATCCTGGTGTTCGGCGAGATCACCCCAAAAACGCTGGCGACGCGGTACCCCGAACGTTTCGCCCTCGCAGTGGCTCCGGCGATATGGCAGCTGTCGCGAGTGCTCGCACCGTTGGCGTCGTTCTTTGGAGCCATCACACGCGGCATTCTCCGACTCCTGCGTGTCCCCGTTCGAGGTGAATCGGGTGCCGTCACCGATGCCGACATCCGGGCCCTCGCCGAACTGGGCCACCGGGACGGCCAGATCGAGGAAGTCGAACGGAAGATCATCGATGCCCTCTTCGACCTCGCCGACCGGCCGATTCGGGAGGTCATGACACCACGCGTCGACATCGTCGCTCTTGACGGCCCCTGTCACGATGGACGACGTACGCCAAGCCGTGGCAGCGACCGGCCACTCCCGATTCCCCGTCACCAGCGGCGACCTCGATGACCTCCTCGGCATGTTGTTCGTCAAGGATCTGCTGCAACGGAGCGCCGACGCAACATCAGAAGACATCGCCATACTCCTTCGATTCCCGCAGTTCATGCCGGAGACGGCGACGATTCTCGACGCACTCACGGAGATGCGGCAGCGCAAGTTCGCGATCGCGTGCGTCGTTGACGAGCACGGCGGCGTCGAAGGAATCATCACAGCGAAGGACCTCCTCGCAGAGCTCGTCGGTGAACTCCAGGACGAATACGATCCCGGCGTCCCTTCGGTCGTGCGCATCGGTCCGAAGCAGTGGGTCGCCGACGGCCGCCTCCCCATCGAGGATCTCTCGACCGAAGTCGGCCGCTCACTCCCGGTTGGGCCGTACAGCACTGTGGCGGGTTTCTTCATGGCGGCAGCGGGGCATGTGCCGGACGAGGGTGCCTCGATCGACGTCGACGGAGTGCGGCTCACTGTGCTCGACATGGAACGGAACCGAGTCGACCGAATCGACGTGTCGATCATCTGACCGAACGCCAGGACCGGAACGGGGGTACAATCCCGTCATTCGGGACGTAGCGCAGCTTGGTAGCGCGCATCGTTCGGGACGATGAGGTCGCCGGTTCAAATCCGGCCGTCCCGACTCATCGAAACCCCGCCCCAGTGGCGGGGTTTCGCATTTCTGCGAACCCAGGGTTCACAACCCCGTATGCGGCGCCACCAGCCCGCGGAATGGATGGCGCTGCGAACCGCAGGGTTCTCCACCTCGTATGCGGCGCCGTCAGCCCGCGGAATGGCTGGGTCCGGGGCCTACGCCCTACCGGTCGAGCAGCAGCTCCGCGAGTTGGACCGCGTTGAGTGCGGCACCCTTGCGAAGGTTGTCGGCGACGACCCAGAGGCTGATCCCGCCACGGTCGCCGACGGTCTCGCGCACCCGGCCGACGAGCACATCGTCGATACCCGCGGAGTCCAGCGGTGTCGGAACGCGATCGTCTGACCACAACTGCGCGCCGGGCGCTTCAGAGAGAACCTCGATCGCCTCATCAAGCGGCAGCGGCCGATCGAAGAAGATCGTCGCAGCGATGCCGTGGCCGACCATCGTCGGCACACGCACGCATGTCGGCTCGACCTTGATGGAAGGAGCGTCGAGGATCTTCCTCGTTTCGTGGACGAGTTTCCACTCCTCGTCGGTGTAGCCCTCTTCGGTGATGGCACCGGCCATCGGAAGAACGTTGTAGGCGATGGGCCGCTGATAGAGATCTCCACCCGGGTCTTCCCAGCCGCCGTGTTGAAGCGCATCCCGGTTGCCGGAGAACCACTCGATCTCTCGTTCAAGAGTGGCCATCCCGTGCTGTCCCGATCCGCCCGTGGCCTGGTACGACGATGCGACCATTCGGTCGATGCCCGCTGCCTCGTGGAGCGGGCCGGCGGCCATCATCAATGCCATCGTCGTGCAGTTCGGATTCGCGACGATCCCCTTGTGGATCTCGATCGCCTCGTCGTTCACGTCGGCGACGACGAGCGGCACGTCGGGGTCCATGCGAAAAGCCGAGGAGTTGTCGACGACGGTTGCGCCGGCCTGCACGAAACGGGGGGCGTACTCCTTGGACCGACCACCACCGGCCGAAAAGAGCGCTACGTCAATGCCAGTAGGATCGGCCACAGCCAGGTCCTCGATCGTCACCGATCCCCACGGGGTCTCCACCACGGTTCCTGCCGACCGTTCGGACGCGAGGAAGGCGGATGCTGCCGACCGGATAGTCGCGTTCTTCGAGAATGGCCTGCATCGTGCGACCGACCGCTCCGGTGGCACCAACAACAGCGACCGTGGGTGACGCAAAGCGCTTCATGGTGTCTCCTCGATAAGGCCCCGATGCAACGCCTCCACAGCGGCCTCCGTGTCGTCACCGCGGACGACGCAGCTGATGCGAATCGTCGACGTGGAAATCATCTCGATGTTGACGCCGGCGTCGGAGAGGATGCGGAACATCCTGGCGGCCACTCCGGACTCTGACTTCATCCCTGCTCCGACGACCGTGATCTTCGATATGTCCGGATCGAGGTCCACACCATCGGCGCCGATGTCGGCTGCCACCTGCTCTGCAACCTCAACAGCGGTTGTCGCGGAACTCGCCGGCACCGTGAAGGAGATGTCCGTGACACCCTGGCTCGAGATGTTCTGAACGATCATGTCGACGTTGACGCCGGCGGCACCCATCGGTTCGAACACAGCCGCGGCCACTCCCGGCTGATCGGGAACGCCCTTCACCGTCAGCTTGGCCTCGGAATCATCGTGGGCGATCCCGCGGATGATCGGTTCTTCCATCGTCTCCTCCTTGACCCACGTGCCTTCTCGGTCGTGAAACGACGACCGCACGTGGATGGGAATGTTGTAGCGGATTCCGAACTCGACACTGCGAGCCATGAGGACACCGGCTCCCGCACTGGCGAGTTCGAGCATTTCGGCGAACGTCACCTCGTCGAGCTTCGTAGCGGAGGGCACGGCCCTCGGATCTGCAGTGAAGACGCCGTCGACGTCGGTGTAGATCTCACATACGTCAGCGCCCAGGGATGCTGCAAGCGCGACAGCGGTTGCATCCGAGCCACCCCGGCCCAGGGTCGTGACGTCCTTCGAATCGGGGCTAACCCCCTGAAACCCGGCCACGATCGCAACCTTGCCTTCGTCGAGGCACTCTTGAACCCGGAAGGCGCGGATGTCCAGAATCTCTGCCTTCCGTGTTCCGCGGTCGTCAGGATGCCGGCTTGGGATCCGGTGAAGCTGACGGCCGGCACGTCCCGAGCCTCGATCGCCATGGCCACGAGCGCCATCGAGATCCGCTCACCCGCCGTGAGGAGCATGTCCATCTCGCGAGGGTGCGGCGTCTTCGAGATCTGCGTCGCGAGGTCGATGAGGTCGTCGGTCGACTTCCCCATCGCCGAAACCACGACCACGACGCTGTTTCCGGCCTGGTATGTCTCGACGACTCGCCGGGCAACGTTCTTGATTCGATCTGCGTCGGCGAGCGAGGTGCCGCCGAACTTCTGTACAACGAGTGCCATGTGGACGATGAGTGTAGGAGCGGACGGACGTTCAACTGTGTCTCCCAACGGGGATGATCTCAACCATTCCGTGGGCTGGCAGCGCCGCATACGAGGTGGAGAACCCTGGGTTCGCAGCGCCATCCATTCCGTGGGGGCCTGACGGCCGCGTATACGGGGTGGAGAACCCTGGGTTCGCGATCTGGGCTCCTATCCGTGGCCTCGACGTAGCATCCCGCCTCATGCGACGCACAACCACCTTGAGCCTCCTCCTCGGCGCCGCGCTCGCCCTTGCCGTGTGCGGGGGTCCTGACGACCAAACCACCACAACCACCGCCGCCGAGCAGTGCAACAACCACAACCCAACCACCAGATAACCACGGCACCGACGACGACCACAACTCAGCCAGAGGTCGGCCTCGAGATCGTCCCTCGGAACTACGACGAGTTCCGGGCGCAGCCGACGGCATGCGGGGCTCAAGCTGCCGAACCGGCCATTCCCATGCAGTTCGACGCTCCGGCCGATCTCGACCTGAGCCCCGACGCAACCATCGGCGTGACACTGTCGACGTCCTGCGGCGATATCGGCATCAAGTTGGACCCTCGCTGGCGCCGGAGACCGTCAACTCGTTCCTCTTCCTCGCGTCCGAGGGCTACTTCGACGGGACCGTGTTTCACCGGGTCATCCCCGGGTTCGTCGCTCAGGGTGGAGACCCGACCGCGACCGGGACCGGCGGGCCCGGCTACGCAGTCCCGGATGAGTTCCCCCACCTACGGTGCGCATACGATCGTGGCGTCCTTGCCATGGCCAATGCGGGCCCGGGGACGACCGGAAGCCAATTCTTCATCATGCTGGCCGACGGCGGCCTGCCGCCGCAGTACTCCATCTTCGGCTGGGTCACGGAGGGTCTCGAGATTCTCGACCTTCTCCAAGAAGTCCCCCTCGGACAGTCACCAACCAGTCCCGATCCGACGCCGAGCACGCCCCTCGAGACGATCTACATCAACTCGGTCACGGTCGAGAACTGACGCGGAGGAGGGGGAGCGCATCGCGCTCCCCCTTCCTTCTCGATTCGATTCGCCGATCGAGTCAGCTGATCTCGAATCTCCCGACGAGCGTGGTGCGAGGTACTTCGCCCACCACTTCTTCGCCGTGTCGATCCCTCCAACGCCGAAGGCGATCGCAAACGCGATGCCCATGGCGGCGGTGAGGATCAACGTGATGTTGGAGGCGAAGGAGATCTCGAGCATGTCGAGCGCAAACAAGACGCCGAACAGGATGATGAGGATCTGAACGATCCACGTCAACCACGGAACATCCTTCGAATTGGCGAACGGCCGCACAAGGCCGGCCGTCCAGTTCGCCACCGCAGCAGCGACTACCACGACGATCGCGGCGAGCAGAATCATGGGCACCCACGCAAGGAACCGCTCCAGGAGGTCCACCAGCGACTGGATCTCGAGCACCCGGACCACCATCAGCCACAGCACCACCACCAGGTATGCGTAGACAATGGTTGCGGTGATTCCTGCGGCCGTCTGATCTGACGAGGCGAGGGCACTTGTGATCCCTGCACGATCGAAGATCGCCTGCATGAAGCCCAGATTGAGGAACTTCTCGACCAGCGTTCGGATCCACTTGAGGATCCACCGTCCAATGATGAGGATCAGCAGCGCAACAATGATGCGCGGCAACCACTCCGCAATTACCTGCCCAAGGCTTTCGAACTCAGCGACAAGTTGGTCCCAGAAGGACATGTTCATTAACTCCCATTTTCGCGGTCTCGTACAAGGTCGAGCCTACTTCCAGAGTCGCCAATCTCCGGGACCATCCCCAACACAGACCCGAGTTTTACTCAACCGTCGCGTCCGGTAGCCTTGCGTCCATGGCAACCGACAAGCGAGAGCGACAGCGGGCAAATCGCGCTGAAAAACAAGCAGCCGAAGCAAAGGTTCAGCGTCGCAAGCACTACTTCGCCCTGGCGAAGAAGTACGGCGGCTATGCCCTTCTCATCATCATTGCCCTGGTCCTGATCACCTTCCTCAGCTGACATCGTGGCGGTCGACCTCCACGTGCACTCGTCGGCATCCGACGGGACCGACGCACCGAGCCTCGTCGTTGAGAAGGCCGCAGCGCTCGGCCTCACAGCGCTTGCCCTCACCGATCACGACACCCTTTCGGGCATCCCCGAAGCTCGCGAAGCCGCCGCTCGGTTCCCGATCGAACTCATCCCGGGCGTTGAACTCTCCGTCGACCACGCCGGTGTGAAGATCCACATGCTTGCCTATTTCCTCGAGCCGACGCCAGGACCGCTCGAAGACCGCCTCGCGGAGCTTCGCACCGGCCGGACCTTTCGAAACAAGAGAATCGTCGAGCGACTCAACGAACTCGGCTACTCCATCACGATGAACGATGTGTTGCGCCACGCCGCCGGCGACGCCGTCGGCCGTCCGCACATCGCCGACGCCCTCGTGGAAGCCGGGGCGATCGAGAACCGCTCCGAGGCATTCGTCGGTCTCCTCGGGGACGGCGGCTCTGCGTACGTCGAGCGCGACCGACTCACCGCGATCGACGCCATCGCGTTGACGACCGAATCAGACGGCGTGGCCTCGATCGCCCATCCCCTCACGATCAACGCAGACGCCGCAACCCTCCGAACCATCTTCGAGGATCTCCGTGACGCAGGGCTTGCCGGGATCGAGGCCCACTACTCGGAATACTCACCCACGATCCGAACGCAACTTGCGGCCGTAGCGGCCGACCTCGGGCTCGTTGCAACAGGCGGATCCGACTACCACGGAGCCGGCAAACCCGGTCTGCGGATCGGATCGGGCCGCGGAGACCTCGTGGTGCCCGACTCAGTGCTTGAAGGACTCCGACGGCGCCGCCCATAACCGGTCAACACCGGCCACATTCCGGCCGATAGACCCACAAGAGCGCGAAAGGGTTCTTGTGAATCCAATGCTGTCGACGGGCCGAGCCCCGATCGACTACGAGTCGATACGTGCGAACTACCAGACCGCACGTGCCGCCGTCGCCGTGACGGTGTTCTTCGTCGCGGCCATTCTCCTGGCGACCGGAAGCGGCTCGTTCGCCGCCGCGTATGCGGTCGGTGGAATTATTGTGGCTGCCGACGCTCTGTATCGACGCACCCACGGGAGTTCCGCGACGGCTCCGCTGCTCGTCGATATCACCGCGCTCGGTTCCATGTTCCTCATCGGTGGAGCGTCGACCTCCATGGAGGTCGCAGCCCTTGCCTACGGCATCGTGGCAATGGCCCTCCTGCTTCCCGCCCGAATGGCGGGAATCCTCTTCGCCTATGCCATGGCCTGGTCGGTAGCTGTTGCAGCCGCGAATGGAGCCGGCCTCTTCTCCAGGACCAATCAGGGCGCCTTCGACGCCTTCCTCACCGTTGTCTTGCTGCTTGCGGTCGCCGCGTTGATCTCGGGAGCCACTCGAGTGTTGATTCACGTTCAGGATCGCCAGCAGAAGCTGCTCGAGCAAGAGCGACGCACGGTCGAGGTCAAGAACGAATTCGTCTCGATGGTCTCGCATGAGCTCCGAACCCCAATCACTGGAATCTCCGGATTCTCCGAGACACTTCGCGATCACTGGCGTGATCTCCCTCCGTCCGAGGTTGACGAGTTCCTGACCATCCTGCGTGGCGAGTCGGAGCACCTCGAGAACCTCGTCGAAGACATCCTGGTAATTCCCCGTCTCGACTCCGGTCACCTCCGATTCCACCTCGAGCACGTCACCGTCCTGACCGTCGCTGAAACGGTCGCGGAAATGGTGTTCGACGACAAGACGTCGGTCGAGATCGACATTCCAATGTACGTCGAGGTCTGGTCTGATCCGGCCCGATTGCGTCAGATTCTGAGAAATCTCATGGAGAACGCACTCAAGTACGGCGGCAACGAGGTCTACATCTCGGGTGAGGAACGTCGAGAAGGGACCTACACGGTGATTGTCGCCGACAACGGAAGCGGCGTCGCCGAGGCAGACCGCCAACGCATCTTCGAGCACTTCGAGCAGCTGTCGAAAGGGGACGCCCGCCTCGAACAGGGCGTCGGCCTCGGCCTCCCCATCGCGCGGAAGCTGGCAACGGCGATGGGCGGCGATCTCTGGTACGAGGATCGATTCCCTGTCGGTTCGCAATTCTGCTTCGACGTCGATCTCGTCAAAGAGGCCGAACAACAGACTGAGTCCGTCTCGGCCGACAGTGGAGCCAACCGGTAGCATCACACGATGCTCCCCTACAACATCGACCACGTGGCGATCGCCGTGCACAACCTCGACGCGGCGCTCGCGGACCTCAAGGAGCAATACGGAGCGGAACCGGTGTCTCGCGAAACCGTGGAATCGCAGGGTGTCGAAGAAGCGATGATCGCGATTGGCGGTTCGAGTCTTCAGATCCTGCAACCGCTCTCCATCGAATCTCCCGTCGGCCGATTCCTCGCTAAGCGGGGCGAGGGGCTTCATCACGTTGCCTTCGCGGTACCCGACATCGATGCGGCGCTGGAACATCTTGCGTTCACCGGGACGCGCCTCATCGATGAGGAGCCACGCATCGGGGGCGGCGGACATCGGATCGCGTTCGTCCATCCGTCCGCGTTCGGGGGTACGCTCGTGGAACTCGTCGAAGTCGTTGAAGGAGCGCCGTGACCGAAATCACCTCGATCAAGGGTGGAGCCGACGCTGCAATGGCTGCCGCCATCGCTGCGGCAGTCGCTCATATCGAGGAATCCGAAGCGGAGACGAGAGCAACCCGGCCGCCGGTACCGAAGCCAAGCCCGTGGGTTCAGTCGAGCCGACCCCGGGACATCCCGCCGCCGCTGATCTCCCACCAATTCGACGCGGCGCCGTGGACCGAGGTCGGCGAAGCCGTCGAGTAGCGAGCCCTCTTCACACCGGATCGCGGCAAGTAGCATCGTGCTGAAGCCACGAAAGGGTCGTGATGTCCACCGTCGTCTCCTCGATCGCTCGAACACCGATCGGTAGGTTCCGGGGCGGATTCACCTCGCTCACCGCAATGGATCTCGGTGGCTTCGCGATCGCTGCGGCTCTCGAGCGCGCCGGCATCACCGGGGAACAGATCGATGAAGTTCTGTTCGGCCACGTCATCCAGACGGGGCAGGGACAGGTAACGAGCCGGCAGGCGGCGTTCAAGGGCGGCATCCCAATGACGGTCCCATCGACCACGATCGACAAGGCGTGTCTGTCTGGCACAGCCACAATCGCCGATGCCGACATGCACATCAGGGCTGGAGAGTCGCGCATCGTCATGACCGGCGGGATGGAGTCCATGACCAACGCCCCTCACATCCTCAACGGGGCACGTTTCGGCTACGGATACGGCGGCACGGAACTCGTCGACTCGCTCAACCAAGACGGCCTCATGTGCGCGTTCGATCAAGTGTTGATGGGGCAGTCGACCGACGGCACCAACGCCAAGCTCGGCATCAGCCGAGCCGAACAGGACGAATGGGCCGCAGCGAGCCACGATCGTGCAATCGCTGCGACCGAGGCCGGTGCGTTTGCCGACGAGATCGTTCCGGTGGAGGTGCGCCAGCGCCGCGGAGATCCCATCCTCATCGAGCACGACGAAGGCATGCGCCCCGGGACGACCGCTGAATCGCTCGGCAACCTGCGTGCCGCGTTCCTGGACGACGGGACCATCACCGCGGGCAACGCATCACAGATCTCCGATGGAGCGGCAGCATTGGTCGTCGCGGACCGAAGTGCCGCCGAAGCGCTCGGAATGCCGGTGATCGCCGAGATCCTGTCGTATGGCCAGACTGCAGGACCCGATACCAGCCTCCAGGCACAGCCTGCCAACGCCCTGCGCATCGCCCTCAAGAAGGCGGATCTCGACATCATTGATCTCGACCTCGTCGAAATCAATGAGGCGTTTGCCGCAGTGGCGCTCTACTCAGCGAACCTGCTCGGGATCCCGCACGATCGCGTGAACGTGAACGGTGGGGCGGTCGCGCTTGGCCATCCCCTCGGCGCCTCCGGTGCGAGAATCGTCGTGACACTCATCAGCGCCCTGAGAGCGCGCGGAGGCGGTATCGGCGGCGCCGCGTTGTGTGGCGGCGGCGGCCAGGGTGACGCGCTGATCGTGAAGGTCTGAGCGCAATGCCTCAAGATCAACCGGCCGATCGCAACCTTGCCCTCGAGTTGGTGCGAGTCACTGAGGCTGCGGCGATGGCCGCTGCGAAGTGGCAGGGCAGGGGCGACAAGAACAGCGTCGACCAGGCAGCGGTCGATGCGATGCGTCACATGCTGTCGACGGTCGACGTCGACGGCATCGTCATCATCGGTGAAGGGGAGAAGGACGAAGCCCCGATGTTGTTCAACGGCGAGATCGTCGGCAACGGCAGAGAACCGAGGATGGACGTCGCCGTCGACCCCATCGACGGAACGCGACTTTGTGCCCTCGGTATGCCCGGGGCCCTCGCTGTGATCGCGATGGCCGACAGCGGTTCGATGTACGCACCCGGGTCGTTGGTGTACATGGAGAAGATTGCCGTCGGCGAGGAGGCCGCCGGCATGGTCGACATCAACGCCCCCGTCGAGCACAACCTCGCTCAGGTCGCCAAGGCCAAGAAGAAGGACATCGAAGACGTCACGGCCGTGATCCTGGACCGTCCGAGGAACGATGAGTACGTTCGCCAAGTCCGCGCCGCAGGAGCCCGGATCGCCCTCATCGGCGATGGAGACATCTCCGGGGCCATCTCGACCGCGAAGCGGGACAGCGGCATAGACATACTCCTCGGCATCGGTGGTTCACCGGAGGCGGTCACCGCGGCGTGCGCCATGGCAGCGCTCCATGGTGAGATCCAGTGCAAGCTGTCGGGCACGCGACGACTCCGAACGAGCGTATGCACTTGAGCACGGGCACGATCTCAACCAGGTACTGACAACGCGAGACCTGGTCGACTCCGACAACACGATCTTCGCAGCAACCGGCGTGACCTCGGGGTCCCTCCTCAACGGCATCGGCTTCTACGGCCGAAGTGTCGAAACTCACTCCGTGGTCATGCGCTCCCAGTCCGGAACAATCCGCTTCATCGAAGGAACACATCGCCTCGACTGGGTCGACGCAATCAACCCTGCGAACTGACGATCGGACGGAGGGGGGTCGAACACTGGCTTCAAGGGGCCAGGCCGTTCTCCACCACGATCTCGGCGGCCCATCGTGCGGCCAGGCCGACAACTTCGGGGCAGTGGACTTCGTGAGCGCCGGCTTCTTTGAACCGGTCCACATCCTCGGGATCGTTCAGGTCGAACGCCCTGCCGATGACACTCGTCTGGACATCGCCGCACACGACGGACCCGTACCGGTCGACGAAACGCCGCCGTAGCTCTCCGACCATGCGGGCCGTCTCGTGCCGCTCTCCGGCCGCATCGGTGAAATCGTCACGATCTCGACCCCTCATCTGTCCAAGGAACATGCTGGCGCCCGCGTACGCCCCGCAGCTGCCGTCGCCCGCGAGACCACCACCTCCGGAGAGCCCGGTCGCCGCGCGGAAGACGACGTCGTCGCGTTGGTCGAATGTGTCCTGCAGGGCGGCCAGCACACATTGAGCACATCCGTGGTACTCCGCCTCGTTTCGTTTCCCGGCCTTGTACGCCCGATCCGCCGCGTCGTTCTTCATCGGTTCGCACTCCAATCGATCAGGTCGGTCGCCGAAACTGAGCCGACCGTCAGCGTCGAGGAATTGCCGGTCGGCGCATAGAGGCCAACGCCCCGGAGCACATCGGATCGGCTACCCAATTGCTACCAAAGACTCGAGCACCGCGTCATACGCGGGTGCAACTACCGACCAGTCGTACTGGTCCACGGTCCTCGCCAAGTCGCTGCCGATCTCGGTTGCCGACGCACGATTCCCGATCGCCCAACGCACACGCGACACGAGTCCGTTCGTGTCGTCGTAGAGGCAACGATCGCGATGCGGCTCTGGAATTCGTTCTGGATAGACAAGGCGATCCGGAAGAACTGGGAACACTCCCGCGGCCATCGCTTCAACGATCGCGATTCCGAAGAACTCGTGGTCTGCTGTCGAGACAACGATGTCTGCGCGCCGCAGCAGGTCGACGTATTCCTGATCCGGTGCGAAGCCGAAGGCGACGAGGCGCTCTCCGAGAAGATCGGGGAGGCGATCGAACGACTCCGGGGCCGACACGAAACACTCCCCAACAACTGCGACGTGGAAGTCGAGTCCCTCTGCGAGGAGTGCCTCGATCAGGACGACGAACTCGTCCGGTCCCTTGTCATGCTCCCAGCGTTGGTTCCACAGGATCAGAGGAGGCCCGCCACCTCGGACGGCCGGGATCCCGATTCGCCGAATGTCCACACCAACGGGAAGCACGATCGACCGATCACGCACCGCAGGGAGAAGGCGACCGTGACGCTCGTCCGGGAACTGACGCAGGAATCGCTCGGCCTCCTCGAAAAACAACGTTCGATGGAATTCCGAATTGAAGATCGCTTGATCAGCCGCCGCCGCGCTCGACCAATTCACCATCGGATAGGTCAGATCCGGCCGGTCCAGTGGCGAAAGCGGATACGCGAACTGGCTTTCGTGGAAGTACACAGCAATCGCCACATCGCCGATCGTGCGCCTCGCGGCACCGGCAAACGATGCGACGCTCATCATTGATGAGGCAAGCACCACGTCCGGAGTCTCCTCGCATCGTGAAGCCAGGTTGGCGGACAGCGTCAGGTGGGCGCCGTGCATACGCCACTTCCAAAACCGGGCAGGGTGGCTCACCAGCGTGACATCGTTGGCACTGTTCGCTAGGTATCCGTCAGCCCACGCCCTGTGTGAACCTCCGTAGTACGGCTCGACAAGTGCAACCCTCACGGAACCATCGTACGGTGCCGCCATGTTGTACGGATCCCACCCATGCGTGCCCGACGTTGAAGAGTCCGCGGCCTCTGGGGTGTGCCCCGATCGATCTGTACCGTGGTGTGTATGACGAGCCCTCAAGTCCCGCCACCGACGGAACGCCTGCGGTTTCGCCCGTATGCCGAGACCGACGAGCAATTCGTGATTGATCTCTTCAACGATCGGTACGCCAAGAGGTTCTATCCGTCGATGGCTTCGACCGAGGCGGCTCAGGGTTGGATCGATTGGAATCGTCGGAACTATGAGAGCCATGGCTACGGCCTGTGGGTGGTCGAGAACAACACGAATGGTCAGGCAATGGGAGACTGCGGGTTGACTGTTCAGGACGTAGGGGGGACGTCCATGGCAGAGGTCGGCTACCACATCCTCGATGCGGAACGCGGCCAGGGCTACGCAACTGAGGCTGCCGGCGCGTGTGTCGCCTACGGGCTCGACGACCTCGACCTCTCGGTCGTTTGCTCGATCGTCGATCCGCAGAATGAGGCATCCATCCGCGTTGCCGACCAGGTCCACGCGGTTCGGTCGAGCTTCGTGAACCAACGGGGGGAAACGATGCTCCTCTTCAGAACCCGCGAAGGCGACCGCCGGTAGCCGGCCACCACGGACAAAAGCATCAGCCGTATCAGGACACCGGTGGTCGTCATCCGGTGTGTGCGCCGCCTTCGGCCGCCGATCAACCGGATGTCAGTTGGAACAGGTAGGCGAACGGAGACTTCGTGTACCCGATACCGCGCCCCGACTTGTGAATGAGTTCGGCCGTCACCTCGATGTCTCGTTTCGGGATCAGATACGAGTCGAGGTTCCGATCGCTCACGGTGTACTTCCCCGAGCGGGATTGCACAACACCCACGAGTCGATATCGGGGATCGATCGCGGCGATCGCAGCATCTCCGTGACTCGGGTTGACCAACAACCATCCCCCAGGACGGAGATACCGGGCGCAGGCCTCCGACACGAAACCGGCGTAGAGCGAAATCAGCAGGTCGAAGGAGGCGTTCGATAGGCCGAGATCGGTGGTGTAGTCGGCGCCGATGAACTCCCAGGACCTTCCCTCCGCGACCGGACCATGCTGGACGATGATCTCGTCGACGCCGATTGAGTCGGAGAAGAAACGCGCCGCCCGCGCATCACTCTCGACATACGTCACCGATGGGAAGGCGAATGATGCTGCGACATCGACGTACGACCCCGGGTAAAGGGCGGTGTCAACATCAACTGCCCGGCTCACTGCTGTGAAGAGCCGGAGCCGGTCTCCGGGATGCTGATTCTGTTTGTCCCAGAGCTTCCGGGTGAAGTCCTGCACAGCTGTCCCTACATCTCTTTGCGACCGGTGAGGGCTCGGCCGAGCGTGATCTCGTCTGCGTAGTCGAGATCACCGCCCACCGGAAGACCGGAGGCCAGGCGAGACACTGTGACGCCAAGCGGCTTGAGCATGCGCGCGAGGAACATCGCCGTCGCGTCACCTTCCAGCGTCGGGTTCGCCGCGACAATGACCTCGGTCACCTGTTCGGCATCAACCCGGTCGAGGAGCTCTCGAGCCCGCAGTTGATCCGGTCCGATCCCCTCGATTGGCGAGATCGCTCCTCCGAGTACGTGATACCGGCCGACGAATTCGCCCGTCTTCTCGATCACGGGGATGTCCTGAGCACGTTCGACGACACAGAGGACGGTTGGATCGCGCCGGAGGTCTCGGCAGATCGAGCATTCCTCCTCAGCCGTGACGTTGAAGCATCGTGAACAGAGCCGGACCTCGCGGCGCATCGAGGTGATGGCGTCTGCGAGGCGAACCGCGTCGGCTTCTTCGGCATTCAGGAGGTAGAAAGCGAGTCGCTGCGCGCTCTTCTGTCCAACCCCTGGGAGCCGGGCCAATTCGTCGACGAGGTGTTGGACCGGCGGTTCGAACATCAGCCGAGGATGCCGCCGAGATCCATCCCCCCGGCGACGCCACCCATCGAGTCGGCAGCGTCTTCAGCGGCGGCGGCGAGCGCCAGATTGACTGCGGCGACGACGAGGTCACCCGCCATCTCGGGATCGTCCGGGTCGAGGATCCCAGGATCGAACTCGACGGAGACGAGTTCGCCGGATCCGCGAACAACGGCCTTCACAACCCCTCCGCCGGCGGTTCCCTCGTAGGTCTTCGCCGAGAGCTCGTTCTGAGCGGCCTCGATCTGAGCTTGCATTTGCTGCGCCTGCTGCATCAGCTGGCGCATGTCCTTTGGCATCTGTGGTGACATGCAGATAAGGCTACTTGCTGCACGCACGTTGCCACGTGCTTCCCAGCAAACGACCCTGCTCGGTATCGTTCGTTTCAGATCCTGCAATCGAGGCTCACCATGCGAAAACCTCCAGCACCGCACATCGGCATCGGGGCGGCGTTCCTTCTCCTGCTCTCCTCCTGCTCGAGCAGTGCCGAAACCTCAACGACGTCCACGACACAACCACCAGAGGAGCCGGTCGTCACTACTTCCATGCCATCCGAATCCACTCCGTCGATCGCGCCGGCGTCAACCCCACCACCTGCAGGTACCGAAGTCGAGATCTGGGCAGGGGATATCGCCGGGCAGATGATCGAGTTCCAATTCACGGTCGATGACACGGGAACGATCACCGGACTCGTGAACAGCCCCTCAGAGGACGCCCCTGACTTGCCGATCAACGGAGTTGTTGACGATGGCGCAGTGACGATCAAGGTCCCTGCCGTCGAGGCAGTATTCGAAGGTGAGATCGACGGCACAACCATGAGTGGTACGTGGTACCAGTCGGGAGCCGAAGTCCCAGCCGTATTCGAGCTGAGAGACGAGCCGCTGACTCTCGCCCGGCCGCAAGAGCCGGTGCCGCCGTTCCCGTACGAGGCCACCGACGTCCGGTTCGACAATGGGGATATCTCCCTCGCCGGCACCCTCGTCGTGCCAGAAGGTGAAGGCCCCTTCCCGGCCGTCGTCTTCACCTCGGGTTCCGGGTCCCAGGACCGCGACGAGACCATCGTCGGACACAAGCCGTTCCTCGTCCTCTCCGACGCATTCGCCCTCGCAGGTATCGCTTCGCTGCGATTCGACGACCGTGGCATTGGCGGCTCGACCGGTGACCCCGCCGGTGCGACGACGGCCGATCTCGCAACGGACACCTCAGCTGCGGTTGAGTTCCTCGCCGCCGATGGTCGGTTCAGCTCCATCGGCATCGTGGGCCATAGCGAAGGAGGCATCATCGGTCCGATGGTCGCAAACGGCTCGGATGTCGTCGACTTGGTCGTTCTCCTGGCCGGCCCCGGCCTGCCCGGTCTCGACGTCCTGTTGCGCCAGACTGAAGATCTCATGCGGGTCGAGGGCGCCCCCGAGGCCGACATCGCGTGGCAGCTTTCGTGGAGGCGGGAGATCATGGAGGTCTCCGCATCGAGTGTCCCGGAAGACGAAGCAGCCGAAGCCATCCGAACGATCGTTTCGGCAGCGCTGGAGAATCCACCGGTCGGCGTCACTGAGACCCTGGACCCGTCGATGACCGAGCAGTTCGTGACGGCCTTCACCGACCCGTGGATGCGCTACTTCCTCGCGTACGACCCGGCACCCGAACTCGAGGCTCTCGACGTCCCTGCGCTGGCGCTCATCGGCAGCCTCGATGTGCAGGTCTCGGCTGAGGAGAACATCCCTGCGCTCGAATCAGCGCTCGACGCCAACGGTGACGCCACCGTGTCCGAACTAGACGGACTCAACCACCTGTTCCAGCACGCCGAAACCGGAGCAGTGTCGGAGTACGCAAGGATCGAGGAGACGTTCTCCCCTCAGGCGATCGACCTGATCACTGCGTGGATCCTCGAGCGGAGCTGACCTCCACACCGACCGACCGCACGCACCTTGAACCTGGGTGATCACGCGTCGCTACCCTCCAACCCGATGCGCTATCAGGCTCTCTATCGCAAGTACCGGCCCCAGCGGTTCGACGAAGTGGTCGGACAGGACCATGTCGTCGGGACACTCACCCGCGAGGTCACCAACGACAAGGTTGCCCACGCCTACCTATTCGCCGGACCACGGGGAACGGGCAAAACAACCAGCGCTCGCCTCCTTGCAAAGTCCCTGAACTGCACGAATCGTGGTGCTGACGGCGAGCCGTGCAACGAGTGTTCTTCATGCCTCGGCATCACCGAGGGAACCTCACTCGATGTCATCGAACTCGACGCTGCCTCACACAACAAGGTCGAGGACGTTCGAGAGATTCGAGTGAACGTGGGTACGGTCGCCGCCGCCGATGGCGCCCACCGGATCTACATCCTGGACGAGGCTCACATGCTGTCACGCGCCGCGGGCAACGCCTTGCTCAAGACGCTCGAAGAACCTCCGGAGCACGTCGTGTTCGTCCTCGCGACCACGGAGCCGTACAAACTCCTCGATACGATCCGCAGCCGCTCGCAGCGATTCGACTTCCATCCGGTCTCGTCTGAGACGCTCGTCGAACATCTCTCGCACATCTCGAAGCGAGAGGGTTTCACGACCGACGCCGCCGGACTGTCGATGATCGCAACTCACGCACGGGGATCGGTCCGTGACACGATGAGCCTGCTCGAACAAGTCGCGGCACTTGGAGGCGGAGTTGTCTCAACTGAAGGCGTGACCCGCGCTCTCGGCCTCGCCGACGGTGATGCCTTCACCGGTCTCGTCACAGCCATCTCTGATCAGGATGCCCCTGCTGCGCTCGGGCTCGTTGCCCAACTTGCGTCTCGCGGCGCCGATCTGCGGCGCTTCGTTGCCGACTCGCTCGGCTTCTTCCGCGGCATCTTCCTCGCGCAATACGCGCCGAACCTCGAGGAGATCACCGATGAGCCACCCGAGATCCTCGACGAGTGGCGTCGGCAGGGTCGCATCTTGTCATCGGCCGATGTCTTGCGAGCGATCGACGGATTCTCCGAAGCCCTCCTCCATCTCCGTCAGGGTCGAGAGGAGCGTCTCGTCCTCGAGTTGGCCCTGATCCGCCTCACCCGCCCGGAGACCACCCTTGACGGCCAAGCACTCGCGTCCCGAATCGAGCGCCTCGAACGCGAGGTGAAGCAGGGAGGAGCGGCCGCAATCCGCCGCCCGGCCTTCAACGATCCCTCCCCCTCCTCGGATTCCTCCCCCTCAGGGGGAGGTGGCAGCGGCGGAGCGACCGACGAAGCGGCAAAGCAGCACGAGCCCCCCGAAAGCGGAGCCGCTGACGGAGGGGGTCGAGCACCAACCGCTCCCGCACCAAGTTCCGACATCGCCACCGACGGAGGTGGTCAAGCACCGAAGCCCGACGACACCCCCGCTGAACCCGAACCCCCACCCGAAGAAGACAAACTCGACCTTCCCGACGCCCCGCCGCCGGCCGCCATCGAACCAGTGGCTTCCGCCAGCGACCTCACCCTCGCCGAATTCTCGGCGGCGTGGCCGGTCATCGTTGCCCGAATCCGGTCGGATTTCGGAGCACGGCGTCATGCCTTCGTGCGGGTCGCGGAGCCGGAGTCGGTCAGCGGTGATGTTGCCGTGCTCACCATGCCCGCCCACCAGCACTTCCACCTCGAGCAACTCAACGCAGACGACCAACTCCTCCGAGCCCTCGAATCCATCACTGCAGAGGTGCTCGGCAGCACCATCACCCTCCGATTCCGGTCCGATGACGACACGGAAACGGTACCGACCGAAGAACCGACACGGGCACCGGAAGCGGACCAACTCGACGACGGTCCAACACGAGAGGACCCGGAGGACTTAATTGCCGACATGCTCGGCGGAACCGTCGTCGAGGAATAGCCATGCGCCTCGGAGTCGACCTTGACGGCGTAGTCGCCGACTTCAACACCGGTTGGGTCAGCCGCTACAACCACGAATTCGGATCGGAGCTGACGACCGACCTCGTCGACTCCTGGAATGCGATGGGCGACCTCACCCACTTCGAGTCGATGGGTGCGTTCTGGAGATGGGCGGCACGAGGCGACCACGGGTCGGTATTCCGGCATCTCGAGACCTACCCCGACGCACTCGAGACCCTGGAACGCTTGGCGGTCAATCACGACATCGTGATCATCAGCGCCAAGCCCGACTGGGCGATCCACGACACGTTCGCGTGGATCGCCGACCGCGGGATCCCCACACGCGAAGTGCACATCACCGACGCGAAGTGGAGGGTGCCCTGTGACGTCTACCTCGACGACTCGCCGCGCCAGATCATGGAACTTCACACCAATCGGCCCGAGGCCGTCACCTGTCGTTTCGTCCGAGCCTGGAACGATCCCGTCTTCGGTGTGCGAGACGTTCATACGTGGGATGAATTCGAGAGCCTCGTTGACCAGCGATGGTGTTGACCGATTTGGCGTTCGCCCTCCCCGGCGAGTACCATTCGGCCGCTGGCTTGGGTGCATACTGCGCCCTCTCAACACGGGAGTACAAATGAGGAAGATCCCTCTCATCGTCCTGGTTCTCGCGTTTGCGCTGATCGCCGCTGCTTGCAGCTCCGATAGCGATGACACGACGACCACGGCGGCAGCAGCCGAAGAGACAACAACGACCACTGAAGCGGCCACAACGACCACCGCTGCACCTGAGACCACGACGACCGAGGCCATGGTTGAGATCGGCACAGCCGACAATCCGATCAAGGTCCTCTTTGTTCCGTCCGTGAGTGCCGAAGAGATCATCGCCGGTGGCGAGATTCTCAAAGGCGTGCTCGAAGAGGCGACCGGCCTCGTGTACGAGGTCAGCGTGCCGACATCGTATGCGGCAACGATCTCTGAGATGTGCGCATCGCCGGACAACACGATTGGGTTCATCCCCGCGACCGCCTACGTAATCGGCAACGACGAATGTGGAATCTCGGTTGCCATGAAGTCACTCCGCTTCGGGTTCACGGAGTATTGGGCCGAGTTCATCATTCCACGGGACAGCGACGCCACAACGCTCGCCGACTTGGCCGGGAAGAGCTGGGCATATCCTGATCCGGGATCGACGTCTGGCTACCTGGTACCGAACGGCATGTTCATTGCTGATGGCGTTGAACCGGGCGAATCCGTTGAAGCCGGCGGGCACTCCGCTGTCGTCAAGGCCGTGTACAACGAAGAGGCCGACTTCGGCACAGTCTTCTTCAGCCCATCGATCGACGCCGAGCGCAATGTCATCTGGGACGGCACATTGGAAGACGCCGACGTTCCGGCCGACAAGGTCGCGAGCTGCGCTCTCGACGCGGACGGTGAGATCGACTGTGACGGCGTGTTCCGACGAGACGCTCGCCGGAACATCCGCGAAGAAGCACCGGACGTGATCCAGAAGATCAAGATCATGGAGCTCTCCGAGCCGATCCCCAACGACACGGTCAGCTTCGCTCCTGCGGTTTCGCTGGAGATCCAACAGAAGATCACGGCGGCCCTCAGCAACTTTGCGTTGAACGACCCGGACGGGTTCGCGGAAGCCTTCGACGCATACTCCTGGAGCGGAATCTCGTACACCAACGATTCCGAATTCGACTTCATCCGTCTGCTCGTTCAAGAGCTCGGACTCGAGTCGGGCGACCTCTAGAAGCAATTGCCCGCATCACCAAGCATCGGGCGGGGACAAAAGTCCCCGCCCGATCTTCGACCAAGCAGATGGGGTGCCCGAATCCATGCTCAAGGTTGAGAACCTGGTCAAGATCTACGACGGGGGTACGAAGGCCCTCGATGACGTCTCCTTCGAAGTCGAACGGGGCGAGTTCCTCGCCGTCATCGGGTTGAGCGGATCGGGCAAGTCCACCCTGTTGCGCTGCATCAACCGCTTGATCGAACCGACCGCCGGCACGATCTCGTGGGACGGCGCCGACATCACAAGTGCATCCCAGGAAGAGCTACGGAGGATTCGCCGCCGCATCGGCATGGTCTTCCAGCACTTCAACCTCGTTGATCGATCGAAGGTGCTCACCAACGTTCTCGCGGGACGCCTCGGCTACCTCAACCCCGCACTCAGCGTGGTGAACCGATTCCCGAAAGCCGACATCGACAAGGCATATGCGCAGCTCGCCGAGTCGGTCTCGAAGAGAAGGCCAAGGCTCGAGCCGACGAGCTCAGCGGCGGCCAGCAGCAACGTGTTGGGGTCGCCCGCGCGATGATGCAGGACCCCGAGATCATGCTGGCGGACGAGCCGGTCGCGAGCCTCGACCCCGTGCTCGCCCACAGCATCATGCAGTACCTCGAACTGATCAATCAGGAAGACGGCGTGATGGTGATCTGCTCCCTCCATTTCCTCGATCTCGTCCATCAGTACGCCGACCGGGTCATCGCCTTGAACGAGGGCAAGCTCGTGTTCGAGGGCACACCCGCAGAGATCGACGACGCCAAGTTCAAGGAGATCTACGGGAAGGAGGCGGAGCGCGTTGGCTGAATCCCCACCCGACCAACCCGACTCGGTTCCCGACCAGCCGGTTCCCGACCAGCCGGAGCCAACCGGCCGCACATCGGGCGGTTGGCGTCGATCGCTCTACATCCTCATTGCGATCCTCGTCGCTTTTGTCATTTACGCGTTTGCGTTTGCAAAGACCGACGTCTCCCTCGAGGAGATCCAGTCCGAAACTCGCCAGGAACAGCTCTTCCGCATCCTTCGCGCCCTCGCTCGGCCCGACCTGGTCACCTACGACAAGGACGACCTTGTCGTAACGGCCGACGTCTACGTGCCCTGCAACGGAGCAGAACCAGCACCGGCCACACCCGCAGAGACGGGCGCGACGATCACCGTCACGCCCACCTGTGCAGAGTCCGGGGAACTCCTGACGGTTGACGGTACCGGATACGAACCCGGTGCCAGAGTCACGGTGAACTTCGTCCCGGTCTCGGATTACGCCATCGTCCTCTCACAAGGCCGAGCCGACGTTGCCGACGACGGAACGTTCTCCTTGTCATTCGAGGCCCCCGATCGCAAGACGGATGAACCCCAACAGGTCGAAGCCATAACGCAGACAAACGTTGGCGGCTGGCGGAACCGCGTGAGCGTCTGGACCGACACGAACAAGAACGGCGTCCAGGACGCCGAGAGCCTGCCCTCGACCGACGACCCCATCGCGGTCTACGAGAGTCTCCTCCCCGAAATCGACATCCGGAGCCCCGGCGGCGTCTCGCTCGTCGACGACAACAACAACGTCATCGACTTCATCAGCTGGGGTGGGTCCTTCGAGGCGAGCACCGGCTCGGGGACCGGACTCGTGAGCCGCGACATCGGCTTCGACCCGTTCGATGTCGGTCCGGACGACTCGATCCAACTCACCGGAGCCGGCAACGTCGCGGAAGACTTCTCGTGGACCGGACCGTCTCCCGGAGCTTTAGTTCGATAAACGTCGGTCAGACGGCGGTCAATGGAGATTCCCCGGACTCCCTCTTCTTCAATGAAGTGGCCTTCGACGAGGAGCAGCGCCTCGAAATCCTCGGAGCACCGGGAACGAGCGTGGCCAATGTCTCGATGATCTTCTTCGACGCAACGGACGGGAAGCAGTACAAGATCGTCCAGTTGGCGGACAAGACCGACCTATCCCCGAGGCTCTCAGACAACGCCCTGAACACATGGGACCGCATCGTCGAGACGGTGATGCTGGCGCTCCTCGCCACCACGGTCGGCACGATCCTTGCAGTACCACTCAGCTTCCTCGCGGCGAAGAACCTCATGCGAGATGTCACCGTCCCGGTGATCAACCTCTCTCTTGCTCTCATCGCTATTCCGATCGGCCTCGTTGTCGGAATTCAGGCCTCGCGGTGGGCCTCATCGCTTCGAGCCTTCACAGATGCCAACTGGCTCACGCTCCTGCTGGCCCTCATCGTCCTCGCGGTCCTCGTATGGCTGCTGCTGCGTTGGACGTTCCCGCCGGAGGAGGAGGACGAACCGCCGGGGCTCGGACTGCGCAGCGCCCGGGTTGCTGCTCTGGTTGCCGTCGCGTTCCTCGTTCTGATCAGCTCATACATCGTCGCAGACCTGCTCATCCTCCTCGGCGGCTGGATGGAAGACCTCATCACATTTGCCAAGTTCCTCGGGAGCTTCGTGGTGTCGCTTGGCGAGATCACGGAGATCGGAATCCCTGTGTTCTCCTCGCTCATTGGAGCCTTCGCATTGGCAATGGCGGCGAGCAAGCTCGGGTATGTAGTGGTTCGCCATGTGTCACGCGGCGTGCTCAACGCACTTACGCTTGTGGTCTCCGCCATCGCAGGAGCTCTCGTCGGGATGGCGATCGGAGCGATCATCGACTGGTTCTACCTCCTGGAGAACCCGTTCGCCACGGTCGTGGTCCCCGCCATCATCGGGGGGGCTTTCGGGGCCTTCCTCTCGGTCAAGGCGCTCCGCAAGGCCGAGGACCAGAACATCGGCTTGACCGTCTACTACATGGCCCGCACCCTGTTCAACGGACTCCGTTCGATCGAACCACTCGTGATGGTCATCATCTTCGTCGTCTGGGTCGGCATCGGGCCTTTCGCCGGTGCCCTCGCCCTCGCGCTCCACACCACCGCGGCTCTCGCGAAGCTGTACTCCGAGCAGGTTGAGAGCATCGCGACCGGTCCGCTCGAGGCGGTCCGCGCCACCGGGGCGACGCGCCTTCAGACGATCATCTATGCCGTTGTTCCCCAGATCGTGCCGCCGTACATCTCATTCACGATGTATCGGTGGGATATCAACGTCCGCATGTCGACGATCATCGGCTTCGCCGGCGGTGGCGGCATCGGATTCCTCCTGCAGCAGAACATCAACCTGCTCCAGTACCGGGCCGCTGCAGCACAGATGCTTGCGATCGCAATCGTGGTGGCGACGATGGACTACGTCAGCTCGCGCCTGCGTGAACGGTTCGTCTAGCAATGAACCGATTCGTGCTCCGAGACCGCCTGGTATCGGAGATCCAGGAAGGGCAGATTCTCGCGCCGGGCGCCACACGTGCAGCCGATTCGGTCGGGCGTGCCGTCCCAGAAGAGCCGGACCCCTGGAGAACCTGCTTCGAGCGAGACCGCGACCGCATCCTCCACTCGAAAGCCTTCCGCCGCCTCAAGCACAAGACTCAGGTCTTCATGAATCCGGAGGGCGACCACTACGTCACCCGCCTCACGCACACCCTCCAGGTCACTCAGGTCGGTGTTGCGATCGCTCGAGGGCTCAGTCTGAATCCTGCGTTGACCGAAGCCACCTGCCTCGGCCATGACGTCGGCCATTCACCATTCGGTCACACCGGCGAGGACGCGCTGCAGCGAGTTCGTCGAAGGTGAATGGCGGCACTCTGATCAGTCGGTCCGGATCTTCGAGGTTCTTGAGCCACTAAACCTGACCGCTGAAGTTCTGGACGGAATCAGGGCACATCCATGGAAGGTCGAAGTGCCTGCTCGCACCCCCGAGGGTGGCATCGTTCGGTTTGCCGACCGTATTGCCTACCTGGCCCATGATGCCCTCGACGCGATCCGGGCAGGAGTCCTCAGACCGTCCGACTTTCCACCCGCGGTACTCGAGACCCTGGGTGTACCCGGCAGCGACTGGATCAACACCATGATCACGTCGGTGATCACCACATCGCTGGAACGCGACGAGGTCTCCATGGACGAACACACTCTTGCGGTGATGCTGGAACTCAGAGACTTCATGTTTGAGCGGGTCTACCTGCGGGCCGAGGTTGAACCGCAACGCCGCAGAGCACGCGAGATCGTTCGCAACCTTGTCGATTACTACGTTGCCCACCCAAATGAGATCCCCGACACCTACCGCCACGACGACGCCGACACACTGACCCAGGTGATCGACTTCGTAGCCGGGATGACCGACCGCTACACGATCAGCCGACACGACAACCTCTTCAGACCGCAACTGTTCTGAGCCGATGGACGCGAGTCCCACACTGCTCACCCGCCCCGCGACGCGATCGGTAGCGAGACCCGAGATATGAGACATGAGACTGTCTCGGATCTCGTGTCTCGTGTCTCGTGTCTCGTGTCCTTCTTCTAGCTCCCTGCCAACGCTCCCACGACGGCCAGGATCAGTAGATTCCCCAACGTCCACGCCATTGCGACCGTCACGTACAGGCGGAACCATCGACCCCAGTTCTCCGATCGGACCGCGAGGGAGGTCCCGAGGATGTACCAGAGGGGAAAGCTCGTCACGAGCCCGAACACGACCACCGTCGTCCTCGATACCTCGATGAAATCAAACGAGAGGAACCACGTGGTCGGGAGTGCGATGACGAACATCACGGCCGCGATGAAGCTCGCTGCGAAGTCCTGTAGATCGCCGGATTCGCGGAATCCAACGCTGAGCGCCATCACCACCATCAGGAGTGGATAGCCGAGCGCGAGAAGCCCTGCCGTCGTCCTCCCGACCGACGTGCGGCGGGGAGCAAACGAGACGTTACCGCTGGCCATGGAACTCTCGACTCGTCATCACGCTGATCGTACTGCCTGGCGGTTCGATCCGGCGCCTCGGACCCATCCCGACTGCCAGTTGCGCCTTGTTGCTGGAGTGCGCGAAATCCGCCACTCTCGCCGTTCCCCGTCTGGCAAATACCGGCCTTTCGGGTCTAGCCTGACGTACCGAATGCGCGTATCGATCACGACCAAGTCGCTTATCGTCGTCCTGCTCCTCGCACTCCTGGTGGTTGCCCCAATCCCCGCCGGTGCGCAGACCCAACAGGAGGTCGACCAAGCCGAAGCTGCCAAAGAGCAGGCGTACCAGGATCTCATGGACGCCAACCAGGCGGTCGGATCTGCCATCAGTGAACTTGAGGGCATCGCAGCCGAGCTTCAGGAACTCAACTACACGATCAGCCGTCTCGAACGACAGATCGCCGAGTTCGACGAGCAGGTCGAGGAGCTCAGGGCCAATGCACAGGAAGTTGTGGTTGAGGCATATACGAACTCCGGGACCGGCCTCGTCACCGCGGCGTTTACGGCGGGTTCGATCCAGGACCTTCTGACCAGCCAGACACTCATCGGTCAAGCCACCGATCGCGACCTCGCTTCTCTCGACCTCCTGACGGCCGTCAACCGCGAGAACGATCGCCTGAAGGTCGAGATAGCCGCGAAACGCTCTGAGGTCCAGATCCTCGAGGAGAAACAAGTCGCCGTCGTCGAGCGCCTCTCCGAGGCGCGGGAGAAGGCCGACGCGGTCTTCGCCTACGCCCAGGACAAGTATCAGGACGTCTACGCGGCGTATCAGGAAGAACTCCGGCGTCAAGCCGAAGCAGAGGCCCGACGCAGAGAAGCGGAGGCAGCCGCTGCTCGGGCAGCGAACAACTCGTCGGGTGCCGCGAGCAGTTCTGCCGCTGCCGGCCTCCCGGCGGTCACCACGGCCGGTGTCGTATGTCCCGTTGCCGGCAACACATGGTTCATAGACACCTGGGGCGCTTCTCGACCCGGGGGCCGCACCCACAAGGGCGTCGACATGTCCGGCGCGCAAGGGACTCCCCTCGTCGCCATGAACTCCGGCAAGGTCCGCCTCAACTGGCACTCTGCGGGTGGGCGCCAGGTCTACGTCTATGCCGACGACGGCAATTTC
>CAWEEG010000020.1:0-83587 GCA_963808015.1 uncultured Actinomycetota bacterium
TCCAAACTTTCGGAGACTCCTGAAAAGTTGTGATATCATATGGTCAATTTAAGTTTTCACTTACTTTCCAATTATGTCAAATCAAGTGTAGATCAGGGAATATTATCAGATAAGGTCTGCACGACTTTGATAAGTCGAACAGAAGCATGAAGGCCAAAAATTTCTATTTTCTAATTTCAGCGTTCGATGAACGCTTACAAAATTCTATTCCCAGAATTTAAAAAAGTGGTGTACAGGACCATGGCCGTGGCCAATTTTATACTTTGACCCGGCACCAATGGCTTCATTGATGTATGTTTTGGCCTTTCCCACAGCTTCTTCAATTCCACACCCTTTTGCCATGCAGGAAGCAATGGCCGAAGAGAGCGTACAGCCGGTTCCATGATTGTTTTGGGTTTTTATACGCTTTCCTTTCAGCACAACAAACCTATCCTCTTTGGCAAGGTATAGAAAATCGGTACTGTTGTCATTTTTGCTGTGTCCGCCTTTTATAAGCACGCTCCGGCTGCCATATCGGACAGATCTTTGGCTCCTTTTTTAATTTCCTCAAAACCATGCAATTTACGATCCAGTAAAACCGAGGCTTCAGGAAGGTTGGGTGTCACAACACTGGAAAGCGGCATCAGATGTATCTTAATCGCTTCAATGGCATCGTCTTGGAGGAGTTTATCTCCGCTTTGGGCCACCATCACAGGATCGAGAACAATTTTGTCTATTTTATATTTTTTCAATACTTGTGCCACTGTCTGAATCAGTTCAGCGGAATACAGCATTCCGATTTTCACCGCATCAACACCAATATCAGATAAAACAGCTTCCATCTGTTTTTCCACAAAAGAGGGCGGTACGGGATGGATACCTGTCACCCCTTTTGTGTTTTGTGCGGTCAGGGCGGTAATCACAGACATGCCGTAACACCCCATGGCGGAATAGGTTTTCAAATCCGCCTGAATCCCGGCGCCTCCACCGCTGTCTGATCCGGCAATGGTGAGGACTTTATGATAGGTGCGACTTATTTTCTGATTATTCGTGGTTTTTTCATTCATTTTACTATCCTATGATTATGATACTTATCAAACTATTGAGAAATGACGAATAGTGGTTCTCATCTGGATTATATGATGAAACGGGTTCAGGGAATCGAAGGGCCGGGTGTTTTCTTTTTCAGTGTTCTACTCGAACCCCTGACCCCTTGACCCCTCGGATCCTGACTTTACCCTTCATTTTGATTTAAAATGATCCCATCCTTTGGGTTTGAATTCTTTAATCCGGTCCGACGAATCGACAATTTCCATTTTTCCAGAATTTGTTATCTTTCCAATGGGATAAAGAGGACTGTTAAAGGTTTTTAGATATTTTTCGGTCACATCATCGGCATGATCCGGCGACACGGTGCATAGCAATGTATAATCTTCACCTCCGGCAAATGCAAACTCAGCAGGGTTAAAATCAAACCGTCTGCAAAAAAAGATCAGATTTTTTGAAACAGGAATTTGGTCAGCGAATAAACGAACACCTACATGGCTTTCCTTTGCAATATGAACAATATCGGATGAAAGCCCGTCGCTGACATCTATCGCTGCGTGAACACCGTTTTGAGCGGATAGAAATCGGCCTTCGTGTAAAAAGGGCCTTGGAAGAATATGCGCATGAAACAGTGCTTTCAACTTCTTTAGAATCAGCCGGTATGTTGTTTAGTATCATGTGCAGCCCTGCACGGCTGTCACCCAGAAAGCCTGTGGAAAAAATGATATCTCCAGGTTGTGCTGCATTTCTAAGGAGCAATTCCTCCTTTGGGAACACTGCCTGTCACAGAAATATTAATAATTAAGTCAACCACAGACGAGGTGGTATCGCCGCCAAGAATGTTGACCTTAAATGTAGCAGCCAGATCTTTTATCCCACGGTAAAGATCTTCAAGAAAGTCTATGGAGCAATCTTCAGGAATAGCAACACTGATAAATGCCTCCCTTGCAGTTCCGCCCATGGCTGCAATATCGCTTAAATTGACAGCCAAAGATTTATATCCTAGATTAAATCCGGTTGTTGCATCTCGCAGAAAATGAACCCGTTCAACCAGCAAGTCTGTGGTTATAAGGGAGACAAGGCCGGCATCTGTATAAAATGCAGCCGCATCATCGCCGATTGCACGTATTATATTTTCAGGACGGATGAGGCAACCCTGACTGATTTTTTCGATAAATCCGAACTCCCCGATATCTTTTAATTTCATGAGATACGTGCCTTTTTTATCATAGCACCTAATTTTTCGGCGGCTTTTCCAGGATCATCCGCAGAAACAATGGTTGATACAACGGCAATTCCGTCGGCACCGTTTAATATGACTTCGCCTGCATTTTCACAGTTTAAACCGCCGATGGCAACTTTTGGGATCTTTACAGTCCTGCTTATTTTTTTTAATCCCTCAAGACCAAGTGGCATAGCTGTATCTGTTTTTGTTGGGGTTGCGAAAATCGGACTGATGCCGATATAATCTGCACCATCTTTTTCAGCCCGGATCGCATCTTCAAGAGATTCAGCGGAAATTCCGATGATCATCGAATTTTTCAGAATATCTTTTGCCATTCTAAGCGGCATGTCTGTCTGGCCCAAATGAACGCCGTCTGCGCCAACTGCCTGTGCAACATCCACCCGGTCATTAATGATCAGCGGGATATTGCTTTGTTTTAAATACTTTTTTACAGATAATGCTTCTGTAATAAATTTGCGTGTGGAACAGTGTTTCTCACGCAGTTGAACGCAGGTTACACCTCCGGCAACACCGGCTTTGACAATTTCAAGGGTGGCTCTTCCCCTGGAAAGAGCTCTGTCTGTAACAAGGTATAAAGAATAATCGATTGAGGCAATTTCAAAACGTCCCCTTTTGTCCGACATCTGCGTCAGGCTCATATTTTAATCCTCGAAATACTACATGTATTCCTGTGGTTAAAATATTCGCCTTCCTTGATCTCGAACAAAATTGAACATTTTGAAACCGCCTCAATTGATTCAGGTTTCATTTCAATTTTTCTCAATCTTACAACCTGCTTTAAGCTTTTCCGGGGTTATTGTATATAAGGCATCCAGCATCTTTATCATGAAACTTCCAGGTGCCTGTGCTTTTTTACCTGCCACTTCTCCTGCCAGGCCGAAAAATGCAAGCGCGGTGGCCGCTGCGCTGAATGGATCATGGTCTACGGCTAAAAATGCACCGACAACTGCGGTTGCCGTGCATCCGGTTCCGGTGACACATGCCATAAGGGGGTGACCATTGGAAACATGCACTGTACGGTTACCGTCAGTCACCAGGTCAACAGAACCTGTTATAGCCAGAGTGGTTTGCAATTCTTTTGCCAGTATTTTGGCTGTGTTAGTGGCATCTTCAACACTGTGGATAGAATCAACACCTTTGGTTTTTGAATCACTGTTTTTAAGGGATAAAATTTCCGACGCATTTCCCCGGATAACGCTGATTTTTGTTTCATTAATAATTTTTTTGGCAGACTCAGTTCTTAGTGATGTAGCTCCGGACCCAACCGGGTCAAGTATGATGGGAGTTTTCAGGGTGGTTGCCTTTTTCCCGGCTTTAATCATGGAATCAATCCAGTCATCAGTTAGTGTACCAATGTTAAGTACCAGAGCGCCGGCAAATGAAACCATTTGTTCGACTTCATTTGGTGCGTGGGCCATAACCGGCGATGCACCCACGGCAAGAAGTGCATTTGCCGTATAATTCATCACAACATAGTTTGTTATATTATGAATAAGCGGCTTGTTTTTTCTCACAGCAGTAAGGTTTTAGGCCGTTTTGGAAGAGAGATTTTTCATGAGGTAACTCCTGTCTTGGTGAAAAGGCAGCAGTGCTGGAATTTCTCCAATAAAAAAGCCGTTTGCAAGGAAACGGCTTTTTAGGGTTCTATAAATGATAAGTATGTCGTTCCCTACGCTGGAATTATCCAGATCAGGTTCAAAGGGTGTAATCTCAGGCGTCTTGCAGCCACCCCGCATGTTAATTTTTTTTATTCTAATCTCTAACAAACAGACAGTGATAAGTCAACAATAAATTATATGCATAAATACATCAGAAATAGTATTTTATTTGTAGTATATCCTTATTGTCAGAATCTGATCCCCTGAAAACTGTATTAATTAACAGAGATAAACGATGCTAAAATTCAGCTGATCGGGATGCCGCTGTATCCGTATCATCGGTTTCCTTGTCTGCGATCTGAAGCGCTTTATCGATGATATCGATGGCTTGATCCACCTGTTCCACGGTAATAATCAAGGGCGGAGCGAGGACCAGGTTGTCATACCAGGCCAGCATGTGTAAACCGTGATGCATGCACTCCATGGAAGTTTTTCCGGTCATCAGCGGTTTTCCGCTGATTTTATCCGCTTCGACATTAAACGGTTCTTTGGTCTTTCGATTTTTTCGATTTCGAAGGCCCAGAAATGCCCCGGCCCCTGACGTCACCGATACAGGGATGTTTGTCCGCCAGTTCATAAAGCCTGTTTTTCAATGCTGGCTGAGTTTTTGCGGCAATCCGCTCTCCATCATCCGCCTGTCTCCGCGATCGCCGTCGGCACCGGTGATAAAGCCATGGCATGATAAGCATAGGTATGACCATGGCAAAAGAAGTTATCTTCAAAGAATCGGCAACCCCCTTGTTGGCGACGGTAATTCCCAGCGGTGTATAGGCTGATGTCGGCTCCCTTTGCCGTAGTCATGATATCCGGCTGGACATCCCAGATATCCATAGCAAATGCGTGGCCGGTTCTGAACCATCCAGTCATGACTTCATCGGCGATTAACAGCACACCGTTTTCATCACAAATTTTTCTAACTAACGGAAAATATTCCGGGGGTGGAACGATACGCCCGTTGGTCCCAACGATCGGCTCAACGATCATGGCGGCTACGTTGCCTTCCTCTTTGATCATATAGTCCAGATATCTCGCGCACTGGATTTGGCATCCAGGATATTCCAAGGCGAATGGGCAACGGTAGCAGTAAGCGTCCGGTGCGAAAAGAACGCCATCGACCGTGTACCTGACACTTTCAACCGGCCACCGCCGTGGATCTCCGGTAAAAGCCATACCGGTGGGTGTCGCCCCATGAAAAGAATGATAGCGAGAAATCACCTTGTAAGCCGGTGCCTTGGATTGCCTGACCATGACCAGCGCACCGTCATTGGCCTCGGTACCACTGGTCAAAAAAGAACTTGTCCAAGCCTTTCGGCATAATGGACCGCAACGCTTCAACCGCTTCCACAGCGATCTCAGTGGTAAAACCTGGCGCAATATAGGGCAGTTTTTCAGCTTGCTTCACAATGGCCTCAATAATTGCCTTGTTTTTTATGGCCCAGATTGGAACACATCAACTGGGATGAAAAATCGAGATACGATTTCCCCTTGGCATCATAGAAATAGACGCCTTCAGCATCAGTAATTAATGTCGGCGCGATCCAAGCGTTTTGCCGACTTCCATCGACACGATCGAAGCGGTCTCCGGCGCGGGAATGCAGACGGTCGGCGGTGGTCAGAACGCCGACGCAGCGTGGGAGCCTCTCCTCGTCGATGTATCGGGGCTGACCGTCGCCGTATTCGCGTTCGACGTGAGTGGACACGGACTTGGCGCATCCCAAGGCCCGGGCGTCGCGTCTTGGGATCCGGACCGTGCCGAGATCGCTGTAGGGGACGCCCGCGCGATTGCCGATGTGGTCGTGGCAGGCATCCATGGCGGCCTCGAGTTCTGGCAAGACATTGATCCGCAGTTGGAACCCGTCGCACTGAATCTGGCCTCATGGGGCGTCGACATCGTCTGGGGTCACGGCCCCCACGTCGCACAGCCGATATCACTGTCCGAGGCGTACGGCACCCGACCGACGGTGATCGCCACCAGCCTCGGGAACTTCCTCTTCGACCAGCAGACCGAGCCAACGAGTCACGGATCGATCCTCGAGGTGCTCGTCGACGGAAGCGGCGTAGCGGCGTGGCGCACCGGCCACAAACACCACGACGATCTGAGAGTTCACTTTGCAGGTTGGGATCTCCCCATTGGGAATGCGGGCCTCGTTGACGGTGACTGGTGGAACGTGGCCCGCGATCTCCCGTTGGATGCGGTCGACGCGCCAGCAACCGGGTTCCCGTTTGGAACCGTTCTCGCTGCCTCTGTCGGCGATATCGCGGGCGTCGGAATCGAGACCGTCCTCGTTTCGTATCGCCATCCGCTCAGCGACGCGAATTGGGATCCGCGACCGATGGCAACCGATACGTCCGGCCGCAGTGCACACATAGGAGTGTTCGAGTCGGACTGGACGCCCGTCTGGATGTCCCGCCGCCCTCCGCATCCCGTAGGAACCCTCGCTGCTTGTGATGGATCTGCCGCTTTCGGGTACACAACGCTCGATGATCCGACCGTGGTGGCAACCGGGGCTGGCGCCTGGAACGGGTTCGGCTTCACACTCGCCCCAGACCTTCCAGGCCACGGCACACCCTCGTGCGCGGACTTCGATCACGACGGTGATCTCGATGCCGTAGTCGTAGACCGCTCAACTATCCGTTGAGACGCACCGAGGGGTTGCGTCTGGTTGGGAGGTGGCTGGGGAAACGGTTGGCGCGAGAGATCATCATCGGGTCGATCGACCGCAGGGGTTGTTGGCGTGACCGCTGAGGCAATTCGCCGTACGGAAGCGGACCTCCATGCCACGGCCCGAGAGATCGTCCCGGTGTGGGAGCTGCTCAGACGCGGCGACTCCTCCTGGGCCATGGAACCGTTTTACCCCCTCCCGCCTCGCTGGGTTCGGTCAGGTTCGGCTGATCGTGGGTTGTGGAACCGTTTGACCCCCTCCGCCTCGCTGGGCTCGGCACCTCCCCCCTGAGGGGGAGGAATCCCAGGAGAGGCCTGGTTCTCAGTTGAGGTTGAAGTCGCCGGCCACAGGGAGCCAACCCGTTCCAGCGCCTTTCCAGGTGAACTGGGAATCGGCGTTGCCCTGCGTCAAGTCGTGCCGGAAATAGAACACCTGATTCGACGGCCGGAACAAACCCGGCGTGTCCTCACCATCCACGATCCCCCAGTCACCCGCAACGAATCGGTCACCCGGATCACCGAAGTAGAACTGCCCGTGCGCGACACCGGTCGACAACGTGTTGCGATAGTAGAAGAACCCCGTCGACTCACGATGCAGACCGACTTCGTCGATCCCGTCGCCATCCCAATCCCCCACCATCGGCTTATCACCCTGGTTACCGAACAGGAATGAATAGTCCGCCGCCCCCAAACCGCCGCCATTCTGACCCAACGCGTTGATGATGTAGAACCGAGCCTCCAACGGCCGGTAGATCGACAACGTGTCACACCCGTTCCCGTTGAAATCACCCGCAATCGGAACATCACCAGGATTCCCGAAGAAGAACGACACATCCGCAATCCCCTGCGAATTCGAGTTCCGGAGATACGCAAACCCATCCGACTGGCGATACAACCCCGGTGTGTCCTCCCCATCACAATCCCAGTCCCCCACAAACGGATAATCGCCAGGATCCCCGTAGTAGAACTCAGACACCACCCCCGCCGTGTTGCGCAGACGCCACATCCCCGATCCGGGATCCACCAACCCCACCGTGTGCGGCACACCGATCTTGATCGTCACCGTCGCCGTGTTCGACACACCCGAACGCGGGTCCTTCGCTGCGTACCGGAACGAATCCATCAACACCGCCGACCCATCGTGGCGATAGACGAACGTCCCATCCGTCGAGAACTTGAAACTCGCCGCATGGCTCGGACCCGTCACCAGCTTCGCAGTCAGATCCTCACCATCGGGATCCGAATCGTTCGCCAACACCGTCGGACCCGCGAACGTCACACCCGGCCGCACATAGAACGGGCCATCGTCAACGGCCACCGGCGGCCGATTCACCGACTCCCAGTTGCCGTATTTCTCGTCCCCCTCGTGGTCCGTCAAATGACCCAAATTCGACCCATCCGGATCCACCATCCACAGATCCCAATCCCCATCGGCATCCGACGAAAACAAGATATGACGCCCATCCGGCGACCACTCCGGCCAGTACTCATTCGATGTCGTCTTCGTGAGACGCAGAACGCGTGCACCGTTCGAGTCCATCACATAGAGATCGCGAGGATTCCCACCCCGGTCCGAAATGAACGCGATCTTCGAACCATCCGGCGACCACGCCGGCATGAGCTCCATCGACGTCGGGCTCTTTGTCAGGTTCGTGACCCGAGTTCCATTCACACTCATCACGTAGATGTCGTCGGACCCATCCCGATTTGAACGGAACGCGATCGTCGAACCATCCGGCGACCAAGCGGGGTCGTCCTCGATACCGAGAGCAGTTCCCGGAGTGAGGTTCACCGGGTTGGATCCGTTCGCATCCATCACCCAGATATCGCTCGTCAAGATGCCCAAGGGGCTTCGAGCGAACACGATTCGCGAGCCGTCGGGCGACCACCTCGGATGGAATTCCGCCTCCTTGCTGTTCGTGAGGTTCTTCAACCCACTGCCGTCCGGAGCTACGACCCAGATATCGCGGGTGCCCGAGGCAAGGGACACAAAGGTGATTCTCTTTCCATCTGAAGACCAGTCCGGCGACTCCTCCGCCGCCACGAAGTTCGACGTCAGCTGACTCCACGCACCACCAGCGAAGTCCCGCGTGTAGAGCTCCCCACCACCTTCGGTGGACGTGAACACGATCCTGCCGACCGCGCCGGGCACGGTGGCATCCGCAGCTTCCGGCACGACCGACAGACCCCCAACCGTCACAACAACGGCAACCAACAGAACCAGAAGATTGCGCACGATGTCCCCCTTGTCAAGACTCAGTGCCGATGCACCAATGCTCTCGCCAACAGCCGACACGGCCAGGGGAGAAAGCCCCTTTGGGACCTGATCTGTAGGCTTCAAGCTCTCAGAGCCCCCTCTGCACCCGGACTTGCGTTCGGCCGCTTCTCCCCACCTGCGGTGGGAGCGACGAAGATGCCCGCGGCTCGACGGACCCGGTTCAGAAGACTCCGAAGTTGCCAGCTACTGGGAGCCAGCCTGGTCCGGCGTCGGGCCAAGGGGATTCCTCATCCGCGCTGCCCTGCGTCAGGGTGTAGCGAAGGTAGAACGTCAGATCCGACGGACGGAACAACCCAGGCGTGTCCGCACCATCAACCACACCCCAATCCCCCGCAACAAGCCGGTCGCCCGGGTCGCCGAAGTAGAACTGGCCATCTGCACTCCCCGTCGTCAACAAGTTGCGGTAGTAGAAGAAGCCCGTCGACTCGCGATGCAACCCTATCTCGTCGACGGCATCGCCGTCCCAATCCCCGACCACCGGCTTGTCACCAGCGTCGCCGAACAGGAACGAGAAGTCGGCAGCACCCAGACCTCCGCCATCCTGGCCCAATGCGTTGATGACGTAGAACCGGGCTTCAGACGGCCGGTAGATCGAAACCGTGTCGCACCCATCGCCGTTGAAATCACCGGCCAGGGGAACGTCACCAGGATTCCCGAAGAAGAACGTCAAGTCTGCGGAGCCCTGCGTGTTGCTGTTACGCAGGTACACGTAGCCGTCGGACTGCCGATACAAGCCGGGCGTGTCGACCCCATTGCAGTCCCAGTCTCCCATGAACGGATAGTCGCCCGGGTTCCCGTAGTAGAAGTCCGAAACCCCGGCGCCGAGGGTGATCAGGTGCCACATTCCGGTTCCCGGATCCACCAAACCCACGGAGTCCGGGAAACCAATCATGATTGTGACCGTTGCGACATTCGAGACTCCCGAACGCGTATCCCGGGCTCGATAGGTGAACGTGTCGATCGCCGGGATCGGACCGCTGCGCTCGTACGTGAAGGTTCCGTCCGCGGCAAGGCTGAAGCTCGTCGCTTGAGTAGGACCCGTCACAAGTTCTGCCACGAGGTCCTCACCGTCGGGATCTGAGTCATTCACCAGCACCGACGAACCGTGCAGAGTTCGCCCGTTCGACATGTGATACGGGCCGTCATTCGAGGCGATCGGCGGACGATTCACCGATTCCCACGCGGTGTACCACTCGTCCGCAGGATCATTGGTCAGTTGGGTGAGATTCGAGCCATCTGGATCGACCATCCAGAGATCACCGACGTTGTTCACGAGCGACGTGAAAGCGATGTGCGCACCGTCGGGTGACCATGCGGTCGCCAGCTTGCTGCTCAAGATGGTGGTCAGGCGGCGAACGTTCGAACCGTCGGCGTTCATGACATAGAGATCGCTGCTCAAGCCGGCTCGATTCGACAGAAAGGCGATCTGCGAGCCGTCGGGTGACCAGGCAGGATTGCGGTCCATGGACGCGCCGCCAGCTGTGAGATTGACGACGTTCCCGCCATCGGCGTCCATCAGATAGACGTCAGCATCTCCGTCCCTGTCGGATGTGAACGCGATCTTGGCGCCGTCCGGTGACCATGCTGGATCGAGGTCATACGTCTCAGGGGCGGCGGTCGTCAGGCCGGTCTTGCCGGATCCGTTGGAGTTCATCACCCAGATGGAGTAGGAGTTCACCGACCGTTTCGAAACGTAGGCGATCTTCGTACCGTCCGGCGACCACGACGGGTACCCGTTCGCAAACCCGTCCAGAGCGACAGGATGTTTGGCAGCGCCATTGGCGTTCATCACCCAGATTGCGGAATTGGTTGGCGGACCCAGTGCGTAGACGATCTTCGTTCCGTCCGGAGACCAGTCCAGGCCGAATTCTCGCTCCGTGTTCCATGTCAAGCGTTGCCATGCGCCGCCCGCAGCATCTCGCTTGTATATCTCGCCTTCGGGGTGATCACGATCCGACCAGAACGCGATCTCCCCGATCGCACCTGGAGTGGTCGCGTCGGCAGATCGGGGCACGTTCGCCGTCAGCGCGAATGTCGACCCCGAGCACAGTGAAGAGAGCCAGCATTCTGCGCACGGCGTCCCCCTCTCGGCCTGGGTTGTGATACTTCAAGTATCGGTTGATCAGACCTTCGGAGTAAGGGGTATTGGCGGGTGCCTGACGACGGAGCGGAGAAATGACCTACGTCGAGTCAGCGGCAGCCGGTTCGGCCTTCCTGCGGACCCGGAACTGGCGGATGAGGAGGTTCGTGTTGGTGCCGAGGCTTGATCCGGTGGCGAAGAACATCGTGGCGAGTCCGCCGGCGACGAGCCAGGCCTCGCCAAACGTCGCGAGGAGTTGGGTGAGTCCGAACGAGACCGCCCAGAAAATGAGGTGAAGGATCGAACGATCGGCAATCACCTTGTCGTCCTTCAGCGAAAGCCGCGCGGTGAAGCCCCACGCCGCACCGAAGCCGATGCCAAAGACGAGCAGAGCAATGCCGAGGGACCCCGGAGCCGCCTGCTTCAGGAAGACGAGGTTGATGATCAGCATGAACGGAGCCGTCACCAGGCCGAGCGCCGTCCACCCAGGGCGGACCGGCGAAGGACGCCGCACCTGCCGGATGAGACTCCACATGATGAACGCGAACATCGGTATCGAGAGCAGCCCGATGATGCGCCCGATCATGGAGCGCCACCTTCGTTTGGCGCTCCCGCAACGGCGGCTCCGCACTGCGAGCAGAATGCTCCCTCGTTGAGATCGACCTCAGCCCCGCACGACGGACACGCAGGCGCTTTCGGCGCTGCTGTCGGCTCGAGGTTGCTCCCGCATTTCGCACAGAACCGTTGCCCCGGCTCTGCCACTGCCCCGCAACCCGGACAAGCGGATCCTTCCGCCTTCGCGGTCGGTGCGGGAACGGGAATCAGGAGAAGGCGGCGGAGCATCTCCGCGGCAACCTCGGACTCCGGCTCGAGAAGGGTGACCTCGCGGGCGCCGTCCTCACCATTCCAGAAGCCAAGGCCGAAGCGAAGCGGGCTTCGCAGGACGGTGATCTCCGCCATCCTGATGTCCGGGCTCGAACCCGTGTAGCTCAGCGTCACACCTCCCCACTTGATCACCTCGCTGCAGAGTCCGACGACGTCGGTCCCAAGGGAGTTCGGCCGCAGGTACGCGCCGTCGGCTTCGACAAGGCCAGCTTCCTTCATGCCCTCGACCATTGCAGAACCACTCGGCGGCGCTGTGCGTAGATCGAACGGTGAGATTGGAGTGAAGGCCGTGACCGACCAGCGGGTGTCGTTGCCAACCACTCCTGAAGCCACCTGATCTTGGAGCCCCGCTGCATCGAACCGGGCATCCGGCACCGGATGACGACCGAGTTGCGCCGCGAGTTCTGCTGATCGTTGCGCATCCGCGGCGGCGAGCACGCCAATCCAACCGTCGAACGAGATCACGGAATCGGGCGAGACCGGCCGAGATGGCAGCGTGGTCAGGTCGAACAGGCCATCAAGGAGGGCCGCGACTTCGTACTCGGTGGACAACACGAGAACGTCGAGGCCGTCGCCGGGCGTCGCCACCACGACGTACGGACCGCCAGTCGATCCTGCCGCCACGTGGGTGATGTCCCACTCTTCAACGCCGCGAACGTTGACCCTGGCCGTAAGGACTCGCTCCGGAGCAGCGACAATCCGGATTGCTGAATCGAGCACCTGCACCGGCATGTCGGTGTTTGTGTCGAGGAGCCCCGATCCTTCCAACACTCCACGCGGAGTGGCAGCCAAGTCGGACACCGTCACAAAGCGACCGTCCGGCACGACTCCGAGAAGATTGAGGACGGCTGAGACCTGATCCTGGTCAAGAC
Source organism: uncultured Actinomycetota bacterium (assembly GCA_963808015.1). Taxonomy (GTDB): domain Bacteria; phylum Actinomycetota; class Acidimicrobiia; order Spongiisociales; family UBA5794; genus JAHEEL01. The sequence continues at coordinate 12,708 of CAWEEG010000020.1, forward strand.
GATATCGAACGGCTTCGTCACGCATTCGGTCTGCCCTCCCATTCCCTTCCGATTGTTGAGCCGGCAGTTCCGCCGATCCCGGTTGGTGCGGTGCGTGCTGCTCCCTCAGCACCCTCCACGAATATCTGATCCGCGCTTGGAGTCAGATTGATGTCCCTTGGTCCCCGACGCAGAGCGCCGTCCGCGTCGAATCGAACAACGATCTCCTTCTTGTGGGATGTGTGGCTCGCTTGCAGCTTCTGCTGAAGCTCTGTCCCTTTGCGGAACGCCTCGTCATGTGCAGCGGTGCCGGGTCGATAGGGAGCGGTGACATCCTTCACGACGTTCATCTCGACACCGTGCTGCCCCCCGACTTCGGTCTTCCACCGCTGAAGCACCCGCTCGTAGCGGTCGCCGCCGGTCAGGTACTTGCCGGTCGCCTTGTCCTTGATGAACACCGCGTCGATATCTCCCGCAAACGGCTTGCCTGTCGCAGTATCGATGATCTTCCCGCCCTCGATCTTGAGAACCCCATCATCGATGAGACCCTGGAACTTGGCATCCTTGGAGAGCTTCGCAACCTCGTCGAGACGTTCGGCGAGACGCTTGCGAACCTCATCCTGCAGTTCAGCGGGAACTTTCGAGAAGTCGGGCTGGACGGTTCGAAGTAGCCGACCAGGCCCTTGTCGGAGGGTCTCGCACCGAGGTAGGTGTCCAGTTCGTTGATCGTCTTCGCTTTGATGTCAAGCGACTTGGGCAGGGCGGTGCCGTCTCGAATATGCCGCATCGACTCCATGTTCGTGGTCCTGGCATAGATCTCAACACCTTCGTCGGCGCAGATGTTGCTCGCCGCCTTGATGTCGCGTGCCGTATAGCCGGCCTCATGAAGATGATTGGCCGGAACAACATCACCTTCACGTGCGAACGTCCGGAGGTAGTCGTCCTGCGTTCGGCTGACATGGCCACTGTACTCGGCGGCCTCGGCGGCCGGGGCCCGTCGCGCCGCAGCGTCAGGGATCTCCTCCCCTGCCTCACGCGCTGCTCGTTTGGCTGCGACCCTGGCGTTGACTCTCCGAACGAAGTCGTCGCCAGTCTGGGCACCTGCTCGTTTCGCTGCAGCCTCGCTTGCTTCCTCCGCGGCTTCTCGGGCCGCGGTTCCGCCACCGCTCCACCACTTCGAGACCACGTCGCCGGCAACCTCCCCACCGACATGCCAGGGCCCGGTCTTGATGACTTCCTTCGTGGCCTCCCACGAGCTGAGTTCGAGATTCTGCTCGGCCATCTTCTGATCGGCGGCAGCATCCATGTTGCGCCACGCATCAATGGGAATCAGCACGAGCTCCGACTTGCCCATCGTCAGCCCCGCGATTCCGACCCGGATTGGCACCTCCGGGTTGCGGACCAGCCATTCAGCGAGACGTCCACCTACTTCTCCGGTCATTGCGCCCGCAACCTTCCCCGTTCCCCAGGCCAGGGTGTCGTGGCAACCCTCGAGGAACACTCTCGCGTCGCTCTTCTCGAAGTAGCGATCCATGGCGGCCTGATCGCCACCACGCCTCACGACCGCGTTGCGTATCTGCTCAAGCTGCTTCCACGATGGCACGATGCCCTTCTCCAGTTGCCCGTCGAGGAACCCACCGAGGTCGCCGTACCCTTCACGCTCCACGATCGCCTCGATGCGGTCGGCCTTCAGCATGCGCTGCTGACGATCCTGTCGCTCCGCCAGGGCGGCCGCGTTCTCAGCAGCCATTCGGTCTCGGCACCACTGCGTGAATTTCGCGAATTGATCGTCCGCGAATCTCTGGTGCTCGGCCAGTGCCGAGTCCCGCTCCGCACGATTACGGTCGTCCCAGTACCGATCCTCATCCGTAGCAGGTGCGGAAGCGGGGACCATGCCCGCTTCCTCCTGTCGTCGGCGCAGCCCACTCGAGCCACAGCCACGCCGCCGCCGTTAGGGTGGTGGCCGTCGCCGCCCCGGCTTGGAGCGCCGGCGGGATCATGGCATTCTTGCCCGGCGTCACATTCGCGGCCGTCGACTGCGCCAATCAGTTGTTCGTTGCAGGGTCGATGAGCGTCACCGTCACGTTGTGATCCCCCGGCGCCGGCTCCGTCGAGGCTCCACGCCGCACGTGCTACCTGAAGCAACTTCCGATGCGGCGGCGCACCGTCGATCTGCCAAGGTGACAGCAAGCGGTCCAACGTCTTCCGGTCCCGTTCGAACAGGGCAGCACAATTCAGCGTGTCGTCGCTCGAAACGCCCGAGTTGCACGACAAGGACACGAAGTGGAATCCGGCCGTCGCCTCGTCCACCAGGCCGCCACCTACAACAATGCTGAGATCGGCGTCTGAGGAGCGACCGATCGCCGACGGCCTGCACACCGATGTCATGGGTGCCGGACTCGGCAGACGGCCATGTCCACGTCGCGGCCTCGCCGGACTGCTGGCTGCCGCCGTCGAGGTACCAGTCGAAGAGCGGCTCCTCTCCGACATGAAGTCCTGCAACCGTCGCGGTGCATACGACGGAGTCCTTCGGGAGTGGCTTGGCGGGAGCACACGCGACGCTCGCTGCGAACGGCGGGCACCCGTCTTCGTTCTCGCCCCACTCGTCGGGACAAAGGTCCTCGTCGTCCGGGACGCCATCATCATCTTTGTCGCCGTCGCCGACGTGTTCGCTCACTCGGAGATCGAGGAACGCGTCAACGGACTCGCCGCCGTCCGACACCGTCACCTTGATGACATGGTCCCCGGCCGTTGGTTTGGCCCACGTCACGGACGGTGCGGACGGTCCTTCACGCGTGCCGTCGATGTACCAGGCGTAGGTGAGGGTGTCTTCGTCGGGGTCGGTCGCTTCGACGGTGAACACGATGGCGTCGTCGGTCGTCGGATCCGCCGGTGACGACGCGATCCCGCCGACCTCAGGAGCCTGGTTCTCTCTCCAAACCACGTTCGTGACATCGGCAGCCCATCTGCCGACGGTCGGGCATCCATCGACCCCACGCGTCCTGCCCTCGTAGGTGGTGGCGCAATAGACACCATCGAATGTGTAGAGGTCGATCGCACCCTCGATGCGACCTTCCGGACCAATCGTCCCCGCCAACGTCCCAGACTGGTCGGGCCATATCTCAGGCAGCGCGCAGGTGAGCGTCCAGTCGTCGGTGTTGCAGCGATATGTGATCCCAGGAGCCTCCCTATACCCCCAGGCCTCGGCGTAGAAGTCAAACTCGATGTCGAACGCACCGGTCACCCGATCGAGCGGTCCGTTGAACGTTCCGTCGATCACACCGATCTCGGCGTACCAGGTCTCGGGTTCGTCCATGCCACCCCAGCCACCCGGGACGACGTGACTGCCTTCACCACTCCCCTTGATCCACCCGGCAATCGTTCCATCGACGAAGTCGGCTTCGAGGTGAAGCTCACCTCCCATGACCGGCGGGACCGCAACGGTGCACGTTCCGAGATCTTCGACGCGAGTTCCCACCCTCCGTCGAGTGTGACCTGGGCAGGGACCTGGGCGAACGCCGCAGGCGTCGGGCCCAGGACCAGGCCAGTGCCGGCGAGGATTGTGACCATGAAGAGGGCGAACACCGGTGGCGCGCGCGTGCCACATCCGGGGAAGTCAGCCTTCTGGTTGCGGTTCTCCGCATCCGTGGCTTCTCTCTGCAGGATGCCGCGCCGAATCGGTGTATCGACCGCTCCGGCGAAACCATTCTCGCCCGCAGGGGTGGACGGCACCACGGCCGAAAGTCCATCAAACGCCGCAGTCGAACTCCTGGGATTCTTCGATAGTGCTTGGCTCGACAGTCGCTACGATCGGTCGTATGGCAACACTCTTCACCAAGATCATCAATGGCGAATTGCCCGGGCGGTTCGTGTGGCGCGACGACCGGGTTGTTGCGTTCCTCACGATCGCACCGCTGAAACCGGGCCACGTGCTGGTCGTGCCGATCGAGGAGGTCGACCACTGGATCGACCTCGATCCCGACCTGCTCGCGCATCTCATGCAGGTGTCGCAGACCATCGGCCGCGCCGTCGATCGCGCGTTTGCGCCGGAGAAGGTCGGCATGATGATCGCCGGACTCGAAGTCCCACACGTCCACGTGCACGTCGTTCCGATGAGCGGCGTCAGAGACCTCGACTTCGCCAACGCCGACCCGGACCCTTCCGCGGAGTCACTCGACGAAGCCGCGGAACAGATCCGGCTCGCACTGGCGGAACTCGACGAATAACACGGGCACGGCCGAACGCCGGCGTCTCGCTATTCTCCCGGCATGCCTTCAGCCACCTTCTCAGAATCCGTCGCGATCAACGTCGACCCGCCCGAGGTGTGGGATCAGCTCCAGGAACCCGACGTGTGGGCCTCGCTCGGTCCCGTGCAAAAGGTCTGGGACCCGATCATCGAGGACGGCGTGTTGACGGGATTCACCTGGTCCACCGACATCGGCGGCAAGGTCTACGAAGGCACCGGGAAGGTTCTCGACCACAACCGTCCCGACCGATACCAACTCGTGCTCGACACCTCCGAGATGGCGGGCACGATCACGGCCGAACTCTCGCCCGGCAATCCCGGCGGGACCGACGCGGTGGTAGAAATCGAGATCCGGTCGAAGGGCCTTCTCTCGTCCATGTTCTTCCCAGCTATCAAGAACGCCATCGGTTCGGGCTTCCCTCAGCAGGTGAGCGACATGGGCGTCCGACTCTCGTCGCCGCCCGAGTAGCCCTGCACGCGCCCACCTCTGCGTGACTAGTCCGTTTCATCGCGACAGATTGTTTCTTGTGGGGTGACGCGGCCTCCGATAGCTTCGACTCAGCAGTCGGACGGAGAAACATGACGGACGGGCAACTCGATTTGCGGCCAGTTCTGCTGGTACTGGTAATCATCGCCATTGTGCTCGCCTTTGCACAGGTGGCGATCGCCAAGCCGCAGAGCGACGCATCGGCGATTGATGAAGGGCTGACGGTGGTGTCATCGACCGTGCTGGGCGAGAACACGTTCACGATGACGGCGTGGAACATCAGCCTCGATCCGATCGATGTGAGTCTGACACCGCCGGGGCTGGTATCCGCGGTTGTGGTCGACACCGGCACGTTCGACGACCTCTGGACCATTGACGGTCTTGAAGCCGGCGCCACCGGGACAATGATCGGCGTCATCGAGACGTAGTTCTCGTGGTCGGAGCGGCGCGCGAGGGCCACGTGGTGTGGGTCGTGGAACCGTCTAACCCCCTCCAACATCGGCAGGGCCTTGCGGGTCGTGGAACTGCTTGACCCCCTCCGTCCCTCGCTGCGCTCGGGCCACCTCCCCCTGAGGGGGAGGAATCGGTTGGAGGACGGAACGCTACGCGTCGCTGTTTGCGTCTTCGTCTCTCAGGGCTGCGGCGGCTTGTCTGGCTTCTTCTAGGCCGCCGTCGGTCAGTCTGGCCCAGTCGGTGAGGAGTGTTACTTCGTTGCGGAAGATCTGGAGAAACCCGCCGTGGATACCGGCCGAGGTGACTCCGTCCTCGTGGTGGATCACCACCGCTCCGGTGGCGAGAGCGGCCATCGTCGGCTCATGATCCGCGAGGATGCCGATGTCACCTTCGATGGTCCTGGCGGTGAGCATCTCGGCCTCACCCGACCAGATCACCGCCTCTGGTGTCACAACATCAACGCGAAAGGGCTTTCCCATCAGGCAGAAACCTCGAGTTCCTTCGCTTTCGCCTTCACGTCTTCGGCGCCGCCGACCATGTAGAAGGCCTGCTCCGGGTACTGATCCATCTCACCGTCGACGACGGCCTTGAACGATGCAATCGTGTCTTCCATCGGCGTGTAGATGCCGGGCTGGCCCGTGAACTGCTCTGCCACGAACATCGGCTGGGACAGGAACCTCTGGAGCCGCCGAGCCCGGGCAACGATCAGCTTGTCCTCTTCCGACAGTTCGTCGATGCCGAGGATGGCGATGATGTCCTGAAGGTCCTTGTATCGCTGCAGGATCTGCTGCACGTCGGTCGCCACTTGATAGTGATCTTCGCCCACGATCTGTGGGTCGAGCGCACGGCTGGTGGAGTCCAGCGGATCGACCGCCGGGTAGATACCGAGTGCCGTCAACGGACGTGACAGCACGGTTGTTGCATCGAGATGCGCAAACGCCGTGTGAGGCGCCGGGTCGGTGATGTCATCCGCGGGAACGTAGATCGCCTGCAGCGACGTGATCGACCGGCCCTTCAACGATGTGATCCGCTCCTGGAGGGCACCCATCTCGCCCGCGAGCGTCGGCTGGTAGCCGACGGCCGATGGCATGCGCCCGAGCAGTGTGGACACCTCGGAGCCGGCCTGCGTGAACCGGAAGATGTTGTCGATGAACAGCAACACGTCCTGGCGCTGGACATCTCGGAAGTACTCGGCCATCGTCAGCGCAGATAGGGCGACTCGGAGACGAACCCCGGGGGGTTCATCCATCTGCCCGAAGGTCAGCGCCGCTTTGTCGATAACACCGGTTTCGGACATCTCGAGGAAGAGGTCGTTGCCCTCCCTGGTCCGCTCACCGACTCCGGCGAACACCGAAACTCCGCCGTGCTGGGTTGCGACACGGTTGATCATCTCTTGGATGAGCACCGTCTTGCCGACACCGGCACCTCCGAAGAGGCCGATCTTCCCGCCCTCGAGGTAGGGCCCGAGCAGGTCGATGACCTTGATCCCGGTTTCGAAGATCTTCTTCTGCGGTTCAACTTCGTCGAACGGGGGCGGCTCGCGGTGAATCGGCCACCACTCGCCGGTGAACACGTGATCCGGATCGTCGAGCGCAACGCCCCACACGTTGAAGATGTGCCCAAGGGTCTGGTCGCCGACGGGGACCATGATCGGCGACCCGGTGTTGCGCACCTCGGCACCGCGCACAAGGCCATCGGTGGGGGCCATGGCAACGGCGCGGACCTGGTTGGCTCCCAGCTGCTGGGCAACCTCGCACTTGATCGTTGTGGTGTCCTTGCCGATCGTCAGATCTACTTCGAGGGCGAAGTTGATCTCCGGCAGACCGTCGGGCGGGAACTCGACGTCAACAACCGGCCCGGCCACTTTCACAATCCGGCCGGAGGGAAGTGTGCTCTCGCTCATTGGTGCTCCATCCTTGGTTTCTCAATCGTCGGCGAGCGCCACAGCGCCGCCGACGATTTCCGAGATCTCGGTTGTGATCTCTGCCTGCCGGGCCTGGTTGGCACCGCGGGTCAGGATCCTGGTCAATTCATCAGCGTTCTCCGTCGCAGCCTTCATCGCTCTGCGCCTCGCCGCATGCTCGGATGCCGACGCATCGAGAAGTACTCCAAAGATCGAGCCCTCCAGATAACGCGGCAGGAGCCGGTTGAGGATGTCCTCCGGCGACGGTTCGAACGAGTAGCCAACCGGCAGCACCGAGGCCTCATCCCCGTCCGAGGTGGGCGGCGCAATCGGCAGCAGTTCACGGTGGATCGGGTTCTGCGTGAGCGCAGAGATGTACTCGGTGGTGAACACCTCAACGGAATCGACATTGCCTTCGGCATAGTCGTTGAGTAGAACATTGGCGATCATGCGCGCATCCGCATAGACCGGCAGGTCCGTGACGTTCAGCCAGGCGTGCTCGATTGGCTGCTTGCGATAGGCGAAGTAGGACTGAGCCTTCTTCCCTACGACGTAGAGCTTGACACGCGGCGCCCCGCGCGGGTGTGCGCGCGAATCGCGCTCTCTCCGATCCGGATGACCGCATGGTTGTAGCCGCCGGCAAGCCCACGGTCGGATGAAACAATGACAACTCCCGCGGTCTCAACCTCGCGTTGTTCGAGTAGCGGATGGCTCGCGCCGCCGGCGGCCGCCACGTTTCGGATCACTTCGTCGAGCTTCGCTGCGTACGGCCGCGCAGCCACGAGCCGCGCTTGCGCCTTGCCGATCCGCGCGGTGGAGATCAGCTCCATGGCGCGCGTGATCTTCATCGTCGATTCGACGCTGCGGATCCTGCGGCGGATCAGACGAAGCTCAGCCGAAGCCATTTGTGGCTACGCCTCCCCGACCGGTCGGCTGTGCTCGCCTTCGCGCAGGGCCTTCGCATCTGCATGCTCGGACCGGAGCGCGGCGGCCTCCTGACCGGCTGTGTGTCCCGGACTCGCCCCTGTCGAGGCGAATCCCTCGATAGCGGTGCGCATCGCGTCTTCATCCATCTCGCCTGAGTCGGCGATCGCGTCAAGCAGGTGCGAGTAGCGGGTCCGCATGTATTCGCGAAGGCCCGATTCGAAGGCGTGGACCTCGGCGACGTCAACCGTGTCCAAGAACCCTTCGGTCACGGCAAAGATGCCGACCACTTGCTCCGCGACCGGCAGCGGATCGTATTGGCCTTGCTTGAGGATCTCGACCACGCGGCGACCACGGTCGAGCTGAGCGAGCGACGTTGCGTCGAGTTCGGACCCGAATTCGGCGAATGCCTCGAGCTCACGGAACTGGGCAAGGTTGAGGCGCAGCGGCCCGGCGATCTTCTTCATTGCCTTCACCTGCGCCGCACCACCAACACGGGACACAGATACACCGGCGTTGATAGCCGGGCGAATTCCGGAGAAGAACAGGTCGGTTTCGAGGAAGATCTGCCCGTCGGTGATCGAAATCACGTTGGTCGGGATGTAGGCGGAGATGTCGTTCGCCTTCGTCTCTACGATCGGGAGAGCGGTCAGTGACCCCCCCCCGAGTTCCTCCGAGAGCCTGGCGGCGCGCTCGAGAAGACGACTGTGCAGGTAGAAGACGTCGCCCGGATAGGCCTCGCGCCCAGGCGGGCGACGCAGCAGAAGCGAGAGTTCGCGATAGGCGACGGCCTGTTTCGAGAGGTCATCGAAGATGACCAACGCATGTTCACCGTTGTACATCCAGTACTGGCCGATCGCCGATCCGGCGTACGGGGCATACATTTGCAGAGCGGCGGCATCCGACGCGGAGGCGTTCACCACCACGGTGTATTCCATCGCTCCGCCCTTTTCGAGGATGTCGACCACCTCGGCAACGGTTGAGTTCTTCTGACCGATGGCCACGTAGATGCACTTCACGCCGAGACCCTTCTGGGCCAGAATCGTGTCGACCACGATGGCGGTCTTGCCGGTCTGGCGGTCGCCGATGATCAGCTGGCGCTGGCCTCGGCCGATCGGGGTCATGGCGTCGATGGCCTTGATCCCGGTCTGGAGGGGCTGTGTGACCGGCTGACGCTCAACGACCGAGGGTGCCTGCGTCTCAAGAAGGCGAGTCTCGGTGGTATCGATTGGGCCGTTGCCGTCGATCGGATTGCCGAGCGGGTCGACAACCCGGCCGAGCATCCCATCACCCACGGGCACTGAGAGGACCCGCCCCGTCGAACGAACTTCGTCACCCTCCTCGATGTGGGAGGAATCACCGAGGAGTACGGCACCGATGGAGGTCTCGTCGAGGTTCAACGCGACACCGATGAGTCCGCCGGGGAATTCGAGAAGCTCGGAGGCCATGGCACCCGGAAGACCCGAAACACGGGCAACACCATCACCAATCGAGGTGACGTAGCCGATCGTCTCCGCCTCTGCAGAAGGTGACCAATCGTCCAGGTTCTTGTGGAGTGCGGCGGTGATCTCCGCCGGATCCAGTGTCAGTTCAGCCATCTACCTAACCCCACTGCTCTCGTACATCTGCAAAACGGCTCTTGACCGAGCCGTCGAATATCGTGTCTCCGATCTTGGCGACCAGGCCCCCCATGAGGGCCGGGTCGGTGACAACCTTGGCCTGGACCCGTTTCCCGGTTGCTTTCGACAGTGCCGCCTCGAGGCGTGCGACCTGGCCGGCGTCGAGCGCCACAGCGCTCTGAACCTCTGCAACAACGGATCCCTCGTGCTCAGCGACGAGCTTGGCCACGCGTGAAGCGATCTCCTCTATCGATCTCGTCTCGCCGACCGCGATCACGAAGTTGATGGAGGCGACGACGACATTGTCGACGAGAGGGCCAAGGAGATCTTGCACAATCCCTTGCTTCCGACCGACCGGGATCCTCGCGTCCGTCAACGTCTCGCGCAGTTCGGGGGTACCAGAAATCGTCTTCGCTGCGGCGTAGAACTCGTCCACGAACGCATCAACATCACCATCGGCGCGGGCAATGTCCATCAGCGCCGAGGCGAACCCGGCGAGACGGTCGGAGTGTGCCGTGGACTCCATCACTTAGTGCACTCCTCCAAGGTCATCGATGTAGCGGTCGACAAGCTCACGCTGACCTTGGGCGTCGAGGCTGCCGCCGACAACTTTCTCAGCGACATCGATCGACAGATCCGCGACCTGGCGCCTGAGCTCGCCTGCAACACGCTCGCGTTCGCCCACGAGTCTCACCCTGAGCTCGCTCCTTGATCTGATCGGCTTCGGTCTCGGCTCGTGCCACGACGTCGGCCTTCACCTGCTCACCCGCCGTCCGAGCATCATCGACGATCTGCGTCGCCTCGGCCTTGGCTCCCGACAGCTGCTCTTGGTAGTCAACGAGCAGGCTCTCGGCCTCGACTTTGGCGTCCTCTGCTGCCTGGAGTTCGGATCGAATCGGCTGCCTGACGAGCTTCAAGCGTCTTGTTCAGTGCAGGGACTGCCCACTTCCACACGAAGAAGAACACGATGGCGAACGCGATGAGACCCGCGATAGTCTCATTCGGGTCGGGGAACAAGAGGTCAACACCACTTGCCTCCTCATCGACGGCGGTGGTCTCCTCTGCAAAGAGGAGAAAGGCCTGGGTCATCAGCAACATGCTCAGTTCCTCCTACACGATGAAGAACAGCACGAAGCCGATCAGCGCAAGCGCCTCGGTGAACGCGATCCCCAGGAACATGGTGGTTCTCACCATGCCGGCGGCTTCGGGCTGGCGGGCCATTGCGCTGATTGCGCTGGCGACCACGAGGCCGATGCCGATGCCCGGGCCGATCGCCGCAAGGCCGTAGCCGACAAGCGCAATCGCACCTTTGATCTCTTCCATTGTTTGCCTTTCCTCCTACTCAGTGCTCAGGGTGAACAGATGTTTGGACATAGACCGCTGACAGCAGCGTGAAGATGTACGCCTGCAGGATGATGACCACGATCTCGAACATGTAGATGCCGAGGCCGAAAACAAACCACGGGATACCGATCAGCGCCCGGATGCCAATGTCGCCGACGCTCGAGATGAAGACCCATCCGGATACAAGCAAGAGCGTCAGCATGAGGTGACCGGCAACAAGGTTCGCGAAGAGCCGGACGGCAAGCGTGATCGGGCGCAGAATGAACGTCGACACAACCTCGATCAGCCCGACGAGCGGGCGCAGGGCAAGCGGAACCGCCATAGGCCACGCCAGATCACCCACGTAGCGGAAGCCGTTCTTCTTGAAGCCGACGAATACGAAGATCACCCAGGTCAGCAGGGAGAGCATCAAGGGGATCGCCATGCGGGAGGTGATCGGGAAGTTGATCAGAGGAGTGACCTCAAAGGCGTTGCCGATCAGGATGAAGAGGAAGATCGACAGCAACCAGGGGAAGTACTTGATTCCTTCGGGGCCGATGATGCCGATGGCAATCTCGTCTCTCACGAACACGACAAGGCTCTCGATCGCCACGCCGAACTTCGAAGGGACGAGGCTCTTGCCGCGGAGTCCGAAGAAGAGCAGGGCGAGCAACGATGATCATCGCGAGGAAGATCAGGATGACCGTTCGCGTGAAATCGAGCGGTCCGATCGTGAAGAGCGGATCGGTGAACTCGAACAGTTCGGTCACGTTCTCCGGCCGACAGATGATGTCGTTCGCGGGATCACATTCCCCGCTGGCCAGAATCAGTTGCTCCACTCCAGGTCCCTTTCCGCGCCGTTCATCACCGCTACCGCCTCCCAGGACAGCAGCACCAAATAGCTCACCACCACCGAGATCCCCATGGCCATCCGATCGAGATCGGTCACGTTCGCGATGATCAGCATCGACACCGTAATGAGGCCTAGCCGAATCAGGAATCCGAAAGAGCGCGGCGGCATGATACATGTTCATGGATACGCGTGCCGCTCGGGCCATGATGTAGCCACCGAGTAGGAAATTGCCGACAACGATCGCAACACCAACGAGTGCGGCCACGGCTCCGGGCCACCCCTGAAGAATGCCGAAGATGAGAGCCAGCACGGGTGCCACGAAGAGGCTCCGTTTGGCGATGTTCTTGCCGATGATCGCCTCAATCGGCCGCTCGTCCGGAACAGGGCGATAGCGCACGAGAGGATCGACGTCAGATCCCATGAGTGATCCCGTCGGCTTCCTCTTCGATGGCCGCTGAACGCATCCACATGCGGTAGGAGCCGACGCCCACGCCGAGAAGCGACCACACGATGGTCATGATCGGGCTCCACCCGGTCAGCCAGTCGAGGAGCAGCCCGATGAGCAGACCCGTGAGGATGTAGGTGAAGAAATCGGCTCCGTCGGAGAAGCCGCCGGTAATGGCTTCCTTCGGCGGGATGCCTCGACCTCTCGCCCCATCCATCTTCTGGTATCTCCCAGGTTGCCGGGGCGATGATCAACGGCCCCGCTTGCCGCCCCAGAGGCTACCTCCCGTCCACCCCGTAATGAAACTGCGGGCGGGACAACTTCCGACGTGACTCCGCTCGGGAATCCGTCGGACGGGGCCGACGATGAATCACCGAACGAATCGGCACATCGCGATCAAGCATCACTCGGTTGTAACCGCACATTCGTGGACAAGATGCGGTGAAGCACCGGAGATCAACGTCCTGACGGTGTAGTTTCCAAAACGTTCGGTGACTGCGTAGTCGGTGGCGAGCGTGTCGCGGAGGCCGCCAATGTCCTCGGAGCTCACGAGCTCCTCCCACCCGAGCTTGGTGATCACAACATCGGGCGCCGGCCCGGCGAGTACGAAACCCGTGTACTGTTCGGAATGGCACACAAACGGGTTGGGGAAGTTGTAGACCCACTCTCGCTCGGCACCCGGAAGCACGAGCTTCGATACCGCAGAGAGTGCCCCCGGGGCCGTTGACGAGACACTCGCCGCCTGTTGATCCGCTGCCGAGGCTGCCGGGTAGATCACGTCAAACCGCGGCTTGATGGTCAGCGACCCGGGGATGATCCAAGCAACCACGATCACCGCTGCGACGAGACCTACGGCGAGCTCGTCGCTGAACGACCACACCCGGAGCGACAGTGCAAAAGCCACTGCAGCACCAACCAGGAGGAAGTTCCAGTAGTGCTGGTACCACACGTCGGCAAACGTCGGGCTTCCGAGTGCTGCGACCAGCAACATCGGAATACCAACGACGAACCAGCGAGGCGCCCGCATCGGCAGCGTGATTCCGACCGTCAAGAGCCACATCAAGATCGAGGTCACGAATACGGGATTCAAGAGCTCACCCAGCACCGCGCCGGGCTGTCTCAACATCGCGAGTGGTAGTTCGGTGATCGAGACAACGCCGAGATAGTCGAAATAGACGGACGTGGTCGGGGCCTCGCTCGGTCCGAGGAACATCCAGAGCGCCATCACCGCCGCGACCCCTGTGCCGATGGCGATCGTCACCTTCGCATGGATACGGGAGACCGCCAACAGCAGCAGCCCGGCAACAATCACGGTGATGGCGATCTCGATTCGAGCCAACGATGCGAGCAGCGGGAGGACCCAGAAGACCGAGATCCGCCATCGCCGGTACGCCCCGGCGATCGTCATCGCCACAAGACCCATCGAGAGGCCGGTCAGGTGCAGCTCGGTGATGATCGCCCAATACGCCGCGGGGCTCGCAAGCACGTACAGCAACACTGCATGCTTCCGCCGTCGGCTCAAGCCGATCGCGTCGGCGATCAACCATGCTGCGAGTCCCACCATCGCCACCGAAACAGCTTGCAGCACGAGCAGCACCGGATACGCGAGGCCCGGGTTCACCCAGTAGATCGGGACGGCTGCGAGCAGGAGCGCCGAAGTGTGGTCGGCAAAATGGCTGACACCGCCGAGACCCGACACGTCCCCGAGACCGGCCGAAACCTTGTAAAGCACGTTGTCGATGAAGCCAGCATCGAACGCATTGGCCTGGAGTTCCCACACCCGCCGAAGAGCCAAGAACGAATACACCAGCGCGGCAGCCGCCGTCGCCAGGTACGGGACAACGCGGGAGTCGACCTCTCGAGTCGAGTCCGATGGCGCTGGAGTCGGACGCGATTGACTCACCGTTTCAGACACCTCGGGACTGTACAACAGGCCTTCGCGCCACTCGCGGCACCACTCGGGCGAACCGGCCGAACCTGGCCACCTTCAGAACGCCTCCACGAGCACACCAGCATTCGCTCGGTCGAGGCGAGCAATCCCTACGCGTACCCGGGGAATCCCTCGGGGTAGGCGGGGAAGGCTTCGATGAGTTCGTCAACCGCCTCCTTGACCGTCGCGATCGCGTACGGCTCGTTGCGCCGACGGAGAAGCTCGACGATGGCGTTGCCGAGCGTGAGCATCTGCTCCTGTTTCATACCGACGGCCGTCACTGCCGGTGTCCCGATTCGGATGCCCGATGTGACGAACGGTGACCGTGCATCGAATGGGATCGAATTCCGGTTCAGCGTGATCCCCATCTGGTCGAGGAACGTTGCGGCCTCTTTGCCCGTCAACTCGGGATCGATGCTCGATACATCCACCAGGAACATGTGATTCTCGGTACCGCCGGACACGACGCGGGCTCCATCTTCGGCAATGGAGTCGGCGAGCACCTTGGCGTTGCGAACGATCTGCGTCGCGTACGTTGCGAACTCGGGCTCCGAGGCTTTCTTGAATGCCAGCGCCTTGCCCGCAATCTGATGGTTGAACGGACCGCCCTGCGCGTATGGGAAGACGCCCTTGTCGATCACCTTCGCGTACTCCTCAGACGACAGGATCAATCCACCGCGGGGTCCACGTAGCGATTTGTGTGTCGTGGCCGTGACAATGTCGGCGTACGGGACCGGACTCGGGTGTACCCGACCGGCGACAAGGCCGGTGATGTGCGCCATGTCCACGAGCAGCACGGCGCCGACCTCATCAGCCACCTCCCGGAAGAGGCCCCAGTCGGGAATCTGCGAGTAGGCCGAGTAGCCGGCAATGATCATCTTCGGTTGGTGTTCAACGGCGAGACGTCGCAAATCGTCCATGTCGATGCGCTCGGTCTCCGGATCAACACCGTACGAAACGAAGTTGAACAGCTGGCCCGAGAAACTCACCGGTGACCCGTGGGTGAGGTGTCCGCCCTGGTCGAGACGCATCCCGAGAATCGTGTCACCGGGTTCCAAAACCGCCAGGTAGGCGGCCATGTTGGCCTGCGAACCCGAATGTGCCTGCACGTTGGCATGGGCGGCACCGAAAAGCGCCTTCGCGCGTTCGACGGCGAGGCTCTCGACGGCATCGACGATCTCACACCCCTCGTAGTAGCGCCTGCCCGGATACCCCTCGGAGTACTTGTTGGTGAGGATCGAACCAACGGCCTGAAGCATCGCGTAATCGGCGGTGTTCTCCGACGCGATCAAATGGATGTGGCTGCGCTGGCGATCCGCCTCGCGTTCGAGAAGATCCGCGAGTACCGGATCAACATCCGGTAGCGGCGTCATGTCGGTTATGAGTGCCCCCTATAAGGCTTGACGGGCGAGGATAGTCGGAGTTGGGCGACGAATTCGCTCCGAACAGCGAACGATCACTCGGCGGGCGTGGGAACCCGAAGCTGAAACGACGAAATACGGAGACTATGGGGTGACGGGACCGTCGCGTAGGACCCACTCAGCCGGTTGCGTGAGGTCGATGATCGTCGACGCACTGCCACCGACGGCTTCACCATCGAGGTAGACGGCGACGTCGTCGCCGAACAGGTTCCTCGCGTCTTCAACGGTGAGGACAGCGGGCCTGCCTGAGATGTTCGCGCTCGTGACCGCGAGCGGGCCGCTTGCGCGGAGGAACTCGAGTGCGACCGGATGGTTCGGGCAGCGAAGACCGAGCGTCCGTCGGTCGGGGTCGCCGATCCATTCCGGCGTCGACTTCAGCTTCGGCACGACCAGCGTGAGCGCGCCCGGCCAGTGCTCCTCTGCGAGCTCGAGGCCACGGTCACCGAAGGCACCAAGCTCGAGCGCCTGCTCGAGATCCGCCACGAGAATCGCAAGCGGCTTGATTCCCGGCCGCCCCTTCGCAATGAAGATCCGGTCGAGTGAATCGGGGTTGAACGGGTCGGCGGCGATCCCGTAGAGCGTGTCGGTGGGGATACCCACGAGTTCGCCATTGGTCACGGCCGCGAGCGCTGAGGAGAGCATCTCTGTATCCATCCCTACAACCTACTGCGGTGAGACCCCGATGACGAAGCGTTCCTTGCCGGAGAGGTCGATTCGGATTTCACCGCCGAGAGCCGAGAAGTGGTTTGCGACGGCGGCGCCGTGGAATTCTGAGATCTCGCAGACGATGACACCGCCGGGAATCAACCACACCGGGGCCGCCGCGGCGATCCTCGCTAGAACCTCATCTCCGACCGGGCCCGCAACGAGCGCTGACACGGGTTCATGGTCGCGGACGTCTGGAGGGAGGTCGTTCAGTTCGTGCTCTGCGATATACGGAGGGTTGGAGACAACGAGGTCAACCCTGCCGGCGATGTTCGCTGGCAGCGGTTCGAAGAGGTCGCCGTGGAACACCGTGACGTCCAACCCAGCCGTCCGCGCGTTCGCACGCGCCACGTCAACGGCGTCTTCGGACAGATCAACGGCGTAGACCGTCGCCGATGGAAACGCGGCCTTGAGAGCGATCGCGAGATTTCCGCTCCCGGTGCAGAGGTCGACGATGACGCTGGGTGCGTCAACCGCCTCACATGCAATCTCGAACAGTTGCTCGGTCTCGGGGCGGGGAATCAGAACGCGTGGATCGACGGACACTTCGATCGGCCCGAACGCTGCGATCCCCTCAATGTATTGAAGCGGCTCGTCGCTCCTGCGACGCTCGACGAAGCCGTTGAAGCGGCCCACCTGGGCAGCATCCAATTCAACCCCGAGAATCAAGTCGGTCCAGTGCCACCCCGTAGCCGCGACGAGCAACCGCCGGACCTCGTGGTCGGGAAGGTCGGGGGCTGAGCGAAGCGCCTCGGAGGAGTTCATGCCGAGACGCTAGACACGAGACACGAGACACGAGAACAGACACGCGTCGTGCTTGCCTGTGACATCCGGGGTCTCACCCATCGGCGAGGGCTCTTGCTGCTTCGTCTGCGATCAACGCGTCGTGGAGGACTTCAAGATCGCCGTCGAGGACCTGCGGGAGGGAGTGCACCGTGAGCCCGACACGATGGTCGGTGACGCGGTTCTCCTTGAAGTTGTACGTCCTGATCTTTTCCGAACGGTCACCGGTCCCCACTTGTGACCGCCGCACCGACGCACGCTCCCCGACCTGCTCTGCCATCTGCGCCTGGAAGAGGCGCGCACGCAGCACACGGAGGGCCTTCGTCTTGTTCTGCAGCTGCGACTTCTCGTCCTGGCACGACACGACGATGCCCGTCGGCCGGTGGGTGATACGCACTGCCGAATCGGTCGTGTTCACCGACTGGCCTCCGGGACCGGTAGACCGGAACGTCTCGATGTCGAGGTCGTTGTCGTTGATCTCGACCTCAACGGCCTCGGCTTCCGGTAGCACAGCTACGGTCGCCATCGACGTGTGGATTCGTCCTTGTGATTCGGTCTTTGGGACACGTTGCACACGATGTGGGCCCGCTTCGAACTTGAAACGCGAATAGGCGCCCTTGCCCTTCACCGCGAACGTCGCCTCCTTCAGTCCCCCGGTATCGGAGAGGGAGACATCGATCGGGTCAACCGACCAACGACTCCGTTCCGCGAACCGTTCATACATGCGGTAGAGGTCGCCAGCCCAGAGCGCGGCTTCTTCTCCTCCCGCTGCGGAACGGATCTCGACGATGACGTCCTTGTCATCGTTCGGATCTTTCGGAATCAGCAGTCGTCTCAACTCGGCCTCAATCCCATCGAGCTCCGCACGTTTCGACTCGGCAATCTCGTTCAGGTATGCGACCATCTCGGGGTCGTCGTCCTCGGCTGCCATCTCGAGCGCCTCACGCGATTCGGTGTCGGCCTCGAGATATCGGCGGTACGCATCAACCACGGGTTTGAGTTCCGAATGCCGCCCGGTGACGACCCGGTAGCGCTTCTGATCTGCGAGGACGTCCGGATTGCTGAGCAAGCCGATGATCTCATCGAACTCCTCGGTGGTGGTCGTCAGCCGTGTCGCGAGGCGGTCATCCATCGTTCGAGCCGTCGACGTCATATTCCGCGGAGAGCGCAGCTGCGACAACGGGCCCTCGCTGCTTGACCTGATCAACCGCATCATCGCTGAGAGCGGCGAGCAGAGAGGTGACCGCAACTTCGACCTGGTCGTCGGAAGGTTCCTTGGTCGTGATGGCCTGGATCCACATGCCGGGTGTCGAAGCCCAGGCAAGCCACTGATGACCCGCGGCAGCCTTCAGGACCTCATAGGACATCCCGGCAATCACCGGAATCAGAACGATTCTGGAGATGATCTGCCATATGAGCGGCAGCGGAGCGAGCAGCATGAACACAAAGAACGCCACCATCGCCACGATGATGATGAACGACGTGCCGCATCGGGGATGGCGCGGGCTGTACTTCTGGATCGATACGACATCGAGCGGGTCGCCGTTCTCGTAGGCGTGGATCGTCTTGTGTTCGGCGCCGTGATACTGGAACACCCGCTGGATCTCGGAGCTACGGCCGATCAGCCAGATATAGCCCACGACGAGCGCGATACGGATGAGTCCATCGATGACCACGAAGGCAAAGCTCGAGTGGTCGAAGAAGCCCTTCAGGAAATTGGCCGACAGGACGGGTACGAGGATGAACAGGCCGATCGCGAGAACGACGGCGATCGCCATCGTCCAGATCACCTGCGTTCGTGTGATCTCCTCTTCTTCATCTCCCGCCTTCTCAGCGGACCAGGAGAGCGCTCTGAAGCCGAGCGAGAGGGACTCGATGAGAACGAAGATTCCGCGAATGAACGGCCACTTCGCAGCCTTCGAACGGCTCGTCGCCGCTGGCAGTTCGCTGCTCTTCGCCTCGATGACCCCATCGGGTCGACGCACGGCAACGGCCCACGCATCGGGGGCGCGCATCATCACACCTTCGATGACGGCTTGTCCGCCGACGCTAGCGCCCGGAGGGCGGCTCAATCAGGACTCCTCGTCGGAGGAATCGCCCTTCTCGGCGGCGGTGATTCCGGTGTCGATTCCGGCCTTCGCGTAGCGCTTGCGGAAGCGCTCGACGCGACCACCGGAGTCGACCATGCGCTGCTTCCCGGTGTAGAAGGGATGGCACTGGTCACAGAGCTCAACGTGGAGCTCGGCTTCGGTTGATCGAGTGACAAAGGTGTTGCCACAAGAGCACGTGACGGTGCTCTCGACATATTCTGGGTGGATACCGGTCTTCACGGTTTCGTCTCCTGATCCTGCTTCGTTCGGAACTGTAGCGGTCCGCTCACTGACTCGATTTGGCGACGCTGTCGAGGAACTCGCCGTTCGACTTCGTCGACTTCAATCGATCGATCAGCAGCTCGAGGGCGGCCCCCGGCTCGAGCGCCATGAGCACCCTACGGAGTTTCCAGACCTCGACCAGCTCGGAGCGTTCGAAGAGGAGCTCCTCGCGACGTGTACCGGATGCTTCGATGTCGATGGCCGGGTAGATACGCTTGTCGGCGAGCTTCCGGTCGAGGCGGAGCTCCATGTTGCCGGTGCCCTTGAACTCTTCGAAGATGACCTCGTCCATTCGCGAACCGGTCTCAACGAGGGCAGTTGCGAGAATCGTGAGGCTTCCGCCCTCTTCGATATTGCGAGCCGCACCGAAGAACCGCTTCGGCGGGTAGAGAGCGGTCGAGTCCACACCACCTGAGAGGATCCTGCCGGAAGCAGGGGTCGCCAGGTTATGAGCTCTCGCCAGTCGCGTGATCGAGTCGAGGAGCACGACGACGTCCTCTCCCTGCTCCACGAGGCGCTTCGCCCGCTCAATGGCGAGTTCTGACACCTGCGTGTGCTCCTCAGCTGGTCGATCGAAGGTGGAGTAGATGACCTCACCCTTGACCGAACGCTGCATCTCCGTGACTTCTTCCGGACGTTCGTCGACGAGGACGACCATCAGGTGACATTCGGGGTTGTTCTCGGCAATCGAGGCGGCCACATCCTGAAGCACCGTCGTCTTGCCGGCCTTGGGCGGCGAGACAATGAGTCCCCGCTGGCCCTTGCCGATCGGAGCGATCAGGTCGATGATCCGAGCCATGATGTCGTCGGGCTTGCCCTCGATCTCGAGGCGGAGGCGGACGTCGGGGAACAGCGGCGTGAGCTTGTTGAACTGCGGCCGCTTCATGGCCTCTTCGGGATCTCCGCCGTTGACCTCGATGGCACGAACGAGGGCCGGGAACTTCTCTTTGCCGCGGGCCGGCCGGACCGGACCGGAGACGGTGTCACCCTTGCGGAGCTTCTGCTTGCGCACGACGTTGGCCGGGACGTACGCGTCCATGTCGCCGGGGAGGTACCCGGACGAGCGGAGGAATCCGTACCCCTCGGGGAGGATGTCGAGGATTCCCTCGCGGGTTTCGAGGGCGGATTCGTCGATCGGTTCACGCTGCTGCTGCGAGCGATTCCTGCGGTTACGGCGCCGGCGGCCTTGACCCTCTTGTCCGTCCCCGTCCTGGGAGTCTCTGCGCTGTCCGTTGTCACCGCGCGGAGTTGCGGTGGCGGGTGCTTCGGTCGTCGCTTCGGCCTCGGGGACCATCGCAGCGTCGAACTTCTTGGAGTCGAGAATCGCAGCGATGAGCTTCGACTTCTGCAGGCCGTCCGGATCTACCTCGACCTTGCCGGCCATGGACCGGAGGTCGTCGAGACCGAGTTCCTGGAGCCTTGCTCTCGTGGTGCTCATGTGTGTTGTTGCCCCTTTTCAGGACGAAGGGTCAAACGACCCGGAGATTGGGGACCTCGGACAACACGACGGTGATCCGGGTCTTCCTGGAATGCTCCCTCGTACGGCACGCGACACGCGGTCGAGAAGGAGTGGATGGAGCGATTGTAACGGTATTCGCGCTTAGTTCAAGCAGATATGCCAGAAGCGAGACCGAGACTCGAGACGAGAGAGCTTGAGACACGAGACCGAGGGAAGGGTCGGGTCTCGGGTCTTGTGTCTCGGATCTCGGGTCTGTCCTCGACTACCAGCCCAGGATACTCGAGGACCGCATCGAGCCTCGGCGTCACGGGGCCCGGGAGGTCGGCTTCGATCACGGCGGTCTCGGGATCCTTCAGACCATGGCCGGTGAGGGTGCACACGATGGGGCCGTCCGGCAGTTCGTCGCGATACTTCAGGATCCCTGCAACACCGGCAGCTGAGGCAGGCTCGCAGAACACTCCTTCACGGGTGGCCAGGAATCGGTAGGCGTCGAGGATCTCATCGTCGGTGACGGCCTCGATTCGACCGCCGGATTCGTCTCGGGCCGCGACGGCTCCATCCCACGAGGCCGGGTTGCCGATTCGGATCGCCGTCGCAATCGTCTCGGGTTCGTCCACGATTTCTCCGTACACGATCGGCGCGGCGCCGGCCGCTTGGAATCCCCACATCAAGGGAGCCTCATCAACATCGGTGTATCCCTGCCAATAGGCGGTGATGTTCCCCGCGTTCCCGACAGGGAGTGCATGAACCGACGGCGCAGCGCCGAGAGTGTCCACGATCTCCCACGCGGCCGTCTTCTGGCCTGCGATTCGATACGGATTGATGGAGTTGACGAGCGCAACGTCGTGGCTTCCGGTCAACTCCAGGACGATCGCAAGAGCATCGTCGAAGCTCCCGTCAATGGGAACAATCGTCGCGCCGTGCACGATCGCCTGAGCCAACTTCCCGCGGGCGATCTTGCCGGACGGGATAACCACGATGGACGTGATGCCTGCGCGCTGCGCGTATGCAGCCGCCGACGCCGAGGTGTTCCCGGTCGACGCACACGCCACGGCACGGGCTCCATCCTCTACCGCCTTCGACACCGCCAGGGTCATTCCGCGGTCCTTGAACGACCCGGTCGGATTGAGGCCCTCGAACTTGAGAAACACCTTCCGCTGAACGGCTTTCGAGAGTGCCGGCGCTGGAATGAGCGGCGTGTCGCCTTCGAGGAGGGTCACGACGGGCGTGTCCGGTCCCACCGGGAGGCGATCCCGATATGCCTCGATGATGCCTTTGCGGCTCATGCCTCCTCGCTCTCAACTCGGATCACCGACGCCACATTGCGCAGGGCATCGACGTCGCGAAGATACCGCACCGCTTCACGCTGGGCGGATTCGCGAGCCCTGTGTGTAACGATCAACAGCAGGGCCTCGCTCCCCTCGCCCTCCTGCCACACCGACTTGATTGACACGCCGGCATTGCCGAACGCTCCGGCGATTTGCGCCAGCACACCAGGACGGTCGTCGACTTCAAGGCGCATGTACCACTTGGTCGGGACATCACCGAACGGAATCAGATCGCCCGGGCGAGAACCGGATCCTGGGCGCAACTTGTGCACCTGCGAGCGTCTCGCGGGCTGCGTCGATGATGTCGCCGAGAACTGCGGTGGCAGTGGGAGCGCCACCGGCGCCGGGTCCGGAGAAGAGGAGTTCGCCCACGGAAGGCCCCTCGATGAAGATCGCGTTGGTCGCTCCACGGATCGACGCGAGCGGATGATTGAGCGGGATCATCACCGGATGCACCCGGGCAGATACCCCTTCTCCGATCCGTTCGGCGATCCCGATGAGCTTCACGGCATATCCGAAATCGGCGGCAAACGCCATGTCCACGGGAGAGAGAGAATCGATGCCCTCGTGGTAGACATCGTCGAGACCAACCCATGTGCCGAACGCCAGCGAGGCCAGGATCGCTGCCTTCGCTGCGGCGTCGGCACCCGAGACGTCAGCGGTGGGATCGGGTTCGGCGTATCCCAATTCCTGCGCTTCAGCGAGCGCGTCGCCGTAGTCGGCATTGTCTTCCGCCATCCGGGTCAGGATGAAGTTGGTGGTGCCGTTCACGATGCCGAGGACTCGCTCCACCGGCTCCCCGGCCAGTGTCTCCGACAGGGGCCGGATGATCGGGATCCCTCCGCCGACGGCCGCTTCGAACAAGAACGCCACACCAGAGCGCTCGGCCGCTGCGATCAGTTCGGGCCCACGAGATGCGACCAGTTCCTTGTTGGCCGTGACGACGGGCTTTCCCGCCTCGAGGGCAGCGAGCACGAGATCGCCGGCGAGGTCGCGGCCACCCATCAACTCCACGACGAGATCGATATCTGGGTCGTCGATGACGCTCATCCGGTCGTCGGTGAGGACGCCGTCGGTGACGGTGAAGTCTCTTGGTTTGTCGAGATCCCGAACCGCGACTCGCTTCACCCGAAGATCGAGCCCTGTTTTTGCGGCTATTGCGGCATGTTCATCGACGAGGCGTGCGACGAGCGTCCCTCCAACGGTTCCCGCTCCGAGAACACCGATGCCAATTGTTGAGTGCATAGGGCAAACGATAGACCGACGGGTGTGTTCAGACGTCTCGACGGACGAGGTCCTCGTAGGCCTCTCGCCGGACCACCTCGCGCGCCATGCCGTCGCGGACGAAAACAACGGGCGGACGGCGAATCATGTTGTAGTTGCTGCCCATCGAATGCCCAGTACACGCCGGTCACCGGCGTCGCAAGCACATCCCCGACAGCGAGGTCCTCGGGTACGTCGGCCTCTGCCACGATGACATCGCCCGACTCGCAGTGTTTGCCGACGATCCGCACCTTCATCGGCCGATCGGCATCGGTCGCTCTCGGGAGGAACGCTTCGTATCCGCTTCCGTACAGGCTCGGACGCGGGTTGTCGCTCATGCCGCCATCAACCGCCACGTACGTTCGTATGCCGGGGATGTCCTTGATCGTGCCCACGGTGTAGAGCGTCACCGCTGCACCCGCGACGATCGACCGTCCGGGTTCGGCGGTCCACGAGAGAGTCGATTCCCGCGCGTCGCGACATGCCCGAACCACGATATCCGCCCACTCCGTGATCGAAGGAGCCTCCTCACCGGTCACATACGCAACACCGAGGCCCCCGCCGATCGAGAACTCGGGGAGATCGAGCGGTACGACGAACCCGGCGAGCACATCAACTGCCCGTCGATACGAGTCCGCGTCGAATACCTGGCTGCCGATGTGTGCGTGGACACCTTCGAGGGTCATCGCGGTTGACGCTTCGATTCGCGCCACTGCTGCGGAGGCTTCGCCCGACGTCAGGCCGAATCCGAATTTCGTGTCGGCGATACCCGTCTGGAGGTACTCATGCGTGTGCGCTTCGATCCCGGGAGTGAGTCGCACGAGAACCCTCGGCGGCGGAGCACCGGCTTCAACAAGCGCCTCGATTCGGTCGATCTCAACGAATGAATCGATCACGATCTGCCCCACGCCGGCGTCGAGCGCCGCCGCGAGTTCGCCGACCGACTTGTTGTTTCCGTGAAGAACCAGCCGGTCGGCGGGGACCCCGGCGTTGAGAGCCACGAAGAGTTCACCGCCCGTCGCAACGTCGAGCCGCATTCGCTCCTCGTACGCCAGCTTGGCCATCGCCGTCGTCATGAACGCCTTCGTGGCGTACGCGACACCTTCACCGAACGCTGAGACCGCCTCGCGACACCGGGACCGCATCTGCTCTTCGTCGTACACGAACAGCGGCGTTTCAAACCGAGCTGCCAACTCGAGAACGTCCATCCCCCCGATGAACAACCGCCCACCAACGATCTCAGAGTTGTCGGGGAGAAGAGAACGGGGGATGGGGGTCATAGGCGGGGCTCGCGAAGATCCGGATAGCCAACACCAGACGCCAGACACGAGACAAGAGACACGAGACAGCGTCGCTGCGCGGGTCTCGGGTCTCGAGTCTCAGGTCTCGAGTCTCTTGTCTCCATCACATTCTTTCTGGGACTTCTATGCCGAGCGTATCGAGGAGGAGGGCGAGGGTGTGACAGCGTGAGATCAACGAGCGATAGCCAGGAAGCCTGGCGGGCTGGATCCTCCTCGCGCAGGATGTGACACGCCTCATAGAACCGGTTGAAGTCGGTTGCCAGCTCGTACGCGTACTCGGTGAGCACATTCGGAGCCCGAACCTCCACCGCTCGCTCGATCACCTCGGGCAGCAGCAGAAGCCGCAGGATCAGGTCTCGCTCCTGCTTCACCGTCGGGGGGATGATCATGCCCGGTTCGAGACCGAGTTCGGCCGCACGCCGCAGAATCGACGTGGTCCGCACCGCTCCGTACTGCAGATACGGGCCGGTCTTCCCCTCAAATGACGTGAAGCGGTCAAGATCGAAGCTGTAGTTCGACGTCCGATGATTTGAGAGGTCGCCGAACTTGAGAGCCCCGAGTCCGACCTGCCTGGCAATCCGCGCTCGCTCTTCTGCTGGATAGTCCTGGGCGATCGCTGCCTCGTCGAGCCGTTTCCGAGCCGCGTCGGTCACGAGATTCATGAGGTCCGTGAGGCGGAGGATCCCGCCTTCCCTCGTCTTGAATGGTTTCCCATCCGGTCCGTTGACGGTTCCGAACGCGATGTGTTCGAGTCCGACGTCGTCCGCAGCAAGACCGGACATCCGGGCAACCCTGAAGACCTGTTCGAAATGCAGGCCCTGCCGGGCATCAACGACGTAGAGCACGAGGTCATAGCCCTCTTCCACCCTCTGCTCGAGGGTCGCCAGATCCGTCGTGGAGTAGAGGTATGAGCCGTCGGAACGGGTCAACAGGAGCGGCGGCATCTCCTTCTTGTCATCCGGCTGTTCGACGTGGACGATCAGCGCCCCCTCCGACTCGCTGGCGAGATCATCGGCACTCATCAGCCGGTCGACGAGCGGAGCGAGTCGATCATGCACCGTGCTCTCACCCCGCCACAGATCGAACTCGATGCCGAGATCTTCGAAGTCCTTCTTCTGTTCGGCGACCGAGACATCGTGATAGTGCCGCCACAGCGCCAAGTACCCCGGCCGACCGTTCTGCAGGTCGAACGTGGCCTGACGTGCGCGCTCAGCTTCATCGGGGTCGTCCTTGCACCGCTGGACGACGACCGGGTACATCTCGGACAGATCGTCGAGCGTGACCGGCGACTCGTCGGGGTACGGACCGGTGAAGGCCGCGTCGAAGTAGGGAAGGTCGGGTTGGCGGCGCTCCAGTTCGATGATCAGCTGGCCAATCGGCATACCCCAGTCACCCATATGAATGTCGCCCACGACCTCGTGGCCTGCAACACGGAAGAGCCGCTTGAGGCTCTCACCAATGATCGAGGCGCGGAGATGCCCCACATGCATCGACTTCGACATGTTCGGACCGCCGTAGTCGACGATCACCTTGCGGCGAGGTTCCGGTGCGGCGATGCCGCTGCGCTCATCGTCCTCCATCATCTGCGCGTAGCGGGCGAGGTACTCGTCGGTGACGATGATGTTGATGAAGCCGGGACCGGCGATGTCGAGCGACGCGAATGCTGACCGATCGCCGAGGCGGTCGATCACCGACTGCGCCAACTCTCGCGGATTCTTGCCGATCTGCTTCGCAGCAGCGAGGGCGCCATTGCATTGGTACTGCGCTAGTTCCGGACGTTGCGATGGAACGACCAGGCCGGCCGACCGGTCCACCCCCGCGGCGTCGAACGCGTCACCGAAGAGTTCGGAGAGGTCTGAGAGAAGGGACATAGGGAGAATCCACCTAGGGGGGTTGTGAGGACCCGGAGGTTACAATCGTTTCAGCGCCCCAGTAGCTCAGGGGATAGAGCGCCGGCCTCCGGAGCCGGGAGCGCAGGTTCGATTCCTGCCTGGGGCACCAGACCGCCGTCCGTTTCCTCACCCCCCGATCCCTTCTCGGGATCGGGATCCGCACCAAACGTTCGACATCTCCCCTTGCCTCCCAATAGGTCAACCCCATGCCGGATGTCAACGTCCGGATGCCCCCACCAGACGGAGCGAGGGTTCGATTCCTGCCTGGGGCACCGTTTCGCACTACGTGCGAAGTAGTCCGTCCCCTCTTCGGGACTTGTTGCGAACGGCTAGTCGCCGATTTGGTGTGTCACCCTGACTGTGACCCATTCAATCCGATTCCTCCCCCTCCTTCGGATTCCTCCCCTCAGGGGGAGGTGGCGCCGCCAGGCGGCGGAGGGGGTCAAGCGGTTCCACGACCCACGAAGACCCGCCGCGCCTGAACGGCTCTCGCACTGGAACGCTTTGACCCCCTCCGTCAGCGGCTCCGCCCGGGTTTTGGACATGATCCGACACAGGGAACCGTTGCGTCGCGTACGGGGAGGCTCCGCCGCTGCCACCTCCCCCTGAGGGTGAGGAATCGGACCGAACCCTGCCGCGGTGCCAACCGAAGCCTCCACGTTGCCACCGACCAACCGTGGATTGAATCTGCGCAGTGGAGGCGAAGGCTCCAAGCCGCGCTCCGAATCTGCGAGTTGATGGGACACAGTTAGGGGCTATTTCCCCTAAATCGGATCGCCTGTCCTTTGGCAGCAAGGGTTTCCGGACTCCTGACTTGTGAAGGAATTCACATCCGAGTGTGCGATTCCTAGCATTGCGTGGAAGTACGGAAGCGAGTCAACGTGCAGCTCACGAGCGGCGATGATCGGCGACCAGCCACTCGCTGGAGCCAGCTGGTTGAGACGCGTCCATGACGGACGCCGACACACCTCCGCCAGCTGATTCCGCGCCGCCGGAACCACCCGAGGAACGAGGCAGGCGCGACTGGGTGATCGGCCTTCTTGCCATCATTCTCCTCGTAGCCGGACCCATCGTCATCTTCGTCGGTATCCGCAACTCGGTCGAGGCCGCGAATGCCGACAACGCGTGGTCCGGTGTGCCGACAACGGTCCCGCACACGGACCATTCACTCCTCATGACCGGCCCATACGAGACCGGCTCCGAGGTCACAGAAGGTTGCCTCGAGTGCCATGCGGAGGCGGGCGAACAGATGCTCCAGAGCGAGCACTGGTTGTGGGAGAACCCACCGGTCTCGCTGCCCGGACGCGACGAACCGGTCGCCCTCGGGAAGAAGAACTCCCTCAACAACTTCTGCACGGGCATCCAGGGCAACGAGCAGCAATGCACGACGTGCCACGCCGGGTACGGCTGGGAGGACGAGACCTTCGACTTCACGGACGAGACGAGGATCGACTGCCTCGTCTGTCACGACCAATCCGGGCAGTATGGCAAAACAGACTGGGGATACCCGGCCGAAGCGACCGATCTCGTACTCGCTGCGGGGAGCGTCGGTCGTCCAACGCGCACGAACTGCGGCTCGTGCCACAGCACCGGCGGCGGTGGCAACGGTGTGAAACACGGCGACCTCGACAACACCCTCAACTACCCGAACGAGACCATCGACTTCCACATGGGCGTCCTGGACATTCAGTGCGTCGACTGCCACACGACCACCGACCACCAGATCGCGGGTACATCCACATCGGTGAAGCTCATCGACGACAACCCGGTGTCGTGCACCGATTGTCACAACTCGCTCCCCCACGAGGATGACCGCCTCAACAGCCACACCGACCGAGTCGCCTGCGAAACGTGCCACATCCCGGAATACGCCGTCAAGGATCCGACCAAACTCTGGTGGGACTGGTCGACCGCAGGTCAGGACGGCATCTCCGACGATCCGCACGAGTACCTCAAGATCAAGGGCAGCTTTGTCTACGGCACGCAACTCATCCCTGAGTACTACTGGTTCGACGGCACAGCGGAACGCTACTTGCTTGGAGATCCGATCGACCCCGAGGGCATCACGATCCTCAACGACCCGAACGGAGGCGTCGACGATCCGGTCGCCAAGATCTACCCGTTCAAGATTCATCGCGGCCTTCAGCCATACGACGCCGTCCACAACTACTTCATCCAGCCGAATCTCGTGGGCGACGAGGGGTATTGGACGATCTTCGACTGGGATATCGCGCTGCAGAACGGCGCCGACGACACCGGCTTCGACTTCAGCGGTGAGTACGGGTTCGCGCGGAGCGACATGTACTGGCCGCTCGAGCACATGGTTGCCCCCGCCGGCGAGGCACTCCAATGCACGGCGTGCCACTCGGACGCCGGTCGTCTCGACTGGAAGGCTCTCGGTTACGACGCCGATCCGATGGACACCGCAGGCCAGCGAACTACCGACGGAAGTGACCGATGAGACGCCGGCGATTCGCGGTGGTGCTCGGGGTGGCCGCCCTGTTCGCCGCTACGTTCCTCGGCGCCGCCGTTGACCCGTCGGCTGCGTCAACAAGCGACGAGACGGACGGCGGGCTCGTGATCCCGCCCGGTGGCGGAGTGGTTCCACCGGAGGAGGTCCAGGATCTCGTCAACCCTCCCCCACCCCCGGAACCCACGGGCAGCACAATGCACCCCACATTCGCGTTGCTCGATAGCGAGGCGACCAACGTGCTGTCGAGCGGCAGACCCGTCTCCACGCTCACAACGTGCGGGCAATGCCATGACTCGAAGTTCATCGTTGAGCACAACTACCACGCCACAGTCGGCCTTGACAGCCTGACCGATCCCGGCACCGCCGCATCAGGACGGGCCTGGGACATCTCCAACGGGTGGTTTGGGCGATGGAACCCCATTACGTACCGCTACCTGACTCCCGAGGGTGACGGCACCCTCGACCTCAGCACACCAGAGTGGATCATGACCCTCGGTGCGCGCCACGCAGGAAGCGGACCTGCGACAACGTCACGCGAAGGTTCCGCGCTTGCGAACCTGGCACCGGACGTCACGGACCCTGAAACGAACCTTCTCATGAACGACGGCGACACCGTCGTCGCGTGGGACTGGCAGAACTCCGGCGTCGAGGAAATCAACTGCTTCCTCTGCCACGTGCCGGTATCGGACAACGATGCTCGTATCGCCGAACTCCAAGCCGGGCGGTTCGAATGGGCCAACACCGCAACACTCGCGGCGACGAGCGCCGTCGAACAGACGGCCGATGGCTGGGCTTGGAACCCCGGAGCGTTCACGGAATCCGGGAGGGTCGACAACGAACACCTCCCGATCGGCAAGTCCACCAACGACAACTGTGGCCAATGCCACGGCACCGTGCACATGAGCGTCGACCCAATCGATGGACAGACACTGCTCAACGGTTGGGAGACCTACACCACCGGTCAGGTCTTCTCAGACCAGCGCCTCTCGACATCGGGCCTGAATCTCCCCGACAAGGACGACCTGAGTCGGGCCTGGGACATCCACGCCGAACGCGGCCTGGATTGCATCAGTTGCCACTCATCGATCAACAACAGCGCCCAGGTTGCCGAGGATGCCGCGAGCAAGCCGACACATCTGCTCTACGACCCGCGACGACCGAATCTCGACGAATACCTCAGTCGGCCGATCCACGAACTCGCGAAAGGCGACACCGCTCAGGGTACGGTCGCTCCCGAGTACGACGGCACGATGCGAACGTGCAGCGGCTGCCACGACCCCTCCGAGTCCCACGAATGGCTGCCCTATCAGGACCGCCACATGCAGGTGGTGGCGTGTGAAACATGCCACATCCCGACAGCGAACGCTCCGGCGGCTGAGCAGTACGACTGGACCGTGATCCACACCGACGGCACTCCGCGCACACAGATCCGCGGCGCCGACGGACCGATCGAGAACGCCGCCACCATGATCGATGGTTTCGACCCGGTGATCCTGCTGCGGTCCGACAACGCCGGGGAGATCAGCCTCTCGCCCTACAACCTCGTTGGATCCTGGTACTGGGCGCACGGGAGCGGGGATGCCGAGCGGCCCGTGCGATCCGCCGATCTGGAAGCGGCCTACCTCGACGGTGAAGGCGGCTACGACGCTGCAATCGTCGCCGCCTTCGACACAGATGGCGACGGCACCATCTCCGAAACCGAACTGGCGATCGATACCGATGAGAAGCGGTCGGTTGTTGCCTCGCGCCTCGAATCCCTCTCCCTCTCAAACCCGCACATCATCGGAGAGGTCCAGGCCTACAGCGTCGCCCACGGTGTGGTCGGCAGCGATTGGGCGATCAAGGACTGTCAGGTCTGCCATTCGAGCAACTCGAGGCTCAGCGCCGGAATGCGAGCTCGGCACGTACGTACCGGGCGGGGTCCTCCCCGCGTTCGTCGCAGACACCAACACCGAATCAACCGGAGTCATGACGATCGCCGAGGACGGGTCGCTGGTCTACCTTCCCGAGACCACGTCTGGCGAAATCGAAGTGCTCGGCAGCGATACCGCCGGCTGGTCCGACTGGGTCGGACTTGCTGTGCTGCTCATGGTCCTCGTCGGCATCATCATCCACAGCTTCTTCCGATACTGCGCGCGCCGCTGCTGGAACCGCGGCGCCACCGTCAAACAGCCCGCCACCGCAGAGGTCTACATCTACACGAAGTACGAGCGGTTCTGGCACTGGATGCAGGCGATCGTGATCGGCGTTCTGATCGTGACCGGAATCGTCATCCACTGGCCGACCAACGCCACAACGTTCAGCTG
Source organism: uncultured Actinomycetota bacterium (assembly GCA_963808015.1). GTDB lineage: Bacteria > Actinomycetota > Acidimicrobiia > Spongiisociales > UBA5794 > JAHEEL01. The sequence continues at coordinate 44,173 of CAWEEG010000020.1, forward strand.
GATGATCGTCGCACACAACGTGACCGCGGTCATCCTCGTCATCAACGCACTCGTGGCCCTGGTCGACTCCATCGCCACCGGTTCGGTAAAGCGGTTTATCCCCCACCCCCAGGGATTCTTCAGCCAGGCGATCGACCAGACCGTGTACTACGCAAAGGGCATCTTCCTGGGTGAACCGCATCCCCATGAGAAGCGTGTCGGCGCACGCCTGAACCCACTCCAGCAAGCCACCTACCTCGTGATCCTCAACATCCTGCTGCCCGGTCAGGTGATCACCGGCATTCTCATCTGGGGAGCACAGCGGTGGCCCGGCTTCACGTCTCGTCTGGGCGGCCTGGGGTTCCTCCTCCCGGTTCACAACCTCATCGCCTGGCTCTTCGCCGCGTTCCTCATCCTTCACATCTACCTCACCACCACCGGCGTCACCCCGCTCGCGAGCATCAAGGGCATGGTGACCGGCTGGGAGGAAGTTGAAGTCTCATCGGTTGTGGAGGAGGTGAAGACCTGATGGCCATCAAGCCGGTCGGCCCGTCGGTCCGCAAAGGCAAGGCTCCCAACCCTCGCCCGTTCCCGAACCCGTATCTCGTCGGCGTTGGCCTGGGCGTCGTGCTCTTCATATCCGTCCTCATCACGGGAGATGGCCTTGGGGCATCCGGCGCCGTTCAGCGCATCTGGGCGTGGTTCGAGAACCTGATCGCCCCCCAACACGTCGACACGAACATCTACCTCGTCAAGTACCGCGGGGGGTGATGCACAGCCGCTCAATCATTGGATCGTGATGCTCGCGATCGGTGTCCTGATCGGCGGATTCATCTCCGGCCTTATCGGCAGACGCGCGTCTACACCGAGATCGTCAAAGGCCCTCGCATCTCAAACAACACTCGGCTTCTATTCGCTCTCCTTGGCGGCTCCTTCGTTGGGTTCGGAGCGCGGTTCGCCAGGGGCTGCACGTCGAGCCAGGGCCTCACCGGGTCGGCGTTGCTCTCGGTCGGGAGTTGGGTCTTCATGATGGCGTTCTTCGCCGGCGCCCTCGCTGCCGCACCGTTCTTCAAGAAGCTGTGGAACGACTGATGCCATTCCCACTCGACCTCCACGAACTGGGCACCCCCGCTACCTACACGATCTTCGTGTTCATCGGCATCGGGTTCGGATTCATGCTCGAGCAAGCCGGGTTCGGGCGCAGCACGAAACTCGCCGCGCAGTTCTACTTCAAGGACTTCGCCATGTTCCGAGTCATGTTCACGGCTGTGATCACCGCCATGGTTCTGACCTTCGGAGCGGTCGGCATCGGCATCCTCGACTTCAGAAAGGTCTTTGTTCCCGGAACGTATCTGTGGCCGATCGCCATCGGCGGATTCATCCTCGGCGTCGGATTCCTCATCGGTGGCCTCTGCCCGGGAACGTCGATCGCAGGCGCCGCGACGCTCAAACTCGATGCCATGGTCTTCCTCGCCGGCGTCGTCATCGGTGTGTTCGTCTTCGGTGAGACGGTCCCCTACTTCATGGGGTTCTGGACAGCCTCGGACTTCGGACGACTCACACTCCCGGAGTGGCTGGGCATCCCAACCGGGGTCATCGTCTTGTTCATCGTCGTGTTCGCACTCCTGCTGTTCTGGGGTTCCGAAGCGCTCGAGAAGAAGCTCGACGGGACGGACCCGGCCGACGCCCCCAAAGGCCGCTACATCGGAGCCGGTGTGATTGTCGTCCTCGCTCTTCTTGTTCTCTTGCTCGGCGACCCGACGACCGGCGACTACTGGGATGCGGTGGCGGCCGACGAACAGGCACGACTCGACAACCGTGAAGTGCAGATCCACCCGGGAGAGCTTCTCGGATTGATGAACGACACGTTCGTCAATCTCATCATGCTCGACGTACGCGACCAGCGGGACTACAACCAGTTCCACCTCAGGGCCGCGCGCCAGACCGACCCGACGCTCGACGCCGTCGAGTCCGCCGCACCCGACCTGATCGGGCTCACCCCGAGATCCGTCATCGTCGCGATGAGCAACGATGAACGCGACGCAACCGAGGCGTGGAAGACGCTCGTCGCCAACAACGTCATCAACACGTACATACTCGAAGGTGGGATCAACGAATGGATCGAAGTCTTCGGAGAAGATGCCGATCCGAGACCGACCACCTATCCGGACCAATTGGCGTTCACGTTCACATCAGCCCTCGGAGGTCGCTGCGTGGCCTCCGACCCCCACGCCGACGACTTCGAACTCATCTACGAGCCGAAAGTGGTGATCGCCGGCCCCGCAGCCGTAGTAGGCGGAGGATGCGGATAGGAAGAGTCAAGACTTGAGACACGAGACATGAGACTTGAGACAAGCGGCAGACCACCTGCCCGGACATCAAGCTGGATTGGTCTCGGATCTCGGATCTCGGATCTCGGATCTGGCTATTCGTCGGTAGCGAGCGCTTCCTTGACGAGACGAGCCACCAGCGCCCCATCTAGGTCTTTTCCACTCTTCATTACCGCGCCGATTAGTTGGCCGGTCATCTTCGGGTCGGTGGCACCGAGGCCGGCGATGGTCTGGTCGACCAGAGCGCGGGTTGCCGCCTCGTCCAGCTTCTGAGGGAGGTAGGCAGACAGGTAGTCGATCTCGAACGTGAGCTTGTCGGCTTGCTCTTGCCCTCGTTCACCCAGAGCCTCGTATTCGCCGCGAGCTTTGCTCATCCGCTTGACGTAGGTTGCGATCGTCGCCAGGTAGAGATCGTCATCAACTTCACCGTCAAACCCCGGTGATGCCTTGGCCACCGAGATCTCCGATTGGATCTGGCGGATCACGTTGAGGGTTGAGCGATCCCCGCTCTTCATGGCGGACTTCTGCGCCGCGGTCAACTGCTCCTGAATAGTCATCTGTTCCATCTCCGATCGACTGTGAGAAAGGGTACCCGGGACCAAAGTCCCATATTTACAAATCGTTTGCGCCCTTCCAGGTCGTGGCAATACACTGTTGCTACCCCGCCGAGAGCTGGCTCCCAAGCGGGGTACCTTGTGAACCGATTCACATTCACGAGGCCATATCAGAATCCGCTTCGAGGAGACATTACTGTGCTTACCGTGACCGACTGGCGAGAACTGGCCGCCTGTCGTGACTCCGATCCAGACCTGTTCTTCCCCATTGGGACAACAGGCCCCGCCACCGACATGATCCGCCAGTCAGTGGCTATCTGCTCTGCCTGCTCAATGCAGGAAGAGTGTCTCCAATACGCCTTGGAGACGAACCAGGAAGCCGGCGTCTGGGGTGCCTACCCCGAAGACGACCGACGTCGCCTCAGGAAGCGCTGGTTGGCCGAGCGCCGCCGCCAACGTCAAGCGGCGAGCTAGACACTCCCACGTCCAATCCGGATCTATCGACTCGACGGTTCGACGCGAACGAGCCAGCTCAACTGAAGCCGATGTCGCGATGGCTCGCCGTCTCGATCTCGACAAACGCAACCTTCTCGAGGACGATACCGTGCTGGTAGCCGCGGTTGTCCGTGACCCACAGGAGCTCGGCCCCCTCGTTGACGGCCGTCTCGAACTCAGTCGCGATGTTGTGGCCCGGTTCGACCTCGATCTCGAGCTCACGGGTCGCCGCCATCCCGAAGCGGACTTTCACGGTCTCGCTGATCATGTCGGGCATGTCACCATTTCTCCTCGGTAGTGGGATTCGGATCCCTCAGTTGTTGACAATAAGTTCGGGGTGCGAGCGAACTTGCGGCTTCCGGTCTTCGATCTCCTGCGCGAGGCGATCGAAGGCCGCGGTGGCGTCGCCATCCGGGTCAACGGCAACCGCAGGCAACCCGCGGTCCGCCCCGTCTCGAACGGTCGGCTCCAGCGGGATCTGCGCCAGCAGGTCGGTCTTGAGATGCTCGGCAAGTGCAGCACCGCCCCCTTCACCGAAGATCGTATATCGCTTCCCGTCATCGCCGGTGAACCACGACATGTTCTCGACCACACCGAGCACGTCCTGGTTGACCTTCTCTGCCATGAGACCGGCCTTCACCGCGACCCGTCCCGCCGTCGGCTGCGGGGTTGTGACCACGATCGTTTCGGAACGCGGAAGGAACTGGCTCAGCGAGATCGCGACGTCCCCGGTGCCCGGAGGCATGTCGATGAGGAGGTAGTCCGGTTCGTCCCACAACACATCGACGAGGAACTGCTCGAGGGCCTTGTGCAGCATTGGTCCGCGCCAGATGACGGCCTGATCTGGGGCAATGAAGAAGTCCATCGACATCACGGCCACTCCGTGGGCCTCCGGCGGAATCAGCATCTCGTCAAGGACAACCGGCTGGCGATCAACGCCGAGCATCTTCGGTATCGAATAGCCCCACACATCGGCGTCGATGAGCCCGACCCGTTTCCCACGAGCGGCGAGCGCTACAGCGAGATTGGCCGAAACCGACGACTTGCCAACGCCGCCCTTGCCCGAAGAGATGCCAATGACGCGTGTCTTTGAACCGGCCTTCCCGATCGTCACTTCGCGAGTAGCGACACCCCGGACCTGCTCGACGATGCCCGCGCGATCCGCATCACTCATCGATGTGAACTCGACGCTCACACCTGCAACACCCTCCACGCTCATCGCTGCTGCGGTGACGTCCGCGGTGATGGTGTCCTTCAGCGGGCACCCGGGAACGGTGAGCGCCACCATCACATGGACCGACCCGTCGGGTCCGATGGTCACATCACGGAGCATCCCCAACTCCTCCAGACTCCGATGCAATTCAGGATCCTGAACCGCCCCAATGGCGGCTCGGAGCGTGTCGACATCCACCACGAACAACTCCTATCGAGATAGTGGATAGAAACTATAGTGATGAGCGGTCATCCAGAATCTCGACGGGAACGGCATGGATACCGAAGCGTTTGATCAACAAGTCTCCGACCTCGCCGCCACGCTCGGCGACGCAACTCGTCGCGGGATCTACGTCACGGTTCGTGAGTCTCTTGAACCCGTCACCGCTTCTCAGATTGCTGACCTGTTCGATATCCACTCAAACGTGGCTCGCCACCACCTCGACCGGCTCGTCGCCGACGGATACCTCCAGGTGACGCGAAAGCGACCAGCGGGGCGGACGGGTCCCGGAGCGGGTCGTCCGGCGAAGCACTACGAACCGACCCGCAAGAACGTGTCGGTGCAGTTCCCTGCCGCGACGCTACGACCTCCTCACCGAACTGCTCCTACGCGTCATCGAGCGAGTTGCGCCCGAGAACGCTGCCGAGATCGCCGACGAGATCGGCCGAGAGTACGGGCGCGAACTCGCGTCAGAGATCGGATTCCCCGACGAGTCCGGCTACGAAGCCGCAGCAATCGCTGTCGCCAAAGCGCTGATGGGTGTCGGATTCGAAGTCGAAGCTCAGCCGGGCGAACACCGACTCGTGACTCGATTCTGCCCGTTCGGGGAGTCCGCGAAGAACCACCCCGTGATCGTTTGCCAACTCGACCAGGGACTCGTCTCCGGCCTACTCGAAGGGACCACGCAGATCCCCGTCGCAATCGTCAACCCCCACGGCAACGACGAAGGAGACTGCGTAACAAGCTTCGGCGCCGGACCCAACACCTGAGCCGCCGGTACGGACTACTGATTACTGCCTACTGAGCCAACAAACGCGCCGATCTCTTCCTGCGACCGCAGATGCACGCGCCTCAGGTCCGCCCACCTCGGGTCCTCGAACGTCCGCGCATACCGCTCCTTGACCTCTTGTGGCGGGTCCAGGTCCACAGGAGAATGTTCTCCTCCGGTCTCGGATCAACAATGTTCCGCCACCTCTCCTGGTTGCCGTTCCAGAGCTTCTCGCCCCGAGAAACCCGTCGGAGTGTCCGCGCAGCAACCCGCCGCATCGTCTGTGAGCGAGGCAGGTCGAGCCACACAACGGTGTCAACTCGCGGCCAGACGATGTCCGTGATCCCCTGACCCGTGTAGTTGCCGTCCACAACCCAGGCATCCCCATCGGTGAACGCACGGACCGCATCCTGGAATTCGTTCGTGGGCAGCTGCGTCCAGCCGGGTTGGTGAAACACCGAGTCCAACTCGAGATGCGGGATACCAAGCGCGATCGATATGCCCCTTGCCACCGTCGACTTGCCGGATCCCGGGCTGCCTACAACTGCGATGCGTTCCACGACTCGGATTCTGGCCTGATTGTCGGAGGTAAGGTCGCCCGTGTGAGCTGGATCGAGACCATCGACGCCGAGGACTGGGACGGCGATGACTGACTACCTGCAGCAGGCCCGATCGATCCACTCGTCACTTCCGGTGATCGATGGGCACAACGACCTCCCGTGGGCCCTGCGAATCAGGGCCGGGTCCGACATCGACGTTGCCGACCCATGCCAACCCCTTGCCGGCTACCACACCGACGTTCCTCGCCTCGAGGTGGGCGGAGTTGGCGCCCAGTTCTGGTCTGTCTTTGTTCCGGCATGGGATCCGACACCGTTTCGCACCACCATCGAACAGATCGACCTCGTGCAGCGCATGACCGACCGGTGCGACCGGCTTGTCCAGGCAGATTCGGCCGAGGACGTCATAGCGGCACGGGGGCTTGGGAAGACGGCCTCGTTGATGGGGGCCGAGGGTGGGCACACGATCGAGAACTCGCTCGCCGCATTGCGCACGCTGCGGCGCCTGGGTGTCCGATACATGACCCTCACCCACGGCGACACCATCGATTGGGCGGATTCCGCAACCGACGAACCGCGGCACGGTGGCCTCACCGGCTTCGGAGAGGACGTTGTTCGCGAGATGAACCGGATCGGCATGGTGGTCGACATCTCACATGTATCTGCCGAAACGATGCGCCATGCTCTGTCGGTGAGTGACCGGCCTGTCATGGCGTCACACTCGAGCGCATTCGCAATCGCTCCGCATCCAAGGAACGTGCCCGACGACGTGCTCGGCATGGTGCGAGCCAACAACGGTGTCGTGATGGTGAACTTCTATCCACCGTTCGTGAACCGTGACGCTGCTGAGCAGGCAATGGGCAAGTTCGAGGTTGCGCGAAGGTTGATGGCGGAACTCGGTGATGACGCCGCGGTCGAGGCCGAACTCGCGCGGATGCTCGAAGAGAACCCGTACCCGGAGGTCGGCATCTCAGAGATCGTCGACCACATTGAGCACATCGCGAACGTTGCGGGCGTCCGGCATGTCGGCCTCGGCTCCGACTACGACGGTGTCGACGCAACCCCCATAGGCCTCGAAGACGTCAGCACCTACCCGGCAATCACGGTTGAGCTGCTCCGTCGCGGTTGGGCGGAGCCTGACATTCGGGGCGTCCTCGGTGAGAACGCGTTGCGAGTGCTCGCCGCGAACGACGCGGTAGGTGGCTGAGCAGGACGGCCGACATCACAGCTAGCCGTCCGCGCCTCGCCGCTCGTAGCCGGCACTTCGTGGTTTGCAGGCTCTCCCGCCTATCTCCCCGCCGCTGCCCGCATCTTCGCCAGCGCCGCATGCGCGGCATTGATCAACGGATGTACGGTCGGAGATGGCCCCAATAGCGGGTGCGTGGCTATTTGCATCATGTCGAGTTCACGAACCGTGACCTTCTTCTGAATGGCTACGGCGATCACGTTGATCAGTTCACCGACCGACGGGCCGCCCGATGCCTGGCCGCCGAGGAGGATCCCGGACTGGTCGGCGAAGACCAGCTTGACCTTCATCGGCATCGCTCCCGGCAAGGTACCCGGGTGCCGGTCGGGCGCTTCGGCTGTCGCACAGACGTATCTGAATCCTTCCCGTTCGGACGCGCGGCACGTCATGCCTGCGCTGGCAAAGGCAACTCCGTTGATCTGCGTCGAGAACGCGGAGATCGTCCCGGGGATTTGCCGCAGCACACGGATCCCATACAGGTTCGTCCCTGCGACGCGGGCCTCGGCCGTAGCGGTGGATGCAAGCCATACCGGCACGGGTTTACGTGTGAAGAAGTCTCGCTTCTCCGCGCAATCGCCCACGGCGAAGATGCCGTCCACGCTGGTTCGCATGTAGTCGTCTACCCAGATCGATCCGTCGCCAGCGAGGCGCAGGCCTCCGTCGACGGCCAGGCCCACGTTCGGCTTCGCTCCGATGCTGACCAAAACGGCATCAGCGTCAAGCTTGACGCCATCGTCGAGCACGACCCCGTCGACGTGGCTGTCGCCGTCAAAGGCAGTCACGCGCACACCAGTGTGGACAACGATGCCCTTGGCCTCGAGGCGCCGCCTCACGTCGCGGCAGAACTCCTCATCAAAGGCCGCAGGCAATAGGTCCGACATCAGTTCAACGAGATGGACCTCGAGATTGTCCATATCGCCGAGTTCGTCGGCGAATTCCGCTCCGATGAACCCACCGCCGACGATCACGACGTTGCGGCAGCTCTGGAAGGTCTCCCGCAAGGCGACGGTGTCCGTCATCGATTTGCGGATCGTGTAGACACCTTCCCGATCGACCCCGGGAATCGGAGGAAGCACGGCCTCGGTTCCGGTGGCCAAGACCAGCTTGTCGAAGGTCAACGTATCGCCACTCGCCAAGGTCAACTCTCTGGTCTCGGTGTTCAATCCGACGACCTCGTCCACGACGATGTCGACCCCGGCATTCTGCAGCGGCATGTCCGCCATGACGTTCTTCTTGGGATCGTCCATGGTGTCAACCATGTAGGGGATGGCGCACGGAATCACTCCATCGCCGATCTCCTTAATGAGACACACGCTCTTGTCGGGATACACACTCTTGGCCGTCACTGCTGCGATCAGACCGGCCGGTCCGCCACCGACGACGACCACGTCCTTGTTCATATCTGGACCCCTTCCTGGCTTGTCAACCGATCGAGTTGTGTCACCCGGATTTCGGTCGCGGGGATCCCTGCGACGCACCGGTGATTCACTCGATTTCTGCCATACCAACACACCAGGCTAGGAGGCCGAAACGCCGGCGAAGTCGGCCAAAACACGGACCAGAGGCCTATGGCCCGGGTTGCTACCCGGCCATCTCGCGGATGACCATGTGGAGGATTCCGCCGTGGCGGAGGTAGTCCACTTCGATCGGCGTGTCGCAGCGGGCGGTGGTCGTGAACTCGACCGTCGTCCCGTCGTCCTTCGTCGCCGTGACTGCCACGGGTTGGCGCGGTGTCAGGGAGTCATCGACATCGAACGAGAACACCTCCGTGCCGTCGAGACCGAGTTCGTCAGCGCTCTCCCCTTCGGCAAAGGTCAAGGGCAGCACACCCATCATCACCAGGTTGGACCGGTGGATGCGCTCGAAGCTCTCTGCGATCACGGCCTTGATGCCGAGGAGGAAGGTCCCCTTCGCCGCCCAGTCCCGTGATGATCCCATGCCGTAGTCCTTGCCGGTCAAGACGACCAGCGGCACACCTTCGGCCTGGTAGTGCATCGATGCGTCGTACACCGACTTGATCTCGCCGTCGAGGAAGTCGAGTGTCCAACCTCCTTCGGTTCCCGGAGCGAGTTGGTTGCGGACCCGAACGTTCGCGAACGTGCCGCGGGTCATGACACGGTCGTTGCCGCGTCGCGAGCCGTAGCTGTTGAACATCGCCGGCTCGACACCTTGCTCGATGAGGTAGCGGCCCGCCGGCGTGTCGGCGGCGATCGCTCCTGCCGGGCTGATGTGATCGGTGGTCACTGAATCGCCGAGCTTCAGCAGGACCCGCGCCCCGCTGATCGGCTTGATCGGTGTCGGGTCGGGTGCGAGGTCGACGAAGAACGGGGGTTCTTGAACGTAGGTCGAATCGGGGTTCCAGTCGTAGATCGCCTCGTCACCCGAGTCGACCGCCCGCCATTCCTCCGATCCGTCGAACACGGCGCCGTATTCGGTGGTGAACTGATCCCGGTTGACTGACGACGCAACAACGTTCGTGACCTCGTCTTGAGTCGGCCAGATGTCGGCGAGGAATACGTCCGCTCCGTCTCGGTCGACGCCAAGCGGTTCGGTCGCCAGATCGATGTCAACGGTTCCCGCGATTGCGTACGCCACGACGAGCGGCGGCGAAGCGAGGTAGTTCGCCCGCACATGCGGGCTGATGCGTCCCTCGAAGTTGCGGTTACCCGACAGCACCGAGGTCACAACGAGATTGGCGTCCTCGACACCTGCGGCGATCGGTCCCGGAAGCGGCCCGGAGTTCCCGATGCAGGTGGTGCAGCCGTAGCCAACGGTCCAGAAGCCGACAGCTTCGAGGTCTTCCAGAAGTCCGGCCTTCACCAGGTAGTCCGTAACAACCTTCGATCCGGGAGCAAGCGAAGTCTTGACCCACGGTTTGCGCGTGAGACCCCGCTCCTTGGCTTTGCGGGCGACAAGCCCGGCGCCGATCATGACGTCCGGATTGGAGGTGTTCGTGCATGACGTGATCGCGGCGATCACGACATCTCCGTCACCGAGTTCGAACGTCGCGCCTTCAGCAGTCACGGTCGCGGAGGCTCCGGCGATCGCTCCGTCCGGCCGGAGCCCACCCTCGAGATCGGTGTGCCACTGCGCCTTCATGTTGTCGAGATCGATGCGGTCCTGAGGTCGTTTTGGCCCCGCCAGTGACGGGACGATGGTCCCGAGATCGAGTTCGAGTTGCGAGCTGTAGGCGATGGAACGACTCTCATCGCGCCACATGCCCTGCTCCTTGTAGTACTGCTCGACCGTCGCGATCAGTGCCTCGTCGCGGCCGGAGAGTCGCAGATAGTCCAGCACCTGGTCGTCAACCGGGAAGAAGCCGACCGTTGCGCCGTATTCGGGAGCCATATTCGCGATCGTCGCGCGATTTGCCACCGGCATCGCGTCGAGCGCCGGCCCGAAGTACTCGACGAACTTCCCGACCACTCCATGCTCGCGCAACATCTCGGTGACGCGCAGAACGAGGTCGGTGGCCGTCGCTCCGTCGGGGAGGGTCCCGATGAGTCGGAAACCGACAACTTCGGGAAGCAGCATGTAGATCGGCTGCCCGACCATTACCGCCTCGGCCTCGATGCCGCCGACGCCCCAGCCGACAACACCCAGACCGTTGATCATCGTCGTGTGTGAGTCGGTGCCGACGAGCGAGTCCGGATAGAGGACGCCCCCGTGGTCCCACACGACCTTGGCGAGGTACTCGAGGTTGACCTGGTGGACGATGCCGGTTGCCGGTGGAACGACATGGAAGTCATTGAACGCAGCCTGGCCCCACTTCAGGAACTCGTAGCGCTCCATGTTGCGCTCGAACTCGATCTCCGAGTTGATGCGGAGCGCGTTGGGTGAGTTGAAGGCATCAACCTGGACGGAATGGTCGACGACGAGGTCAGCGGAGACCTGCGGATTCACCTTCGCGGCGTCCTCCTCTTTGCCGGTCATCCGAACGACGGCGGAGCGCATGGCGGCAAGGTCGACCACGGCAGGGACACCGGTGAAGTCCTGGAGAACCACCCGGGCAGGCTTGAACGCAATCTCCGTCTCACCAACGGCGGTGGCGTCGTACCGAGCGGCGGCATGTACATCGTCGTCGGTGACGATGCGGCCGTCATGATTCCGAAGTGCCGATTCGAGCAGGACCTTGATCGAATACGGCAGGTGTTCGACATCGCCGAATCCCGCGAGCGCGTCGATGCGGTAGATGACGCGCTTCCCAAGTGGTGTGTCGATCGTCGTTCGTGCGCTGAACGGATCGTGGCTCTCAGTCATGCTGGGTCCTCGCAGGCATCTCGCGGTCTGGCTCTCGGAATAGGGTCATCATATCCAGAAGCGTCGCCGCCGAATCGAACGCGGCCGACCGAGTGAGCCGCAGTGAGCGTGCTCCCCCGACACCGACGTGAGCTGCGCCTCGGACTCCTCGATATCAGTAGCCCATGGGTATCGTCCAACCATGGCCGGCACCCAATTCGCGAATCGACGGCGCCTCGGTTTCGGAGTGCTGCTCATGGCTGTGGCACTCCTAGGAGCGGCTTGCTCCGACGCAGACCAAGCGGCGAGCGATGTGCCGGATTTGGCCGACGTAGCCGGTGCCGACGCCAGCGTGCCCGAGGGCGATATGGCTGCGGACTTCACGGTGATGACGCTCGACGGCACCGGGTTCACACTTTCGGAACACCTCGAGGAAGACGGCCGTCCGGTGTTTCTCAATATGTGGGCATCGTGGTGTCCGCCATGCAAGGCTGAGATGCCGGACATCAATTCGGCATCGCAGTCACACGAAGACGTGAAGTTCGTCGGCGTAGCCGTCAACGACGACCCGGCAGCGGCGGCGGAGTTCGCCACGTCGATCGGGATTCACTACACAATCGGATTCGACGACGGAGCCGTCTCTCAGGGCTACAACGTCCGCGGCCTACCGGCGACATTCATCATCTCGTCGGATGGTGTCATCCTCGAACAGATCTTCGGTGCCGTGTCTGAGGCCGATATCGACGAGAAACTCGAGCAGTGGTTCTCGTAGATCAGCGGCCCCGCCACTGAGGCTCGCGTTTGTCGAGGAACGCCGCCACGCCTTCCTGCGCATCCTCGGTGGATGCCACTGCCGTCAACCCGATGTGGAGATGGTCAAGGGCCGTGTCGAGGTCCATATCCTCAACGGCGTAGAACGCCGCCTTCCCGAGCGTCAGCGCAGCCGGACTCCGCTCTGCGAGGACCGCCGTCGTCTCGTCGACGGCTTGGTCGAGGTCCACCGACGACACGACCCGGTTGACAATCCCCAGATCGACAGCTTCGTGCGCGTCGAATCGGCGGCCGGTGAGCATCATCTCGAGCAGCGGCCGCCTTGGCACAAGCGGCCTCAGCGCGGCGGTGATCATCATCGGCCACAACCCGACGGTGATCTCCGGAGTTCCGAAGAGCGCGTGGTCAGCGGAGATAGCGATGTCACACGCGGCAACCAGCCCGAGACCGCCACCGAGGGCGTGTCCGTTGACTCGGGCGACGATCGGCTTCGGGCACCGTCGCATCGATCGAACGAGATCGGCGAGCGCACCCCGATTCCCGTGGTCGGAAAGAGGGAGCGTCGACAAAACCACCCGAGAGATCCCCACCGGCAGAGAAGGCACGGTTGCCGGCTCCGGTGACCACAACAACTCGAACCGTGCTGTCGGCACAGGCTGACCTCAGTGCCGCGCCGAGCTCCACCATCGCCTCGTTCGAAAGCGCGTTTCGCCGGTCTGGATCGTCGATGGTGATCGTGGCAGTAGCGTCGGAGACCGAGAGCCGAATCATGAGCGAATAGTAGGCGCCAGACACCACGCATCTCGTTCAGGCGAGTTATCCCGCTTTCTCGTCCACGGGCGCCTCCGGCGGCACTACCGTTGACACGTGCTCTGGATGCCGCTCGTACTCGTCATTGCGATCGCCGTCGGACTGGCTCGCGGGGGAAAGATCTCGAACCTGGCCGAGATCGGCGTGCGCGCGTGGTGGCTCCTCATCGTCGGCTTCGCTCTGCTGGTCACCGCGGGATTCCTTCCCCGCTCAATGCACGATCTTGCAGTTGGGCTTGTTCTGGCCTCCTACGTTCTGCTGCTCATCTTCATCCTCATGCATCGGCAGATGGCGGGTCTCTGGGTTGCGGGACTCGGCATTCTGATGAACTTCACCGTCATCGCCGTAAACGGCGGCATGCCGGTGATGCTCGAAGCGGTCGAGGTTGCCTTCGGATCGGCCGACATGACCCTCGGGGCAAAACATGTGCTCCTCACCGAAGAGACCCACCTGGCGTTCCTCGCCGACGTCATCCCACTCCCGTACGGCGTCATCTCGCTCGGCGACGTATTCCTGGCGATCGGACTCGGCGTGTTCGTTGAAGATCAGATTCGCCGGCCGGTCCGCCTGTTCGCCGCGGAGCCCAAGGCACCCCCGGATCCGCCGCCGAGAGATAACCGCGTGCCCGCCTCTCCTCCTCCTCCCCTCAGAGGTGCCGAGCGCAGCGAGGCGGGAGGGGGCGGCCTCCCATTCCGTCGCGAAGCGGGCGGAGAGGCGCGTCCGACGGTGCCCAGCGTGGGCGAAGGGGCGGCCTGACGGAGCCGGCGCAGCGGGGGCGTCAGATGAGGTCGACGGTGAGGCACCGGCGGATGCTGCTGCTACGCAGCTATGACGCCGCGTTGGACCAGGACTCTTCGAAGGGACGCTGCGACGTCTGGGTCGAAGTCGTAGGCCGAGCCACGGTGGACCCGTTCAAGGCCTTCGAGCGGTGAGAGCTGCAGCTCGTGAACGGCCTGGTCGTAGGAGCTGGCAATCTTGATGATCTTGGAGATCATCGGGATATCCGGATCCTTCGCTTCACCCGGCCGCCGGTACGGGCTGTGCTGCACACGAACGTACTCCGATACCTCCTGGAGATACGGTGCCTCTGCGATGATCTGCGCGCCCCATCGGGCGATGTCCTCGTCCGTATATCCCGCTTTGAGGATCGCAGGCTCGGTGAGCGTGATGCGGCCGACGTCGTGCATGAGTGCCGCATACTCGAGCTCGGTGACTTCGTTGGGATGGAGCCCGATTTCGCGAGCAATCGCCACCGCGAGGTCGGCGGTGCGTGCTGAGTGTCCGCGCGGAGCGAGGTCGGCCACCTCCGGGATCTGAGCAAGCGCCCGGATCATCTGACCGTAGGTCACGCGTGTGGAGCTGTATCGAACAAACGCCAGATGGCTGAAGGCATACGGGAGGATCGCAACCGGGAACGCCCACAAACCCATCTCGTTCCACGTCATACCGAACAACGCTCCACCCGTGAAGATCGACAGCGCCACGGTCCAGTCTTCGAGGGCGAGAAGCCACAGGTAGCGAGAGGCAAGATCCTCGCGCTCAGTCCCGACCCACGCCGACACAAGCGCCCGAACGACGAACCACACGACGGCGCCGGAGGCGATGGCGACCAACTGTTGCCATGCGAGCAGCAGCGACGACTCAGCCAGGCTCGACAGCGCGGCCGAACCGACCATTCCGAAAGCGATCATGGAGATCGCTTCGGCCACATAGTCCGAGTCGGCGTCTCGGTCAGTCTTTGATCTCCACCGCAGCACGATCCATCCGCCGACGAGGCCGATCGTGAGAGCGGTCATCACTGCCAGAACGTCCGGCAGGAGAACCAGCGCGGCGACGGCGGGACCAATCGCCAAGTTGATTCGTTTTCCAGAGGGCGTCGGCACCGAAATTGCGTGGAACCCGCCGATGACCGCCGCCCAGAGCAACACCAGCGCCCACGATTCCCACGATGCACCCGAGCGGTACAGCAGGATCGTCGAGATCAGCTGCGAGAGACGTGATCAGCAGGAACAGCAACACTGAGAGGCGATGCAGCCGGTGTTCAGCCATCGTTGGCTCCCTCACTCAGCGGGGCGAGCGGGAAGTCGCGGCCATGGACCTGGTCGGCCTTCCTCATCTCGTCGATGCCCTCTTCGGCGATGCTGCGGGCCTCTTCATCGGTGAGTTCGATGCTGGACCCGTAGCTGCTACCCGAACCCTCCATGCCGGCAATAAACGCTTCGACGACCTCTGGGTCGAACTGAGACCCGGCGTGGCGGCGCAACTCGGCATAGGCATAGGGCTGGGTCAGGGCAACGCGAT
Organism: uncultured Actinomycetota bacterium; assembly: GCA_963808015.1. Classification (GTDB taxonomy): domain Bacteria; phylum Actinomycetota; class Acidimicrobiia; order Spongiisociales; family UBA5794; genus JAHEEL01. The sequence continues at coordinate 59,656 of CAWEEG010000020.1, forward strand.
AAGACCGGGTCGAGGTGATGGCATCGAACGTGTCGGCCACGGCGAGGATGCACGCCTCTTTCGATGGAGTGTCCCCGTGCTCGTGACCGGCGCCGTGATATCCGTTGCCGTCGTAATGAGCATGGTGGTTGGAGGCGATCTCGATCATCGGCTTGAGGAAGTCAACGTCGTCGAGCAGGTCTTCGACGAAGTGCACATGGTGCTGCATCACTTCGTACTCCTCGTCGCTCAGTCGCGCACGTTTGCGGATGAGCTCTCTGGGAACTGCAAGCTTGCCGACGTCGTGGATGAGGGCTGCCCATCGGACACGTTCGAGTTGCGTCCCGTCGTAGCCCATCTGTTTGCCGATCATCTCGGCGAACCGGGCGACCCGTTCCGTGTGGCCTCGCGTGTAGAGGTCCTTCGCCTCGAGGGCTTTGATGAACCCGCGGATCGTCGACTCCTGGGCTTCGCGCAACCGCGCATACGACTCAAAGGCGAGGTATCCGACGAAGAAAACAACAGCGATCAACGGCAGTGCGGCGGTCCCGATGATGAGGTAGGTGGCGCCGAGCATGCCACCGAGGAACCCCATGCCGGTCATGGGGAGAAGGATCGCTCCGATATGCGACCACGGGCGCACCTCGAGCCGTCCGTAGACGCGACCGACGATGAAGAGAACCATGCGGTAGTTCGCGGTTCCGTAGGCGATCGATGCAAGCGCAGAGCCAAGGGCGATCCGCCACAAGCCGGCATCAAGTGATGAACTCCCAGCCGACGAACCGAGACCCACCACCAGTGCAAGTACCGCGCTCGCGATAGCGGCCGACGCCACGAGCTGCCCGAAGTTCACGATCGGTTGGAACCAGCGACGTTCCTTGATGTCCGCCGGAGCAAACGGTCCGAGAGCGGCCATCGCCGCCGTGCCGAGAACTGCCGACTCGGGCCCGAAGATGACCGCTGCCGTCAATAGCACCATGATCGATGGACTGGCAAAGAGTCGGTCGTTGACCTCGACGGTGTGCCACTCGAAATACACGAACGCTGCGGCGAATGCGCCCCAGAGCAATGGGTCGGGGAACGTCTGCCACGGCATCCACGCAAGCAATGCCAGAATCGCGGTCCCGAGCAGCGCCGAATCCGACCGCGAGGCGGATCTTCGTCTTGTGTTGTCGCTGGGCTACGGCCCGGGACATGTCGGCTCCCGTCGAATGGAATGGAGGGAGGGGGGTCACCCGGGTACTTACTTAACCGACTTTCAGGCTTGCCACGCCTGCCGTAAGGCCGGAGGCGAGGCTCGCAATTGTCAATCTGAGTCTGACCAACGTGTTCTTCACGAACCTCTCCAAGGTATGCACTCGATCACGACATAGACGTCGATCACGGGACGCAGTTCCGCTTCGCTGAGGTTGATCCGAAACCCGGGTTCCCCTACCCAATCCCGACCACCCAAAAAGGGTGCTCGAAACCTTCAACTTTCTAGGTGCTCGCCCGGCCCCACCGGAGAGACGGTGCCCTATGGCACATTCGTTCGACTAGCCCGCCCAAGGGCACTCGCCGCATCGCTGCGACGAGGGACACCACGTTAAGAGGTTTATCCACAGGTGACAACCTTTTCCTCACGGCAAGGCACCACCCGCCGACACCAACCCGCTACCCTTCGCGGTCATGGCGTTCAATCATCGTGAACTCGAAGAGTCGATCACCCACCTCGAATCGGTCGACGCGGCCCGCGTCGTCAGTGAAGGACCGCGCGTCACCGAGGTCCACGTCATCGCCGCACCGGGAAAGCCGGCCAAGCAAGTCGTCCGCGATGTCCAGTCGCTCGCCATGGCTCGGTTTGGCGCATCCGTCGATCGCCGTGTTATCTCGGTCGTTCAGATCAGCCCGACCGAGTTCGGTGGCGGAATGCCGTCCCGGCCAGCCATCGTTGGTGTCCGTGAGGATCCCAACGGGACTCGCACGACGCTCAAGGTCACGCTACGCCTCGACGACGAGGACCGCACCGGCACAGCCATCGGGCCGGCGGTTGCGTCGACCCGGCTGCGCCTCATCGGTGAAGCGACCATCGATGCTGTTGAGCAGACCTTCGACGGTGTGCCGCCGATCGCACTCGATTCGGTAGCCGTCACCAATGTGGGGTCGCAACGGGTGATCGTTGCGATCGTCGTGAGCGCCGGCGGCGGCGGTGAACACTTGACGGTCGGCTCGGCGCTCTCGACCGGAGACGATGGAGAAGCGACCGTTCGCGCGGTGCTCGACGCACTGAACCGCCGCATCGAACGGCGAATCGACGCGTAGCCGGTTCGTCCCACAACTCGACTCCGTTGGTTGGCGCCAATGCCGGCGCCCGATCCGGACTCGATCTCCCATATTCTGGATCGAACCGGCTTGCCGTATGGTGGCCCCACCGATAGCCTGACGGCACAGAAGACGGGTGAGCGCTGTTCCCGTCGCGGCAGAACAGCCGGCGGCGATCGATGGCCTCCCCGAATCAAACCGAAGGGCGGAGTATTTCACCCGTGCGGTCTCGCATCCCACTCATCCTCGCTGGTCTCCTGATCATCGCTCTCGTAGCGACGATCGGGCTTGCCGCGTTCACCCCGGGTGGGTCGGATTCTGCTGCGGAAAACACTGAACTCGAAACACTTGATCTTGATTATCCGATCTCCGGCCGCGTTGCATCCGCTGTACTCGCTCTCGCCGTAGCCCCGGTCCGAGGTGCAGACCTGGCCACTTCCACGACGCTTGCCGTCACCGAACCTTCGACCAGCACCACCGCGGCCGAGAGCGACCCGACGACAACAACCGAGGAGTCGACCCTCACCGCACCATCGTCAAGCACGACGGCAGCCGACACCACCACCACGGCAGCCGACGCCGCCACTGCCCAAACAGCCACCGCCGACACAACACCGCCGGCGCTTCAAGTCCTCTCCCCCAAGGATGGAGCTACGGTCACAAATCGAGTGATCGAGTTCACCGGCGTGACCGAACGAGGAGCCGAGGTGTTCTCCGGGCCGTTCGAGGCCGAGACCGATGCAGCAGGAGACTGGGCCATTAACCTCGTGCTCGCACCAGGAGCGAACGGCGCTTCGTTCACCGCCAGGGACGCCGCAGGCAACGAGACGTCGGTCCGAATCGTTGTCAACTACGACGCTCCGAACTCCACCACAACGACGACGAAGGCCTCGTCGACCACGACGAAACCCTCTTCCGGAACGACCACCACCACCAAAGCGTCCTCAACGACGACGACCACCAAGGCGCCGTCGAGCGGCTACTCGCCGCAGTGGCCGGCCGATTCAGGTGGCCGCCGCAACGTCGAGAACTGGCGGTCCACGGTGGCGCAGTACTGGCCGGCCGATCGCGTCGACTGCGTCCTGGGGATCATCTATCGCGAGTCGAACGGTGATCCAACCGCCCGCAATGCATCCTCAAACGCCCTCGGACTCATGCAACACCTCGGCAAGTACTGGCCGAGTCGGGCAGCCGGGGCCGGGTTCGTTGATTCGAACGGGCTTATCGCCAGTCCCTACAACGGCGCCGCCAACATCGCTGCCGGCAAGTGGGTCGCCGACTGGGCGGAGCAGTACCAGGGCGCATGGTGGAAGCCATGGAGCAGCCTCCCTTCGTACGGCAGCTGCGGGTCCTAATCCGACCAGTTACTATGGCGGCATGAACAAGCCGTTTAAACAAATCCTGCGTGTCGGAGGGGTCGTCATTGGTCTCGGAGCAGCCGTCTGGGCGCTGCGAGACAAGCTACTCCCCGCACCTGAGATTCCAGACGGCCCCCCGCCGCGGTTCCGTACGACGCCTACCAGCCCCGTCGCCGCGGACGACCTGACCGAGGTGAAGGGGGTTGGTCCTGTCTACGCGCAGCGCCTTGGCGACGCCGGCATCACGTCCTTCGCGATGCTCGCAAACGCTGATGTTGCAGCGGTGGCAGGGGCAGCGAACGTGTCGGAATCACAGGCCGCGTCGTGGATAGGGCAGGCAGCCAACCATACGTGACGGGCGTTTCGCCCTACTTGGTCCCACCAGAGGACCTTGAGTCGCTCCTGGGTGACGAGCCCTCGTTTCGCGTGTCGCAACTTCACGATTGGCTCTACCAGCATCCGGTGTTGACAGCCGCCGAGATGACCAATCTCCCGACCGGCGTGCGCGACTCAATTGGCGACGACCTGTGGCCGTTCAACGTCGAGGTCGACCAGAGCGCCGACAACGGCAGAACGCGCAAGTGGCTGTTTCGAGCACCCGACGGCGCCGCGATCGAAGCCGTGCTGATGGGCTATCCGAAGCGCATGACCCTGTGCATCTCCTCCCAGGTCGGATGTGCGATGGGTTGCACATTCTGCGCCACCGGACAGTTCGGATTCGATCGACACCTCGAGGCCGGCGAGATGGTGGCTCAGGTCGCGTACGCCAACGCCTTCCTGCGCCGATTCCCGATCGACGGCTGCCCCGAACGTGTGACCAACGTCGTCTACATGGGGATGGGCGAGCCGCTCGCAAACTATGAACGCCTGAGAGAGTCCCTCCGCCGGCTCATCGACGTGGCAGGAATGTCGGCGCGGTCGGTGACGGTGTCCACCGTCGGCGTTGTCCCGGGCATGCTGCGCCTCGCCGACGAGCCGTGGCCGGTCTACCTCGCCGTCAGTCTCCACGGAGCCGACGACGAAACACGGTCACGCCTCGTCCCGTTGAACGATCGATATCCGATCGAAGCAGTCCTCACTGCGGCGGAGACCTACTTCGCATCGAAGGGTCGACGCATCTCGATCGAGTGGACCCTCATTGACGGGGCAAACGACAGCGAGAGCCAGGCCCGCCGTCTCGCCGCAATCGCCAGACGCCTGCGGGCACACGTGAACGTCATTCCCCTCAACCCGACGCCGCTGAGTGCAGATCGGCCATCGTCCTCCGACCGAACCCGCGGATTCATGGAGGCCTTGCTGGCCAGCGGCACCAACGCAACGCTGCGTGAGACGCGTGGGCAGGAGATCGACGCGGCGTGCGGTCAACTCCGACTGCGCCGAGCCACCGAGTAGCCTGCCCACCCACGGAGGGAAGATCAATGCGACTTGAAACAGGACAGCCGGCGCCGCAGTTCAGCGGCCTCGACCACGAAGGCAACAAGATGTCGAGCGCCGACTTTGCCGATCACCGTCTGGTCATCTTCTTCTACCCGAACGCCTTCACACCCGGATGTACCACAGAGGCGTGCGATTTCCGAGACCGCTACCAGACCTTCCAAGACGCCGGCTATGCGATCGTGGGAATGAGCCCCAATGAACCGGAAGAACTCGCACGTTTTCGGGAGGAATACGACCTTCCCTTCCCCCTCATTTCGGACCCCGACCACACAATCGCCGAGGCGTTCGGCGCATGGGGTATCAAGAAGAACTACGGACGTGAATACGAAGGGCTCATCCGTTCGACAATCGTCATCGACGAACGTGGAACGGTCGAAGCGGCGTGGTACAACGTCAAGGCGACGGGCCATGTCGGCCGCGTTGCCGGATCGGTGGTCGGCTAATGGGGGTCCGCACCGCACTCTTCCCAGTTGGGGGACTCGGAACTCGCTTCCTCCCGGCCACCAAGGCGGTGCCGAAAGAGATGCTGCCGGTCGTTGACAAGCCGCTGATCCAATACGCCGTCGAAGAGGCCAGGGACGCCGGCATCGACAACTTCGTCTTCATCACCGCACATGGCAAAGCCGCGGTGGAGAACCACTTCGATCGGAACATCGAACTCGAGCGATTCCTGACGGACCGCGGCCGCGCTGATTTGCTGAACCTCGCCCGTGTCGACGGAACCATCCCGGGCCGGATCGCGTATGTGCGTCAGATGGAGGCACTCGGACTGGGTCACGCCGTCTGGTGCGCGCGGAACCTGATCGGCGACGAGCCGTTCGCGGTGTTGCTCGCCGACGAACTCCTGCGGGGTGATCGTTCTCCGCTCGCCGACCTCATCGATGTCCACAACGAGATCGGCGGGAATGTGATTTCCGTCATCGAGATCCCTGAAGATGAGACCGGGTCGTACGGGATCATCACACCCGGAGCCGAAGACGGTCGCGTGATCGAGGTGAAGGGTCTCGTCGAGAAGCCCGATCCTTCCGTCGCCCCTTCGAACTACGCAGCGATCGGCCGCTACATCCTCGAGCCAAGGGTCATGGATCTGCTCGGGGAGGGACACCAGGGTGCGGGCGGCGAGATCCAACTCACAGATGCGCTAGCTGGGCTGATCGGCGACGCCCCGTTCCACGCGGTCGTTCACGACGGTAAGCGCTACGACTGCGGGAACAAGGTCGGTTTCCTGGAGGCGAACGTCGCATTGGCCCTCGAACGCGACGACCTCGGCGGCGACGTCGAACAAACACTCCGCCGCCTCCTGGGTTAGGCGCTGCGAACCCAGGGTTCTCCACCCCGCATACGGCGCCACCAACCCGCGGAATGGGCGGCGCTGCGAACCCAGGGTTCTCCACCCCGCATACGGCGCCGCCAGCCCGCGGAATGGGTGGCAACGCCGTGCGTTCGCGGATCTGCGAGAATCGTCTGGAAGCCAACACTACGGAGGAATCAATGTCGAAGCTGAAGGAACTCGGAGCTGCCGGTCAGAGCGTCTGGCTCGACTTCATCCGCCGCGACATGGTGACCAACGGTGAACTCGCTGCTCTCGTCGATGAAGGTGTCACGGGCGTCACCTCGAACCCGTCGATCTTCCAAGCCGCGATCGCCGGCTCTGACCTTTACGACGAAGACATCGCAGCGGCAGACGGCGACCCACTGGCGGTCTTCGAGGCACTCGCCATCGCCGACGTGCAGGGCGCCGCCGACGTGCTCCGCGGCGTGTACGACGCGACCGAGGGCTACGACGGCTACGTGAGCCTGGAGGTGTCCCCCACCCTCGCCGATGACACCGAAGGGACGATCGCCGACGCCCACCGCCTGTGGGACCGGGTCAACCGCCCCAACCTCATGATCAAGGTCCCGGCGACGTCTGCCGGCATCACCGCCATCGAGGAGCTCATCGCAGCCGGCATCAACGTAAACGCCACCCTCATGTTCAGCATGGCCGACTATGAAGCTGTTGCGATGGCCTACGTTCGCGGTGCCGAGCGCACCGAGTATCCAGTGCGAGTCGCGTCGGTGGCATCGTTCTTCGTGAGCCGCGTCGATAACAAGATCGACCCAGCGCTCGACGCCATCGGGACCGAAGATGCGCTCGCACTTCGCGGCATCGCCGCCGTTGCGAACGCCAAACTCGCCTACCGCCGCTACCAGGAGATCTTCGAGGGCCCCCCCTTCGCTGCCGCTCGCGCCCGGGGCGCTAGGCCGCAACGCGCTCTGTGGGCATCCACATCAACGAAGAACCCGGCCTACTCCGACGTGCTCTACGTCGACGAACTTATCGGGCCGAACACGGTCAATACCATCCCGCCGGCGACCGTCGACGCATTCCGCGACCACGGGACGATCGACGCAACTGCGCTGACGAGTGATGTCGACGCCGCCGAGCGGCACTTCGAGTCCCTTACCGCCCTCGGAGTCGATGTCGACGCGATCACCGAAGAGCTCCAGGTCGAGGGCGTCGCCTCGTTCGCCGACGCGTTCAACGGACTCCTTGCAGCGATCGAAGAACAGCAGGGCGAGTCGTGACCGTCCGGATCGAGATCAAGGCGGGTGGCCTCCAACCCGCGATCGACGCGCGCCTGGCAGCGTGGGACGACGAGGCGTTCGCAGCCCGCATGTGGGATCGCGACGCAACGCTGTGGTTCGACCCACCCCGAGAAGAGATCTCGAATCGCCTTGGTTGGCTCAGCCCGGGCGGGCAGGACGGCCTCGCTCCGATTGAGGCGTTCGCCGCTGAAGCGATCGCAGAGGGTCTCACCGACGTCGTACTTCTCGGCATGGGCGGATCGAGCCTCGCACCTGAGGTGTTCGCCTCGGTCTTCAGTAGCACCGCCGGTGCGACGCTCACTGTTCTCGACTCGACACATCCCGACTCGGTGAAGCGCGTCGCTGACGCCGTCGACCCATCCACAACGCTGTTCATCGTGGCATCAAAGTCCGGAACGACGCTCGAAACGCTCTCGTTCTTCCGCTACCTGTGGAGCCGTGTGAGCGCGGTTGCTGACGACCCGGAAGCCGATTCGTCGCGATCACCGATCCGGAGTCGTCGCTCGCGGAACTCGGAGAAGAACGAGGCTTCCGAGCCGTGTTCCTGGCTCCTTCCGACGTGGGGGGTCGATTCTCCGCACTTGATCGAGTTCGGTCTCGTGCCGGCGGCGCTGATCGGCGTGGACGTCGGCCGCCTGCTCGCTGCCACCGACGCCGCTGCGTTCGCGTGCGGACCGGATGTCACTGCCGATCAGAATCCGGCTCTGCGGCTCGGCGCCGCTCTCGGCGAATTCGCCCTGGCCGGCCGCGACAAGGTTGTGTTCGATCCGCAACCTCAGTTCGCAGCGTTCCCGGCCTGGATCGAGCAACTCATCGCAGAGTCCCTCGGCAAGGAGGGCAATGGAATCTTGCCGGTTGCCGACGGTAGTTCAGCACCCGCTGCCGACCGACTCCCGTTCACGATAGGAATCGGCGAGTCAGCGTCACCACAGGAACCGTCGATCGCAATGAATCTGGATGACGCCTACGACCTCGGCGCCGCGATGTACATCCTCGAGATGGCGACGGCCGCCGCCGGCGCCGTGCTTGGAGTCCATCCTTTCGACCAACCCGACGTTCAGCTTGCGAAATCCCTTGCCCACAAGGCAATGACCGAGGGCCTCGACGGGTTCGACGTCCAGGAATGGTCTCTTGACTCGAAGGACACGGTCGACCAGCTCAAGACGCTGTTCTCGTCTGCCGGTCCTGGTGGCTACGTTGCACTCCAGGCGTATCTCGAGCCGACCCGTGTCACGGTCCAGCGGATGAATGCCATTGCCGAGATGGTCGCCGCCGGCACGGGCGCTGTGGTGACAATCGGGTATGGGCCACGTTTCCTCCACTCAACCGGTCAATTCCACAAGGGTGGACCGGAAGGAGGAGTCTTCCTCCAAATCGTCGACCAGCCGGCGGAAGACCTCGACATTCCAGAGGCCGACTACACGTTTGGTCAGCTGATCACAGCACAATCCTATGGAGATCAGGCCGCCCTCAGAGACCGCGGCCGCCCCGTCGGCATGGTCAATCTCGGGGGTGGCGGGGCGGCGGACCTCCCTCGTCTCAAGGACGCGATCTCAACCGCCTTGACCTAGAAGCACGCTCGGCCCGCGCTAGAACGGCAGGCCGAGCGAACGCGTGAGGAACTCCATGTACCCGGCAGCGTTGCGGCTCATGCTGGCATAGAGGTCGAGGAAGTCCGGAGCCGTAGCGGTCTTCCGAGAGATCTTCGCAGAAGCTATGAAGTCCTTCCGCTTCAGGTCCTCGATCAACGGGTGTTCAGCATCGAATCCTCGAGGCGGGCGCTTCAGCGACTCCCCCTCCAGGATGTACGTCGAGGCGAAGTCGAGGTTGTCGGTCGCTTCCACCCACTCCGCGGTGCGGTCCACGATCGCCTCCCGGATCGCCAACGCCGAAGCACCATCGGGCCTCCAAATCCCGACACCGGCGAAACTCCCCGCCGGATCAAGGTGGAGATAGAACCCGGGGGCGTGCACATCCTTGGCGGCTTCGTGGCGGAACTGGATCCCCAGGTGCGTCTTGTACGGCGTCTTGTCCTTCGAGAACCGCGTGTCGCGATAGATCCGGAACAACGAGCCACCAACCGTTCGATCGTCGGCAACGAAGTGGGGGCTGATCTCGTGGAGGTACGGCTCGAAGTCGCGGACAAACTGGAGACCGGCGTCCCGGACATAGACGTCGTATCGCTCCCGGTTCTCAGCGAACCAGTCTCGATCATTGTTGTTGTCGAGGTCGGTCAGATAGGTGAAGAGCGCCGGCCGAAAGGATCGATTCGTGGATGACATGGGCACAACCTATCAACCTGAGCGGCGCGGTGGAAGAGGATCGATTCGACGACTGGTCAGCGCGGCCGCCGAACGTGGATCTCGACCGATTGTGTCGTGACCAGGGCGTCACCGGCGATCTCAGCAAGCTGTGGAAGCACTGCTTCGATCTTCTCGCGTGCATCGACGGCCTCGATCACGAGGGGGAGATCCTCGGAAAGACGGAGTACGTGGGTTGTATGGAGAATGGAGGACCCTCCGTATCCGGCGACTCCGCGGAGAACCGTCGCACCCGAGATTCCAGCCGATTGCAGGGCATCGACGATCGCTTCCTCAAGGGGGTGATCGTCATGGCGGTCGCTCTCGCAGAAGTACACCCGGAGCAGCCGACCGTCGGAGATGGTCTCCATGGCCTTCATGGTAGCGCTATGGCCATTGGCCGATCGCGAAGCCGATGCCAACGACGGCAACACCCGCGATCAGCGGGATCACCAGATTCTCACCTGCCCGCCGCAGCCCGACTCGGCCGCCGGATTCAGCGGCGAGAACCGACTCAACCATCCAGGTTGAGAACGTCGAGTACCCGCCGAGGAACCCGACACCCGCAGCCGCCACGAGCAGATCCGGCACATCGCGCCCGGTCGCAATGCCGAGCAGAAGGCCGGCCGCGAACGCTCCTGTGAGGTTGACGACGAGCGTGCCAATCGGGAACGTGGTTCGCCACAGGCGTTGAACGAGTCCGGAGACGCCATACCTGGTGAGGGCACCAAGTGCACCGAATGCCCCGACGACTACCCACGTCACTTCGAACCCCCAAACCGGATACCGAGCAATGCCGCGACAAACCCGGCCCCGATCGACACCAATGGATAACCAATCGCCAGGATCCAGTCCCCGGCGCGGACGAGTTCGAACACCTCCGCCGACAACAGGGAGAAGGTGGTGAACGCACCGAGCACTCCCACGCCGACGAACGGGATCAGAAACGGCGACGATCGGGACCGACCGGCATGTCGCGCCACGACGTAGCCAAGGATGAATGAACCAACGATGTTCACGATGAAGGTCGCCCAGAGAACGTCGGAATCGGTTCGCCCGACGATATCGGCTACGAGCGCGCGGCCGACCGCACCAAGCGCTCCGCCGGCCGCGACTGCGAACCGTCGTCGGCCGGTAATCGACGTTGAGAGGTTGAGTCGGTCGGTCACGGAGAGCGGTGACGCTACCACCGATTTACCCCTGCCCCGTTCGGACCGTCCCTACGCTGACTCGGGTCGTCGCTTATCCCAAGGAGGGAACCAGTGGAAGAAAAGGCCAACCTATCGGACATCTTTGACCTGACATTCACCAAGTTCGTCACGCCGATTGTGATCAAGATCGCGTTCATCGTGGTCATGGTGTTCGCGGGTCTTGCCTGGCTCGGGATGATCTTCGGAGGATTCGCGAACGGCTTCTGGGGAGGGATTGGCGGATTCATCTTCGGCGGACTCGTGTTCATCATGCTGGTCCTGCTGTACCGCATCATGTTCGAGCTCGTCATGGTCATCTTCGCCATCAAGCGAAACACCGACCGCCTGCCGTAGGAAGTAGACAAGAGACACCAGACCCGAGACCCGAGACTGGACCGGTCTCGGGTCTCTTCGTACTCGCTACTTGCTACTGGCCTTCAGGCGGGTCACATTCACTTTCGCCGGTTGAACTCTGGGCCGCAGCGCCCTCAGCGATGACGCTGGCGACTTTCGCCCGCATTCGCTTGACGTCGGGGATCGGGTGCCACTTGTGGTCACGTTCCGGGGCGTAGTACGGCGGGTTGAATCCGACGGTCGCGATCTGGCTGAATTCGAGGGTGGCAGCAGCACTCACAAGGTCGGGAAGGAACGTCACCGGGACGTCGGTCACCACGTAACTCTCGATCGCTGACGCGATCGCCGGGAACGAACGGACCAACGTCCACGGGTCCGACTCGGCGGCGACGGCTCGGAGAAGACAACGCTGCCGCGCCATCCGGACATAGTCGGATGAGCCCTTGCGCGCCCGTGCATACGCCAATGCTTCGGTTCCAGACAGGTGATTCATTCCGGGCTGAACGTCAACCGTCGCCCACTGGCCCCCTTCCTCCGGCGGTGAGACTTCTGATTGCAGAGGTTCTTTGACATACACATCAACACCACCGACGGCCTCGACGAGTTCGACGAACGCCTTCATGTCGACAAGTACGTAGTAGTCGATCTGGAGACCGGTCAGATGCTCAGCCACGTCGCGGAGAGCCGCCATCCCGGGATCGACCTCGTTGGGATAGGAACTCGTCCAGTTCCGCGTGTACGGGTACAGCGCATTGATCTGCTCGGGGAAACAGTGACACGACGAGAACCCGGACGGGTCGGGCACGCCATCGCCGTCCCGGTCGACCCACGTGGACGGATCGTTGCTTGGGGACAGCCGTCGTTCGAAGTCGACGAACGCGTTCCTGAATCTGCTCGGCATCGGAACCTGCGCCATGTTGCGGGGGATGCCGAAGATGGCGGCCTCTCCTGTCTCGAGGTCCATCGTGGCCACCATGATGGTGTCAGTCCGCAGTCCTCCCCTCCCGGGCCCGCTATCGCCGCCGGCTAGGAGGAAGGTCAATCGTTCGGGAGCGACGCGCTCGTCAAACGGGAGGTATGGGGCTGGTGACGCCGACGTGCCGATATCGGGCCGGGCATCGATCGCTTCCGGATCACCAAGTCCCGGTCGGAAGATCAGGTTTCGCGTCGGGAGCGCCTCGGTGGTTGTGGTGGAGGGCTGCACTGTTGTTGTCGTTGCGACCGTTGCCGGGTCGGGGACGATGTCCGCCTCGGGTGATGGTGGTGCCAGGGTGACCGACACGTCGCTCTCCGCGCCGGCAGAAACGAATACCCGGTCGATGAAGAGGGCACCCCTGAATCCGTATGCTCCGACCACAACGTGTGGCAGTACCACGAACGCAGCCACCGCGCCGAGCACAACCAGTGTCCACATGCCGGGCTTCGACCCTCCCGCTATGCGATAGGCATCGGCAACGGCGAAAAGGCGCCACGCGAGGATCACGACGTTGATTCCGAGAACGCTCCAGATCACCACCGGACGAACCGCGAGTTCCAGCACACCAACCGCACCGTCGGAAGCAACAAGCGCCAGAACCGCAATCACGAGCAGCAGCGGTGCCGCAACAACAAGGGCCCGAACGACGCGCCCGACATACAGCTGCCCTGCCCCCGGTATCAACGCCGAAAACAGGGCAGCAAGGCCTGGCCGTGCAGACGTCTCGCTCGGGTTGGTGGCTCGTTCGCCGTCCATGGGTCACAACTTATCCGGAATGCCGGAAGAACACGACACGCCGGACGCGTCGACGGACCCCACGGGAGGAGTGTGGAGCCCGTCGATGAACGATATGGAGTAGAGCAGAGTGGTGACGAGATGGGTAGGGCCGAAAGGAGGAAGTCGGAGGCGAGACTCGAGACACGAGACGGAGCCTCATCTTCACGATTCTGCTCCCAGGCCGCCCCCTCTGCGGCCGGACTTCGTCCGGCCACGCTCCCCCACTCTGGGGGAGGACACGCGGCGGGCCTCATCTTCGCGATTCTGGCTCCCAGGCCGCCCCCTCTCGCGGCCGAGCATCCAGCTAAACGGCGGCTCAGCGATTCTGGCCCCCAGGCTGCCTGCGGAAGATCAGCTAGCCAGTCTCCCCCTGCCACCCGTCTAGATTCGGCACTCGGATTCTTCGGGGGTTTCTGTGAGCGTCGAGGGGTCGGCGGTCAGGATCTCCTGGACCTTTGCTCTGATCGCGGCGAGGTCGGCGATCGGTTGGTTGCGGTGATTGGCCGTCGGGGCGTACTCCGGCGGAGTGAAACCCACTGTCACGATGTCATCGAAGTCGAGCTCTGCTGCCTGAGCCACCAACGTCGGCACATAGGTGAGCGGGATATCGGTCCGAACCGACGACTTGACCGCTCGGGACAGTGAGGCGAATCGAGTCACGATCGTGACCGGATCCGCGCTCGCAGCGACCGCCTTCAGCATGCACCGCTGGCGGGTCATTCGAACGTAGTCGCTGCTCGTCTTCCGTTCTCGAACATAGGCGAGTGCTTGATGACCGTTCAGCCGGCGCCACCCCGGGCGGAGATGGACCTCGATCCAGTTCTCGCCTTCTCGTGCGGGCGAGACCTCGGTATGGACGGAGCTCGTGACGTAGACCCTCACACCGCCGAGGGCATCAACGACTCTGACGAACCCGGACATGTTGACGAGAGCGTAGAAATCGATCTCGATTCCGAGCAGCAATTCAACGCTATCCCGCAGCGTCGCCATCCCTGGGTCGACCTCGTCGGGATAGGTCTCGGTCCATCCACGCGTGAACGGGTATATGGCGTTGATTTGATCTGGGAAGCAGTGGCACGGAACGAACTGGTCAGGCACGCCGTCACCGTTGTCGTCCGTCCATGTGCGCCTCACGTCCCAGGGTGTGAGCTGCTGCTCGAGATCGATAAACGCTAGGTCGTACTCAGGCTTGAGCGGGACCTGGAGCATGTTTCGCGGGATGCTCATCAGCGCGGCATGGCCGGTGGTCGTGTCGAGTGTGGCAACAATGATCGTGTCCGTGCGCAGACCGCCACGTCCGGGACCGGCATCGCCGCCGGCGAGAAGAATCGTGATCCGGTCCACACCCTCGATGTCGGACGCAGGCACCATGTCGATGGCTGGGATCGGTTTCGAGATGATGTCGGGCCAGGACGCTATCGCTACGGGATCTCCGACGCCGGACCGGAAGATCAAGTTCCTCGTCGATCGCGGCGTGACGATGATGGGAGCTTCGACGAGGGCAGGGTCGGGCACCTCGATGTGGAGGGTGTCGCCTGGTATCGACTGGGCCGTGCTCAGGGGCGGATCCTCCTCGAAGACGGGGGCGGCGACTTCACCGTCGACGAACACCGATTCGAGGAGGTCGATAGCCTCGAGATCGTATGCAACGAACACCACATGGGGAGCAGCGACGGCCACCAGCGTGACCGACAGGACGGCAACAGCAAGCCAACCGGGCCGCGAGCCGGCGCGTGCGACCTGGAACGGCATCGACCACAACGATGCTACGCCAGAGGAGAACCACAAGGTTGACGGCCAGGAGCGTCCACAACACCGCAGGCTGGACGAGGAGCTCGACGATTCGTACTGCTCCCCGAGACCAGAACACGGCGATCAACGAGACCAACACCAGGGTCGGCAGGAACACGAGCACGGCCCGCCGAATCCGCCCGCCGTACCACTGACCGGCTCCGGGAATAACGGCCGAGAGGACCGCGGCGAACCCCGGCCTCTTGGGTCTCCCGGTGTTCGTATCGGTCATGCCCGCTCGCTCCGTCGCCCATCGGTGAGGCGCCGCGGCCGATAGCCGGGCGCCCCGGCCCCACTCATAGTCAACGATCGGCGGACCGATTTGCGTTCCCAATCAGCCGACGTCGAAACCCTCAGTCGCCAACTCCTCACGCGTCCTCTCGGCACCGCCGAGAAGGCGTCATACGCTCCAAACCCCCAACCATTTCAGGCTAGCGAACCACGTCGATGACGGGTCCGGACGATCGGCGACGTGCCCGAAGCGCCCGCGCACGATTTCCGGGCGGTAGCCTCATTCCTGTAGCCCAAGGGAGGTCGTGTGAAACTCGTCGAATGTGTCCCGAACTTCTCCGAGGGCCGAGACCACGATGTCATAACGTCGATCACCGCGGAGATCGAGGGAGTGACCGGTGTGGAGCTGCTCGACGTCGATCCGGGTGCTGCCACCAACAGGACGGTCGTCACATTCGTCGGGTCGCCAGAGGCAGCAGAGGAAGCCGCATTCCGGGCGATCACGCGAGCGGCAGAACTCATCGACATGACACAACACTCCGGGGAGCACCCCCGGATGGGTGCGACCGACGTGTGCCCGTTCGTCCCGATCGAGGGCACCACATTGGAGGACTGCGTCGAGATCGCCCGCCGTCTCGGCAACCGGGTTGGAGCAGAACTCGGAATCCCGGTGTACCTCTACGAACATGCAGCGATCGATGGCCGTCGTTCGTTGGCCGACGCACGCAGCGGCGAGTACGAGGGTTTGGCGGCACGGACGGACGCGCCGGATTTCGGGCCCACCTTCAACCCGACCGCCGGTGCCACGGCAATCGGCGCTCGTCAGTTCCTCATTGCATACAACGTCAACCTGAACACGACCGATCGCAAGCTCGCTCATCAGGTCGCATCGGCCGTTCGGACGCTTGGCACAGCGACGCGCGATGCCAACGGGAAGATCATCAAGAACGAACAGGGCAAGACCGTGTTTGCGCCGGGTCGCTTCGAAGAGGTCAAGGGAGTCGGTTGGTACATCGATGAATACGACCGGGCCCAGGTGTCCCTCAACCTCACTGACACGTCGGCTTCTCCCATGCACGAGGTCTTCGAGGCATGTCGCGAGGAAGCGTCTCGCCGAGGTATGAGGGTCACGGGATCCGAGATCGTGGGGTTGGTGCCACTCGAGGCGATGCTCGCTGCAGGCGACTACTTCCTGGAGGCGCAGGGCCGGACGACAGCGATTCCTGAACGAGACCGCGTCAAAGCAGCGGTCGTGTCCCTCGGCCTCGACGAGATCACCCCGTTCGATCCGGCGGCGAAGATCGTGGAGTACCGCTTCCGCGGTGAGCCCGCGGGGCTGGTTCACCAGACCCTGACAGAGTTCGCCGATGAACTCTCGAAGGACTCACCCGCTCCCGGTGGCGGCTCGGTCGCTGCGCTCGCTGGAGCCCTGTCGGCGTCACTCTCGTCGATGGTCGCGTCGCTCACGTTCGCGAAGGTCGGGATGGAAGACGCCCGGCCTGCGATGGAGTCGGCGGGCCGGGACGCTCAGGCGCTGAAGGATTGGTTCCTCGCTGCTGTCGATCGGGATACCGACGCGTTCAACGCAGTGCTCACGGCGATCCGCATGCCTCGGAAGACCGAGGGTGACCGTGCGGCACGCGAAGTAGCGATGGCCGCCGCGAACCTTGAAGCGACGCTGGTGCCGTTCGGCGTACTGGAACGCTGCGTCGAAGCACTCGAACTTGCGATCGTCACGGCATCGGATGGCAACCCGAATTCGGTATCCGATGCCGGCGTCGCCGCAGCCTGC
Source organism: uncultured Actinomycetota bacterium (assembly GCA_963808015.1). Taxonomy (GTDB): domain Bacteria; phylum Actinomycetota; class Acidimicrobiia; order Spongiisociales; family UBA5794; genus JAHEEL01. The sequence goes on from CAWEEG010000020.1 coordinate 76,731, forward strand.
GCGGTCGCCGCAGCCGAAGGTGCGTCGCTCAACGTGCGAATCAACCTCGACGGCCTCGAAGGCGACGTTTCGGAGATCGTGGAACGACAGGATGCCGCTCTGGCCAAGTCTCGAGAAATGGGTGCCGCCGTGCTGCACATCGTCGACGAACGACTGTCGTAGGTGGTTGCGTCGATCTCTACCAGCCGAGGTGAACGCCGGCCGCCGTGACGAGGACGACCATCAAGCCCACACCCATCTGTGTCCAGCCGATGACGCGCGCCTCCACCGGCGGCCGATTGAGCGATACGGCTGCGACAACACCGACAAGCGCAATCGCTACAACAGCGAGCCACGGGACGATGTCCACGATCGCGGCGACGGCGACCACACCAACACACGCCGCCTGCACCGCGTAGATCGTTGACGCTCCCGTCGGTCGTTCCTTGAGACGGCGAATCTGGCCGCGGACAAGAACGATTGCGGCGACATCGCGTGCGGCAAGCACCAGCCAAAGGCCAAACGCCGGGCCGAGATCCCAACCGCTGCCGAGAGCGATCGCTGACACGGTGGCTCCCATCGCGATTGATCCCGACAGTTCAGGGATCAGGGTTCGATTCTTGCTCTGCGCATCGGCGCGAAGTGCGACGAGAGCGAAAGGAATCGCAACCAGGACCGGAATCCAGAACGGTCCTTCCGCCGTGAAGAGCGCTCCGATCGTGCCCGCAAGGGCTAGACCCCCGTAGAGCAGAGCAAAGACGAGGGCGATCCTGGACCGAGGGAGCCAGCGCTTGCGCACGATGTCGGTGGAGACGATCTTGACGGGCCGTCGAGCGAGGAAGATGCCGAGCGCCGCCGCCGACAGCTCCCATGCCGCCGCTGACGGAGCAACAAGCAACCCAAGAAGAATCGGCTCGAGGGTGAACCCCCACCCACCATGCTCGGTTGGCAGTGCAATCGAACGAATACGCACCCGACCGGCCGAGGCGGTGCGGTCGGTCTCAGTTGTCGGGGTTTCGCCTGCGTCGGTCACGCGTGAATGATACGAGACACGAAACGAGACACGAGACAAAGGCCTCATCTCCGCATTCAGGCTCCCAGGCCGCCCCCTCTCACCGAGCTCAGCTCGGCCCTCTCCCCCCCGCCCCCTCTGCTGCTCGGGCGCCCTCCCCCACTGCGTGGTGGAGACCAAGGACCGGTCTTCGCCTCTCCCACGAAGTGGGGAGGGCGCGAGCACCGGCCGCCAGGCCGGCAGGCGGCGCGCAGCGGAGGGGGCAATCCTTGCTCCCAGGCCGCCCCCTCCCGCCCTCGCTGCGCTCGGGCACCCTCCCCCACTTCGTGTGGGAGGGGATTCAGCAGGACCGGGGTACCGTTATGTGGTTATGGCGACTGTGATCTCCCGCATCCGCTCGGCGCTCCGGGCGAGAGGGCACACCGCGTACCTTGCTGCGTCACTCCTCCTCGGGGTGCTCGTCGGTATCGGCGCGGCCGTGCTCGTCTGGGCAATGGAACTCGTCGGCCACACCGTGTCCGAAACCAACGCGTTCTTCGGGCTTGGCAAGTGGATCTTCCTGATCTCGATCCCACTTGGCCTCCTGGCAGCGTGGCTGCTGAACCGATGGCTCGGACCAGACGTCTCCGGAGGCGGCGTCGCAGAAACGATGGTCGGACTCAATCTCGAAGGCGGCTATCTGCCGACCCGCCTCGTCCCGACCAAGATCATTGCCACCGCGGCAACCCTCGGCACCGGCGGTTCGGGTGGTCGAGAGGGCCCGATCGTTCTCATCGGTGGGGCCATCGGCTCCTCTCTTGCCCGATACACCCGCTTCGGCCTGGATCAGGTGAAGAGCCTCGTAGCTGCCGGCGCCGGCGCCGGTATTGGAGCGAGCTTCAATGCGCCGATCGCAGGCATGATGTTCGCGCTCGAGGTCATCCTGAGCTCATTCGCGATCCGTCACGTCAGCGCGATCGTCGTCACATCTGTCGCTGCGGCTGTGACGACCCACGCCCTGGTCGGCGAAGAGACGTTCCTGCGCTCGCCGGCCTATGAACTCCACGATCCGCTGCAGCTGATCCTCTACGCGCTTCTTGCCGTCCTTGCCGTCCTGTTCGGCACGTTCTTCCTCCGCGTTCTCGACATCACCAGCGTTGCGCGCCTTGCCTCACGGATCCCTCCGTGGTCCCTCCCGATCGTCATGGGCGTCTCGGTCGGACTCATCGGCTTCCTTTATCCCGAGACTCTCGGCACCGGGCAGGCTTTCCTGACGGAGCTGCTATCACTGCGGGGTCCCGCCGATTTCGTGTGGTGGTCTCTGTTCATCATCGCGGCGCTGAAGGCCGTGACGGCGGCACTCACCCGCAAGGGCGGCGGATCGGCCGGCACCTTCATGCCCGCGTTGTTGATCGGCGGCACGGTGGGAGCCGGATTCGCGATCCTGATCGATCCGCTGTGGGGCTTCTCGCGGATAGATCCCGGTTCGTTCGCACTCGTCGGCATGGCGGCGGCCTTGGCTGCGACCGCGAGGGCCCCCCTCACGGCGGTCATCCTCGTGTTCGAGTTGACGGGAAGCTACGGCCTCGTCCTCCCACTGATGCTTGCTGCCGCGCTCGCCACGCTCATCGGAGACCGCATCCACCCGGAGTCGGCCTACACGATGAGCCTCGCTCGCAAGGGCATCCGTCTCCCGAAATCGGAGGACATCGATCTCCTCGACACGGTCGACGTCGAAGAGGTGATGTCCGAAGTGGACGTTGTCACCAGCCCCGGTATGTCCATGGAGGAGTTCGGAACGCTCCTCGACCGCACACGCCACCACGGCATGCCGGTCGTGTTGGATCGCAACCTCGTCGGTGTCATCAGCGTCACAGATCTCGAGCGAGTGGCGGGACGCGAGGCTGAAGCAACTGTTGGGGAAGAGATGTCTGCGTACCCAATCACCGTGACCCCCGACCTTCCCGTCTCGGTGGCTCTGGCGCGAATGGCTTCGCTCGGGCTCGGCCGCCTCCCGGTGGTTGCCGACGACGATCCACAACGGCTGGTCGGGATGTTCCGACGCGAATCGGTCGTTCGGGCGTACCACCACGCCCTTGGGCTGGCGACCGGACGCGAGCTCTATCGAGACCGCGTGAAGGTGAGAACACAGCCGGGGGCAGGGTTCTTCGAGTCGATGATACGGCGCGGCACCCCCATCGTCGGATGGCAGGTGAAGGATGTGAATTGGCCGTCTGGAGCGATCCTCGTGTCAATCCGCCGCGGGTCGTCCGTACTGATCCCGCACGGCGAGACGGTGATCGAAGTCGGCGACACGATCACGGTGTTCGGCACAGGAGAATCACGCGAAGATCTCGGCTTCCTGCTGGAGCCGACCCGCGACTCAACCGGCGAATGGCAGAGGCCGACGAACGCGAGCTGAGCCTCACGATTCTGCGCCGCTCGAGTGATCAGATCGTGTCGGTGACCAATACGGCCCGCTCCTGCGAGATGAGCCCGGCAGGGATCAACGGGTCCCCGGCGATCAGCCGCTCGACCATTTCGGCCTTATCCGACCCCGAAACGATCCACACGATCAGACCGGCGCCGTCGATCGCTGGTCGCGTGAGCGTCATCCGCCGATGCCCCCGGTAGGGGTCCGTGATCGCCACGAGTTGGTCTTCGATCAGGACACTGGGATCAAGAGGTACCAACGATGCGGTATGGCCATCGTCGCCGAGACCCAGATGGACAACGTCGAGCGACGGCGGAAGGTCGGTTGCGTACCGACGGGCGGCGGCTTCGAGATCGGGTGCATCTACCGGCATCGGATGGGCTCTTGCCGGCACTCGGTCGAGCAGCGTTTCATCGAGCCCCGTCAGGTTGCGATCGGCACTGCCCGGAGGAGCCACTCGCTCGTCGACCTGGAATACGTCGACCGCGGTCCATGGGACCGGGGCTTCGCTCAGCCGCTCGAACACCGGCCACGGCGTGCGGCCGCCCGACACAGCGATCGCAGCGTGGCCGCGAAGCGCAATTCGTGCCTTGAGTTCCTGGACTATGACGTCGGCGGCGACGTTGGCCAGATCGGGACCGGCTCTCAGAATGCGGATCATGATCTCCGGGGAGTTTGTCGGAACGGTACGGTGGGTCAGTGTCCCACTCACAACAGCGTACTGAAACAGCCGAATCGAGAACGGACCAGGGAATGTTTGTGACGCGCAGCGCGCTCAAGAATCAAGCGACGAAAACACGGAGGTGGTGATGAGCGACGACAGCAGGCATCTCTTCGTCATCTTCGGCGGCACCGGCGATCTCGCTCGACGCAAGCTGATCCCGTCGATCTACGCCCTGATCACCGAGACCGAGATCGGCAACAACTGCGTGATTCTCGGCGTCGGATCGCGAAACATGGACGACGACGACTATCGAGCGTGGACACGCGACGCGTTGAAGGACGCTGGACTCTCCGATGCGGATCTCGAGTCGTGGCCGGACGCAAACGTCTACTTCGAGCACCTCGACCGCGACGCAGATTCGCTCGATCACCTCGCCGAACGCATCGACGCGATCGAATCGGCGCACGATCTCCCCGGCAACCGGGTGTTCTATCTCGCCGTTCCCCCATCCGTGTTTCCGCGGACGATCGACCGCCTCGGTCGGGCAGGCCTCAATGAAAGCCCGGGGTGGACTCGACTGGTGATCGAGAAGCCGTTCGGCACCGACCTGGCGTCGGCTCACGAGTTGAACGATCTGGTACATCGCTGGTTCTCCGAACCGCAGGTCTATCGGATCGATCACTACCTCGGGAAGGAGACGGTGCAGAACGTCCTCACGTTCCGATTCTCCAACCCGATGTTCGAGCATCTCTGGAACCGCGACCGAGTGGAGTCGGTCGAGATCACCGTTGCCGAGGATCTCGGAATCGCCGGAAGGGCCGGCTACTACGAGACGGCAGGGGCCCTGCGGGACATGGTCCAGAATCACCTCACGCAAGTGTTGACACTCGTGGCGATGGAGCCGCCGGTCTCCTTCGACGCCGAGCAGATCCGCAACGAGAAAGTGAAGGTCATCGAGGCGATCGCCCCGATCACGGCCGAAAACGTGGTCTTCGGCCAATACGATGCGGGGTTCGTCGCCGGCGAGCCGGTTCCTGCCTATCGGGAGGAAGAGGGGGTCGACCCCGAGTCACTCACGCCGACCTTCGTCGGCCTTCGCCTGCTCGTCGACACCTGGCGATGGCAGGGAGTCCCGTTCTACCTCCGGACCGGAAAGCGCCTGCCCACACGGCTGACACAGATCGCTGTGACGTTTCTGCCGCCACCGTTGTGCATCTTCCACGGCGCTCACGATGGATGTGACATGGCCCCGAACGTGCTGCTGATCACGCTGCAGCCGGACGAGGGGTTCACGTTGCGCTTCAGTGTGAAAGCGCCGGGAGAACCGTTGACCATCGAGTCTCAGGAGCTCCGCTTCAGCCACGACGACGTGTACGGCGCCTTGCCCGATGCCTACCAGGCGCTGATCCAGGATGTCATCGAGGGGGACCAGACGCTCTTCGTCCGGTCGGATGAGGCCGAGGCGTCATGGCGACTCTACGACCCCCTCCTCAACGACGCCCCCGAACTCCACCCCTATGCCGCCGGAACGTGGGGACCGGCCGTTCGCGACGGTTCCCTCGCCCTCGGCGGCAAGTCCTGGACCGCCAACGACCCCGCCCCATAGGCATTGCGCCCTCCGATCTTCGCCTCCCCCACGAGTGGTGGGAGGGAAGATGGTCGCGCTCTTCTTGTACCCCTCACGAAGTGGGGGGACAGCGGATTCGCCCCGGCGAATCCGCAGGGGGGCTGGTCCAACGCGAACTGACCGGACACCAGCGCAACCCCCGCCGCTCCGCCCCTCCCGCCCTCGCTCCGCTCGGACACCCTCCCCCACTCCGTGGTGGAGGGGAGAAACGGACACGCGTCACCCGCTACACCAGCTGGACGATGTCTCTTTTGGCGAAGACTGGAGGGACTTCGAGGTTGAGGAACCTGGCGTACAGCTCCGGGGGGACACTGATGTCGGCGAGGTAGAGGTCACCCACGTTCCGCTCGATGCCCGGGTTCCGCAGTCCCTCCTTTGGAAGGGCAAGCGTCATGGTCGCAGTGGCATCCACCGCAGGGTCGAAAACAGCGCCAGTTGTTGTATCAACGCCAGACGGGGCATCGAGCGACAGCACCGGCGCCGTCTGTTCGTTCGCCCAGCCGATCAGCGCTGCGGCTGCGCCGCGGGGTGCACCGCGGAGGCTGTATCCGATCAGGCCATCGAGGACGAGATCCGCCGCCTCGAGGTGTCCTGCATCATCGGCGCCACCGATCGTGACACCCATGTTTCGCAGGATGGCGAGCTGATCACGGGGAACCGGCGTCAATGACTCATCCGGCTTCGTGACCAGGGCGGTCACCTGCGCTCCGTAGTTGTGGAGGCGCCGGGCCGCCACGAGGACTCCCCCGCCATTGCCGCCGGTGCCGGCGAGGACCACGACGTGCCGACCCTGGGGGTCGCCGGCGAGGAAGCGCTCACGAGCAAGATGAGCAAGGGCTCGACCCGCGTTCTCCATCATGCGGACGAGGTCGATGCCGTAGTCCTCGATCATTGCGCGGTCGACTTCGACCATCTGGTCGGTGGTGAGGTACGGCACCGCGGCTGCGGCAATCGTCGGAATCATGAGTGTCCTCCTGAAACGGATCGTAGGCCGTGACCGAGTACGGTCGACTGCGGACTACGGATCTGACCCCGGTCAGATCTTGGCCGCCGCATCCAGAGCAATCACAATCATCTCGTTGAGGGTTTGCTCGCGTTCGGTCGGGCTCAGGCCCTCGTCACCGTCGATCATGTCGGTGATGGCAAGGATCGCTGCAGCGCA
>CAWEEG010000021.1:0-46171 GCA_963808015.1 uncultured Actinomycetota bacterium
TCTATCAGGCCATCTGCGTCTCACCGAGCCTGCTCTCGACGACCCCTGGCGTGGGTACGTCGTATCTCACCGGCATCCGGGACAAGGACGGGGTCTTCCTCGACGGCGGTAAGAACTACCGGCTGCGCGTCCCGGCGAACCCGCCGGTCAAGCGGTTCTGGGCGGTGACGGCGTACGACCCAACCAGTCGCAGCCTGCTCGATTCCGGTGGTCCCATCACGGTTGGTACGCTCAGCAAGCCGGAGGCCAATGACGACGGATCGGTCGACGTCTACTTCGGAGCGGAGGCTCCCGAAGGCAAGGAGAAGAACTGGGTCAAGACGGACCCGTCGATGGGCTTCTTCGTGGTCTTCCGTTTCTACGGCCCGCTCGAGGGCTACATCGACAAGACCTGGGTGCTCAACGACCTCGAACGAACGGACTAGGCAAGGAATCCTGGCCGCGAATCCGACGTCACCGGGTACTGGCAGAAACATGCGCACGATTGGCTCCGCTATCAGACGTGGATGCTGCAAGCGGAGATGACCCGACCTTCGGGTGGAGAGGGGAGGATCGGTCGACGCGTGCAGCCGGGATGGCCGAAAGGACCGGCATGTTCGACAAACTCGGGGAACTCGGCGCGAACGTCCAGGACCGCTTCGACCTGTGGCAGCAGCGACTACCGGTTCTTGCGTTTCCAATCTCCGTGTGGCTGCGGTACCGGGAGGACCGTTGCTACGAGTACGCCGCGCTGCTGTCGTACTACGGCTTCTTCTCGCTCTTCCCGCTTCTCACCGTTGGGGTGACGATTGTCGGGTTTGTACTCAGCAGCAGACCGAACCTGCGGGCTGAGCTGCTCGACACGATATTCGGACGATTCCCGGTGGTCGGCGAGGAGTTGGCCCGCCAGATCGATGGGCTCGAGGGGAACGGTCTGGTGCTCATCATCGCCGTGGGGTTCACGCTGTGGGCCGGGATCGGCGTGGTGAGGGTCGTTCAGGATGCTTTCAACGTGATGTGGGGCGTCTCCATCATGCGCCGTCCCTCATTCTTCCCGAAGTTGTTTCGTGCCCTTGCGGCGCTGCTGGTCGTCGGCGGTGCGTTCGTATTGGCGACCGTGGCCGCCGGCTTTGCGACCTTCGCGTTCGACCTTCCGGGCGCCGAGCGAATCGCAGTGGTGGTGTTGAGCTTGGCGATCAATGCCCTGATGCTTCTCGTGGCGTTCAAGGTGCTGAGCGCTGCGCCGGTGGGGTGGCGGGCGATGGTGGCGGGCGCACTCGCAGGTGGTGTCGCGCTGTGGCTGCTCCAGTTCATCGGTGGCATCTACATCGAGGGTGTGATCCTGGGGGCCAGCGCCGTCTACGGGTCGTTTGCAGCCGCGATCGGCCTCCTCGTCTGGCTCTCACTCGTGGCTCGGGTCGTGCTCCTCGCTGCCGAGGTCAACGTTGTTGCCGCCAAACACCTGTGGCCGCGCAGCTTCACCGGGCTGAACCCCACCAGTGCTGACGAACGCAGCTTCGCCGAAGTAGGGACCCGCAGTATCCGGAGCCAGGAATATGCCGTGTCTGAAGATGAAGCAGGCGACTCCTCCCCCGACATCACGGAGTGACCTGTCCGGTCCGGCAACGGCGGCGGTGGGGACGCAGCGGTCTGGTGGTCAAGGAGCGCTCCGGCCTCTCAGGCGGGAGGGTTCTCCGTTTCGCTTGCCGGGGGTGGCTGCTCGTCCTCCGCTGGTGTCGTTCGGCGGAGGAAGTCGGTGACGCCGTCGTCGACTTCGAGGTAGATGCCTTCGCCGGCGAGACGGTCGACGATGCCGGTCGACACAAGTTCGCCCTGTATCTCGGTTCTCACGCGTGACATGGCGAAGCCGATGTGTTCTTTGTCGAGGCGGTCCAGCATCTCGACGAGCACCTGGGCGCCGGTCGAATCGATGTCGGTGACGGCCTCGGCGTCGAGCAGCACCTCGGTGATCGGCTCTTCGGCTGCGTCGATGGCGGAGCTGATGTCGTCGCGGAGTTGGGTGGCGTTGGCGAAGAAGATCGGGGCGTCGAACCGGTAGATGAGCAGTCCGGGGAACGTCGTGGTGTTGGTGTGATCTTCAACGTCGCGGTAGGTATCGGTTCCGGCCAGGCGCCCCAGCACTGCCGTGTGCGGTGAAGACGCTCGCAGCACGACGGCCAGCAGCGAAAGGGCCACCGCAACCAGGATCCCTCCGAGCATCCCGATGATCAACACGGCAAAGATCGTGAAGACGCCCATCCAGAACTCGGTTCGCCGATAGCGCCACAGCGCGGCGAACTCGACGGTGTCGAGCAGCCCCAGACCGGCGACGATCACCACGCCGGCCAGCGTCGCATCCGGCAGGTACGCGAACACCGGAGCCAGCACGAGCAGGGTGAGGAGGACGAAAGCCGCTGCCCACAGATTGGCGACCTGGCTCTTCGCCCCGGCATCACCGAGTACGAAGCTCCTCGACTGGCTCCCGTTGACCGGGAACCCGCCCAAGAATCCCGCTCCAATGTTGGCGGCACCGATCCCGAAGAACTCCCGGTTGGCGTCGAGGCGGTAGTTGTTGATGCTGGCGAGGGAGCGGCCGGTGAGCACGCTGTCGGGATAGACCAGCAGCGCCACGGCGAAGGCCGGACCCAGCAGACCAAGCGTGTCGCTGAGCGGAACGCCCGGCAGGCTCGGGATCGGAATGCCGGACGGGAACTCTCCGACCACGGCAACGTCGATATTGAAGATCCATACGAGCGCCGTGAACACCACGACCGCTACGAGGGCTCCCGGAATCGCCCGTGCGAAGCGCTTGAACAGCATGACGATCGCGATCGTGCCGACACCGATCGCCAGCGCAGCGAGATCAGTGTCGCCGAGGTTGCGAAGAACGCCACCGACGTCGGTGATGTAGAGGCTCGAGTCGACGTCGATGCCGAACAGCTTCGGCAACTGGCTTGCGACGATCAGGATCCCCGAACCGAACACGTAGCCGGCGAGGATGGGACGCGAGAAGAAATCGGCGATCCGGCCGAGGCGCAGGAACCCACCGATGAGCAGCATCGCTCCGACGAAGATGCTGAGCATCGCCGCCATGGCGATGTACTCCTCGGAACCCATCGCGGCTCGCGGCGCCAGGATCGTGGCGACCATGATGGCAACCGTGGACTCGGGCCCGACGTTGAGTTCCTTGCTCGAACCCCATATCCAGTAGAGGACGAGCGCCCCGACAGCGGCATAGAGGCCGTTGACCGAGGGCATGCCGGCGAGGGCGGCGTACCCGAGGGACTGCGGGACCAGCATGGCCCAGACGGTCAGCCCGGCGAGCATGTCGGGGCGGACCCACGATCGCTTGTAGCGCCTGAGCATGCCGATTCCCGGCGCAAACCGGTCGATTCCGCTCGTGACTCCCGGTCATGTCTAGCCTCTCGATGCTTCGTCCAAGTTCGATCGTGAATCGCCGTACATCGATACGCATCACCCGAAGGGGGTGTTTCCTTGCGAATGCCGAGCCGATCGCATGCTGCGGAGCAGCCTGGACACGACCATCATGTGGTGCAGCCCAGGGAGGACCACACCGTGTTGACCATGCAAGGGCCGCCGCCGGCGTTCCATCTTCTTGCCAAGCCGACAGGTCCGATCTGCAACCTGGATTGCGAGTACTGCTTCTTCCTGTCGAAGGAGATGCTGTACCCCGGGCGACCGGTTTCGCATGGCCGACGACATGCTGGAGGAGTACATCCGGCAACTCCTCCAATCGCATCGCACACCCGAGGTGACGGTCGCCTGGCAGGGTGGCGAGCCCACGATGATGGGGCTCGACTTCTTCAAACGTTCCATCGAACTGGTCGGGCAGTATCGGCGGCCGGCGCAGCGCGTCGACTACACGATCCAGACGAATGGGGTGCTGATCGACGAACGTTGGGCCGCCTTCTTCAAGGAGAACAATTTCCTCGTCGGCCTCTCGGTCGATGGGCCACGCGACCTGCACGACACGTATCGAATGGACAAGCGCGGTGGTGGTTCGTTCGATCGGGTGATGGCGGGGTACGCCCACCTGCAGGCTGCCGAAGTCGATGTGAACGTGCTGTGCACGGTGCATGCCGCCAATCAGGACCGGGGGGCGGACGTGTACCGGTTCTTCCGCGACGACATGGGCGTTCAGTTCATCCAGTTCATCCCGATCATCGAACGCGCCACCGAGACGCTGCTGCCGATCGCGAACCTGGGGTGGAGCACCGAGCGCACCGACAAGCGGCCGCTCTACAGGCAGCAGGGGACCTACGTCACCGAGCGCAGTGTCGGAGCGGACGCCTATGGGCAGTTCCTCATCGATGTCTTCGACGAGTGGGTGAAGAGCGACGTTGGAGAGGTGTACGTCCAGATGTTCGACACCTCGCTCGCCAACTGGCACGGCGAGCCCGGCGCCCTGTGTGTCTTCTCGGAGACGTGCGGCCTTGCACTCGCAGTGGAGCACAACGGGGATCTCTACTCATGTGACCACTTCGTCGAACCGGATTACCTGCTCGGCAACATCACCGAGACGCCGATGATCGAGCTGGTCTCGTCGGACCAGCAGCGCAAGTTCGGGATGGACAAGCGGGACACGCTGCCGCAGTTCTGCCTGGACTGCGATGTGCGGTTTGCTTGTCACGGGGGGTGTCCGCGAAACCGGTTCACGACCACGCCCGACGGCGAGGAAGGCCTCAACTATCTCTGCCCGAGCTACAAGGCGTTCTTCAAGCATGTTGACCCCGCCATGAAGCTCATGTCCCGCCTCCTCAAGCAGAAACGCCCCCCCTCAGAGATCGTGAAACTCGGCGTGCCGAGAGCCGAGGACTAGAGCAGAGTCTTCGCCTCTCCCACCTGGCGGCGGTGGAGATGAAGAACGGTCTTCGCCTCTCCCACGGAGTGGGGGAGGCGCGAGCACCGGCCGCTAGGCCGGAGCGCAGCGGAGGGGGCTGTCCTCTGAGGGAACCCCTGGATTCTGAACTACCCGTCTCGTATCGGGCCTCATCTTCTTCGTGCCATCTCCCAGGCCGCCCCCTCTGCGCCCGGACATCCGTCCGGCCGCGTCTCCCCCGACTTCGTGAGGGAGACCAAGACTGGCGACTCTTTCAGTCGATGAGACCCAGGGCCCGGGCGTTCTCCACTGCTTCGCTGCGCTTCTCGGCGCCGAGCTTGCGGTAGATGCCCTTGAGATAGGCCTTGATCGTGTTGGGTGAGACGAAGAGGGTCTCAGCCATGCCTTTGTAGGTGAGGTGGCTCGGCAGCAGGCGGAGCGTCTCGAGTTCACGTTCGGTCAGCGGATTGGTCAGGGCGATCGTCGAACTACGAGCGATTGACGACTCTGCGTTCGCGGATTCGGCCCGCAACCGGTGGCCGCTCATGGCGGCGGCGTTGTCGAGGAGGGCACCAAAGACCGGTGAGTCGTCGAGGAAGGTCTGTGTATGACCGGTGTGAGCGGCGATCCGCATTGCCGCGGTGAGTTCGTCGAGGGCCACAGCGTCGTCACCTCGCGCGGACCGCGAGGTAGGCGCGAAGCTTGTGGATCTCGATGCGGTGTGCGGTGGTGATCTCGAACCTCTCATCGGGAGCGACGAGCATCGCCTCGGCCTCCGCCCCTGCTGCGATTGCCGTTCGAGCAAGGATGAGATGCTCGGTCATGGTCGTTGCTCCCTCCTCGATCCGCTCCCTCCAGTTCGGGAGCGCGACCTCGGCGCCGGCAACATCACCCGTGAGCAGCGAGAGGCGTGCCCGTTCGAGGGCGATTCGATCCGCGAAGTGTCCGGTGATCGCGGGTCCGGTGGACGTCAGACCGGCTCGGTCGAGCACTCCGGCAGCTCTTTTCGCCTTCCCCTGGGATGCCAGTGCTCGGGCGAGCACGACGCGGGCGAGCGCGCACGCCGGGATTTCGCCGAGTCGATCGAGGCGGTCGAGGGCTTCCACGATGCCCACTTCCACCGCGTCGACGTCGCCGCGTTCCCAGGCGGCCCATGCCAGGGGTACCGCCGCGATTGCCGACTGTGGGTCAGCGCCGAACCCGTTCTCCACCATCAAGTCATGGGCGCGAACCGCCAACGCCTCAGCTGTGGCGAGATCGCCCCTGCCGTGGCTGGCGTATGCCTGCATGGTGAGGGAATAGGCCTGGTTGCCAAGAATCGGATTGTGAGGGGAGAACGTGTAGTCGAACCACTGCTGGAGCCTCTCGAGTCCATCGGCGTACCTCTCATGCAGGAGGAGCATCTCGCCGGCTGCCGCTTCGATCCACCCGCTTTCGCTGGGCTCGGGCTGTTGCGCTGTCAGCGCTGCGAGGGCGAGGTCGAGGTCGCCGGTTCGGTGGGCGATCGTCGCGTCGATGGCGCGGATGAGTTCGTTGGGGTCCTCGTGAAACGGGAATGGGATGAGGCCCCAGAGATGGGCATCAGCGGCTGCTTCCTGTTCGGCCATGGATGCGAGGGCGTTTCGGGCGACGCTGTGCAGACGGTCGATCTCGATTCCTTCGAGATCGCTGAAGAGCGCTGGGAACAGCCACGCCGCCGCAACAGACGGTCGGAGGCTGGTTGACGCCGCACCAACCTGCTCGAACAAGATCCGGAGGGTTGTGTTCTGGTTGCTCGCGAGGAGCGGGCGGCTGAACTCGACGAGCCATTGCCCGGCAAGGTCCGTCTCTCCGGCCTTGGTTGCATGATCGATTGCCGCGACCGGGTCGTCGTTGTCGTGAAACCACAACGCTGCCCGCCGATGCATTCCCGCCTTGTGGACCGGTGCCGTGCGACGGTGCAGTGCCTTCAGTGCGTCGCGAAAGAGATCGTGGTATCGGTACCAGTCGTCGGTCTCACCGAGACGGCTCGTGAACAATCCGGCGCCGACGAGTCTCCCGAGTATCTCATCGCTGTCTGTTCTGCCCGTCACCGCGTCGCAGACCGGGCCGCTCAGGTCGCGCAGGATGGAGGTGTCGAGCAGGAACTGGCGATCCGACTCGTCCAGATCGGCGAGCACTTCTTCAACGAGATAGTCGCCGAGAGCATCGTACGCCCCATCGAGCGTCGCGACTGCTGGGAAATGACTGGCGCTGAGACCCATATCCCGGCTCCGGGCGATCGTCATCGCAGCCATCAGGAGGCCAGCCATCCACCCCATGGTTCTGGCATGCAAGCCCGCGACGACCTCGGGCGTGAGTGCGAGCCCGAGCGTGTCGGTGACCAAATGCTCGGTCTCCTCGAGCGTGCAGCGGAGGTCGGCCGTCCGGATCTCGAGGAGATCCCCCGACAAACGCCACTTCGCGAGCGGTAGCTCAGGGTCGTGGCGACCGACCAGGATTGCATGCGTGTTGACTGGGAGTTGGGCGAGGAACAACGCGACGGATGCGAGGGAGCCATCTCCGGTGAGGTCTTGAATGTCATCGAAAACGATGACCGTTGGTACATCACGGAGGGCGAGGTCGGCCACGAGTCTGTCGACGATCAGCGGCAGACCGCTCCGTCCGGCGGCCATGAGTTCGCCCGCCGCATCGGCGGTATGAGGAGCGCTCGACGCGCGAATCGACTCGAGAACGTGCGACCAAAGTCGAATCGGGTCGCTGTCGTACGGATCGACGGTGATCCAACTCTGATGCCAATCGGGATGCCAGTCGAGCCAGTCGGACACGAGCCAACTCTTGCCGAACCCTGCCGGGCCGGTTACGAGGGTGACCCGATGGTCGGTGACTCGATCGAGAAGACCAGTCGCTCCAGGCCGCTCAATCGCATTCGACGCAACACGAGGTCGTCGGATCTTCGCGAACACCGGTGTGCGATCGACGTCGGTCAACGCTTCGTCTCCGCCAAGAACTCAATCCTTCCCGAACGAGCGGGAGCAAGTCGCTCCCAGGGTGCGAGGCTACAGGACTCGGGACTGAGAAGGTCCCCTCCGCCCGATGGGCGCGCCATACCCGACAACGCGGACGATTGGCACTCAACCTCCGGTCGCGATTGTACCCGTTTCGGGTAATGCCAAAGGGCGCGACCATGGTGCAGAATCACCGCGTAGGAGACCGGTTGGGTCTCGCTCGTCAACGATGGGAGCACGATGACGGACCAGACAGAGAATACGCCGACCGTGGCGGTCGTCCCGGGTCGCGACGGGCTGACCCGTTTCGGGCTCCGCGCGTGGGCGATCGTCGGGATCGTCGTGGCGTCGGTCATCATCTACGTGGGTCTCGCCGCACTCTCCGGCCTGGTGATCCCACTCACGGTTGCTGCGGTCATCGGCACGCTGTTCGTTCCGTTTGTCGACAAACTCGCGGATCACATGCCCCGCAAGCTCGCTGCAGGCCTCGTGCTCGTCGGTCTCATCGTGGTCGGAGTCGGAGCGATCGCTGTCGCTGTTGCAGGGATCGTCGATCAGGGACCCCAGATCAGGAGCGAGCTAACCGCAGGGCTCGAAGCGGCCCGGGACTGGATCTCCGGACTCGGCATCGACATCGGCTCGGGACAGAGCCTGGCCGACGGGGCTGAGGATGCCGCAGGCGCTGCGGCGACCGGTCTCGGCTCGGCCCTTGGCAGCGTTTTCTCGAGCGTCGGTGCGTTCACCGCAGGGACCTTCGTGGCGCTCTTCCTGCTCTACTACATACTCGCCGATTGGAGCCAGTTTTCGACATGGCTCGGCTCACACCTCGGGGCACCGGCGGATCTCGGCGCAGGCATCGTGGACGATGCTACGTGGTCGATCCGTCGCTATTTCTACGCTCTGACGGCGACCAGCGCCGTGACCGCTGTCATCATCGGAGGCACGGCGCTCGTGATTGGCGTTCCGTTGGCGTTCACGATCGCCTTGGTGACGTTCGTGACGTCGTATGTCCCGTACATCGGTGCGTTCATCTCGGGAGCATTTGCCGTGCTGATCGCGCTCGGATCCGGCGGCACGACGGACGCCGTGATCATCCTGGCGGTCATTCTGTTTGTGCAGATGGTGGTTCAGCCGCTGCTGCAGAACCAGATGACGGCGTCGGAACTCGATCTCAATCCGGTCGTGAGCTTCGGTTCAACGATCGTCGGCGGTGCCTTCGCCGGCGTACTGGGGGCAATGCTCTCGGCTCCAGTCGTGGCGATGTTCATCAAGATCTACGGCCGAGTGCATGACTACAAGGCCTCAGAGAACGGTGCCAGTTCAGGGTGATTTCGGTGGGCGTGTGTTGAACTGTGCCAAAGGACGGCACGGCGGCGGGCGAACAGAGTTGGCGATGGAGGGGAGGCGTCCGTGTTGACGTGGGCACAGCGGTTCGATCTACAGGCGCGCGCACGCGCCAGCATGTGGATCGTCCCGATGGCGTTCGTCATCCTTGCGATCATCCTGTCTATCTTCATGCCGTGGGTGGATCGTCAGGTGACGAGCGATCCGATCTTCGTCTACAGCGCAAGCTCGGCCCAGGCAACGCTCTCGGCGATCGCCTCCGGGATGCTCGTGTTCACCGGATTCGTGTTCTCCATTCTCACCTTTGCGATCCAGTTCGGTTCGAGCACCTACACCCCCCGGTTGCTTCGCTCCGTTACGACGGATCCGACAACGAAGCTCGCGCTCGGTGTCTTCATCGCGACGTTCATCTATGCACTGCTGATCTTGGCCGAGGTAGCGCCGGGCGACAGCGACTACGTCCCCCAGTATTCGGTTCTGTTGTCCGTGGTCTCGGTCGGGATCTCAATCCTGCTCTTCCTCGGATTGATCGTCAGCGTCACCCGTTCCATTCGGTCGGGGAGGGTCACCGGAGATGTCGGGCGGCTCGGAAGAAAGGTCATCAATGCGATGTTCCCCGACGCGGCCCATCCCGACTCCCAGCGAACCAGTGACTCACACCTCCCCGATGAGCCCTCGCAGCGTGTCGGGAACCCGACGGACGGCGGGGGAGTCGTCCAGGCGGTCCATGTCGACGGCATCGTGACTCTGGCAACCGACGCTGGGATTGCCGTGGAGATGGCTCCGTCGGTGGGCGAATTCGTTGCCACCGGAGCGACGATGTTCCGGGTCTTCGGAAACGCCGAATCGGTCGACATCTCTCGACTCCTCGATTGGGTGGCGATCGGCGATGAGCGGACATTCCGGCAGGACCCAACCTATTCCCTGCGAATCCTTGTGGATATCGCGCTGAAGGCGCTGTCGCCCGCGATCAACGACCCGACGACGGCGGTCGAAGCACTCGGCCGGATTGGAGACTTGCTCCAGCTTTTGGGCACGCGGCAACTGCCGGACGGTGTCCACCGTGATGCCGACGGTACGGTCCGCTTCGTCTATCGAACACCGACATGGGCGGAGTATCTCTCGCTGGCATTCACGGGGATTCGGGAGGTCGGTGCCGGTACGAATCAGATCGTGGTCGAGGTGCGATCGCAACTCGACCAATTGCGCGAAGTGGTGCCCTCGTGGCGTTGCGGCGACGTTGACGTGCAATCGTGGCTCCTCGAAGAGGCCGTGGCACGGGCGAACTCCTGAGCGGAAAACGTGCCGACCGGTTTGTCACCAGGAGCGGGACGCCGAGGTTGGTTCTCCCACTCCGGGTGCGGACGATCCCAGCGTGAGTTGTACCCGATTCGGGTATGGCCCAAGCCGGCGTTGGGGCGCAGTATGAGTGAGTCCAAGCACGCCCGCGGCGTGAGCGAATCTGCGACTCGCGCCTCGAGAGGAGACATCCATGTCCGACAAGGTTCCCAGCTTCAAGATGACGACGCCGATCCCGGCATCGATCACCACCCCGGATTCGGTGGAGACATCGATCGGATCGCTCGAGTTCTTCGATGGTGTTCCGAAATCGGACACCGTCACCACGGTGTACGACTATCTCGACCGTGCCCGCGCTGTCGAGGTGTTCATCGACTCCATCCCGCTCATGTCCATGGCCCAGTTGCGCAGAGGCCAGGCTGACGCGGGAGCGAAGACGAGCAACCAGGTCTGCATCTGGGACACGCTCATGGATTCCACGTCGCTCGTGCTCACCGGCAACACGTCGACGATGTATGCCGTCGGATTCCTTGCTCTCGACACCGACGGCCCGACGGTCGTCGACCTGCCGACCGGCATGCTCGGCATTCTCAACGACATGGCGTTCCTCTATATGCAGGACCTCGGTGTCGCCGGCCCGGACAAGGGCAAGGGCGGCAAGTACGTCATCCTGCCTCCCGACTACAAGGGTGATGTTCCGGACGGCTACTACGTCGTCAAGTCGAAGTCGTACGGCGTGTGGCTGTTCATGCGCGGATATCTGACGAACGGCATCAAGGCCGCATCAGACAACATCAGAGATCACCTCAAGGTCTATCCGCTCTCGAAGGCGGACAACCCGCCCGCGATGGAGTTCGTGAACGTCTCCGGCAACAACCTGAACACGGTGGTTCCGAACGACGACACCTACTTCGAGAAACTGAACGAACTCATCCAGGGCGAAGCCGTCGGCTTCCTCGATCCGGAGCGCGCCGGCCGCATGGCGGCGATCGGCATCGTCAAGGGCCAACCCTTCAAGCCGGACGAGCGGATGAAGAAGATTCTCGCCGACGCTGCGGCGATCGGGAACGCGGCGGCTCGTGCGATCACGTTCTACCCGCGGTATCTCGGCCAGCGCACGTATCAGGACAGCACGGCCGACTGGCTGAACGTCTATGCAGACAACAACTGCTTCTTCGAGAACGAAGGCGCACGGGTGCTCGACGCCCGGGCGTGGTACCACTACAACTGCATCTGCGTGTCGCCGGCCATGGGTGTGCCGAAGCCCGGTACCGGATCGTCCTACACGATCGGAACACTCGACTCGAAGCACAAGGCTGTCGACGGTTCCAAGACCTACAAGCTGCACCTGCCGAAGGACGTGCCGGTCAAGGACTTCTGGGCGGTCACGATCTACGACACCCAGACCCGCTCACAGTTGCAGACCGACCAGCAGTTCCCGACGGTCGGTAGCCAGGACAAGGGCATGAAGGCGAACCCGGACGGTTCGTACGATATCTACTTCGGCCCAACGGCACCGGAAGGCTGGGAAGGGAACTGGCTCCAGACCATTCCTGGCAAGAGCTGGCTGATTGCCCTGCGCATGTACGGACCGCTCGAGCCGTGGCTCGACCAGACCTGGCGCCCAAGCCAGATCGAGTTGGTCGAGTAGCCGCAACCGACGACATCGGATGGGGCCGTCCTACGCGGGCGGCCCCATCACGCGTCCGGGGCACTGGCCGGGGACGCGCGAGCCGGATCGTCGACACGAGAGGTTCCCTGCCGTTCGGCGCGATCGTGGCCAGACGACGCTCCAAATACCCCTTTTGGGTGATGTCTCGACAGCGATATTTGTCGAAACTTGGGAGGTGAGTACGGCACGCGTAGATGTGCTTGATAGAAGGAAGTGGTCATGTATCCGGCCAGGGTGTGCTCATCGGTGACACCTTTCGTGCTTTGGGGGCGAACGCGCTGATGTCTGAGACTCAGACGTTCTTCTGTTTCGTTGTCTCGTTCGAGACCCCCGATCGCGCCTATCAGGCGTACCAGGAGGTGAAGGACCACTGCTACGAAGTCGGGTCGATCGACATGCTCGATGCAGCGGTTGCCGGGCGACAGGCCGACGGCAGGTTCAAGATTCTCCGGGTTCCCGCCAAGCCTGATCGCGAGCAGCTCTTCGCCGGTGGCCAGTGGGGGCTGGCGCCGGGACTTGTCATCGCGCTGTTCCCTGCTGCGGGTGTCGGCACTCCGCTTCATACAGGAGCGTCGTGCGCCCTCACCGTCCTTGATGTCCTTGCCGGGGCCGTCTCAGACGGAATGACCCGGTCGGAACTCGAGGATCTGGGGACCGAACTCGACTCCGGTGGAGCCGCCCTCGTAGTCGCAACGACCGCTGGTTGGGTCGACGAACTGAAGCTGTTGATCGAAGGCTACGGCCGTGCGGTGTCCGCAGGCACCGAGATCGACGTGGAGGCGCTCGAAAGCGATCTCCATCAGGCCGAACACGAGCAGCGGTTGAACGCGGAGACGTAGCCGTTCACCATCGGTCTGTTGGACAGGTGCTGGAACGGCGGGGCCGGACCCGCAACGGGCCCCGCGTGGTCGGGTACGATGCCCGCAGCGATGCGAAGGTCGAGGTCCGGGCGGGCCGAATCCGAGCAATCGGTGATGATCGAGTAGGAGACGATCGGCGATGACGGATACACCTCAGGTACCAACGAAGGCACAGACGGCGAGCCAGGCGTGGAACAGGAACGCCTTCCGGTACCTCGCCGGCCTGGCGCTGATGGTTCTCCTGATTGGAACCGTCGTCTATCGCATCATCGAGGATTGGAGTTGGGTCGATTCCTTCTACTTCAGTTCGGTCACCCTGACCACGGTCGGTTTCGGCGATCTCTCCCCAAGCACCGACCTCTCGAAGATCTTCACCGTCTTCTACATCTTCAGCGGCATCTCGCTGATCGGGGCGACGCTCAATGCGTTCCTCAAGAAGTCACGCCACGAAGGTCGGCAGCCGCATCTCGTCGAACTGACCCGAGGATCGCGATCAGGCCGATACCCGGAACTCGGCGACCTTTCAGATGCCTTCCCCTTGGATGAGCGCCGGTGCAAGGGCGATCTGATCGACATCGCCGTCGCCGTTGACGCGCTCTTCGAGTTGCTCTACCCGTTCGAAGAGGACCTCGATCACCCGGACGGCATGGTCATCGCCGCTCTCCTCGAGCGCCATGCTCAGCGTCGGCGATCCCGGGACGTGCTCGTCGATCACACGACCGGCCAGGCCTACAACGGTCGAACCGGGCGGCACGTCCTTCACGACTACGGCTCCGGCCCCCACGCGAGCATGAGATCCGACGTTGACGGCGCCGAGGACCTTCCCCCCGGCTCCGACAACAACACCATCGCCGAGGGTTGGGTGGCGCTTCTTCCGCTTGAGGCTGGTTCCGCCCAGCGTCACGCCTTGGTACAGCATCACGTCGTCGCCGATCTCGGCGGTTTCGCCGATCACGACACCCATGCCGTGATCGATGACGAATCGTCGCCCGATCGTGGCACCGGGGTGGATCTCGATGCCGGTCACGGCGCGGCTCAACTGGCTGACGAATCGCGCGCCGAATGGATGACCCCTCGTCCACAGGCGGTGAGCCAGACGGTGCATCGTCACCGCATGGAGTCCGGGATAGAGGAACAACACCTCGGTGACGCTGCGGGCCGCAGGGTCACGGTCGAAGACCGCCTGAATGTCCTCGCCGAGCCTCCCCCAGAGGCGAAGCCACAATCGCTTCGGTCGCTTGACACCGTTCGTTCGGGTTGAGTCCTGGCGAGTCACGGCGCGACCCTCGTTTCGTCACTCTGCGCGAGACCTGCCGAGAGATAGCGTTCGCCGGTGTCGGGCAGGAGCACGACGAGGAGCTTGCCCGCGTTCTCGGGTCGGCTTGGCGACGATCGAGGGCGGCGCAGAGGGCGGCTCCGCTCGAGATCCCGGCAAGGATCCCCTCCTCGCGGGCGAGGGCGCGGGCGGTGTCGAAGGCGTCGTCGTTGGTGATCGTGATGATCTCGTCGATGAGTTCCGGCCGCAGAACGTTGGGTACGAATCCCGCCCCGATTCCCTGAATCTTGTGCGGTCCCGGCTGCTCCGCCCGAGAGGACGGGGGAGTCGGCCGGTTCGACGGCCACGACCTGCACCGAGGGTTTCCGATCCTTGAGCACCTCGCCGACACCGGTGATCGTTCCGCCGGTGCCGACACCGGCCACGAAGATGTCGACCTCGCCGTCCGTGTCCGACCAGATCTCCTCGGCGGTCGTCCGGCGATGGATCTCGGGATTGGCGGGGTTTGAGAACTGGCGGAGCATCACCGCATCGTGCTATCTCTGTTGCGAGTTGTTCGGCTTTCGCGATGGCGCCGTTCATGCCGGTCGTTCCATCGGTGAGCACGACTTCGGCGCCGAGCAGGCTGAGGAGTTGGCGCCGCTCAATGCTCATCGTGTCCGGCATGGTCAGTACGAGCCGGTAGCCCTTGGCAGCTGCGGCGGAAGCCAGGCCGATTCCGGTATTGCCGCTCGTTGGCTCGACGAGCGTCGTCTCGCCCGGACGGGCCGCGCCCGCCTGCTCGGCGGCCTCGATCATGTTGAGGCCGATCCGGTCCTTGACGCTCGAGAGCGGGTTGAACGACTCGACCTTTGCGACGATGCGAGCGCCGCCTTCCGGTGAGAGGTGTCTGAGTTCGACGAGCGGTGTGCCGCCGATCGTTTTGGTGATGTCGGGAAGTATGTGTCCCATCGTGGGGATCCTCCATAGGAAAAGGCCCGGGCGATGTGCCGCGGGCCGTGTGCGTCAGGGTCTTCGGGGGAGTCAGGGACAGCAACATCGTTCCGCGGTTGAGCGTGCACAAGCGCAGGCCGGACAGCGGAAGTGGGTGGCGGTTCTCATGTTCGATCTCGATGGTAGGTCTGCTTCAGACGGCAATCGCTCCGAGATTCGAGAGCTCTCCATCAGGGCGATTGAAGAGGATCGCAGGTCGGGTTCACTTCGCCCGACCCGCGATCGCCTGTCGCTAGTCGCTCTGTGGCTTGCGTCCGATGGGAATTGCTCGAGGTGCATCTTGACGGCGGCAGCGATGTCGCTGTGGAAGTGCTCCCGTGGCATCACGTCGAGAAGGCCGTCGCGTTCGAGCACCTCGGCCACCTGCGGCTTCACACGAGCCAGGTGCAGGTCGATGTTGTGTTGCTTGCCCGCCTCGGCGATCGCCTTGATCGTGTCCGCGCCCTCGGTATCGATGAAGTCGACACCTTCCATGCTCAGAATCACGCCGTTGAGGCCGGGCTCCTCGCGGATTCGGATCTCGCGGAGATGGTCGTCGAGCGCACCCGAGTTGACGAAGAACAGGCCGCCGTCGAACCGCACGATGGCGAGGCCCGGGAAGGTCTCACCGTCCGGGTGGTTCTTGAGATCGAAGAACGCGTGCGTGCCCTTCTTCCGGCCGAGCTCGGGCATGTACGGAAGTGAGGCGACGGCCACCAGCCAGAGGAGCGAGAGGCCGACGCCGATGAAGACACCCTGCAGGATGCCGAACGTCATAACGCCGAGCAACGCCGCCATGGCGACCCAGAACTCGAATTGCTTGACGTCGTAGAGGCGTTTCATCTCAGGAACGTCCATCATCCCCATCACGACCGCCTGGATGATGATCGCCCCCAGGACCGCCTCGGGCAGTTCGGAGAACATCGGGGCAAGGAACAGCAGGGTCAGGATGATGAGGACGGCCTGGAAGAGGTTGGACAGCTGTGACTTGGCGCCGGCCTGGTCGTTCACCGGGCTCTTTGAGAGGCTTCCGTTGACGAACACACCCTGGAAGAGGCCGGACGAGACGTTCGACACACCCTGGGCGAGGAGTTCCTGGTTGATGTCGATGCGGTAGTTGTGTTTCGAGGCGTAGTCGCGGACGGCTGCCGTTGTCACGGAGAAGCCGATCAGGAGGAGGCCGACCGCGCCGGCGATGATGGTTGCGAAGTTGTCGACGATGTACCCGATATCGGGGAGGACCACGGCCGGGAGGCCACTCGGCACTTCGGCGATGAGTTCGACGCCGCGATCGCCGAGGTCGAAGATCAGCGTCGCGACGATGCCCAGGATCACGGCGATCAGGGCGCCCGGAAGCTTCGGTGCGTAGATGCGCGATGCCGAAGACGAGGATGAGCGCGCCACACCCACGACGACCGTGGTGCCGTTGGCATCGGAAAGCTCCGTGACCCATGTCCACAGCTTCCCCCACGTGTTGGAGCCGCCGTATTCGGTGCCGGTGATCTTGAACAGCTCGCCGGCAGCAACGTTGATCGCCACGCCGAAGTGAAACCCGGTCAGAACGCTTGCCGCGAGGAAGTCGGAGATCCAGCCCATCTTCAGCACGTACATGATGACGAAGAGGAGCGCCGGCCACGAGCACGATCGACGCCGCGAGCTGAATCGCCTCGTCGGATCCGGAGGATGCGACGGCCAGGACGGCGGCGCCAAGGACCGCCGCGGTCGATGAGCTCGGGCCCTGGGTCACCTGTTTCGATGTGGTGAAGAGAGCGAAGCCGATCAGGCCGGCCGCTGCCGCGTAGAGGCCGTACTGGACGGGCACGCCGCTGATCGTTGCGTACCCGAGCGAGGTCGGGACCATCAGCGCCCAGACGGAGAGGCCCGCGATCAGGTCGCCCTTCAGCCACGCCTTGTCGTAGTTGGGGAGCCAATGGAAGATCGGCATGATCCGGGCGAACCCGGTCGGCGCATCGCTCTTGGTCTTCGTTTCGGCTGCCACCTGAGTCCTCCACTGTGCCCGGGAATTGTGGGACTCTAGCGCCGGATGGCCGCGCCTGGTTTGGGCCTGCTCGCTGGCACGCTCCCATCGGCCGAACTCGCCGCGGACCCAGGGTTCGTCGACATCCTATGTGGCGCCGTGGGCCGCAGAACGAACTGGGTCCGCTGCGTCATCTCATTCCGCGGGCTGACGGCGCCAAATGCAAGGTGGAGAACCCTGGGTTCGCTGTGTGTGGTGGGCCACTTGCGGGTAGGGCAGAATGGTGCCGATGACGACGCAACCGACCGCACGACGGGGGACGCTCGGCACCTTTGCCGGGGTGTTCACGCCGTCGATCCTCACCATCCTCGGGATCATCCTGTTCCTGCGGATGGGGTTCGTGGTCGGCAACGCCGGGCTCACCCAGACGCTGTCATCATCGCCCTGGCGACCGGCGTCGCGGTCCTGACCAGCATCTCGCTTGCCGCCATCGCCACCAACATCCAGGTGAAGGGCGGCGGCGACTACTACCTCATCTCGCGGACGCTCGGCGTCGAGTTCGGCGGTGCGATCGGCGTCGTCCTCTTCCTGGCGCAGTCGGTCTCGGTCGGCTTCTACGCGATCGGTTTCGGCGAGATCACCGCCGACCTCCTCGGATTCGACTCGAAGATCTCGGTGCAGATCATCGCCCTGCTCGCCGTCCTCCTGCTCGTCCGGGTTCGTGTGGGCCGGCGCCGATGTCGCCAGCCGATTCCAGTTCGTCGTGATGGCCTTCCTCGTCGCCGCGCTGCTGTCGTTCTACGCCGGTGCATTCGGCTCGACCGAGTCTGCGATCCTGGGCGAAGGGTGGAGCCCGCCGCCGCAGGCGCTCGGCTTCTGGGCCGTGTTCGCCATCTTCTTCCCCGCTGTCACCGGGTTCACCCAAGGTGTCAGCATGTCGGGAGACCTCAAGGATCCCGCGAAGAGCCTGCCCCGAGGCACGTTCGCCGCGGTCGGTCTGTCGACCGTCGTGTATGTGACCGTGGCCATCATTCTCGCGGCCTCCGTCCCCCAAATCCTGCTGGTGGACGACGCAGGAGAGGCGATGCGCACGATCGCGTTCATCGGACCGCTGATCGTCATCGGCGTGATCGCCGCAACACTTTCGTCGGCGATGGCCTCGTTCCTCGGTGCACCGCGCATCCTCCAGTCGCTGGCCTCAGATCGGGTGTTCCCGGCACTGAACGTCTTCGCCAAGGGCCATGGACCTCAGTCGAATCCCGCGCCTTGCGGCCCTGCTCTCACTAGCGATCGCGATCCTCACCCTCGGCCTCGGAAGCCTCGACGCCATCGCTGCGGTGGTCTCGATGTTCTTCCTCATCTCGTACGGACTGCTCAACTACGCGACCTACTGGGAAGCCCGCGCCAAGAGCCCGTCGTTCCGCCCCCGGTTTCGGTTCTTCGACAAACGCCTCAGCCTCCTCGGCGCCGTTGCGTGCCTCGGAGCGATGCTGGCGATCAACGTCTTCGCCGGCGCTGCGGCGCTGCTCGTCATGTTCGTCGTGTACCAGTACCTCTCCCGGCGACGGTCGCCCGAGCGATGGGCCGACTCTGCGTCTTCACACTATTTCCAGCGAGCAACGGAGAGCATCCGTGGCCTCTCCAATGAAGAGCAACACGCGCGGAACTGGCGCCCCCAGGTGCTCGCATTCTCGGCAGATCCGAGTCGCCGCGAACGGTTGATCCGGTTCGCCGCGTGGCTCGAAGGAGGGAGCGGCTTCACCGCTGCAATCCGCGTGCTGGAGGGCGAAGGCGCTCTCATGCGCCGTGAGCGCGATCCGAGCTGAGGTGGAGCTTCGGGAGCAGATCGAACAGCTGGATCTCGACGTCTACTCGCGGGTCGTTCTGGCGGCCGATTCGATGGAAGGCCTGCCGGTGGTCGTGCAATCATTCGGGATTGGTGCGCTACAGGCGAATACCGCGTTGTTCGGATGGCCGGAGCGGCCCGACGAGGAGCGCCGTGTCCCATACGTCCGATCCCTTCTCGACATATCCCGGCTCGGGGTCAACGTGGTCGCCATGTGGAGCGACGAGCAGCGCTGGGGGGCCATGACGACCCGCTCCAAGCGGAACCGCCGCATTGACGTCTGGTGGAACGAGGACGACTCGAGCCGCCTGGCCCTGCTGACCGCCTATCTCTTCACGCGGAACCCGGAATGGTCGCGCTCCACGATCCGGCTGCTTGCCGGGGCCGGCCCGGAAGGCCTCGTGCAGCGACGTGCCGAACTGGCGGCGATGCTCGAGGAGGCTCGCATCGAGGCCGACGTTGTCTGCCTTGTCGACCCCGATCAGGCGACGATCGTGAATG
This sequence comes from uncultured Actinomycetota bacterium, assembly GCA_963808015.1. Taxonomy (GTDB): domain Bacteria; phylum Actinomycetota; class Acidimicrobiia; order Spongiisociales; family UBA5794; genus JAHEEL01. Next base: position 19,555 of record CAWEEG010000021.1, read on the forward strand.
CGTGCGCCGACGCGGCCTTGGTCCTCGTGACGATGAGGATCCGCGGTGATGAGACGCTCGACGCCCTCGGTGGCGACCTCGACCTGCTCCTTCGCCGCCTCCCGATGACGGCAGCGGTGCTCGCCGGCGAATCGTTTGATCTCCTCGCGGGGCCCGAATCCGGCCACCATGAATCGCTGACGGAGGCTGAGGGGGCGCTTTCGGAGGCCAAGGCACGGCTCGCAACGCTGGAGAAGAAGCTGGCCGAGGCTTCGGCCGCTCTTGACGCCGTCGTCACGACCGGCAGCCCAGATCCGGACGACGGCTTCGAGGATCTCGACCGTCAGCGAGAGATCATCCTGCGACGGACGATCAAGGCCCGAGTTCGAGTCGAATCGGCACAAGCCGACGTGGACGCGTTGCTCGGCTCGTAGCCGGAAACCTCACACGGGGCGGCAGAAGCCGGGTGGGCGAGAATCCGCCTGGTACCGTCTGATGAGAGTCGGCGACACAAGGAGTAGACGATGGGTGATTTCCTGAAGGCCCTGTTGGCGGCATTCATTGCGTTTGCACTGTTCACATTCCCAGCGACGTGGCTGTTGATGCTGTTCTTCGGCAATCTCGGGTGGGAACTGTCCTACATGGGGACGCTGCCCGCCGGCATCCTGGTGTCAGTGCTGCTCGGTGGCGTGCTCAGCCGTCCCTGGTAGAAGTTCCATAGAAGCCAATCACGAAGGGGCGACCTCACACCTGAGGTCGCCCCTTCTGTCGTTCTGTTCCGGGTTGCCACCGTGGAGTTCTCGTGGGTCACTCAGTCGCATGGCTGGGACGCGTCAGGCCGATCGTCACGCTCGCAATGAGAACCCAAACCGGAAATGCGATCCCGACGGGTTCAAACACCAGCGGAAGGAGAAAGAGGAGTGCTCCCACCGCATACCCGGAGTACGCGAGCCAGTTGGGGAGCACCTTCGAGCGCAGGATCAGCGTCGAAGTGGTGAGCATGAAGACGGCCTGCATGCGAGGACCGACGACGAGCAGCAGCCCCGTGGCGGTGCCGATCGCCAGGGTTGCCGAAGCCTCGTCGACGGTTGCGCTACCGATTGCCGAATAGGCCAGCGCCGGCGCAGCGAGCGCGACCGCACCGGAGAGGTACGTTGCTGCGTAGAGGATTCCTGATCCAAGGAACACCGTTGCGAAGAACCGGTCCTCCCGATCACCGATCCTGCGCCGAATGACCGCGACGAACCAGAGGAACGCGACCGCCGCAATCGAGACGAGCGTGAGTCCGAAGGTGAGCGTTGCTCGATTCCCCGCGTCCTTGAACCAGATTTCGAGTGCTTCGTCCGAGAGGGTCAGGTCAGCGGGTAGGCGGAGAAGGAAGAGCGCCGCGATGGTGAGAACGGCGTATGCGACTCCCGCGATCGCCGCAGACTCGAACGACCGCAGTTTCTCGCGTCTCGGGGTCTCACTCACCCGGCGAGTATGGCACGACGCCGCGAGGCCAGAGTTGCTCCAACTCATCGAGGACACGAGTGCTCCGGGACGTTCGGCTGGTACGTGTTGGAATCCCGAAGAAGCAGCGTCAGAAGGAGGCGGCTCCCACTACGGAAACCGCCTCCTTCTTCTGTACCGCGGTCGGACTCCCGTTCGGGAGGCCGATGCTTCGTTGTCTAGCCGGCCTCCGTTGTGGTCGGTGCCTCCGTTGTTGCCGGCGCCTCCGTCGAATCCGTCGAGTCGTCGCCGGAAGCGTTCATGAGGACGGCGATCAGCACGACGATCGCGATGACGGCGAGGACCACACCGATGATCGTCCCGAACGCGGATCCGCGCTTCTGGGTGACCTGAACCGTTGTTGCGGGCTGGGGCTGCGGCGGTGTTGGCGCCTCCGTGCCCGGTGCCGGCGGGGCGGTTGCGACATCCGCACCCATCGGATCAGGATCTGTGCCGGTGTTTCCTCCGGTGCTGACCTGGTTCGTCCACTGCGAACCGTTCCAGAAACGATATGAGTACTTCGTGGTCGGGTCGGTATACCAACCGCTTGGCTGTGACATGAGGTTCTCCTTCGCTCGTGTCGTGTTCACCCTAAGAGGTGGGGCATGCTGAATGGGCCACCCTAATCGGGTATCCGTCCGGGATTGGGGGTTGTCTCTTGCCCGGGAACGTTTCGTTCGCGGCAGTTCAGCCTATGTGGGCAATGGCTCGACCCGTTGACCCGAAGAGATGGAACCGGCGTGTCCAGATCTCGACCACGTCCCCGATGGCCGGCTCGTCCTCATCGAATCGCATCACAATCCGGTCGGACCCAAGGTCGACATCCGCAAAACTGTGGGCGCCGTGACGCTCGAGTGCCGCGACGACACCGCTGCATGCCTGCGGTCGGCACGAGGTGCCAGTCGTGAGGCCGAACCCCGACCGTGACCGGACCCGATGGGGTTTGCGGAGGCACCGGGAGCGAACCTGCGCTGAGGTGAACCTCCCGGCCCGAGACCTCGCCCCGCAGGAACGACATCGACGGCGAGCCGACGAAACCAGCGACGAACGTGTCGACCGGCTCGTGGTAGATCTCGTCCGGTGTGCCGAGTTGGCGGAGACGACCACCGTCGATAACGGCGATGCGATCGGCAACCGCCATCGCCTCCTCCTGATCGTTGGTCGCGTACAGCGTGGTGACGCCGTAGCCCGTCTGGAGCAGGCGAATCTCGGAACGCATCATCTTGCGGTTTGCGGCATCCATACGTGAGAGCGGCTCATCGAGGAGGAAGAGGGAGGGGCGCCGCACCAGGGCTCGCGCCGCTTGAACGAGTTGCTGGTGTCCGGCGGCGAGTTGATTCGGCATGCGGTCCAAGAAACGATCGATGGCCATCGTTCGCGTCTCGGCGAGAACGCGACGGTCGATCTCGTCCCGATCGACGTGTCGAACTTGGAGAGGGAACGAGACGTTCTGTCTGACCGTCTTTCCGGGGATGAGGGCATTGTCCTGGAAGACCATCGCCACGTCACGGCGAGCAGGGGCGACACCGTCCATGTTCCGGCCATCGAACAGGACGTCCCCGCTTGTTGCCTTCTCGAGCCCTGCGACCACGCGCAGCAGCGTCGTCTTCCCGCTCCCGGACGGTCCGATGAGAACGAGGAGTTCCTTGTCGTCGACGGACAGGGTCAGGTGGTCGATCAGGACAACACCCGACCGCTCCACGAAGACCGAATCCAGTAAAACCGAAGCCATGGTCGAAGCGTACTGGGGCGGGAGGGTTCGAGCCCCGAGATCGGAGACTTCGCCTCGACGCACCGTAGGTGGGGGAGGGTGCCCGAGCGCAGCGAGGGCGGGAGGGGCGGTCGGGAGTCGGTAGGACAAGATGAGGTCCGCGACGGGCCTCATCTTCGCGACACGAGCTCCCAAAGCCCCCTCTGCGCCCGAGCTCAGCTCGGCCGCGTCTCGCCCACTGCGTCGGGGAGACGAGGTTCGGAGTCTGTTTCACGCCAATGTGGCGACCATCACGGCTTTGATTGTGTGGAGGCGGTTTTCTGCTTGGTCGAAGACGATGCTGGCGGGGGATTCGAAGACCTCTTCGGTCACTTCGAGGCCGTCCGGCATGTTGGTTGCTTCCATCATCTGCTTGCCGACTGTCGTGTTCGCATCGTGGAAGGCGGGCAGGCAGTGCATGAACTTCACCGCAGGATTCCCCGACGCGGCCATCAACTCAGCATTCACCTGATAGGGCTTGAGCAGGTTGACCCGGTCGATCCAGACGTCCTTCGACTCACCCATCGAGACCCACACATCGGTGTGGATGAAGTCGGCTCCCTTCACTGCCGCCTGCGGGTCGTCGGTCACCGTGATCGTGGCGCCGGTGTGCTGGGCGATCTCGTTGGCGATCTCGAGAACGTCGGCCGGGGGAGCGAGTTCGGCGGGCCCGGACAGGCGGATGTCGCTGCCCATGATCGCTGCCATCACGATGTGGGACCTCGCCATGTTGAAGCGGAGATCACCCATGAAGGCATACGAGAGTTCGCTGTATGGCTTGCCGCTGGCTTCGTGCATGGTGAGGAAGTCGGCGAGCATCTGCGTCGGGATGCCACTCGGCGGTCAGGCCGTTGTACACCGGCACGCCGGCGTGCTCGACGAGTGCCTCGGCGTCGACTTGGGATGCACCGCGGTACTCGATGGCGTCATACATGCGGCCCAAGACACGGGCTGTGTCGGCCGTGGACTCCTTGTGGCCCATCTGCGATCCGGACGGGTCGAGGTACGTGACGTGGGCCCCCTGGTCGAAGGCGGCAACCTCGAAGGCCGCGCGTGTCCTTGTTGATGTCTTCTCGAACAGCAGGGCGATGTTCTTGCCGGTGAGCTGAGGTTGCTCGGTGCCCGCGTACTTGGCGGTCTTGAGTGCCGCCGAGAGGTCGAGGAGGAACAGCATCTCCTTCGGGTCGAAGTCGATCTCCTTGACGAAGCTCCGGTTCTTCAGGTTGTAGGCCATGGGAGGTCCCTTCTTTGTGGATGCCATGCAGCCATCGCCGACCCGAGTTGGGCCGGCGACGGCGACGAGGCTGTTGTCGGCTAGGCCAGGTCGTGCTCCGAAACGAACGCCGAGAGGATGCCCTCGAGGTCCGGCGAGCCGATCTCCTGGAGGTCGTAGTAGACCCGTGTGTTCGGCTTCTCAATGTTGATGATACGGGCCAAGTCGATCGGTGTGCCGATCACGACCGCATCACAATCTGTGGCGTTGATCGTTGCTTCGAGATCACGCAGTTGCTCTTCGCCATAACCCATGGCGGGGAGGATGGTTCCGATCTCCGGGTAGGTCTCGAACGTCTCCTTCAGCTTCCCGACCAGGAACGGCCTCGGGTCGACGAATTCCGCAGCGCCGTACTTGGAGGCTGCCACCACGCCGGCGCCGATCTTCATGCCGCCGTGCGTGAGCGTTGGGCCGTCCTCGACGACCAGCACTCGTTTGCCTGCAACGACCGAAGGATCATCCATGGCGATCGTTGACGCTGCTTCGACAATCGTCGCATCCGGATTCACGGCTGCGATGTTCTCGCGTACCGTCTCGATCCCTGCAAGGTCCGCTGAGTCGATCTTGTTGATGACGGCAACGTCCGCAAGGCGCACGTTGACTTCACCCGGGTAGTAGCTCAGCTCGTGACCGGGGCGGTGCGGGTCCGCCACTGTGAGGTACAGATCGCTCTCGTAGAACGAGAAGTCGTTGTTGCCGCCGTCCCACACGATCACGTCACACCCGTCCGGGTCGTCCTCGGCCGCCCTGACGATGGCTTCGTAGTCGACACCGGCGTAGATCACGTTGCCGCGCACGATGTGTGGCTCGTACTCCTCCATCTCTTCGATGGTGCAGTCGTGCTTCTCGAGGTCGGAGAGCTCCGCGAAACGCTGCACCCTCTGCGCGACCAGGTCGCCGTACGGCATCGGGTGACGGATGGCGACCGGCTTGAGGCCGGACTCCATCAGGATCTCGATCACGCGACGCGTCGTTTGGCTCTTGCCCGAACCGGTGCGCACGGCACACACCGAGATCACCGGCTTCGTGCTCTTCACCATCGTGTCGTCGGGGCCGAGGAGCGTGAACGACGCCCCGGCCGCTGCGACGATGGCATCAACCCGCATCACATGGGTGTAGGAAACGTCGCTGTACGAGAAGGCGCACTCATCGGCATCGAGTTCCTTGATCAGACCGGCGAGTCGCTCCTCGGGGTAGATCGGGATGCCGTCCGGATAGAGGGGCCCGGCAAGTTCGGCCGGATATGTGCGGTCGTCGATCCCGGGAATCTGCTCAGCGGTGAAGGCAACAACCTTCACACCTTCGTCGTCCCGGTAGCGGGTGTTGAAGTTGTGGAAGTCGCGGCCTGCGGCTCCGATGATGATTACTCGACGCTGTGCCATGTGGTGGCTCCTTTTCTCTGCTTGATTTCCGGCTCGTTGAATCTCAGGGGGCGCCTAATAGCCCGGGATCTGCTTCGGGAAGTAGTCCTCCATGTCTCCGTCGCGGTAGACGTCCGCCGTTGCGCAGTGGAGACCACCACCGAAGGGGCCGACGGCCCAAAATGGGATCGGAATGACCTCGAAACCGAGCTCGGAGAGCTGCTGCTGCTGGGCCTTCTCCTGCTCTTCGACGAAGATTGTCTTCTCGTCGAGCAGAAGCGTGTTCATCGAGAGCCATACGCTGCAGTAGCAAAGCGGGGGCGGCTCTTCGAGAGCCGGTTCGGCGCACGGCACGATCTCCCAGTCGTTGATCTCGAACAGCTTGACCATGTCGTCCTCGAGCGGAACGCGTTTGCGATTGCTGAGCGCCAGTCCTGGGCGCAGCGGGACAAACGTGGCGTCGAGGTGGACCGGGTGCGACTCGCGGAATCGGGCGACGTGGACACGGTGGTCGGCGAAGTGCCGGGTGAGCCAGTCGATACCGGCGGCGTTCGTCACCGAGGAGTGATAGACGAAGAGATCCTTGCCGAAACGTCCGACGTCGGCGGCGTCAAAGAGCGGCTCTTCTTCGGTGAGGTTCCAGCGGCGGTTCATCGTGAAGCGTTCGATGGCCTCTTCATCATCGAGGGACTCGAACTCGTGCCAGAACTCGGGGCCGCCGTGGTACGAAGCATCGGTGAGGCGCGGCTTCGGAGCAGATTCCCAGCGGAAGTCAGGATCCTGCTGGAAGTACTCCTGGAGCAGCGGACGATACGCGAGGTACTCGAACCAGCGAGCTCTCTGTGACATGGTCGCTTCGAGGATCTCGGACCCGACGGTGAGCAACACGTCGCGAGGGGGCATCACTCCGAACTGAGAATCCATCGTCCAGTCGGGTGTCTCGATCGCTTTCGACCAATCCATGATTTCCGGACGGTCGACGACAACGCCATGGGATTCGAGGATTGCAGCGAAGTTGTCCATCTGTTCGTTGGCGGCGTCGACCATGTCCTGTGGCATCGGCCCGTACGTGCCGGCAGGAAACCCGTCATCGGGGAAGTCTCGAACGATCGCCGGCTCTGGAGCCTGGATCATCGTTCCGTCGGCACGTCCCACGATCACCCGCCGGAGCCGACTCCATTCGTTCCACGAGTTCACGATCTTGGTCACGGCGCCTCCTCGGTCGATCTGTGGATGCTGACGTCGCTGGTCAGGACCCTGTCGAGTTGCTGTTGTCAGGAACGATAGTACCTATCGATTGATAGGTTGGCTAGTCGAGAGTCGTGAGGCCCGCCTAGAGGCGATACTCCTCCTTCACGATCTCGAGGTACGTGCCGGTCTGTACGTCCGCAACACCTTCGAGCATTCGAACGGAGTCAAGGGTGTCGAGGAAGTGGTCGTTGTCGCGACACCACACCTCGCAGAGGGCGTCGAACCTTCCGCTCGTCGCAGCGACCACCGTGAACTCGGGTTTGGCGCAGAGCTCTTCGAGGACCGCCCCGGACGGACCGCGCACCGATACGAGGAGTGCGGAGAAGGAGGCGAGTCCGAGGGCGGCCGCCGATACGGACGCGTGGATAGTGACGGTCTTCTCGTCGAGGAGACGCTGAACCCGTGCTCGTACACCGGCTTGCGAGAGATCGGCGATTGGGGCGAGATCCGCGAACGTCGCTCGTCCGTCCCGTGCGAGTGCTCGGATGAGGACGAGGTCGACCGCATCGAGTGGCCGATCTCCCGGCACTGGGGACGGGAGCGAGCGCGGCACGTGATGGCCGAAGACCTCCGCGGCGATACCTGAGGTTCCCGCCTTGAGGTAGTCGATCGCGGTGAGCGTCTCGAAATCCGAGACCCCGTGGACGCCTCGTATTCGATCCAGGACTTCAAGAAGATGACGGTGGTCGCTGCACCGAACCTCCACCACGAGATTCCAGCGCCCCGCCACACACACGACGAAGACGGCCTCCTCGATCTCGGCGATACGGGCGGCGACGATGCGGGCCGGTTCCGTCACCGAGAGGAACACAAAGGAGAACACGCCGATCCCAACGCTTTGCGGGTCGACCCGAGCGGTGACGGTGACAATGTGGTCGGCGAGGAGGCGGCGAACTCGCGCGCGCACGGCTGCCTGCGACAGGTCGACCTTGTCGGCAAGGCTCGCATATGAGGCTCGGCCGTCGAGGATGAGTTCGCCGATGAGTTGGCGGTCGAGGTCGTCGGTGGGTGGGACAGTTCCTGGTGTCATGATCCAAGATCATACCTCAACGAATTCGTGTGTTGGAGGTATCGCTGACCGATGAATCAGCAAGTTCCGCGGTCGGCGAATGCGGAAAAGTGAAGTCGGTGTGCTCGTCTCCTGGAAATGAGGGAGCAGCCGCTAGGGCGAGTGGGCCGTTCGGAACTGTCCGGGGGTGACACCGAACCAACCCTTGAAGGCTCGAAAGAACGCTGACGGTCGCGAATACCCGAGCACGTTCGAGATCTCCTGGCCGGACATCGATCCCAGTGCGAGGTACTGGGCGGCCAGCTCCATGCGGACTTCGAGATCGATTGAGCGGAAGCTGGTTCCGGCCTCATGGAGCCGGCGCTCGAGCGTTCGGGGCGACGTGAGCATGGCGTGTGCTACGTCGTTCAGGTGGATCGGCCGATTGCTGGGAACGGACACGATCATGCGGCGCACGTCATCGGTGATGCGTTGTCCCGGTTCCAGCCCGGTCAGGAGCTGATCACATTGCGCAAGGCACACCTCTTGCACCGTCGCATCGGCGGTCTGCAGCGCGAGGTCCCGCCACGTCGACGGAATCGTCACCGATGTGACTCCCGCGTCGAAGCTGATGTTCGACGGCATCAGCTCGTGATACTCCTGTGCGTACTCCGGGGCGGGGTAATCGAACCCGAGCTGAATTCGCCCGAGGTCTTCAGCTGGCGGGAGGAGTTCAGACAGGACTTGCCAGAATCCAGTCGCGAACTCCTCACTTATCACCGTGCGATGGGAGGCGTGTACCGGGCGAATCCACAGCCGGAGGACAACGGACTCTTCCTCCTCGAACATCAGCACCTGGTACGCATCGGACGTGAGTGCGTGATAGCGGTAGATGACATTCAGAGCAGCGCCGATGTCGCCACAACTGAGCGCGGTGTATCCGATGAGCCCCAGGTCGAGGATCTGGCGAGCAAGGCCGAATCTCAGGACGATCCCGGGGAACCACTCTCGGGAGTTCAGTCCGTGAAGCGCATCGTGCAACGCGAGGTCGGTTGCAACTCCTTGCTTGGTGGACGAGGCGTGCTCGGCTTCGAGTGCGGTGAGCGCTGCCCGCACCTTGTCCCGTGGCTCTTTGTCAAGAACCTGAGCGAGACGCGCTCGGAAGTTCTCGTTGATTTGGCCGTCCACATCGGAGAGTGATCTCATGGCGAACCTCGCCTCCCTCGATTCTGCGCTTCTTCCGGTGATGGCGGTTCAAGGTAAGGAAGTGGCGGGAAATGTGATTTACAGGCTAGCTCCGCGATCGTACGGTGGCACTACCGCCATCCATCGGAGGTCGCGATGAATCAGAACAACGTGGTGCTCACTATTCCCGAGCCGGGGAAGGTGGAGCTCGTAGAGCGGCCGTACCCACGAATCATCCCGGGGTACTCGCTCGTTGAAGTGGAGATCGCCCCGGTATGCATCGAGCACCAGGTCTACAAGGAGCACCGTTTCGAATGGCATTCTGATGCCGAACACCAAGGACACGAGGGTGTGGGGACGATTCGTGAGGTTGCGCCGGGGTCGAAGTTCAAGGTCGGCGACCGCGTCGTTATGTATCAGGGAAACCCGTGCCAGGAGTGTTTCGTGTGCGTCCGTGGGCTCAGCCCGACGCACTGCATGAGCATCCCCTACGAGGCGCTCACCGAGACCCAGGATCCGGGCACGGTGCTCGAGGAACTCGGCGGAGGAGCGGCGATCGACGCGCCGGGCGGACTCAAGGCTATTGAGAACGTATGTGGGAGCGAGTCGGGCGGGTTCGGCTTCAGCAAATACCGCATCGCTCCCGACTACATGATCCAGAAGCTTCCGGACGACCTGCCGTTTCGCTACGCCGCACTCGCAAACTGCTCAATCGGCTGCACCTACACCGCGCTCGAAGAAGCGGACATCAGGAGGGACGAATGGGTCGTCGTTGCCGGCGTCGGGTTCATCGGCTTCGGTTCGATCATCAACGCGAAGTACCGAGGGGCCAAGGTGATCGTGCTCGGACGGAATCCGTTCCGCATGGAACAGGCCAAGAAGATGGGAGCCGACTACATCATCAACCCCGATGATGACGATTGGCTCGAGCAGATCCACCAACTCACCGGCCCGCAGAGGGGTGCCGACCTCGTCATCGAAGCATCGGGCTACCCGTACTACCAGAAGAAGGCGCTTGCGGCCGTGCGTCGATTCGGATGGGTGTGGCTCTACGGCTTTCTCGTTGAGGCGGGAGAGCCCTTGCCGATCAGCCTGCTGGACGAGATCCACAATCGGGGCGTCCGGCTCTCCGGGAGCCACGATGTGTACACGAGCCATCGCGAGGGCTTGATCCGGATGCTCCAGAACCCCGAGGTTCAGGCCATGGCGGATCACCTCATCACCCACGAGTACAACATGTCCCAGGGTGCTGAGGCATTCGAAGCGGCGCTCTCGAAGCAGGCGGGAAAGATCTATCTCTATCCCCAGGAGAACTGCCCGAACCCCGGCTTGTCACCGGAGCTTCGGGACCTCGTGGCATCACAATCTGACTGAGAGGACGGCGATTGGCATGGTCGACGAAGGTGCCGTGGAGGCATTCCTGCTCCACTACCGCGACGTTGCGCGACGTTCCAAGATCGAGGATCGGTTGATCTTCAACCAGGTCTGCATCCGCGTCGACGACATCGATGCCGCTGAGAAGTTGATGGCCGAATCCTTCGGTATTGATGGCTTCGTCCGTCCGGGAGGTGCGCTTTTCGAGGGCGAGCGCGACCTCAGCGTGGCGTGGATCAGCGACGAGGTGTATCTGGAGCTGATGGAACCGGATGAGCCGCAAGAGCTCGGGTACGACACCGGGTGTGGGTTGCCGATCGGGCACCTCAGCGAGATCGGCTTCTTCGTGCCTGACCTCGACCGAGAGCTGGAACGCCTGGCCGAATTCGGGTGGGCTGTGCGCGATTCGATCGAGGACCACGGAGCCCGGATGGTGAAGATCGATACCGACCCATCATCGGGGATCCCCGTGGAGTTGGTGGACGTGGACTTTGGCGCCGAGGTGGAGTAGCGAGTGGATCGATGTCCGGAGCCGAGACCGGACTGCGGCATCGAGGGACGAGGAGAGAGACATGGACACCAACAACTGGACCACCGAGGACTGGAAGGCCTTCTTCATTCGCTGGGAGGATGAGCAGTACCACGGGCAGAATCTCGACGCGATCGATGAGTACTACTCGGCGGACCTCGTCGACCACCATCTGCCCCCTGGGTATCCGCCCGGCAACGACGGGAAGCGGCGCCTTGTGCGGGAGCTTCTCGAGGCCTTTCCCGACTTCCACATCACACTCGAAGACCTCGTTGTGGAGAAGGAAGCGGACGGCAGGGGGGACAAGATCGTCGAACGTTTCACGATCTCGGGGACTCATCGCGGTGTGTACCGCGGGATCCCGGCCACCGGTAGTCGATTCGAAACACACGGGATGAGCATCTGCCGGTTCGTCGACGGGAAGCAGGTGGAGCACTGGGCGGTGGTTGATGAACTCGACATGCTGCAGCAGCTCGGCGTCATAGACGCCCCATACCGCGATGGCGGATCGGAGCCGCGTGAAGTGAGCGAGGTCTGATAATGGAAACCAATGTCAACCTTCGAGTCGAGAAGGGAACGGCCGAGGTTGTAGAAGTCCCGATGCCGCACCCTCGAGGCGACGGCTTCGTTTTGGTCGAGCAGGCATACGCGGGTATTTGCACCGAGCAGAAGGCGTATGCCACCGGCTACTACGAAGCGCACGAGGATCCTCTTCGGATGGGGCATGAAGGATGCGGCACGATCGTTGAAGTCGGTCCTGGAGTGACCGGGCTGAGCGAAGGCGATCGGGTGATCGTCCACATCGGCTGGGCGTGTGGTGAATGCTGGGTTTGCCGCAACGGGCTCACCTCGACCAACTGCGAGAACCTGCGGGTTGCATCCGATATGGAGGAATACAACAACGCACCTCCCGGGTCGGGTGGCGGCGGATTCAACCGCTACCGATTGGCCCCGGCGATCAACGTCCAGAAGATCCCAGACTCGCTCGACTTCCGATATGCCCGGGCAGCCAACTGTCTGATCGGCTCGACGTATTCGATCGTCCGCGACTTCGATGTCGGCCCGCAAACCCACGCCTTGGTCGCCGGAGTCGGATTCATCGGGCATGCCGCCATCGCCAACCTCAAGCATCGAGGAGCCACCGTCATCGCATTGGGGCGCAACGTCAACCGTCTCGCGATCGCCGAACGTCTCGGAGTTGATGCCATTGTTGACCCGGATGAATCGGACTGGCTCGAACAGATACGAGCCCTTACGCCGGATGGTCGAGGCGTTGACATTGCGTACGAGTGCTCCGGACATCCCGACTACCAGCGCAAGGCCTTGGACTCACTGCGACGCTTCGGGCAGCTGATTTTGATGGGATACCAACGCGAAAGCGACTGGACCTTCAACATCGATGTCCACGACGACATCTTGGTACCTGCGAAACGCATCGCAGGCATGGAGGACCTCATGTTTCGGCATCGTGGCGAGCTCCTCGAATTGCTCCAGGATCCCACCATGCAGGCGCAGCTCGACATCATGTATTCCGGAGACGCCCGCCTGCAGGACGCGCCTGAGACGTTCGAGAAGATCCTGACGCGGAAGCACGGCAAGTTCTACTTCAGTTTCGAAGATTGACCGCTACACCAGGAATCGAGGGAGCCACCATATGATCGACTTCGCACTCGCCGAAAAGAACGCAATCGTTACGGGAGGGACCGCTGGGATCGGCCTGGCTGTTGCCACCCAGTTCGTGGAGGCCGGCGCACTTGTCGGTGTCGTAGGTCGCCGCGAGGCCGGTACCGCAATCGCGATCGAGATCGGCGGCACGTTCTTCAACGCTGACATCACGGACCAATCTCAAGTCGCTGCACTGTTCGCTGGCGCCGCCACCAAGTTCGGCCCGCTGGATGTGATCGTCCTCAATGCAGGAATCGATCCGGGGCAGGCAACCATCGCCGACACCGAGCCCGAGGATCTCGAGCGGAATCTCGACGTCAACTTTCGGCATGTCTTCTGGGGCCTCAAGCACGGACCCGTGCACATGCGCGATGGCGGGTCGATCATCGTCACTTCATCAACTGTTGCCGTGACCAAAGTCCCGACGATCGCCCACTACGCGGCAGCGAAGGAAGCGGTGGTGTCGCTCGTCAAGACTGCTGCCCTTGAGCTGGGGGAGAGGGGAATCAGGGTCAACGCGGTGCTACCCGGCACCACGCTTTCCGAGATGACGCCAGAGGATCACTGGGAGGTTGAAGTGATGAGGACCATGCTTCCACTCGGACGCCACGCCGTCGCGGGTGAGGATTTGGTCGGGTTGTACCAATTCCTCGCTTCGGACGCGTCGCGATACGTGACAGGCCAAGCGATAGCGTGCGACGGCGGCATGACCGCTGGGTTGAGCTACGGACTGCTACGGGGCGTGGGCGCACATGTCTGATCCCGGTGACCAATAGCGAGCGGTGGATGGGGCCCACCGGGCTGGCGAGACCCGTTCACCCGAGCCAGCGCTAGAGATCACAAGGAGGACACATGAGTGACCGATCACTCGAGGGGAAGGTGGCCTTCGTCACCGGTGCCGGTCGGCCACGGGGGATCGGACGCGCCGCAGCCGTCGAACTGGCAAGGGCCGGCGCCGACGTCGTGGTAAGCGATCTCGCCCGACCAGGACCACGTATCGGTGGTCTGCCCACGGTTGCCGAAGACGATGTCGGCCTGCACGAGGCGGTCGCCGAGATCGAGGCGCTCGGCCAGCGCGGTCGTGCCGTTGCGCTTGATGTCACGGACGAGGACGAGGTCCGGAGCGCGGTCGCCATGGCGGCCGAACACTTCGGCGGCATCGATGTGCTCTTCAACAACGCAGGTACGCCGGTTGGCGTCAAACCGTTCATGGACCTGAGCACTGACGATTGGATGCGCTCCTGGGGTGTCCACGTGATGGGCTGTGTGTTCATGTGCCGTGCGGTGGTTCCCGTGATGCAGAACCGCGGCGGCGGGGTGATCATCAACAACTCGTCTGCGTCGGGGTTGAGGGCGCTCCCCGGCTACGGCGCGTACACCGCGACCAAACACGCCTTGATCGGGCTTACGAAGACGCTCGCGCTCGAGTTTGGCCCCGACGGCGTCAGAGCGGTCGCCATCTGCCCCGGCGACATCGCCACCGACATGGCCGATCTTGGGATGGAACTCGCGGCTGCCGAGCGCGGACTTGATCCCGCCGACCAGGAGTCACTCGCACCACTTGACACCATTGCGTTGCGACGACGCGGCGAAGCAGTGGAGGTCGGGCGGGCCGTGGCCTGGCTCGCGTCGAGCGGTGCGTCGTACATCAGCGGCGAATCGATCGTCATCGATGGTGCGCTTATGGAAGGGTTGTAAGGCAACTGCGACGAAAATAGCTACAATTCAGACTGGACAGAAGAAATTCTGTTCGATTATACTGAAACTAGCAAACGAAATCTGAAAGGGGACCCGAATGCAACGGACCCTCGACGAACAAGGAACCCTGGTCGGCAATCCTCCGAAACTCGACGATTCGCAGCTCCTTGACATGTATCGGGCCATGATCACGGCGCGCGAGTTCGACGAGCGTGTGCTGCTCCTGCAGCGAACCGGCCGTGTTCCCGCCTACTACCAGTCGTCGGGCCAGGAAGCTTCGGCTGCCGCCGGACTCGTGCTCGAACCGCAGGACTGGATTGTCACGGCGTATCGCGAACAGCCGATCCGGCTGGCGCGCGGTGTTCCCATCGACGAGGAACTCGCGGTCTTCTTCAACGCCGTTGATCTGACCTGGGATCCGCTCGAGCGCCGCATCACTCCTCTCAACGCCACCATCGGCAGCCACATCCCCCACGCCACCGGCCTCGCGTACGCGATGCGCTATCTCGAGGAGGATGCCGTCGCACTCGCAGTCTTCGGCGACGGGGCTACGTCGGAGGGTGACTTCCACGCCGGCATGAACTTCGCGGGCGTGTGGAACGCTCCTGTTGTCTTCTACTGCCAGAACAACCAGTACGCGCAGTCGACGCCGCTGGCTCGCCAGACCCGCTCTGAGACCATCGCCCAGAAGGCGATCGCCTACGGGTTCGATGGCGTGCGCGTCGACGGTATGGACGCGCTTGCGGTTCATGAAGCTCTGGCCGAAGCCGTGGAGAAGGCACGAGCCGGCGGCGGACCGACCCTCGTAGAGGCCGTCATGTATCGGTACTCGGCGCACTCCACGTACGACGGGGAGCCGGTGTACCGCACGCGCGACGAGGAGACTGAATGGCGGGCCAAAGATCCGCTCATTCGAATGGGTGCCTACCTGGCCGAGAAGGATCTCGTAGCGCCTGACTTCGAACAGGCGGTTCGCTCCGAGGTCGCCGAAGAGGTTGAGGCGGCTATCAACAAGCTCGAAGGCCTCGGTCTGCCGGGCCGCGATGCACCGTTCCGCCATGTGTATTCGGCTATGCCGGCCCATCTCGAAGAGCAACTGGTCGCCGCCGACCGGCGCGCAGGAGACGTCGAGACGGCTCTCGGGGAGGACGACCGCTTCTTGGTTGAGGACGAGGCCGAGGTGCTCGGCGAGACCACGAAGATGACCATGGTCGAAGCACTCCGCGCGGCTATCGACCATGGGCTGCGGAGCGATGATCTGTGGTGGTGCTTGGCGAAGACGTCGGCGTGGAAGGCGGTGTCTTCAGGGTCACCTCCGGTCTGTACGAGGAGTTCGGACCGGACCGGCTGATCGACACACCGCTGTCCGAGGTTGGCATTCTCGGCAGCGCCGTCGGCATGGCAATGGGTGGCATGCGGCCCGTCGCCGAACTTGAGTTCGCCGGACTCGGCTACACCGCGTTCGACCAGATCGTGTTCCACGCGGCCCGCTACCGCTGGCGAACTCGTGGCAAGCTCACCATGCCCATGGTCATCCGGCTCCCCGGCGGGGGTGGCCACGAAGGCTACGAAGGGCACTCCGACAACCCGGAGAACCTGTTCGTCCACACCCCCGGCCTGTTCGTCGTCTACCCGTCGAATCCACGCGACGCGAAGGGGCTGATGGCCGCGGCGCTCGAATCGGAGGACCCCGTGGTCTTCTTCGAGCCGGTGGTGCAGTACTTCGTGAAGCAGGACGGCGTACCGGTGGACCACTACACCATTCCGATCGGGAAGGCTCGCATCGCACGTCCTGGTGGTGATGTCTCGATCGTTGCCTATGGCAACGCCGTCGGAGTCGCCGAGCGGGCCGCAGAGGAACTCGCCGCTTCGCAGATCGACGCCGAAGTGATCGATCTCCGTACCCTCAAGCCCTGGGATCGTCCAGCCGTGCTGGAGAGCGTCACGAAGACGGGACGACTTGTCGTCGTTCACGAAGCCCCGGTGCTCGGCGGCTTCGGCGCCGAGGTTGTGGCGACAGTTGCCGAGCTTGCAGGCGATCGCCTCGAAACACCGCCGGTGCGCGTCGGCCATCCGGACATGGTGTGGGGCCAGGCGAAGCTGGAGGCCTACTCGAAGATCGCACCGGGGGACATCATCGACGCGGTACGTCGGGTGATGGTGGACTGATGGGCAAGGAATTCACACTCCCGGACATCGGCTCAGGCTTGCAGGAAGCCGAGATCATCGAGTGGCATGTGGCGGTGGGGGACACCGTCAGCGCGGATCAGATTCTCTGTGAGGTCGAGACCGAGAAGTCGGTGGTTGAGATACCGGTGCCGTTCGGCGGCGTTGTGCTCTCGCTCGCGGGTCCGGTGGGCTCCACGGTCAACGTTGGCGAAATGCTGGTTGTGATCGGTGAGGCGGGCGAGGTTGTCTCGGCTGCCGGAGCTGAAGTTGCGGCAGAGGAGGCTGGAGCAGAGCCCGAGATTGCCGGCGCGTCCGCACCTGCGCCGGCTGAGACGGCGGCCGCTCCGGCTTCGATGGCAACCAGGATGGAGCGGCCGATCGCCATGCCGCTCGTCCGTCGCTTGGCCAAAGCGAACGGCGTCGACTTGGCCACCATCTCCGGGACCGGTGTCGGCGGTCGGATCACGCGCAAGGACATCGAAGGCGTGATAGCGGCCAACGCAACGTCGCCAACAGTCTCAGCCGCGTCCGTTGCGGCGTCTCCGGCGCGGGCGTCGGAGCAGGTCCCGCTCTCGAAGCTCCGCAAGGCCATCGGAACCCACATGACCGCGCAGTGGCAGGCGGTGCCCCACATCTCCGCACATGTGGAAGCCGACGCCGAACGTTTCATCTCGGGCCGAGCCATGTTGTCCGAGCGGCTCGGTATCAAGATGCCGGTGGACGCACTGCTGATTGCGGCCGTGATCCCGGCGCTCCGCCAGTTCCCCGTCGCGAACGCAGAGATCGTCGGCGACGACCTCGTGGTGAAGCACTACTTCGACATCGGGGTCGCGGTGGGCTCGGATGAAGGCCTGCTGGTGCCGATCGTGCGCGACGCCGACGAAATGAGCATTGCCGAGCTCGCCGCCGCAGTGATGGATCTCACCACTCGCGCCAAGGATCGCAAGGTCCTGCCGGATGAGATGGGCAACCAGACGTTCACCATCTCGAACCTCGGCGGTTTGCGCGGTCGCCACACCACCCAGGTCATCCCGGCCGGAACGACGGGGATCGTCTCGTTCGGCCGGGCGATGGAGAAGCCCGTCGTTCGCGACGGCGAGATTGTGGCGGCCCCGGTCATGGCGATCTCCGGCACGTTCGATCACCGGGCGATGGACGGCGTCGAGGTGATGGGTGTGCTGAACGCCATCGTCGAAGTAATCGAAGAACCCGCACTGATGCTGCTCTGACGGCAATCGGAAGGAACCCAACATGATCAATCTCGGCGACGGAGGGGTAGCGGTTATCACCGGTGCCGCAGGGGGCATAGGGCTCGGCATGAGCCGCGCAGCGGCCGCCCGCGGGATGGCCGTGATGATGGCGGATGTCGACGCGGATCGCCTCGCAATCGCAGCAGAAACGGTGCAGAACGGCGGCGGGCAGGTCGCCTACCGGAGCGTGGACGTGACCGATCCTGCTGCCCTCGAGGTCCTCGCTTCCGATACCGTCGCGGAGTTCGGTCGGGTGGACCTGGTGTGCAACAACGCCGGGATCACCCTCGTGACCCCGATCCACGAGTTGTCGCTTGATGACTGGCATCGGGTGATCGACATCGATCTCAACGCAGTCTTCTACGGCGTCCGTGCGTTCCTTCCGATCATGCTTGAACAAGGGTTCGGGCATCTGAACGCGACGGCCTCCGCCAACGCATGGCGGAGCGATCCGATGCAGGCCCCCTACAACGCGGCAAAGCACGGCGTAGCTGCGCTGATGGAGAGTGTGGCGTTGGATCTCCGCGAGATGGAGTCCAACATCACGGCCTCGGTCCTCAATCCCGGGCCGATCGCCACTGACTTGATGCTCCGTTCGCTGGGCGACGACGATGAGATCAGAACCGAAGTTCACGGCCTGCTCAACGCCGGAATGGACCCGGACAAGGCCGGGGCGATCACGATCGACGGTATCGCCGAAGGCCGATTCTGGATCTTCACACATCCGCTCATCTTCGGGACCATCCGCGCTCGAATGGACGCAGCGATGGCCGACGGCAGCCTGCCGCCGGAGCTGGATTGGCCGTGGGAGGAGTTGTTCGCCTCGTCATGAGTAGCTCTGGTCGCTCCACCAACGATTCCGGGGCAATCCTGGACCTCGGCATCACGACACTTCACCACGTCGGAATCTCGACGCTCGACCTTGATCGACTCGTTGGGTTCTACGTCGACACGTTCGGATTCCAGCAAGTGGCCGATCTTTCGTGGGATGCCGGCTTCGCCGACGTAGATGCAGCACTTGCACTCGAGGACTCGAGCGGGCGGATGGCGATGCTGCGACTTGGCGCGATCCATCTCGAGCTCTTCGAGTTCTCCAACCCACGATCCGACCCCAGCGATCCCAAGCACTCGATCGCAGAGGTTGGCATCAACCACCTGTGCCTCCTTGTCGACGATCTCGACGTTGTGGTCCGCCGGCTCGAAGAACTGGGCGTAGTCGTGCATGCGTCACCCCGCGACATTGGCGACGGACCGTTCATCTATTGCCGAGATCCGGACGGCAACGCAGTCGAGTTCTGGCAGCTCCCACCCACCAACCCTGAGGAGAAGACATGACCGCTCCCACATACCGCCTGCACCACGTGTGCATCTACGACGGTGAACCCCGCACCAACATGTGGACCTGGCTGAAGTGGTACCACGCAATTCCGCAGTACTACTGGGGCGGGGAGGAGTTCCATCTCACCGACGAAGGGCACGTGGACTACACGTTCCTCGGCTGCGGATCGGCCTTCCAGGTCCAGCTCGAATCGCCGCCCTTCCAATTCGAGTATGAGCGCAATTGGGCGGAACGGCATGGGAGCGGCCTCAACCACATCTGCTGGATCGTCGACAGCGCGAAAGCTTCCTACGACCACCTGGTTGCGAACGGATGTGAGCCGGCCCAGGAGTACACCGAGTTCGGCGTCTACAACGGGTTTGTTGCCAAGGATCCCGAAGGGCGCTGGATCGAGATCATGGAGTATGTCGGCGACTTCAAGACACCCGACGTCGAGTTCCGACCGTTCGGGATTCCCGGTCTCCAGATGTTCGGCGTCACACAATTCACCGAGGACCTTGCCGGGCAAGTCGAATGGTATTGCAGGGTGATGGACCTGCGACCGATCCACGGCTCGGTCGAGTCGGGTGCCGTCTATCTCGCAGACCGCGACTACGACGCAGGCGAGCGCAACGTCGTGATGATCCTCGCTGAACCCACGACCGACGCAGAGCGTGCGGAGTATGCGAAGCACGGTGCGTTGATCGGCGGTATCGACTACCAGGCCGTCGATTTCGAACGCGCATACCCCGATGCTCTCGCTGCCGGGTTCACCCAGATCTCGGCGCCCACAGTCGACTCCCGCACGGGATTCGCCACGGCAGTCCTCCGGGAACCGAGCGGCAACCTCGTGCAACTGCGGGAGGTGTTTGCGCCATCTGCTTGACACTGGTGTCGAGCGATGAAGTCAAAGAAACTCGCTGCAGCTGACAAGAAGTCGAAGGAATCAACAGAAATAGCATGCAATTCTTTGAAATCATTGGCAAAGTGAGTGGACAGACCAACCTATCAGTTGATAGAATCAAATGAGTTCGATCCCGGGCTCACACAGGAGGAAAGACATGAAGACGATCGCACAGTCCCGATGGCTGGCGGTTTTCGCGGTGTTCGCCCTGCTTGTTGCGGCATGCAGCAGCAGCGACGACAGCAGCGACGACAGCAGCGACGACACGTCGGCGGCGGAGACGACAACGACCGTGGCCGCCAAAGACCCGATCCGGGTTCCGGCGATCAACCAGGAAGACGGCGTGACCGCGTGGCCGGACGAGGGTCTCGCGGTGAAAGCCATCTTCGACTGGTACAACGCTCAGGGTGGCCTCGACGGGCATCCCTTGGAACTCGACCTGTGCACGACAGGCGACGATCCGGAGTCGACACAAGGATGCGCGCAGGCGGTTGCCAACGACGACACCGCAACGTTCGTTCACTCGATCATGGTTCCGAATAGCGCGACACTCTTCGATGTGATGGCGAACGCTGACAAGCCAATCCTGGCGCACAACCAGTTCGACATCCCGGATGCCCTCCAGCCCGATGTCTACGCAAGTGACCCCGGATTGCTTCCGATGGCCACAACCCTGATGCTCTACACGCTCGAAGAGCTGGGTCTGCGCAACATCGGCATCGTGGTCTCCGACGACGAGGTCGGCCGCGGCACCGGCGAGTTCCTTGGGTTCCTCGTCGAGGAGTATGGCGGTACGCCAGCGACCATTACCTACGACTCAAGCGTTGCTGATTTGCTGCCAGTTTTCTCGGCTGCCGATCTGGACGCGATCGACGGAATCATCTTCGTGCCGACCTCAGTTGAAGATTGCGGGCCGGCATCACAGGCCCTCAAGTCGCTCGAATTCGACAAGCCGATTCTCGGCGGGGATGCCTGCACGGCGCAAACCTACGTGGACTCAGGCAACATCGATGGCTGGATCTTCGTGGTTGGGACGACACTGCTGATTGACGGCGACGCCGGGCGCGATCAGACGATCGCGATCTTCGACGAGTTCGGAGGACCGCCGATCGGCGGCCTCGTGGCTCCCGCGTCGATGGGTGCGTACCTCGTCATCGACGTTCTGGAGGCTGCCTACGCAGCTGCCGGCAACGATATCAACGCGATGACCGAACAGGTGATCCGCGACGCTGCGCTCGCGTATACGGGTCCGCTCACATTGGGCCCCGATGTGTTCTCCTGCCCCGGCACGGATCCGTTCGTCGGATTGTGCAATACGTCGGCGACTGTCGTGCAACTCGAGGGCGACACGTTCAACCTGCTGACCGATTGGTACGTGGTCGACGTGGAACCGTACGCAGCGCTTCTGGAAGGCTAATTCTCAAAGCTGTTTTGGGGCGCAAGGTGCGCCCCAAAACAGCCCAACTCATTGACCGGAGACAGGGAGTAGTCGATGGAGATCTATCTCCAGTTCATGCTTCTCGGCCTCGGGTCCGGCGTGATCTTTGCCGGGCTCGCGCTGGGATTGGTGCTGACCTACCGGGCCTCGGGTGTTGTCAACTTCGCCCATGGCGCGATCGCGATGTACGCCACGTACATCTTCTCGTCGCTCGCCGATGACGGTCAATACCCGATACCGCCGCTTCCGAACGTCCTCTCGTTGATTGAGGCGGTTCTCGGATGGTTCGGCCTCACCGTCGACCTCCCGGACATCCCACCGTTCGTTCAACTGGGTGATCCCTGGGCGTGGCCGCTTGCGCTCCTTGGTGCCCTTGCAACAGCCGGCCTCCTCGGC
The DNA here is from genome assembly GCA_963808015.1 of uncultured Actinomycetota bacterium. Lineage (GTDB taxonomy): Bacteria > Actinomycetota > Acidimicrobiia > Spongiisociales > UBA5794 > JAHEEL01. The sequence goes on from CAWEEG010000021.1 coordinate 41,574, forward strand.
TTCCTCTTCCACTATCTCGTGTTCCGTCCGTTGCGCTACCAGCCGCCGCTCTCAAAGGTCGTCGCATCGGTCGGCCTCATGCTGATGCTCCAGGCCGCGATCGTCATTCGATTCAGCAACCGGCCCCGCAACGTCGTCAGCTTGCTTCCACAGGACGGCATCGACGTCCTGGGTACTACCGTGCCGGCCGACCGGTTCTATCTGCTTGCAGTGATCCTCGTCGCCACCGCTCTGCTTTATCTCGTCTACCAGCGAACGAAGTTCGGGATCAAGACGCGCGCTGCGGCAGAGAACGAGCAGCACGCGACGCTGCTCGGAATATCGGCTGATCGTGTCGCCGCGATCAACTGGATCCTGGCGGGGATCCTTGCAGGCCTCGTTGGCATCCTCGCTGCTCCAATCACGGGTCTCAATCCGCTCAACATGACGCTCTTCATCATTCCTGCCCTCGGCGCTGCGCTGGTTGCCCGGTTCCAATCGTTCTGGATTGCGGTCTGGGTCGGCCTGGCGATCGGCGCCGGCCAGAGCCTTCTGCAGATCATGGAGATCAGGCTGCCATGGGTACCCGACATCAATCTGAGCCAGGGCTTGCCTCTGCTGGTCATCGCGTTTGCAATGATCGTGCGGGGTCAGGTCCTGCCGAGTCGAGGAGCGATCGAACGGGGCCGCTTGCCGACGGCACTCCCGACACGTGTCCGGCCGCGGCTGATGACGTTCTGGGTCCTATTTGCGGCCGCAGTCTTGATCTGGTCGCCGTTCGTCTGGCGGCAGGCGATGATCAACACCCTCATTGGCGCCGTCCTGGCACTGTCCCTGATCGTTGTCACCGGTTTCAGTGGACATATCTCACTTGCCCAGCTGTCACTTGCCGGCATATCGGCCTTCATGCTTTCCAGCCTGGCAACCGACGCGGGCTGGCCGTTCCCGCTCGCCCCGATCTTCGCCGCGCTCGTCGCCACTGGGTTCGGCGTTGTGATCGGCATACCCGCGCTCCGCGTGCGTGGGGCGAGCCTCGCCATCATCACGCTTGCTGCAGGAGTCGCGATTGAGGTGTTCTTGTTCAAGAGCGACGGGTGGTTCGCGGGCGACTCCACACGTCGCGTGGCAGAGCCGAGTCTCTTCGGCATCGATTTTGGGCCAAACTCGCCCTTCTTCCTCGGCGATGGGAAGGTGCCATCGCCTGCGTTCGGGCTCTTCGTGCTCGTGGTGTTCGCGTTGCTCTTTGTCGGGGTTATTCGCCTCCGACAGAGCATGCTCGGCGAGCAGATGTTGGCCCTGCGCGCAAACGAGCGAGCGGCCGCGGCGGCCGGTGTGAATGTCACCTCGATCAAGCTGGCTGCGTTCGGCATTGCATCGTTCCTTGCCGGGGTCGGCGGAACGCTTACGGCATACAAGTTCGGCACATTCAATATGGCCAGCTTCGGGGTGCTTGGATCTCTTTCGGTGTTCGCGTTTTCCTACCTGGGTGGTATCGCCACGGTGTCTGGATCGCTGTACGCCGGATCGCTCTTTCCAGAGTCCATCGGGACGCTCGCGTTCGAGAAGTTGTTCTTCCCATTGGGTCGGTACGAGGCCTACCTCGCCGGCCTATTCCTCATCGTCACGGCGCTCGTCCAGCCGGAGGGGATTGACGTCTTTGATCGCCGTGAGCGGAGGCGAATCGGGTGGGGCATTGTGCTGCTCTGGCGGAAGGCGACGGGCAACCCGGATCGAACGAAACCCGGCTGGGTCGATCGGATCTATCCGTTACCGAAATCCGCAACGGGCGGGGTGCCGATGGTGCCTGCCGACGCGACGGCTGCCGAAGCCAAGATCGGCGGTGGTGAATCGTGACTGCTCTGCTTCACACCGAAGGACTCACGGTCGCATTCGGCGGCGTCAAAGCCTGTGACGGTATCTCGCTCGACGTCCACGAGGGTGAGTTGCTGGGGCTGATCGGACCGAATGGCGCCGGCAAGACGACGTTCATCAACGCCGTCACGGGATTCGTTCCGTGGTCCGGCACGATCGAGTTCGACGGTGCGGAACTCAAAGGACTGCCACCGCACCGAATCGCTCATCGCGGCCTGAGTCGCACGTGGCAATCGCTCGAGCTCTTTGGTGACATTTCCGTTCGGGCGAACCTCGAAGTGGCGGCCACGAAGCTGACGCCGACCATGGCGATCCGGGACTACTTCGGCAGCAGCCAGCGCGTCGCAGAGCGTGTTGATCAGACGATCGAGGCGCTCGAGATGGAGGACATCGTCAACGCGCGACCCGACGATCTTTCGATGGGGTATCGGAAGCTCGTTGGTGTTGCGCGTGCGTTGGTGGCTCAAACGAAGCTGGTTCTGCTCGATGAGCCGGCAGCCGGTCTCGATCGGACCGAGACAACCTGGCTGGCCGAGAAGCTGCGCCAGGTCATCGACTACGGCATCTCGGTTCTGCTGGTGGACCACGATATGGGTTTGGTGCTCAACGTCAGCGATCGTATCCATGTCATTGATTTCGGGAAGACGATTGCGATCGGAACTCCAGACGAGATCCGTGACAATCCAGCCGTCATCGGGGCCTACCTCGGCTCTGGGGGAGGCGAAGAATGAGTGATCGCGTCTTGACCCTTGAAGGTATGTATGCGGGGTACGACAACGTTGCCGTTGTGCGTGATCTCAGCTTGTACGTCGACCGGGGCGAAGTGGTGGCGCTCCTCGGGCCGAATGGTGCGGGGAAGACCACCACGCTTGGCGCCATTTCCGGCATCGTCCGCCTCCTTGAAGGTTCGATCGACATTCTCGGACATCCGGTTCCGAAGCTGCGGTCGGCGTATCTCGTTGCCCAGTGGGGTGTTGTGCACGTGCCGGAGAAGCGCGGCTTGTTCTTCCAGCTCACAGTCGAGGAGAACCTGAAGCTTGCGCCACGGCTCGAGGCGGGCAACACCGACGAGGCCTACGAGTTGTTCCCGGCGCTCAAGCCACTGCGGAACAGGATGGCCGGGACGATGTCGGGCGGAGAGCAGCAAATGCTGGCGCTCGCTCGGGGACTCCTCGCTCAGCCGGACCTCCTGATGGTCGACGAAATGAGCCTCGGGCTCGCGCCTGTCATCTACGAGGAACTCATGCCACTTGTGCGCAAGGTCGCGGATGAGACCAACACCGCAGTGCTGTTAGTGGAACAGCACACCGACCTGGCGCTCGCCCAAGCCGACCGCGCCTACGTGCTCAGCCACGGCGACCTGGTTCTCGAGGGAAACGCGGCGGACTTGCTCAAAGACCGTCATCTCATTGATGAGGCGTACCTCGGTGCCGAGGCGCTCGACGACGACCCGGCCGTCGCCGAATTCGAGGCCGCCCACTCCGTCGATACGCCGGAGCCGCCGCCCGCATCTCCTGAGGAGTAGCTGGTTCCGGGGATCTATGCCCCGATGGTGATCAAGGCGACCGACACAAGGGCAAGGGCCGCCCCGATGTACTGCACCCCCCGGGGCTTCTGCTTCCAGAGCACTGCGGCGAGGACAAGGGTTACGACCGGGTATTGAGACGCAACAACGGACACGAGGGTGAGCGTGCCCGCATCGAAGGCGAACACAAGAGCAGCAAACGAACCCAAGAACAGAAATGCAAGAGCGATCGATGGAACAAGGCCGTTCCGCAACACCCAAACCCGTCGGCGGGTTGCGAGGAGGAATGCCGACGCGAGCACGAATGCGACGGTGGAAGCCACCACGATCGGCCATATTCCAGCTCCCGTCGCTTGGTCGAGGAATGTGAAACCAAGGCCCGTGGCGACCCCACCGATGAGCCCCATCAAGGTACTCCACCGTCGCGATCTGGCACCCCCGGATTCATGGCCGAATCCGACAATGGCGACGGCAACAAGTCCGACGACCACGCCGATGCCGGCGACCACGGATGGCCGAACGCCACGGATCGCATCGATGGCGACCGGTATCACCACCGAAACCACGCCCGCGATCGGGACCACGATGACAACCTTGCCCTCGGCGACGCCGAGCATGAGAGCGTAGAAACCCGCGATCCAGCACATTCCAACTCCGATGCTCCACCCGATCTCAGCACCGGTCCACTCGCCTCCGAACAGGAGCGCGAGGGGGAGGGAGGCGGCCAACATCCAGCCGAAGACCGACACGAGGGCAGCCGGCGTCGGGTCCCGCCGCCCAAGGACTCCACCGACGAAGTCGCCGGTACCGATCAGGATCGCAGCAATCACAGCGAGAGCGATGGCGCCGGTCATGCGACTTCAATCTGAAGAGCGGTCCTGAGCGACGACTGCCGCGGCGCAAGAATCATTCGGTACGCCCGATGGGCAGAGGTGTCGACGTCAGGAGACAAGGAGCGCTTTCCGATCACCGGGGCTGTCGAAGTAGTAGCCTATCGTTTGCTAGAGAGGAACGCTGTGGGCTCCGAAACGACTGAATCCAACGGTCCGACAACCCGACAGCGCATTCTGCGCGAAGCGTCTGCGCTCTTTGCTCAGAAGGGGTACCACGGAACGTCGACGAGAGAAATCGCCACCGCCGTGGGGATCCAGCAACCTTCGCTCTTTCACCACTTCGAGTCCAAAGAAGCGATCATGGCTGAGTTGATCGACTTCGACCTCGA
>CAWEEG010000022.1:0-32554 GCA_963808015.1 uncultured Actinomycetota bacterium
GCAACGCCGATCATCACCGAGAATGCGGTGAGTAGGAGGCGCAGCTTGTGCGCGAATATCGTCTTGAGCGCGGTTCGGATCATGACGTCACCCGCCGAACTGCTTCATCCGATCGATGACCATGTCTGCGGTCGGATCGTGCATCTCGCCTGCGATCCGCCCATCCTCGAGGAAGACGATCCGATCGGCATAGCTTGCCGCAACCGGGTCGTGGGTGACCATTACGATCGTCTGTCCAAACTCCCGCACTCCGCGTCGCATGAAGTCGAGCAACTCTGCTGCCGACTTGGAGTCGAGGTTCCCGCTCGGTTCGTCGGCGAAGATGATGTCGGGCCGTGACACGAGTGCGCGAGCGGCTGCGACCCGCTGCTGCTGACCTCCCGAGAGCTCCGATGGGCGATGGCTGAGCCGATCACCGAGACCGAGTATTCCGACGACTTGGTCGAACCAGGCGTCGTCTTCCGCCTCGCCGGCGATGAGGAGCGGCAGCAGAATGTTCTCCTTCGACGCCGATCATCACCGAGAACGCGGTGAGTAGGAGGCGCAGCTTGTGCGCAAATATCGTCTTGAGCGCGGTTCGGATCATGACGTCACCCGCCGAACTGCTTCATCCGGTCGATGACCATGTCTGCGGTCGGATCGTGCATCTCGCCTGCGATCCGCCCATCCTCGAGGAAGACAATCCGATCGGCGTAGCTTGCCGCAACCGGGTCGTGGGTGACCATCACGATCGTCTGTCCAAACTCCCGCACTGCGCGTCGCATGAAGTCGAGCAACTCTGCTGCCGACTTGGAGTCGAGGTTTCCGCTCGGTTCGTCGGCGAAGATGATGTCGGGCCGTGACACGAGGGCGCGCGCGGCGGCGACCCGCTGCTGCTGGCCTCCCGAGAGTTCCGATGGGCGATGGCTGAGTCGATCACCGAGGCCGAGTATTCCGACGACTTGGTCGAACCAGGCGTCGTCTTCCTTGTCGCCGGCGATGAGGAGCGGCAGCAGGATGTTCTCCTTTGCCGAAAGGGTGGGGACCAGGTTGAACGATTGGAACACAAAGCCCACCTTCTTGCGGCGCAGCAGTGTCAGGTTCTTGTCGTTGAGGGAGCCAAGGTCGGTGTCGCCGATGTAGACCTGCCCGGACGTGAGTTCGTCGAGGCCGGCGATGCAGTGGAGCAGTGTCGACTTACCGCTTCCCGACGGGCCCATGATGGCCGAGTAGCGACCCTTCTCGAACGCCTCCGAGACGTCGTCGAGCGCCCGTACTTCGGTGTCGCCTGCGCCGTAGGTCTTCGTGCCGTTGCTGATACGGGCGGCCAGATCGGTTGTTGGTTTGGTCTCGAGCATTGGATCCCCTTGACGTTGGATGTGGAGGTGTCAAACCTACGCGCTCTCTGCCGTTTGTGCATCGGCTGATTGGCGGGTTGTGGGTCATCCCTTCGGATGAGCGGATCCTGAGGCAGGGCCCGATGGTCCGGAGAATAGCCTCAGCCAGGTCGACCAGCGCACGCGAGCACGTTGAGAGCGCGCGCCTCCCCCCAAGTGGGAGGAGCCTTGGGGGGAGGAATCTGGCTGGTGGTGGGTGGTTCGCGACCTACCTCGAGGCCAGCGTCACGGTCACGATCTGGCCGTCGTTCAGGGAGACGCTGATCGAGTCACCACCGCCCACGCGGCGCAATGCGGTGATGAGTTCGTCCATGGTCAGCACATCGATGCCGTCAACCGCCGTGATGACGTCGCCGACGGCGATCCCCACGACATCTGCGGCCGAGCCCGGCGTCACTTCGCGAACGTCGACGCCAACCGGGGCTGAACCGCCGTCTTCGGTCGTGTCGTAGGCAGTGTCGCCGGCAATGCCGAGCAGAGCGTGCGAAACCGAACCGGTTGCGATGATCTCGTCGGTGACGCGTTCAACGATCTCCACGGGCGTGGCAAAGCCGATCCCCTCGACTCCGATATTGGAGACACCGACCGCAGTCGTGATTCCAATCAACGCCCCGTCGGCGTCGACGAGAGACCCGCCGCTCGAACCGCTGGTGATCGGCGCGTCGGTCTGGATCATGCCGTAGAGGATGGTCTCGGGTCCGGTCTGCACTTCTCGCCCCAGGGCCGACACGACGCCGACCGAGAGGGATGGTCCACCTTCAAGTCCAAGCGGACTCCCGACCGCGATGGCGGGCGTGCCGATGGTGAGGTCGTCGGTCGACCCGAGCTCAATGGGCGAAAGATCGTTCGCCGAGATGTTGAGGACGGCGAGATCGGTGAGCGGATCGGTACCGATGAGGTCGGCATCGTAGATTCTGCCGTCGGACAGGATGACTCGGGCAGCAGTACCGCCCTCCACGACGTGGTCGTTCGTGGCGATGTTCCCCGAGGTGTCGAGAATGACGCCGGACCCTGATCCGGCAGGCACGAACGCTCCGTTCGATAGCGACCCGACTTCGACGGTCACAATGCTCGGGATCACGGCGGCGCCAACCACCGCAGTGTCGGGTGCAACCGTTGCCGATGCCGGCTGGGCTGTGATCACACGGGTCGGCCGAGCCTGTTCGATGATCACGGGAGCAGCGTCCTCCTGGAAGTTCGCGCCGGCGACACCACCTGCAAATCCCGCGGCTGCCACAGCGAGAGCGACCGGTAGGACCATCCAGGTTCTGCGCCGGCGCGGCTTGGCTGGCCGGTCGGGTACAGCGGAACTCATTGTGTTGGTCGAAAACGTCGGTCGTGTTGGGGGACCCGGGAGATAGCTCATTGGTATTCCGATCTTCGTGTGTACTGATATCTCACCAATGTCAACGCAAAACATCATGCGAAGTTCCTGAGAAACAGATGAGAACCACTTCCGGGCGATCCGGACCGATCAGGGTGCGAGGAGAGAACGGATCGAGTTCGTTGTTTCGCCGACGAGGATCCCGAGGGCCGCACCGCCGGCAACGTCGAGGGGTAGATGTGCCCCCGCATAGATGCGGGTGACCCCGACGAGGAGAGCGAAGGTCTGGAGTCCGGCAACTGCGACAGGTGACCGCCCACTTCCGATGACGGTGGCGAGCGTGCTCGCAACGGCGGCATGGCCGGACACGTACCCGAGGCTCCCGTCCGTCCTGGTCGCGAGCCGTAGATTCGTTGTTGGATCGTGGTCGTGTGGACGTCCGCGTCCGATCAGCTTCTTGACACCTTTCGCGGCCAGCCAGGTGATGAAACCCGATGCCGCATATGCCACCGCGGGATCAACGTCCCGTGTTCGCCAGTACGACCATCCGGCAAGTGCGAACGGGGCGGTGAGGCTGCCTGCCTGCATCGGGAGCCAAGCGATCGGGGCGAGTTCATCGGGACCATCGTTGATCGACCGGTAGATGCGCCGTTCCCACTCGGGGTGGCCGCGGCGGGCCTCGACGGCCGATCCAGCCAACACAGCTGCGGCGACGCCGACACGAACAGCCCTTCGCACATTCACGATTCGTCACCGTTCGACGGTTCCGTGCAGAGCCCCGACTGATCGGCGGCCGGAGGCGGGTGATTCGATCGAGCGGGGGAGTAGAGCGACCTGTCGAGTTCGCGATCTCGGCACGTATCTGCTCGAGGAGATCGTCGTCGCGTTCCTTGAGGGCACTCTTGGTGGCGCCGCTCAGCGCTGCGCGTTGCATCCGACGGGTTGCCGCCGACACCGACTCCGGGCCCAGCACATCAACAGCGCACTGGACGGCACGCTCGGAGCCAACCAACAGTGCACTGGACGTGACGAACTCCGCAATGTCGTTCTGCAGCAGGAGATCCGATGCTGCGAGTTCGCTGAATCCGAAATCGATGATCCACGGATTGTCCTGGTCGTCGAGGAACACGTTGGCGAGACGGAGATCGCGGTGAGCGATCCCGGAACCACGGAGGATGGCGACCTGCTGCCAGGCCTCAGTGAGGATGCCGTCGGTCAGTTCCTCCGGATCGACCGAGTCGAGCGAGCGGCCTTCAATGGCTCGCTGGGCCAGCAGCATCGAGTAGTCCCCATCTCCGATGCGTCCAACCGCCGCGAGCTCAGGGGTGCGAACGCCCACCGCTGCGGCGCTCTGTGCCAGGAGCGCCTCATGTTCGACCGCTCGCCGAAGGCTCGAGAACGCGGGCTCATCCCCGATGTTCTTGAAACGGAACCGCCGATAGAGGCGAAACAGGATGTCGGCGCTCCGCTCGTCGGTGCTGAGCGTCTTGACGAACAGTCGGTCTCCGTTGGTCGTGACGACGAAGTAGGGCGTGGATCCGCGTGCGTCGACGTTGGCGGCGTCGATACGCGCCGGCTCGATGCCTGAGCGTCGAAGTGTTCGCGACGATCTCGGCGCCCGACGGTTGACGGTTCGGCGAACCGAGAAGAAACAGCACACCTGATCCGGCGGCGACTCCGAGCGCAAGGGCCAGCACGAGTTCGGCAGGGAGATTGGAACCGAGGAGAAGTCGGACGACGACGAGCACCGCGAGCGAGGCCCACGCGACTCGCCGCCAGAGCCGTGGCATCCACGGTGCGGCGGCTGTGATGGCTGCCGTGATCGCCGCGACGTACGGGTAGTAGGCGGTCTCGGCCACGACCACGGTGCCGCTGTCCGGCGTCACGATCGAGTCGCCGAGGATCGTGGAGAGGAGTCCAGATCGCGAGCGCTGTGGCGATCGCTCCGGCCGCGGCCGCAAGGACGACAGTTGCGAGTCGGCGAAACTCGCGAGCCCACACGAAGTACACGACGAGCACGAGCGGGACCGTCAGCGCGATCGCGGTGAGCACAAGGCCCGCGATCTCGGCCGCCGCATCGGAGCCCTCCTCGAGGATCTCGTTGAGGTCTACGCCGAGTCCACCGAAGACGTCCGGGAAGATGAGCACGACAACCGCGGTGCCGAGGGCTACCAGCATCGCCGTCACGAAGTCGAGAGCGTCGGTCGGCGACCGCACGGTTTCGTCGACTTCTGGAACGTTGATTTCTACAGCCTGCATCACTGGAGCCGATTCGGTTCGAAGGAGCCCTCGATGCTACCGCCGAGTCACTCCTCAGCCGGCCTGTTCGTCCGATCCTCTTTTGCATCGCTCCACCGGTCGATGAGGAGAGCGAAGGTGATCGCGACCGCGGCACCGACGGCGGCGCCCGCGACGACATCGGTGAACCAGTGGGCTCGCAGGTAGACCCGGCTTGCGGCCATCAGCGTCGCCCACCCCGCCGCGGCCGCGAACCAATGCCATCGGTTCTTGGAGATCGTGACGAACACCAGGACGAGACCGATCGCCACCACGGCTGCCGTCGCGGAGTGACCGGACGGGAAGGAATCGCCGGTGGTCGAGACGAGGGCGTCGGGCGGCCGCGACCGGTCGTACAGCACCTTTGAGATCCAGACGATCGCGTCCGTCGTTGCGATCGCAGCGACCCAGAAGGCGAGCGCCTTCAGGCGACGACGTGAGAACAGCAAGACTCCGACGGGGATCTCGAACGGGACCATCACCCACCCGCTCCCGATGATCCTCAGGGCCTTCGCCATGAGCACAGCCGGTTGCCACTCGGTCTCGACGGCGAGATCCCAGAACCACTCGTCGACCGGTTGCGCGAGGTCGCGCAGTGCGGGGATTGCGATGATCACGAAGACCGCAACGACGACAGCCCACAGGCCGAGCGCCCATCGAACGGCAGCCGATCGGTCACCGAGGAGTTGCTGGTCAGCCTGCATCGGGGCACTGTAGACCTGCGGTTCAGACCCGAGCCCAGCCAGCGGGAATCGTCAGAACCAGATCGATACCGTCAACTGCAGCCGGTGGTGTCTCCGCAGGTCAGGCAGACGTAGCAGGAGCCGCTGCGAACGGTCATGTGACCGCACGTGGAACATGCCGGTGCGTCGCCCATCAGATCGCCGAGTGATGCTTCGGCTGCCGTTGTTGCAGCGGCCGCAGCGGTCCCTGGACCGTCGGAAACGGCGACCGAGGCGCGAGCCGGCACCGGCTCTGGTTCCGGCATCGTGCTGCGTTGTCGTCATCCACGAACTTCGCGGCGGCGACCTGAGCGTCGATGTCGTTCTCCATGGCGGCGTCGGTGAGGTCGAGTTGGGTCCCTGCGTCGACGGCGATGCCCTGTGGCGGCTCCGGCAACTCACCGGAGCGATCCGGTGGCACCTGGACGAGTTCGTCGCGTGCGAGGTACTCAACACCGAGGGCACGGAACACGTAGTCGATGATCGAGTTCGACATCTTGATGTTCGGGTGGCCTTCGACGAATCCCCGCGGCTCGAACGTCTGGAACGTGAACGTGTCGACGAACTCCTCGAGCGGGACGCCGTATTGCAGGCCCTTCGACACGGCGATCGCGAAGCAGCTCAGCACGCCGCGCAGCGTCGCGCCTTCCTTCGCCAGGTCGATGAAGAGCTCTCCGAGGGTGCCGTCCTCGTACTCGCCCGTGCGGAGGAACACCTTGTGACCTCCAACCCGGGCTTCCTGCGTGAAGCCTGTTCTACGGGACGGAAGCAGGAATCGTGGACGGGAGATGTCGTTGTATGCCTCGGTCGGGGACAGCCCCGGTTGGAACATCCCGGCGTGGATCATGACCTCGCGGACGATGGTCTCGGTGACCGCCTCCGGCTCGTCCTCTCCCGCAAGATCGTCCGTTGTGGACGACAGCGGCTGGGATGCCTTCGAGCCGTCGCGGTAGAGCGCCATCGACTTCAGGCCAAGTTCCCACGAAAGACGGTACGACTCCTCGATGTCCTCGACCGTGACCTCATGGGGCATGTTGATGGTCTTCGAGATGGCACCCGATATGAACGGCTGGGCGGAGGCCATCATGTTGATGTGTCCGCTGTAGTCGATGAACCGCTCGCCGTAGCGGCCGTTCCGATTCGCCGTATCAAAGACGGGCAGGTGTTCGTCGAGGAGGCCAGGGGCTCCCTCGATGGTCTGGCGTCCGCAGACGTAGTCGTTCGCGTCGCGGATCTGTTCGTCGGAGAAGCCGAGTTCGTGGAGCATCGAGAAACCGAGACCGTTGTACTGCTCGGGGGTGAATCCCAGGCTCTGCATGGTCTCTTCGCCAAGCGTCCACTGGTTGAAGGCGAAACCGATCTCGAAGACGGATGGCAACGCTGCTTCGATCCTCTCGATGTCCTGGGCGGTAAAGCCCTTGGTCATCAGCGTCGCGGCGTTGATGTGGGGTGCCCTCTGGATGCTCATCGTGCCGATGACGTAGTCGATGATCTGCTCGATGCGCTCTTCGCTGTAGCCGAGCCGGTGCAGGGCCGGGGCGATCGAGCCGTTTGCGATCTTGAAGTAGCCGCCACCGGCCAGCTTCTTGAACTTGACGAGAGCGAAGTCGGGCTCCACGCCGGTCGTGTCGCAGTCCATGAGCAGACCAATCGTGCCGGTTGGTGCGAGGACCGTGGCCTGCGCATTGCGGTAGCCGTGTTTCTCGCCGAGTTCAACGGCCGCGTCCCACGCCTCGCGGGCTTCCGCCACCATCTCCGGCGGGCCGAAGGCGGGGTCGATACCGGTGACGAAGTGGCTCACTCTGTCGTAGTCACCCTGCTCGGCGTTGTAGGCGGCGCGGCGATGGTTCCTCATGACGCGCAACATGGCGTCGCGGTTCTCTTCGAACTTCGGGAACGGTCCGAGAACGCTGGCCATCTCTGCCGAGGTTGCGTAGGCGTCCCCCGTGAGGATCGCAGTGAGCGAACCGGCGATCGCCCGGCCCTCGTCTGAGTCGTACGGGATGCCGATACGCATCAGCAGGGAGCCGAGGTTGGCGTAGCCGAGGCCGAGCGTGCGGTAGTCGTACGATCCCTGCGCAATCTCCTTCGAAGGGAAGTGGGCCATCGTCACCGATACCTCGAGCACGATGGTCCACAGGCGGATTGCATGGCGGTAGGAGTCGAGGTCGAAGACACCCTTGGTGTCGTCGTAGAACTGGCCGAGATTCAGCGACGCAAGGTTGCACGCTGTGTTGTCGAGGAACATGTACTCGGAGCACGGGTTCGATGCCCGAATCTCGCCCTCGGCCGGAGCCGTGTGCCACTCGTTGATCGTCGTGTGGAACTGTACGCCCGGGTCTGCGCTCGCCCACGCGGCCTCAGCGACCTGGCGCCAGAGGTCGCGGGCCCTGACGGTTCGCATCGTGCTCCCGTCGGTGCGACTCGTGAGATCCCAATCCGTGTCGTCGATGACCGCATCAACGAACTCGTTGGTGAGGCGCACCGAGTTGTTGGAGTTCTGGCCGGAGACGGTTGCGTAGGCCTCGCCGTTGAAGTCGGCGGGATAACCCGCAGCGACCAATGCTCGGACCTTGTCCTCTTCCTTTGCCTTCCACGCGATGAATGTTTCGACGTCTGGGTGATCGATGTCGACGATGACCATCTTTGCGGCGCGACGCGTCGTTCCGCCCGACTTGATCGCCCCTGCTGCGCGGTCGCCGACCTTGAGGAAGCTCATCAGCCCGGAGGACTTGCCGCCCCCGGAGAGCGGCTCACCTTCGCCCCTGATGCGGGAGAAGTTCGCCCCGGCGCCCGCACCCATCTTGAACAGGCGTGCCTCACGAACCCAGAGATCCATGATGCCGCCCGGGTTCACCAAGTCGTCGTCGACGCTCATGATGAAACATGCGTGCGGTGCCGGCCGGCTGTACGCATCGGGGGACTCGACGTTCTCGCCGGTTCTCGGGTCGACGTACCAGAAGCCTTGTGCGACACCTTCGATGCCGTAGCGGTGGTTGAGGCCCGTGTTGAACCACTGCGGAGAGTTCGGCGCCGCCATCTGGTGGAGGAGCATGTAGGCGATCTCGTCCTCGAAGGCCTGGGCATCGTCGCTCGAAGCGAAGTATCCGTGCTCTTCACCCCACCAGCGCCACGTGGAGGCGAGACGATCGATCACCTGGCGGGCCGACCGCTCCGGACCGAGGACCGGTTCACCGTCTTCGTCGACGAGGAGGTTTCCGTCTTCTCCCCGCTGCGGGACACCCGCCTTGCGGAGGTACTTGGACACCAGGATGTCGGCAGCCACCTGCGACCAGGCAGCCGGGACTTCGGCGTTCTCCATCTCGAATACGGTCGAACCGTCGGGGTTGGTGATGCGGGAATCCTTCCGGACCCACTCCACGGTTTCGTATGGATCGACCCCCGCGGTAGTGAACCGCCGTTCGACTTGGAGCCCTTCCGTCATTGTTCCTCCTCAAGGAGCGTCACCACCGACGCTCAATATCCACAGATCTATACACACCCACTAGATGTTGGGGTAGGGAAGCAGCGTACCCCCTACATCTAGCACGGTTTCACGAGTGTAATTACACGCGTGCCATCCGTCAAACACCCCTCGTTTGGGCCTGTTTTGCCCCGAAAATGGGTCGTCGCACCCCCAGAAACAAACAGCGATCCCTAGTTTTAGATGCTGGCCTGCTGAACAGCAAGGTGGAAGGGGAAGTGGTTTTCGCGGAGCCTCATTTGTTTTCGCGAGGCTCGGACTACGTGTCGTCTACGTACTCCTCCGACCGCGCCGTCAACGTTGCCGACACGTCCGCAATGTCCCCGGGAGCGGTCTGAGACGCCTTCCAATAGCACCAGCCGGTTGGGAGGAAGAAGATCTGAAAGAGAGAGAGACCGATGGCCCAATTGAACGGAGGCGGGATCGCTCGCTCAATTGCTGAGGCGGCTGAGGCCGTGAGCGCTGCACCGAAGGAGCGGCCAACTCCGTTGACGGCGTTGCCGAGGCCGAACACCGTCCCGCGGTGCTCCGGCAGGTTCACGTCGGAGATCAGAGCGAACCAGTTCGGCGAGTCGGCGGACGTGAGTGCAATCGCCGTGATCGCGGACAAGAAGGCAAGCGTGGCCCACGGATTGGTAGCAACACTCGCGAGGACCTCACCGAGCAGCGTCAGCGTCCCGGCTCCTTCGGTGACGTCGAGGCCGCGCAGCGGCACCCAGAAGAAAATGAGAAAGAGCGGGACGGCGCCGAGAATTCCTACGGCGCTGAGGAGGGCTCGGCCGCGAGGGGTTTTGCGCTGGAGGATGTCTCCGAGGTGGCCGAACAGGATCGAGAACAGCGCCCCGATTGTGAAGATCGCAGCGAACAACCCTCCGACCTTGGTCCCGGTGGCTTCGCCGTAACCCTCGGCGATCACCTTCTGTTGGTAGAGCAGCGGGATCCAGATGAGGGAGCCGTACGCTACCTGCGCGGTGAGTCCCTGAAGGATTAGCCACAGATTCGTCCGCCGGTGCAGTAGCTCCGGGATCTGGGCACGGTCGATCCGGTAGTCGTATTCACCGCCGGCTGCGTACAACGTGGCGAGTTCGGGTTCGCGGAAACCCCGTGGAGCCTCATACGTCGTCAGGTACAGCACGGCGAAGACGAAGCCCGCCACCGCGATGACCAGCAGCGGAATCCGGAAGTTCTCCGCTCCGAGCTGCGAAGCGAGAAGTCCGCCGACAAGTGTTCCTATCCCTTGAGAGATTCCCCAGAAGCTCATGGCGAGACCGCGCCGCTTCGGGCCGACGAAGTCGGAGATGACCGAGAAGCCAACGGATGCGATCGAACCGAGGCCTACGGCGACGACGATCTGCCAGAGGAAGAGGGTCCAGATGTCGGTGGCCGTCGCCGACAGGAGTGATCCGCCTGCCCAGATGATCGTTCCCCAGAACAAGAGAGGCTTGCGGGTTCTGGAATCTCCTGCGTAGCCCCAGCCGACCGCAGTCACGGCGGCGATCAGGATCGTCGCTCCGGTCATCACACCGATGGCCCCGGTGGAGGTGTCGAGCGTGTCCGAAACGGACAGCGCCATCGACGGAATCATCGCGAGCGCCGCATTGTCGAGCGACGCAAGCACCACGAACACGACGATCGTGTACGCGATGTGAAACGGATTGCCCCACCAGGAGGGGCGGGCACGCTGCATAGATGCCATTGTGCCCGCTCCCCGGTGGTTGGTGTCAGCTGGTGGTCGCGTCGTCTCCCGCCGGACCCGCATCGGCAGCCGGAGGAGGCGGCGGCGGTGCAGGCGTGGCGCTCGCCGGCGGGAGGTTGGTCGCCGCCGGTGCCGGCTCAGCGCCCTTCCCGAACGGCGCCCACGCGGCCATGATCAGGCCGAGCAGGATGCCGAGCAGTGGCAGGATCCACAACCAGGAGCTGTTCAGTGGAATCACACCGAACAGGAAGAGTGTGATGCCAAGGAAGAGGCCGAACAAGAATCCGCTTATGATCCCAAGGATCGGATGGCCCTTCATCACGCCACTCCCTTCTTCGCGCCGGCCGCAAGTACGCCGGCTCCCATGACGACGGTGCCGGCTGCCGCTACGAGGGCTGCTGGACCGGGATCGCCGTCGAGTTGCACAGTGACGATGACTTCGCAATCGACGTCGCCCTGTTGATGCCATCCAGTCAGCTGGAGTTCGCCTGCTCCCGCCGGGACCCAACTCGGGACGGAATAGGTGTAGCTGCCGCTTGCTTCCACCTCAACGGTTTCGCCACCCCACGTCACGACCTGCCAGGAGTTGAACGGCGTCTGCACCGAAATGCCACCCTCGAATGGGACAGGGCTGTCGGACTGCTGGGCGCCGGGTGCGAGTGTGCCCGCGTAGTTCACAGTCTCTTCCTTCGGCACAAGGAACACCTCGGAGCGTGGACGCTCAGCGATGAGCGTCTTGTCCGTGGTCTTGGACGGAAACTCAGCGAACCCGGTGCACTCACCGCGTGTCACTTCGGCCGCTGCCGGAGCTGCAAGGAGCACCACCAGCATCATCCCGAGCATCAACACGGACAGGCTGATCGCCGTGTTCCTCTGGGAGCGTCTCGACATGCTTCCCCTCTCAATCGGAATCGTTGCGAGGACAACTCTACGGAACGCGGCCGCCGCTGATCGGTAATCTCAACTCCCATGGGCGATGTGGACCAAGTTGCGTGGCAGCCGGACGCCGACACGATCGAGCGTGCGAATCTGACGGCCGTCATCCGCGAGCGAGGATTGTCCTCCTACAAGGAACTCCACGAGTGGTCGGCCGACGTTCGTGGCGCCTTCTGGGACATGGTGGTGAAGCGCCTGGGGATCGTCTTCGATGTGGCACCGGATCAGATCGTGACGGGCCCGCCGCGCGACCCGCAGTGGTTGCCGGGAGCCAGGCTCAACATCGTCGACTCGTGCCTCACCGCGCCGGGCGACAAGATCGCCGTCGTATACCGAAGCGAAGGGGTCAATCACCGCCTCTCTTATGCGGAGCTGCGTCGTCTGATCGACCAGTTTGCCCACGGCCTCGAGCGGCGCGGTGTTGGGGCGGGAGATAGAGTTGCGATAGCCATGCCGATGACGGTCGAGTCCGTTGTCGCCTACCTCGGAACCGTCGCCGTAGGCGCCACAGTCGTCTCTGTCGCGGATTCGTTTGCTCCCCACGAGATTGCCACCCGGCTGCGGATGACGGCCCCGTCGCTCGTGGTCACCCAGGACCGATTCGTTCGAGCCGGCCGAGAGCACGCGATGTTCGGCAAGGCTGTCGAAGCCGGCGCTCGCTCATGTGTCGTTGTCGACACGGGTGCGGGGATTCCGATTCGTGACGGCGACATCGCATGGAGCAACTTCCTCGTCGACGCTGGACCCTTCGATACGATCCCATGTGCTCCGGACGGCCACGTGAACATCCTCTTCTCGTCGGGAACCACGGGCGAGCCGAAAGCCATACCGTGGACCCACCTCACCGCGATCAAGTCCGCGATGGACGGTCACTTCCACCACGACATTCACCGGGACGACATAGTGGCGTGGCCAACGAACCTCGGCTGGATGCTTGGTCCTTGGCTCATCTTCGCGTCGCTGATCAACGGCGCCACGATGGCCTTGTACGACGATGTCCCGACCGGGGGCGGGTTCGTCGATTTCGTGCGGGAGGCCGGTGTCACGGTGCTCGGCTTCGTCCCGTCGATCGTTGCGGCATGGCGAGCCAACCGCGTCCTTGAGGACGCGGACTGGGTTGATGTCCGCCTGCTGTCCTCGTCGGGTGAGGCATCCGACCCGGGCGACTACGCCTGGTTGATGGACATCGCCGGGGGTGTCCCGGTGATCGAGTACTGCGGTGGGACAGAAATCGGCGGCGGCTACATCGCAGGCACCGTCCTGCACGATGCCGTCTCGGCCACGTTCACGACGCCGGCGCTCGGACTCGATGTGCGAATCCTCGATGAAGACGGAAATCCGGCAGACAACGGAGAGATGTACATCGTGCCTCCGTCATTTGGCCTCTCCCAGGAGTTGCTCGGGCGCGATCACGACAAGGTCTACTACGAGGGTGTTCCGGAGGCGGACGTCCCGCTACGACGACACGGCGACCACATGGAGCGCCTGTCCAACGGCTACTACCGGGCGCTTGGTCGAACCGACGACACGATGAATCTGGGCGGGGTCAAGGTCTCATCGGCGGAACTCGAGCGTGTTGTTGGTGTGGTTGAAGGAGCATCCGAGGTAGCGGCCGTTGCGGTCCAGCCGCCCGGTGGCGGCCCGAGCCGGCTCGTCATCTACGCCATTCCTGAGCCGGGCGTGGTCCCGGATCCCGGAGTGTGGCGAGGTCTGATGCAGGAGGCGATTCGCTCGGAACTGAATCCGCTCTTCAGGATCGAGGACGTGATTGTGGTTGGCGACCTCCCGAGAACAGCCTCGGCGAAGATCATGCGGCGTGAGCTGAGGGCGAGGCACGAGTGAAGCCGGTCGTCGTCCTCCAGAACGAGCCGGATGCACCCGCGGCGTACCTCGGAGATGCATTCGATCGGAGAGGTGTCGAGTGGATGGTCGTCCGTCTCGACCTGGGTGAGGTGTTGCCCGACCCGGACAGCGTGTCGGGAGTCGCGGCCCTCGGAGGGGCGATGGGTGCGTACGACGAGGGGGAGTACCCCTTCCTCGCCGCGGAGAAGCTCTTCCTCGCGACGTGTACGGAGCGCGAGATACCGGTGCTCGGGATCTGCCTCGGGTGTCAGCTGCTGGCCGACGCGCTCGGGGGCCGGGCCTACCTCGCGGCGTCGGCAGAGGTCATCTTCGCTCCGGTTGAACCGACATCCGATGGCAAGAAGGACCCGATCATGGCTGCCCTCGCCGGTCGCCGTGTTATTCGGTTTCATCAGGACACGTTTGATCTTCCGCGCGACGCCACGTTGCTGGCTACGGGCGGCGGATTCAATCACGCCTTCAGGGTGGGGACAGCCGTCGGGATCCAGCCACATCCAGAGGTCACACCGTCCCTTCTCGGCAGTTGGCTCGCAGATGGAGATGCCCGCCGGCTGGCGATCGACAGCGGAACGGACCCCGATGCCTTGGTCGAGGCCTTCACGGCTGCCGAGGCAGAAGTCAAAGAGACCGCGACAGCGGTCTTCGACGCCTGGATCGACGAGATCGTCTAGACCGCGTACCCAGGGTTCGCCACGTTGTATTTGGCGTTGTGAGCCCGCGGAATGAGTCTGTATCGCCGGCCCCTGCGTTCCGCGGGCTGGTGACGCCAAATAGGACGCCTACAACCCTGGGTACGCGAGTCCTCGCACTCCCGAGCTATTCGGGGGGTCGTTCCTACACTGCGGGGGTCGAAATCAGGAGGTGGGTGGTGCCGGGTCGGGCGTACGAAGCGCTGCGTGAACGTATGGCCGACGTATCCGGTGTTGTCATGCTCATCGGGGCGGCGGAGACGGGCAAGACGACGCTCGCGAAGCTCCTCATCCTCGATGCTCTCGACGCAGGCCTCTCCGTTGCGTACGTCGATGGCGACGTTGCCTCGACGGTCGCCGGTCCGCCGGCGTGTGTTGGTCTCAAGTACATCGAGTCACCGGCAGACCTCGATCCGGGCGTGCCTCCCGCCGAGATGCGGTTCGTAGGTTCCACGTCGCCGCAGGGCGTGGTGCTACCACACGTTGTTGCTGTGGCCTCGCTTGTCGAGGCGGCCCGTACTCGATCCGATCTTGTGGTTGTGGATACGAGCGGTGTGGTCGGCGGTGTCGTTGGCCAGACCCTCAAGTACCACTTGTGGGAGTTGACGCAACCGAGTCTCGGCGTCGCACTTCAGCGCGGCGAGGAGCTGGAACCGATCATCGGCATGCTCCGGCGCTTCCTCTCGGCGAAGATCACAACAGCCGAACCCCCGAATGGCGCCACACCCCCGTCACCGACTGATCGTCAGGATCGTCAGTCTGGTGCATTTCGAGAGGCACTTGCCGCGCCGCTGCAGCGCTGGCGAGTCCAGACGACGGTATTCGCCCCAACACTTCCCGAGGAGTTCGACCTCGACCGCCTGGACGGGATGCTGGTTGGTGTCCAGGACGATCAGGGTCGTTGCCTCGGCCTCGGTGTTGTGGAATCGACCGGCGGCGTTCTGCGTGTCGCGACCCATCTCGGTGAGGAGATGCGCGGGCTTAGATTGGGATCGTTGCGTGTCGACCTGGAGACGTTCGCCACTCAGCGTGTGAGGCTTCGCCAGCTGATTTTCGGGATCTAGGCCGAACGAACCTCCGCTGGAGATCCGGCTTTCGTGAAGGCCGACCAGGCGACGTATGAGGATGGCCCAAGGAACCTTTGCGAGCGTTCCCCGCACTTCCCCGAACGAGGGCTAACTGCTCCGGCCCCTTGGGCCATCCATAGCCGACCCTACGGTTTCCGCAAATCAGCTTCAACCCCCCTGAGACACGATTCAGAGGAGATTTGCGCGCTCTTGCGATCCGCTCTTCGGTCCTATTAACACCAGGTGGGCTTCAACCAGGGAGTTCTCCACAAATCCACAGCTATCCACAGGTGCTTGTGCACAACCCCGTATGGACAAGTTTCCGAACGGCATGTTTCGCGTTCCCGCTATCGGCCCGCAATTCCGCCGTAGAGATCGATGAGGCGGTTGGCGGTGGCTGTCCAGGAGAAGCGCTCGGCGTAGTCGACAGCGCCCCTCGAGAGGTTGCTCCGGAAGTCCAGATGGTCGAGGATCGCGGTGGTCGCTGCGGCGTAGGAACGAGGGTTGTGGTCGTTGATCAGCAGCCCGGATACCGACGAGCCAATCACGTAGGGGAGACCACCAACACGGCTCGCAACCACCGGGAGTCCCGAGGCCTGTGCCTCCGCTGCGACGAGACCAAACGATTCGGAACGCGACGGCATCACGAGAAGATCGGCTGCTCGGTAGTAGTGCACAAGCCGGTCATGGGGTTGCGGGTCAACGAATGTGACGCGATCGGCCACGCCGAGAGAGCGAGCTTGGTGTTGGAGGCGATCAACTTCATCCGAGCCGTCAGGTCCGCTTGGACCTCCGACGATCATGAGTGTGGCCGGACCCGAGCCCACTGCCACCTCGTTCGGGAGGTACGGCAGCATGCCAACAGCCACATCGAGACCCTTGTGTGCCTGGATCCGACCGACAGAAAGCACGAGGGGTTGATTACCGACGCCGATCTCCCTGCGTGCCTCGTCGCGATCACCCGGGTTGAAGAGGGTGTGGTCGATTCCCGGTTCGGACACACAGAGTCGCTCGGGGCTCGCCCGATAGTGATCGATCAAGTCATCGAATTCGTACGGGGTGGAGGCAATGACGCAGTCGGAGAGAGCGATCACGCCCTCCTCCGCTCGCAGACGTGTGGAACTCGACGGGCTCTCATCGCGTCGTCGCGTTGCGTCCTTCACTCGGCCGAGGGTGTGGAACGAGTTCGCAAGAGGCAACCCGTGTGCTTCTTTGACCAGCACACCCGCCCACCCGGATAGCCAGTAGTGGGAGTGGACGATGTCGAATCCCCCGCCGCTGGTCGCGGCAACTACACCTTCGCCGAATTCCGCCACATGGGGACCAAGGTCCGAGATCGGAAGCGGCCGTGACGGTCCCGCATCCACGTGGACGACACGATATCCCTCACGGACCTGCACCGAGGCCGGCTGATCCGGATGTGTTCTGCCGCGTGAACACGACAGCGTCGATCCCTCGACCGGCCATCGTACATGCGAGTTCATTGACGTAGACGTTCATCCCGCCCGCATCGCCGACACCGGGTTGCAGCAGTGGGGATGTGTGCATTGCGAGGTATGCGACGCGTTCGATCATGCGAACGTGCCCTCGATGATCGAGAGTGGGCGCTCGACGGCGCCGAGGTGGTACTTGTACCGCTCATCACCCTTCAAGAAGTCGAATCGAGTGAGCCCGTCCGAGATCGAGCGTTCGATCATGGCCGAGAGGAGCACAATGCCGGGAGCAGCCTCGGCGAGGGTTGGCTCGTAGGCCGAGTTGTAGAGGTAGTAGCCATGATCTTCGGCGAAACCGAAGGCTGCTGCCACGGGTCGCCCACCGACACTCAGCAGATCGATGGAGGCATCTACATCGGTGAGGAGAGCGAGGAAGAACGCTTCCGCTCGTGCTGTCATGAACGTGGCTTTCCTGCCGGGCGCTGCGCGATGCATCGCCACAAAGGCTGCAAACGCCTCCGAATCGGAGCGGCGCTCATAGACGGGCTCTCCCACAAGGTCGGCGAATCTCCGTTGTTTCCTGCGCACCTCGTGGCGGTGCTTCTTCGCGAGAGAAGCGAGCCACGCGTTCGGTTCGGTCGGCAGGTCGAGAACCAGGGTGGATGCATGTTCGCGAACAGCGACGGTTGTCGCCACCTGATCGAGTGCGCGTAGGAGTGGTGTCCGCCCCTCGTTCGGAATGCTGTCGAATGAGAAGCCGAATCCGGTGAACACCTCGCCGAGGAGTGCCACATTCGACTCGATTGAGGCCCCGAGTGGCGCGTGGTAGTCGGTGACGTCCGCCTCACCCTGGAAACGGATCGTCCGCTCATCGATCCAGATCGGTAGGGCACCATCGACCGAGCGCACGATCACCGTCTCAGCAGTCGGCGTGGCGAACTGCGACTCCCATGCCTGTAGGAACGGAGCAGTGGGGAATGGACCGGTCATTGGCGCCATCGCGTGGAGTGCTCGGGAGGTGGTGTCCCATGAGGAAACGATCTCGGCGCTCACCGTTCAGCTCCTGGCGAGTTCGCCGACCGGCACACCGCCACCGAGTACAAGCGGCGCTGCTTCGTCGGCAAGTCCCGACCGCATGGCGTCGGGGAGGAGTCCGAGATCGTCGGCTGCGGCGATGATGGCGGCGACGGCGACTTCACCCTCGCCTGCTTTTGCTTTGGCAGCGATGCCGATTCCGTGACGGCCGATCCCGATCTGCCCTTGGGCACCCACCTTGACGGGCCCGCCCCACCAACGTGCGAGTTTCCCGTCTGGCCGATCGTTGTCGGCGACGAGCGAGGGGAATCGCGAGATCGCACTCGCGGCCTGCTCATAGCGAGGGTTCGAACTCAGTTGTGCGAAGGCGGTGGCGAGGCCGCGCACCGACCCGCGCATCGTGGGGGCACCACAGCCATCGACTCCCCACGGGCTCCGGTCTGATGCCGGTCGCCTCGCGTGACCACCTCGACGATTTCACGCTGAAGCGGGTGATCCGGGGCGAGGTACGAGTCGATCGGCCAACCTCGAGCGACGCAGGCCGCCAGCATCGCCGCGTGTTTCCCCGAACAGTTGTGAAAGATGCGCTTCACGGAGCGGACCCCCCGGCGGATCTGGAGGTCCCGTCGCGCCTTGCGAGAGCGGCCACACCGCAGGGCACTGGAGAGCGCGCGTCATCGAGGCCCGCGTCACGCAGCATCAGTCGAACGATGGCGATGTGTGCGGGCCAGCCGCTATGGCTCGCACATGCGACGGCGACGTGCTCTGGGAACAGATCGACACCAGCTTCGAGAGCGACCGTGGCTTGTAGCGGCTTGACGGCGGACCGGTAGAACAATGGCCGATCAGGGTCTCCGGATCGATAGAGCTCTTCGCCTGTTACATCGGTGGCGAAGACGGAGACGTCGTGGATCGACTCTGCCAATCCGGTTCGGACGGTCAGGAACCGCGAGGTGGACTGCAAAGCGGCTACTGCTTGTCGAGGAGGTCGGCCGCGTCGGCGAGGCCTTCGCGATATCGAAGATGTGATCTCCGCGCTGATGCGATCGTGTACGTCGTAGACCGTCACGACGTTGGGCCGAGACCTCACCCTCCGCGTCAGTGAGTGCAGCCTGGATCTCTTCGAGGTCATTGTCTTCAAGACTTGGGAGGTAAGCGAGGAAGTCGTCACCGAGCACACGGTCGATTGCCCGGTTTCCCTTCGCCGCTGAGTTCTGGAAGGGTCAAGGGGAGGTCCCGTGGGATCGCGTTGCGGCTCGGTCCGTCGATCCCGTCGGCGAGGATTTGAGGCAGTGCTTCGATGAGGGTGCGTGTCTCTTCACCTGATCGTCGACGTATCTCGAACGAGAGCAGGTCCATGCGTCCATGAAGCATGCGTCGATAGAACGACAATTCGGTGTCGAGATCGTCGAGAACACCTCTGCGTTCCCTCAATTCATCCATCGATAGTGAACTGAGATTCTGCACATAGGCCGGATCTGTAATCAGGTCGATGCGTCTTCTGCGGTTCCACGTGTACGGCTCCCCGTGTGTGCTTCGCGTCAGGGACAGTAGTGGCGCACGGTCGGGTACGGATTGATCGCGACGTTGTTTGGTCGGATCTCGAAGTGCAGGTGTGGCGACGTGTAGCGAGCGTTCCCACTGTTCCCGAGGTAGCCGACGACCGTTCCCGCCGAGACGTATTGGCCGGAAGAGATGTTCGACGGATGGCTTTCGAGGTGGGTGTAGTAGTAGGTGGTGCCGTCGCCGGAGTAGAGATGTGTTGAGAGCCCTCCGAGGCTGTTCGACGAGAACTTGACGCGTCCGTCGACAACGGCGATGAGCGGCGTGTTGCGGCTGTTGAACATGTCGACACCCTTGTGGCGGCGGCCGCCGGACCGCGGGAACCCCCACGAATCGATGAATGAAGCGCCACCCTGAACCGGGCAGTAGAACCCCGGTGTTGCTGCCGGAGGCAAACCTGCTGCGTTGCCGGGCTTGGAGTTGGCAGCGGCGACATCTTGCGCTTTCTTGAGGGCTATCGCGGCCTGCAACTCCCGGCGTTCCTTTGCGAGGTTGTCGATCGCACGCTGCTCAGCGGCGGAGGCACTGTTGTAGGTGTCCTTCGCTTCCTGGGAGAGCGCGTTGGTGCGGTCGACCAGGGCGGCTGACTGTGCCTCGAGTATCTCGACCTCGGCCTTGCTCTCGACCAGGTCCAGCTTCAAGCGGTCCATCTCTCTCGAAACGGCCTGGAGGCGGTCGAGGTCGGCGATGTCGCGGTTTGCTGCGCTATCCATGAGTTGCTGCGAAGTCGAGGAGATCCTGGATCGATCCCGCTTCGAACGCGGCCGAAACCAGCCCCCGCCCACCTGAGGTGTACGCCTCGAGAACGAGCTCTTGAGCGGTCTCCCGGAGTCCCTCGACGTCGCCCTCGTAGCTGGATATCTTGCTTTCGAGCAGACCAATGGTGTAGATGAGGTTGTCGAGTTGGCTCGTGACCTGATCGAGTTCGAGAAGCGCAGCTTCGAGATCGTCCTGTGCCGCCTGCCATTTCGTGTAGGCCGCTGACGTTGCGTCCTGAGCGCGGTCCACTTGGTCCTCCGCTCGGTTCACGTCCCCTTCGGTTTGGGCAGACGCGCCGATCGGCACGAGCGCCAGAAGTACGACGATCAAGAGGAAAATCAAGCCGCGATGTACACGCTGCATTGACATAGAACTGTCAGGCTAGTGCCTGGTTCAAGGAACGAACAGTCCCTCGATCACCCAAGTGCCACGAGTGCGAGCCAGAAGAGCGGCGCGGCGAGCCACAAACCGTCGAGGGGACTGAGCTGTCCCGGCAATCGTACGGTGTGCACGATCGACCCGGTACGGACCATTGAGCCGAGGACGCGACCTGCAATCATCCCGGCGGCAACGGCTACGGCAGCTACAAGACCGGTTGCCAGGTCGATGTCATCGGTGAGGACTCCTGCGAGGAGGCCGGCAACCAGTGCGCCAACGAGTATCCCAACGTTCGGATCGATGGTTTGCCCGCCATACGCGCCGGTCACGAGCGCTGCGATGATCGCCAGCGCAACGATGAAGAGGAACGAGAGAGCGATCGCGGTTGACATCATGCGAAGCATGACGAGCGCCCCGGCTCCTGCCGCTGCGATCATCGCGACCGATGCCGTCATTGCTATCGACTCAACACCTCTCCACCGAGACTCGAAGATCGGCCAGAAGAGCGTGATGGCAATGGCTGCGGCGAAACCGCCGGCGAATCCCTCGTAGCCCCATGCGTAGGTCGCGGCAGCTGCGATCGCAGGAGCGAACAGGGTGGCGTAGAGGTTGATGGAGCCGGTCCGCGTGGCGTCGCTGTCGGAAAGATCCCAGAGCCACGCGAGCGCAGCGCCGACAGTGATGACAACGAACCACTCGAGCGGCACCCAGGCCGAAACGAGCAGCGCGGCGAGGATGATGACAGACAGAATGCTCTCAGCGGGGTCGACGGCCAACGTGCGCTGAGGCTGCGGCGGGGCATACGTTCCTCCGGATACCGGGGGAATGATCGCCATCTCGTCGTCGCCGCTCACCGTGGTGTCCCGACCGGCAGGGCTCCCGTTGACCCAGACGCCTGAGGATTTGAGGCCGTTGGCGAACGCGGGGCCGTACGCCTCCGAGGCGCCGTCGAGTATTTCTGCAACCGTGCCGTCTTCGACGGCTATCTCGTCGGTTCCGGCGATCTCTCTGAATCGTGCGAACAAGCGAAGTGTTGGCATCGGCGGACAGGCTAGTCGTGTGTGGGGAACGGCCGAGGACCGCCGGGGCCGGATCGGTTCACGACGCGTGGTAGAGGGCGCCGAGTGCTGCGATGGTGTCCGCTGCTTCGAGGGCCGCGAGGGACACGAGCGGACTCCGATCTGCGCCGACCGAACCGCTCGAGCGGATGCTCTCACCGGTCCTGGTGAGACCTCCGAACTCGATCGTGTAGGTCTGTGGGTTGTCGTCCGCCAGGACGGCGGCCACATCCGACTCCGCGGATTCGGCGCTGAGTGTTGCGGCGAGGAGGTTCAACACGCCGTACCGGCGCTTGCCGCTTGGGCGATCGACCTGGGTGATCGCGGGGAGATGATCGGAAAGAACTGTGAACGGCACGAAAGAACCGACACTCTCCCGGATCACGGTGGCGAGGGAAGCGGGATCGGCTGCATCCGAGCGGAGATCGAACCATGCACCGGCGGGTCGGAGTGCCTCTTTCCCCGCTGCCGTGATCGCGTCCATCGTCTCGCCATGTGGCATGTCGAGCGGCACCGCCACCATCGACAGCACACCGTGATGAATGCCGTTTCCAGCCGCGACGGCACCGGACGACTCCATCGACCGGGTCTGAGCCGTGACGGGGGAGAAGGACACGTTCGATCCGGGCAGCTGGGTCCAGCATCGTATGAACCGCTGCCGCCATCGACGCGTCCGAGGCGGTTTCGCCATCGAATGCCGTCACAATCGGCACCGAGCAAACGCCGGTCCTCAAGGTTCTCACGAGCACGCTCGCAAGTTCTTCGAGGTGCGAGGCCGGCACAACGAGTCCGCCGACCATCCAGCCGTTCTCTGTCGACTTTCAGCCGCTGGTAGGAGTCGACCGCCTGTTCCACGGTCGGCGGTGACGAGCGAAGAAGCGCACCGTCGTCGATCAAGCCGCCCAGAAGGCTGCGCCGTGCGTCTGGGATCAGCAGCGCCATGGGTTCGGTCCGCTGGATGGGGCGATGGTGTGGGTTCGGCGTTCGGTCATGGTCGTTCATCGTACGCGGATGCCGGTTGCTCTCCGGTCGCGCGACGGCTGGATCCAGGCCATAATCCGCCCTGCTTGTTCTGACCCAACCGGGAGGTTCTGATGAACGGCGCGCTGCACTCGAGCCGCGGAGACGACCGCGGATTCTTTCGTCGGGCTTGTTGAGGTAGGGCCACGCGATGGTCTCCAAAACGAAGCGGCCCTGCTCGACACCGAGACCAAGGTCGGAACTGATCAATCGCCTCGTCGATGCAGGATCGCGCCGCATCGAGATCGCATCATTCGTTCATCCCGACCGGGTTCCTCAGATGGCAGATGCGGAGGCGGTTGCTGCCGGGCTCGGCCCAAGTCCGGACGGGGTCTCGTACATCGGTCTTGTGCTGAACAGACGTGGTCTCGAGCGAGCCCTGGCGACATCGGTTGATGAGGTCAACTTCGTCGTCGGTGCATCGGAAGGCTTCAACCGCGCCAATGCCGGTGTGTCACCCGAGACGACGATGCGCGAGATCGAAGCGATGATCCCCGACGTCGGAGGCTGCGCTTCGACGGTCACGATCTCGGTCGCCTTCGGCTGCCCGTTCGACGGCCCGGTGCCCGTCGATGACGTCGTTCGACTCGCCCGACCGAGCGGCTGCTGCCGGTGCACACGAGGTAGCCCTCGGAGATACGATCGGCGTTGCCGTTCCGACTCAGGTGGAAGCGGTGGTTTCTGCGATCCGGTCGGCCACCAACGTTCCACTTCGGTGCCACTTCCACGACACGAGGAACACGGCGGTTGCGAACGTGGTGGCCGCCTACCGAGCCGGAGTTCGCACGTTCGATGCGTCTGTCGGTGGAACCGGCGGGTGCCCGTTTGCTCCGAACGTGAGCGGCAACGTCGCTACCGAGGATCTGCTGTATCTCTTTCAGGGAACGGGAGTAGAGACCGGAATTGATCCGATGAAGACGATCGAAACAACCCGATGGCTCGAGCAAAGGCTCGGTCGCAACCTCCCCGCAGCAGTCACCCGCGCAGGCTGGTGGCCGGGATAGACCTGAGAGCAGAGCGACCGAGACCCGAGACCCGAGAGTTCGCCTCCACCGCCGAAGGTGGGGGAGGGTGCCCGAGCGCAGCGAGGGCGGCGACGGGCCTCATCTTCGCGATTCAGACTCCCAGGCCGCCCCCTCTGCGACCGAGCATCAGCTCGGCCGCGTCTCCCCCACTGCGTGGTGGAGACGAAGGCTCAGGCCGCCCCGTGTCTCGTGTCTCGTGTCTCGTGTCTCGTGTCTCGTGTCTCGTGTCTCCTCCCGAAGGCTCACTACTCTCCTGCGCGTATGCCCCTGCCTATCTCTTTTCTCTCCGACTTCGGGCGGACCGACGAG
This sequence comes from uncultured Actinomycetota bacterium, assembly GCA_963808015.1. Lineage (GTDB taxonomy): Bacteria > Actinomycetota > Acidimicrobiia > Spongiisociales > UBA5794 > JAHEEL01. Next base: position 24,015 of record CAWEEG010000022.1, read on the forward strand.
TTCGTCGGCGTCGTCCACGGGGTGATCGCGCGCGTCGCGCCCGAGGTTCGGGTGATCGACATCGGACACGACTTTGATGCTGGTGACGTACAAGGTGCCGCGCTCGCGTTGATGAGGTCGATCCAGTACTTGCCGGAAGGGGTTGCCCTCGCTGTTGTTGACCCGGGGGTTGGCACCGCACGGCGTGCCATTGCCGCTCGAACACCGTGGGGGTTCTTCGTCGGGCCGGACAACGGCTTGCTCGCCCCCGCGGTAGCGATCGTTGGCGGGGCAGATCTGATCGTCTCAATCGAGGATCCCCGATTCCGTCTCCCCGCTGAAGGAGAGACGTTCCACGGGCGCGACGTCTTCGGTCCGGCTGCCGCGGTGCTCGCTTCAGGAGAAGCGACGATCGAGGATCTCGGTCCGGCCGTCGACCCCGGCAGCGTTGCCCCGATGATGCTTCCCCTCGTCGAACCGGACGGACTGGGTGGCGTGTTAGGTGAGGTCCTGTGGATTGACCGCTTCGGCAACGCCCAGACCAACGTGAGCCCGGCCGACCTCAAGGCACTCGGGATAACACTCGGGGATGAGGTGACGATGGTGGTTGCCGGAATCGACCGTACATTGCCGTGGTGCGCGGCCTACGGGGACGTCGCCCAGGGCGAAGGTCTGATTCACGTCGACTCGTACGGCCAGATTGCGGTTGCTGTTAGCGGTGGCCGGGCCGATGAGAAGTATCCGCTATCAGTTCGAACGGCCGTAGGTATCCGGCCATCGGGAACCATCCGGATACCAATCACCCCGGTGGCGAAGCGCGAATCCTGATCGCTAGGGCGTCAAGCCGGTTGCAACGAGTTTCGCCACAAACGCCCCCACGATGAGGACAAGAAGTCCGATGACGACGATCGCGGTGAACGGGCGCATCCGGTGACGATACCTTCGCTCTCCTGCGAGAGCGTCTGGGCGAACGGGGAACGGGTGGAGCCATGGGTTCGGATGCCGGTATTCTTGCCCGATGAAGAAGCACATCCCCGACGCCACCGTCGCACGGCTTCCGGTGTATCTCCGCTGCCTGGCGATGCGCGCCGGTACCGGCACTTGCTCGTCGGAGGATCTCGCGCGGACGGCGGGGGTAAATGCCGCGCAAGTGCGAAAAGACCTTTCGTTCCTCGGTGCCCAAGGTGTCCGAGGTGTGGGATACGACGTTGACGAACTGAAGGAAGAAATCCGCACCGCACTCGGGCTCACCCACGAATTCCCGGTTGTGATCGTCGGGGCCGGCAACCTTGGTCGTGCGCTTGCCAACTATCGCGGTTTTCGCGAGTGGGGATTCTCGATTGCGGCGATCGTCGACATCGATGCTCGTCGGATCGGCAGCACGATCAGCGGCACCACCGTCGAACCGATGTCCGAACTCGAAGAACTCGTCCGCGAACGGGGCATCGAGATCGGGATCATCGCCACGCCGTCGGACCAGGCACAGGGCGTCGGGGATCGACTCACCGCAGCGGGCATTCGGTCCATCCTGAACTTCGCCCCGACGGTGATCAACGTCGAAGCCGCCGAAGTCCGTGTCGTGGACCTGTCAACTGAACTGCAGATCTTGGCGTATCACTTGCAGGAGAAGGCAGAAGCCTGAACGGCTCTAGTCCGCGGGTGTGTCGCGTTCGTATCGATCAAGGGCCATCAAGAACATCACGAACAAGATGAACGCGCCCGAGCGCGAGTGCGATCGCCGGCACTCGAATCTGGAATGCGTTGAGGCCTTCAAGGTTGGAAGGGCGGATGCCCCGAGGGGCATACACGACGAACAAGACGCCGCTCAGGGTGAGCCAGCCAAACACGGCCGTTGCTGTGATGAGGAATGCGAGGTGCTTCCCGATATTGGTCGAGAGGATCAGCCAGCCGGCACCGACGAATACAAAGATCGCTCCGACGACCAGGAAGATCCCACGCATCATCTGCGAGAAGTCGGTGACTTCTCCGGTGACGTCATCCCGCCGGTTGAAGATCGCTCCGACGATGTCTTGCACGGCCTCGCGAACAAACGGAATCATCGCGAGCAACAGGGCAATCATGGCGATGAGGCCGAGGATCTCGAGTGTGCCGAGCCCACGCTCGGAACCGGTGGCTCGGGACAATGCTCTCTTGGCTCGATCCATCACATCGTCCTCTCGTAGAGGGTGATCAGCTCGATATCCGCCTCGCTGAGCGACGCTCCAAACCCGGGCATCCGGCCGGTGCCCAACCCATTGACTCCGTACGGCTCGGAGGCGGTGGTGCCGGAGATGATGAAGTCCACTTGACCTTCGACCGACGGGAACTGTGCGATCGAACGGCCGTCGGTGATCGCCGGACCCCAAGCACCTCGTCCGGCCCCGATCTCAAAGGTCGAACCTGCGCTGTAGCCACCGGTGTGACAGCGTGCGCAATAGCCATTGAACAACCCGACCGCCCGCTCGGCATCTGGGACGCTGATCGTGAAGCCCGCCAGGTCGCTCATAGCGGAAGCTACCTCATCGAAGTCGACAAGCCAGAGCTGTGCGTCGGCGGCTGTCTCGAGGAACTCCATCCCTGCCACGAGGTCGGCAAGGAAGTCGTCTTGTTTCTCGGCAGTGACCCTGATGAGGAGAAGATCGGCTTCGATCGCGGCTGAGGACGGCCTCTGCTTCATCGAGGTCGGGTACGGGCCGGTCATCGACGGTGTTGGTGTATGCGTTGGCCGGGTCGAAGGCTACGTCGTACACGGCTTGTTCAACTTGCACGAGACCGAGGAGTTCGGTGAGCGTTGCATACGCGATCGCGGCAGTCTCGGTGATGAGGGGCTCGGCGCCGTCTGAGAGCCCGTCGCGATCCGCATCGGGCGCTGGGTTTGCGCAAGTGGTCAGCACAACGGCTGCGGAGGCCTCGGTGCAGGAACCGTCACCTCCAAGGAGTCGGCGAATGTCCGTTCCGAGGTCGCCCGCGATCTCCAGTTGATCGGGAGCAAGAAGCACGTCATCGATCTCGGCCTGCTGTCGGTCGATGAGGGCTTGGGTGGCTTCGTCACCGCTCGAAATGCGGTTGAGTGAGCTGGTGATCTTCGGCTCGGTACTCGCAACGACGTCGACCTGCGGTACCTGAATCGATGCGAGGTAGTCGATAACCTGATCAACTTCCTGGATCGTCATTGCGCCGCCCCCCTCGAGACCGCTGGCGGGCATCGGTGTTCCCTGACGCCCGTACACGATGAGGTCCTCGATCTCTTCGCGGTCGAAGCGGTACAGCACGTCATTGAGAGACGGCACTTGCCAGGAGACATCCACACCACTTCGTGCCTCGGTGAAGGCCACGGCGCCTCCACCACCTTCGGGTCCGTGGCACGATGAACACTCGAAAACGTTGTACCAGTGCTCCCCCTCCTCGATGGCAAGCTCCACGAGGTCGTCTGCTGCGTCCGCCTGCCGATTTGACTCGTTGAAGGCGTACGCGGGGATCAGAAGCGCGAGGGTGGCTGCAGCGAACACTGCGGCTCGCAGCACCTTCGTTGTGCGCACATTCTCGAGCTCGGCGTCCGACATGTATTGGGTTCGATTCGGTGCCGGCGTCTCCTGGACGGTGGAACGAGAGCGGCGACTGTTGAGGAAGAGATACGCCATCCAGGCAAGGAGTGAGACGACGACAACCACAAGGACGATCGCACCGATGCCGAAGCTGTCTGTCGACGCTGCCGGTTCGGCCTCGTCGCCTGCGGCGAGGATGATGGAGAGCGCAGTGTTCAACACGTCCACCTCATACACAGAACGGTCCTTGTGGGTATTCGGCCGTCAACTTCTTCGACCGCGGCGTCTGCACGACCGTGCCGGTCTCGATGATCAGATCGTCGGCATCGGTGAGGCTGAGCCCGAAGCGATCCATGTTGCGGGGCGCCGGACCGGTGTTGTATTCGCCGTGGATGTTGTAGCGAGAGCCGTGGCACGGGCATTCGAACCCCTGCGACGGGAGGCACTCCGGGACACGGCAGCCGAGATGAACACACCGTTGCCATAGGGCCATGACGCCAACGCCGTCACTGTCTCCGCCGGCTACTACGAACGGAACCCCTTCATATGAGGATCCGGAAAGCTCAGACATCTCGAATGGGACGATCCACGCTTGCGCCGCCGGAACGAAGACCGGGACAATCGCCCCTCCGTCGCTGAGCGAGGCCTTCAGATCGTTGACGTTGCCGGCGTTGATCGGCGTTCCGAACCCGCCTTTCAGCCTCGGCCAGACATACATGAGGGCACCGAGGGCGAACTGTGCAAGGAACAGGCCAAACACGGCATACAGCGCCCGGTTGAGGAACTTCCTCCGAGTCACACCGTATTCGGCCGGTGTGAGCGTCTCCTTGGTGGTGAGCGGGTCGAGGGGAGGTTCGGTGGCAGCCTCGGATATCGTCGCAACCGCGACGGGGGCGGCTTCCGTCTCATCCGTTCCGACGTGGATCACCGGCGCCTTCTGGGCGGCTGGTTCCCCCTTGCCTTCGATTTCATCCGACGTGATCGGTCCGGCGGAAGGTCCGCGTCGAATCGCGATGGCGAAGATCCCGAGCACGGTGAGGATCCCTGCTCCGATGATGGCGATGACGAAGATGGTGGTTGCGCTCATGATCGCTCTCTCACTCCAGCAGCGACTTGAGATCGTCGAAGAAGACTCCGTCTTCCCACGGGAATGTGAAGTTGAAGCCCGGGCCCCGGAAGAACGAGCCGAAGATCGTGAGTACGGCGGCCGCCATGATGAAGAACGTGAAGATCATGATGGCGAGCTTGCGATGTGACGGTCGCACCGACGGGTTCTTGTCGATGTAGGGAATGATGGCGATCGCGATTGCGCCGAAGGTCGGGATGATGATGCCGGCGACCTGCGGATCGAAGTACGCGAGGAGTTCCTGAAGGCCGAGGAAATACCACGGCGCCTTCGAGGGATTCGGCTGCTCGTTGAAGTTGGCGAACTCGAGCAGAGGGGCGTCGAGGAAGATAGAAAGTGTGATCAGCAGGGTCAGCACGACGAGCAGCGCCACGAATTCGATGGCAAGCAGATGCGGCCACACCGTCACGCGATCCGCCGGAGCGGATCGGATGCGCTGAACGTCACCTGCTCTGATGACGGTGAGGAGTCGATCGGACTTGGCTCCGTTGAGATCCGGCTCGTCCTCGACGACGGTGTCGTCCTCTACGGCCACCTCGTCGTCGATCACCGCAACGGCGGCCCCAGCCGTGACAGACGCGGCGACAGGAGCGACAGAATCGGAACTCGGTTCGGGCGCGGTTGATACTCGACCCCCTCCGCCCACATCTGCACCGGGCACGGGCGCGGTTGATGCCTGACCCCCTCCGTCAGCGGCTTCGTCGCTGCCACCTCCCCCTGAGGGGGAGGAATCCGAGGAATCGGGGGTCGTGGGGAGTGCGGAGATGTCGATGCCCTCTTCTTTGGCCCACTCGAGCAGCACGTCATCGACAGAACCACCACCGGTCTTCGATCGCGCCGTCGCCGAACGCTGAACCAACGATTCCGGCATCTTCCGAGCCGCGGCGACCGCAGTCAGAAGCGCAGCGCCCGACACGGCGCTTGCTTCCGGGGCCTTGGAACTCGGTGCGGGCGCGGTTGACGCTTCCGAAGACGAATCGGAGGTGGGCGCTTCGCCTTTCATCTCGGCGAGGATCTCGTCAACCGGGCGACCTTCCTTCTTCGCTCTCGCCTCTGCCGAGCGCCTCAGGATGTTTTCGGGGATTTGTGCCACGGCGCCTCCTACAGCGGTCCTGAGATTCCGCCGTCCTTGCGGACGCGCCAGAAGTGGACGGCCATGAACAGCGTGATGATGAACGGCAGGAAGAGGACGTGGAGGACATACCAACGCAGCAGGGTGTCCGGGGTGATCTGGATCCCGCCGATCAACGCGAAGCTCACTTGATCGCCGAACACCGGTGCATAACTCCCCATCGTGGTACCGACCGTGACGGCCCACAGGGCCAATTGATCCCACGGGAGCAGATATCCGGTGAAGGACATCAGCAGCGTCAGCAGCAGGAGGATGACGCCGACGATCCAGTTGAACTCCCGCGGCGGTTTGTACGCGCCGTGATAGAAGACCCTCGCCATGTGAAGGAAGACGGTCAGCACCATGAGGTGTGCACCCCAACGATGCATGTTCCTGACCAACTGTCCGAACGCAACGTCGGTGTTGAGCGCCTGGAGGTCGTAGTACGCCTGCGGCGAGGTCGGGGAGTAGTAGAACATCAAGAAGATGCCGGTGATCGTGAGCACGATGAAGAGGAAGAAGCTCAGTCCGCCGAGACAGAGGGTGTAGGAGAGACGGACGCCGTGGCGCTTCACCTTCACGGGGTGGAGGTGATAGAGAACATTGTTCATCACGACGTAGGACCGGTTGCGGGGCGTGTCCTGATTGTCGACGCGCATCGGCGAACCCGGTCGGAAGATCGAGGTCCAGACCTGACTCTCGCGGATATGGTCGAGGACGCCGGTAACGGCGCCGCCGACGCTCTTGCCGTTGCCCTTCTCGTCCGTCACTTGTTCACTCTCCTGCTGTCGGGCAGCGCGCCCGTGAACCGAATCAGGTCACGATGTGGCCGCTTGGCGGTCATCCCGGCCCCTCTCTGATCGGACGGCCGAATGACGAGACGGGGGTCGGCTTTGGCTTCTCGACCGCGTCGAGTTCGCTTCTGCCACTGCACCATCACAGTGGCGATGAGGATCAACATCACGACCGGGTACCCGCCGACGATCATCTGCTGCAATGTGGCGTACGAGACCGACACCTCGTTGCCAAGCACGAGAGCCGGCGGAATCGTGACAAGGATCTTCTGCGGGGTCCACTCGAGCGAAGCCTGGGTCAGTGCTACCCACTGGTTCGGAATCACGGCAAACACGACGAGTGCCATGGCCGTGAAGAGCCACGCACCGATCGCTGCGCGAGCCCATGTGAACGGACGCCCGTAGACGAAGGCAAACGTCGCCCCGCCGAGAATCATGAAGATGCCGCCGATCGCGACCAGTTGCCCGAGCGTCGCAGGAATCCATCCGCGGGGGATGAGCGAGTAGAGCTCGTTTCCGACGGCGTCGGTCGTTGGAGACTCGGCTGCGTGAACGAACATCGAGGCGGCTATCGCCACGAGGCTGCCGAGCACGATCGCGGTGAGACCCGCCGCGAGCTTCTTTCCGTTCGTCACTGCATTGTCCTCCACACGGCGGCGATTCTATGCCGAACGAGTCCGCCGCGCATGCAAAAGCCTCGGATCGGGTGTCAATCGAGGTCACGGACGCATGAGCGCTCGTCGCGAAAGAGGGTCGATTCCCCGCTTCAGCCTGTGATCGGGGACGTCTCCGGCTAGGCTTTCGGCCGCTCACAGGAGAGATGGGCCCGCAATGGCGACGGAGGATCGAGCAATCGTGAACGCGGAGGAAACGACACCGGACGACGCGCGTTCCGGCGTTGAAGACAACGTGCGTTGGCATCTCATGTCAGCGGGCGTGTTCCTCGCCCTGGCTGTCGTGGCTGGGTCCGTGGCGTCGCTGCAGTTGGTGTTCCCCGACCTCGGAGCCCGCATTGCAGCGCTGTCATATGGGAGGCTCTCGTCGGCAGCGATACACCTCTTCCTCTACGGCTGGCTCGCCCTCGGTTTCCTCGCAGCGGTCTATTTCGTTTTGCCGCGGATCTCCGGTCGAACCGTCAAAGGTGAATGGCTCGCACTGGTTTCCTTGATAGCGATCGCTGTGGCGGCGGCATCGGGGGCCGTCCTGATCCTGGCGGGATTGAGCGACGGTCGTCCCTACCTCGAGGCTCCCGTGTTCAGCGAGGCCCTTCTGCTGATCGGTCTGGTTCTCTCGATGGTTGTTGTGACCCGGACCATCGCCCAAGACGTGGGGCAGTTGGTTCCCGCACAGTGGTATTTGCTCGGGTCCTCGTGGTGGGCGGTCCTCCTGGTCGCATTCGCATTACTTCCGGGCCTGCCGGGCGCCGTCGGCGCGATGCAGATCGGTTTCTTCCGAGCAGGTCTCGCCGGGTTCTGGTTCGCGGCGGCGGGCGTGGGGTTCCTCTACTACCTCGTCCCGAAGCTCACCGGACAGTCCTCATTCGAGGGGTCGCCGTTTTCGGCGCTCGGGTTCTGGTCCCTCGCCTTCGTCTGGGCCGCCACCGGGCCGGTGCTCTATGTCTACGGTCCTATTCCGGGCTGGCTCCAGAGTGTGGGTGTGGCCTTCTCGATCGCCCTGTTCGTGCCGATCGCGTTGATTACCCGAGACCTCTCGATCTTGATGCGTGGCCGCGCGCGGTTCATTGAGGATCGAGTCACGTTTGCGTTCGCTTCCGTCGGAATGTTGCTGTTCGCACTCGTCCCGGTGCACAACCTCGTTCAGGCACTCCGCACTTCGAGTTCGGTGGTTGGGCTGACCGAATGGATCGCGGCCGGGGATCTGCTGCTCTTCGGTGGTGCGTTCACCTTCTGGGTCTTTGCCTTCGGGTACCACGCCACCGGGGCAGGCTCCAGTCGTCGCGGACTCGGCCTCTGGCACGTCGGGCT
>CAWEEG010000023.1:0-63510 GCA_963808015.1 uncultured Actinomycetota bacterium
TTTGTCACGATCTTGTCTCCCGCCTCTTGAAGGACCGAACGGGACTCTGCATAGAGGCCCCCGAGTTCTGCGTATGCACCGAGCGCCAGCGGAACTGTCGACGCATACGACACGACGTTGAGAACCGTCATTTCGGCCTCGTATTTGAGGGCGAGATCGCAGGCGAACGCCAGGGCTCGGTCGCCGTGGGTGGATCCGTCAACCGCCACCAGGATGTGAGAGACCATTCGATACCTCCTTGCCACTCAGTGTGGCGACGACGGTCGGGCTGACCAGGGGCATCTCGAACACGGCCCCGGCTGGTACGATCCGAGGGCCATCGACCCCTGCGGGAGAGCGACGAAGGTCGCGCCGACGGAGCAACCACCCCGGGAAACTTGCAGGCACACGGACCGTGGGGCGAGGCACCTCTGGAGAGCAGGGTGACGGCCCTCACCGAAGGGGAAAGCCGCTGAGGCGGTGAATCTCTCAGGTCGTGCGACAGACGGGGCGCAGGCCCAACCGCGCGCCGATCGAGGAGCAGCCGATGACCGACACACCGTTCCGGGAGCTGGAACCGACCGACGACTTCTGGTCGCGTCACATCGGCCCGTCGATCGCCGACCTTCCCGAGATGCTCGACGTCGTTGGCGCGACCTCGATCGAAGACCTCATCGACCGTGCCGTGCCTCCGGCGATCAGGATCGATCGAGAACACGACGTGCCGGGGCCGATGCCCGAACGCGAGGTCATGGCCAGGCTCAGGATGCTCGCCGATCGCAATGAGCGGTATACGTCGCTGATCGGCATGGGTTACACGGACACGATCGTCCCGCAGGTCATCCAACGCAACGTTCTCGAGAACCCGGGCTGGTACACGGCCTATACGCCGTATCAGCCGGAGATCTCGCAGGGCCGTCTCGAAGCGCTGCTCAACTTCCAGACGATGGTGTCGGACCTGACCGGCATGGAACTCTCCAACTCGTCACTGCTCGACGAGGGCACGGCGGCAGCCGAAGCGATGGCGATGTTCAAGCGAGTGAACCGCGGTTCGGGCCCGGTGTTTCTTGTCGACGAAGAGACTCACCCGCAGACGATCGAGGTCATCAAGACGCGAGCACTGCCGCTCGGCCTCGAGATCATTGTCGGTGATCCGCATGCCGAGATTCCGGGCGGTGTGTTCGGCGTTCTGATCCAGTACCCCGGCACCGCGGGCGTCATCAGGGACCATGCGGCTGCGGTCGAACGCATCCACGACGCCGGGGCGCTCGTCGTCTTCGCCGTCGACCTGCTCGCGCTGACGCTGCTGGTACCTCCGGGCGAAATCGGTGCGGATGCCGTCGTCGGGAGCTCTCAACGCTTCGGTGTGCCGATGATGTTCGGAGGGCCTCATGCGGCATTCCTTGCGACGAGAGTCGACCACAAGCGGCAGCTGCCGGGTCGCATGGTCGGTGTGTCGCAGGACACCGAGGGGAGAGTCGGCCTACGCCTTGCTCTCCAGACCCGCGAACAGCACATCCGACGTGAGAAGGCGACGTCGAACATCTGCACGGCCCAGGTGCTCCTCGCGGTCATGGCCGGGTTCTATGGCGTCTATCACGGTCCGGACGGTCTCGAACGGATCGCGACGCGAGTCCACCGGCTCACCAGCGCACTGGCCCGGGGACTGAGCGACGGTGGCGTCGGGGTGCTGAACGAAACCTGGTTCGACACACTCACCCTCCGCGTGGTGAGTGCCGAGGAGACGCTGGCGAAGGCACGCGAGCGCAGGATCAACCTTCGCCCGGTTGATGCCACGACGGTCGGGGCGACACTGGACGAGACCAGCACACCCGCCTACGTGGAAGCACTCTTCGAGATCTTCGACGTTGAGGCTGACACGAAGGCCCTCATTGAGAACGCGGGTTCAGGGATCCCTCACGAGTTAGAGCGCACATCGGCGTTCATGACCCACGAGGTCTTCCACGATCACCGATCCGAGACCGAGATGATGCGCTATGTCCGGCGGCTCCAGAGCCGGGACATCGCCCTTGATCGTTCGATGATCCCGCTCGGGTCATGCACGATGAAGCTCAACGCCGCTGCCGAGCTGGCTGCCGTGACCTGGCCGGAGTTCGCCGACATCCATCCGTTCGCTCCACTGGATCAGGTTGAGGGGTATGTCCGCCTGATCGCCGATATGGAGCGCTGGCTCGCCGACCTCACCGGCTACGACGCCGTGTCGGTCCAGCCGAACTCAGGGGCACAGGGTGAGTTCACGGGGTTGCTGGCCATCCGGGCGTATCACGAGTCCCGCGGGGAAGGGCACCGGGACGTGTGCCTCATTCCTGCATCGGCTCACGGAACGAATCCTGCGTCGGCCTCGATGGCCGGTATGCGGGTTGTTGTCGTGAAGACCGATGACGACGGGAACATCGACCTGGCCGATCTCCGGGCCAAGGCGGAGCAACACACAGATGCGCTCGCCGCGATCATGGTCACCTATCCGTCGACCCACGGTGTGTTCGAGGACTCGATCATCGAAGTGTGCGACGTGGTGCACGAATACGGCGGTCAGGTGTATCTCGACGGGGCGAACCTCAACGCCATGGTCGGTATCGCTGAGCCGGGCGTCTTCGGGAGCGACGTGTCCCACCTCAACCTCCACAAGACATTCGCCATCCCACACGGCGGCGGAGGACCCGGTGTCGGACCGATTGCGGTGCGTTCGCACCTCGCCCCATTCCTCCCCGGCCACCCGCTCGTCCCGGACATGCCGGGCCACGAAGACGGCATCGGCGCCGTTGCTTCTGCGCCGTGGGGGTCGGCCGGCGTGTTGTCGATCTCGTGGGCGTACATCGCTCTCATGGGCCCCGCCGGACTGCGACTGGCCACAGAGATTGCGATCCTCAGCGCCAACTACATCGCGGCCCGCCTTGCCCCCTTCTACCCGGTGCTCTACACGGGCAACGACGGGTTTGTCGCCCACGAGTGCATCATCGACATCCGCGATATCCAGCACAACACAGGCGTGACGAACGAGGACATCGCGAAGCGACTCATCGACTACGGCTTCCATGCACCGACGATGTCGTTCCCGGTCGCCGGGACGCTGATGATCGAACCGACCGAGTCGGAGTCGAAGCAGGAACTCGACCGGTTCTGTGATGCAATGATCTCGATCAGGGCCGAGATCGGTGCCGTCGCTGCGGGGGACGTCGACGTGGAGGAGAGTGTGCTGCGGCGCTCGCCCCACCCGGCTGAAGACCTCTTGGCCGACGAGTGGGACCGCCCCTACTCGCGGGCAACTGCCGCGTATCCGGCCGAACACCTACGGGAGGGCAAGTACTGGCCGCCGGTGAGCCGGATCGACAACGCGTTCGGCGACCGCCACCTTGTCTGCTCCTGCCCTCCCATGGAGGCGTATTCGGACGAGAACCCCAACACCGAGGACTGAATGATGTCGAGCGAGAGTGGACCAAGCGGCCGCAACAAGCCCTCCGGCATAGCCAAGTGGTTCATGCAATCGCCGAAGTGGCTGTATCGCGCCAGACTCGGATTCGTGTTCGGCCAGCGGTTCCTTCTCCTCGAACACACCGGAAGGAAGTCAGGGAACGTCTATCAGACACCCCTCGAGGTGGTCTATCACAATCCCGAAACGGACGAGTACGTCGTGACGTCGGGTCGAGGAGTCAAGGCAGACTGGTACCGCAACATCCAGGCCAATCCCGCCGTCGCCGTCTGGATCGGGAGCAACCGATATCCGACGACGCAGCGGTTTCTCCCGACCGGAGACGCCGTTGAAGTCATGAAGAACTACGAGCAGGAACACCCCAAGACGGCGGCCAAACTCGAAGAGATGATGGGTGTCTCCCACGACGAGACCCAGGAGTCGTGGCTTGCGATGATGGAGCAGATCCCGATGATCGGCTTCACGCCCGATCGGCAGTAGCGGCCTCGCTCTCAGTTCCGGCGGTCGCCCACCGGTCCCAGCGCGCAAAGATGACGGTTGCCGCACCGAGGGCCACGCCGGCGACCACGAACATCGGATCCCACCCTGCGGTGTCGATGATGAGTCCGAAGAGCGGACCACCGATGAGCGTTCCGATGTCCAGCAGGGCGGTGAAGAACGACATGGCCGAGCCACGATCGCTATCGGGAGCACGGTCCACAACCATCGCTGTGAGGATCGGGAACGCGAAGCCGTGACCTCCTCCACAGAATGCGCCGGCGATTGCCACCCCGGCCCATGAACCGGTGCCTGCAAGCACGAAGAACCCGATGACGAGCGAGACCATCGACGCGTACAGCACGAGCTTGCGGCCGACACGGTCGGGGAGCCAGCCGAAGAAGAGCCTTTCGAGGATGGCGACTATCACATAGGTGGTGAAGAACAACCCGACACTTCCGAACCCGGTGTCGTCGACGTAGCGGCGGATGAAGACGAAGTAGGCGGTGAGCACGACCGAGAACGCCCCAAGCATCCACCAGATCGGCAACAGGTTCCGTTTCGTGACGATGCTCCAGAATCCCCCGGGTACCTCGCCCGGCTTCAGTTCGGGACGGCGCTCAGGCAGCGGCAGCGAGAGCAGCAGCGTCGCGATCGCGAATCCGGCCGCCGTCATGAACAACTCGCGGAATCCTGCGATCGATAGGACGAAGTCGCCCAAGATCCCGGCGACGGCGATCGGGAGCAATCCCGACACGCCGAAGAGGGCGATGCCCTCCGTTCTGCGCTCCTTGGGCACCACATCGGTGCCGTAGGTGAACAGGGCACTGAACAGCATCGCTTCGGCGACGCCATGGCCGATCCGCACGGCATAGACCCACGGTCCGAGGACCGTCACCGTGAGGTAGAGGAGCACGAACGCGATGTTCAGGACGTTCCCGAACAGGATCACCGGTCTGCGGCCGTAGCGGTCCATGACCGTTCCGAGCAGCGGGCGCATCGCCACCGAAGCCACGGCCGTCGCCGCATAGATCACACCGATCTCGGTGTCGCTTGCGCCGAGGTCGGAGAGGTAGCCGGAGAAGTGCAGGAACAACGCCCACGTCATGCCGCTCGCGAAGTTCGCGAGCCATGAGAAGACAAACGGGCGGGTGAAGAGACGATCCGGCACCGGCGAAGCCTATCGACGATGAGGTTCGAGCAATTCGGCGGTCCTGGATTCTCGGCTGGCCAACCGATCGTGGGCGAGGGGGCGGCTCGGGTTGTGTAGGTTTGATGTCACGGTTCTTGTGTTCTCGGGGGTTGTACATGGTGAGAGCGCAGACTGGACGGGAGCCACGCTGTGGTTGGATCGGTTGAGGATGAGTTCACCGATTTCGTGAAGCTCTACGAGCCGAGGCTCCGTATCGCGTTGATGTCGGCGTATGGCCCCGAACGCGGTCGAGATGCAACGGCGGAGGCGTTGGCCTATGGCTGGGAACACTGGGATCGAGTGAGTGGAATGGACGAGCCGGTCGGCTACCTGTACCGGGTTGGTCAGAGCAAGAGCCGGCCCCGGCTCCGACCGCGCCCCGATCCTGTACCCGTGTCTGGTACTGAGCCCTGGGTTGAGCCCGGTCTCCCCGCCGCATTGGGCCGGTTGAGTCGGAAGCAGCGGATGGCGGTCGTACTCGTTGACGGCTACGGATGGACCCACGGTGAAGCAGCGGAGGTTATGTCGGTTTCGGAGGCGACGGTGAGGACTCATCTCGGCAGGGGTTTGCGGAAGCTTCGAGCGGCTTTGGGGGTGACGGCTGATGCCTGATCTGTCAACGAGCATCCGTGAGTACTACGACGCTGCAGCTGAGCCGGTCGACGTCCCTGAGATCCTTGAACGATCCGGGCACCGTCGGGTCGTCCCAAATTGGGCGGTCGCGGTGGCGGCCGCACTCGCGGTGTTTGTCCTGATCGGCGGGTTCGTCTGGCTGATCAGCGGGACCGACTCGGAAGTGATCGAAGAGCCGATGCCAACTGTGACCACCTCGGTACCGACAACCGTTCCCGATGAGACGCCGGTGAGCGTTCCTGACGAAACACCGCCGGTGAGCGTTCCCGACGAAACAACGCCGCCGACCGGTCCCGACGCAGCGCCGCTCGTCACCATCGACCCTGACCAGATCAACTATCCACGTCCGGGCGACGAGACGTACGGGATCGCTGTCGCCGATGGTTTCCTGTGGGCGGCGACCGGGGAGGGCATCGTTCGATGGGATGTCGCCGAACAACGTGCCGAGGTGTTCACAACCTCTGAGGATCTTCCCTTTTCCGGACGGGGCGCCCATCAGGTCTTGGTTGCACCGGATGGGACAGTCTGGGCCGTTTCCGGACACGAGGGAATCGCTCGCTTCGACGGCAGTGGATGGAGCGAAGCGCTTGGCTACGACCAACTCGCGGCCGCGGGTCCGCCGTGCGTCGACGATGACGGTGAGGATGACGGCGGGGTGTGTGTTCACCCGATTACCGGGATGGCCATCGGCCCCGACAACCTCGTGTCGCTGGCCGTGGGACCGGAGACGCTCTTGCAGTTCGACGGCGCCGATTGGGGTGTCCTCCCCGTCACTGATGCCGAGATCCATCGCGGCTCAGCGTGGGGAACGAGCATGGCCGTCGCCCCGGACGGCACACTGTGGGTGGCTTCGTGGGAGGAGCTGTTGGCATACGACGGAGACACGTGGGATCGGTTCACAGCGAACGATGGCCTCCCATCCGGGATGGTCGGTTCCGTGGCTGTGGCTCCGAACGGTGACGTTTGGGTCGGGACGATCGACGATTCTGAGGGGAATCCGTCTGGTGGGGTCGCGCGGTTCAACGGCGACACGTGGACCGTGTTCGACGAGGCCGACGGGTTGCACGACAAGAGCGTCGCCGCGTTGACCGTCGGGCCGGACGGCACCGTGTGGGCCGTCCACAGCGACACGAGTGACCTGGGTAGCGTCGGGGAACCCACCACGGGAGGTATCTCACGATTCGACGGTGCGACATGGTCGGCAACATCGGTCGCCAACGTAGGCATACTCTTCGGCTGGGGTGGAGCCGACGTCGACGATGCGGGAACACTCTGGATCACATCCAGTTGGGGTGTCATCGGCTTCGATGGGTCAGAAGCAACCGTGCTGCGACTCCCCCCGGGAACAAGACCACCAATCAACGCCCTTCCGTCCACATCGGCGTCTCAGATACTCCCGGCCAGCGAGGATCCGTTTGAGTGGCGATGGGAAGTGAGATCGTCGTTCGGTAGTGATGTGACCGGCATGAAAGAACTGGTCAAGGGGGACGATTGCTACGGAGGCGGTGGCGACCAGCGCCCGTCTGCGGTCGTAGCCTTCGACGGCGGCAGCATCGACTTCTCGCTGGGCTATCGGTCGACGCCAGACATCGTCGTCACAGATGCGGCGGGCACCGTCACCCAGGTCGGCAATCCCTTTGGCGAGCTTGCGTGGCTGTGCAGCGTCGCAGCCACCGACACGCACATCCTCGCCGTTGGATCCGGCGTGTCGTGGAGCGAAGACGGCATCGCCTGGCACGGCATCGATGCCTTCGAGCAAGTCGCAGGCTGGAACATTGACGGACTCATGTGGGCCGCCGCGGGATCGGGGGGCTACTTGGTCTTTGGACACGAGGGTGCTGTCTGGTTCTCCGAGGACCTCCAGACATGGTACGAGACGCCTCTTGAGGGCAAGAGACGGCACTGGTCTGGGGATTGCTCGGCCCGTACAACGTCTCCGTCGAGGAAGAGATCGTCATCAACATGGGCGGCGATGGGTGGATCGGAACACGCCGCGAAGGCTGACCAGATGCCGTGCATAGGAGCAGACCTCCCCAACCACCACAGAGGACAGAGTTGACACCGCGAGAGGAGACAACGTGAGACACATAGTGCTGCTTCCAATCGCAGCAGCGATGCTGGCAGCGAGCTGCTCTTCTGGAACGACCGATACAACGACTGCGCCGGACGCGTCGGCGACGACCACCACGCTGCCACCGACCACGACGGTTGCTCCGACGACCACGGTCGAGACGACCACCACGACGCCATCGTCTTCCGAGTCCGGGGTGACAGTCTCCAGGGACATCGTCTATCTCGAAATGGATGGAGACGAGTATCTGGTCGACGTGTACGTTCCGGCCGGGGACGGTCCGTGGCCGGTCGTTGTCGCTCTCCACGCAGGCGGGATCTACAAGAACGACCCGGATCTCACAATGGTTGCGAAGGCCGCAGCTGAGGCGGAGATGCTCGTATTCGTCCCGAATTGGGTTGCAGAGTGGCCGTCGCTGGACGATATGGATGCGGAGTTCATCCGATCGCAGCGACGCGCATTGCCATGTGCGTTGGCGTTCGCCCAGCAGGAGGCGACCGGGTACGGGGGGGATTCGGACCGCACCGTCGTCTACGGCTTCTCGGGGGGTGCCACCTCCGGATCGAGTCTTGTGCTTCGCCGATATGCCGACCTGACGCCGGGATGCCTGGCCCAGACAGCGCCGATGGCACCGGTCGGGGCCGTTCTTGGTGACGCTGAGTATTTCCTCCACGTCGAATGGTGGGACGGGGCGTTCGAAGCCGACCTCGAGGAGATGCAAACGATCGTGGCCGAGGCCGTCGACCCAGCCCTATGGAAGACCGACCTGCCCGCACGCTTCCGCTACTGGGCAGCCGCAGACGGCTCCTACCGGCGATCGTTCGACGATCCTTGGGATGAGGGAGGCTGGTTCGCACAACGCGATCCCGACGGCACGATCCGAGAAGACCTCGACGCACTCGGTGAACTCGACGACAACGCTATCAGCTACATCGACGAAGGACTCCTCCTCGCCACCCGTGTGCAACAGGCAGGCATCGACACGACGTTCGACGTCCTCCCAGGAGGCCACTCGCAACTCGGAAGAATCCCCGAAATCGTGGCGTACCTCCTCGACGCGGCTGGCGCCGGCTAGGAATCCACCGTTCACACCCGCCCATGGTCGGGGTGTCCGGCCGGCGGGGAAACTCCTGTGTTGCGCGGGAGCTGGTCCTTGTGCTCTGGCGGGTGGCGATCGTCGGACGAGAATGGAGGTGACCGGGGTGTAGGTTTGGTGATGGAGCATCGACCCCTCATGCCTCGGTTCGGCGCCGAACCCGGGTCTCGGTAGCGAGATTCTTGTGACGGTTCCGGGCCTCTTGAAGCCTTATGGGACAGAAGCCAAGGGAGACGAGTTGGCTCTCGATTCGCTGCTCGGTCAGACGTACACCGCCTTTGTGGAGGGAACGCAGCCTCGTCTACGCCAGGCACTCGTGGCCCGCTTCGGTCCTGATGAGGGGAGTGAGGCGACGGCGGAGGCTCTTGCCTACGGCTGGGAGCACTGGGAGCGGATCGGGACGATGGAGAACCCGGCCGGGTATCTGTACCGCGTCGGCTGTCACAAGGGGATGCGACGTTGGCGACGACCTGTTCTTCCTCCACCTCCGGTGCACGGCGACCCCATTGTCGAACCGGGACTCCCGAAGGCACTCGCTCGTCTCTCTCAACGGCAACGCACGGCCGTGCTCCTGGTGCATAGCTTCGACTGGACTCATGAGGAAGTGGCCGACCTGATGGGTGTGTCGGTCTCGACTGTGCGGAATCATCTGCGTCGCGGCATGGAGAAGCTACGGAGTGCACTGGGAGGTGACGCATGAGCGTCGATTTGGAGCGCCAACTGGCTGCCTACGGCGAGCACCTCGAGATGTTGGCTGTCGCTGCTGCGCCGGACACAGAGATCCCGACTCCAAGCTCCGGGCGCCGCACGTATTGGAGAGGTATTGCCATCGCCGTTGCGGCAGCCGCCATCGTGTTCCTCGTCATCGGATCGATTGCCCTGCTCTCGCCGCTCTCCGAGGAAGAACCCGATACCGTGATCGAGCCTCCGACGCCGTCGACGATTCCAGGTACGACGGTCCCGGTGGCGCCGATCCCCGACACGCCGACGCCGTCCACGGTCCCGGGCACGACGGTCCCGGGCACGACGGTCCCGGTGGCGCCGATTCCCGACCTGTCGGCATCGGGCTTGCTGGCATCCAGCTTCATCAACGAAGTTTGGGATCTGGCCATGGCACCCGATGGAACCGTCTGGGTTGCCACGCGTGGTGGCGTGGTCCAGTGGGGCAGCTGGGGCTTCGGTACGTGCGGTCTACGGCGAAGAAGATGGCCTGCCAGCAGCCAGAGTCTGGACGGATCGTCGTGGCCGCGGACGGAACCGTGTGGGCCGCCGGCGATACCTGGTTCGATGGCTGGGTTGCGTACTACGACGAAACGTGGCAGCCAATGGAGACCAGTGGATCAGCATCGACGAGATGGCGGCCGACACCACGGGCGGAGTGTGGGCGGATGGAGAAGACGGTCTGATCCACATTGACCGCAGCGGAACGGAGCAGATCAGTATCCCCGAGCAGATTCCGTCATATGGAAGAGCTAGCGACGCCGTCACCGTCGACGACGCCGGCCGGGTTTGGATGGTGAACGGCGACGGCGACCACGGCGTTGTCGTCTATGACGGAGGCAGTTGGCAAGAGTTCACGACCGCCGACGGAGTCCCAAGCCACATTCTCGCCAGCATCGCGATCGCTCCCGACGGGACCGTCTGGATCGCCTCCGAAGCTCTGGATCACGGAGTGCCTGACCCCGGCGAAGACCCCAACGTCCCCGCCGCCGGGGTCGCCTCATTCGACGGAGCGACGTGGACCAGGTACACCACCGCCGACGGGCTGGCTTCCAACGATGGCCAGATCGTCGTCGGGTCGGATGGCACCGTATGGGTGGTTCACACCGACGCGATCTCGCGATTCGATGGGGACACCTGGACGGTTCACGAGGTCGCGAGCCGCCGGCGGCACGGTGCCGTTGGGGGTTCAGACGGCACGTTGTGGCTGGGCACCGACAACGGCATCATCCACTTCGACGGCACCAACACGACGCTATACACAGTTCCCGGCGAGATGGCTCCAGCTGTCGCGTGCTCCATTCTCGCTCGAACCGGCATCTTCGGTCGCCGAATCGGTAGACGCGGGGCCGCTCGGAGAAGTCCGCTGGCAGACCTACGACCCGCCCCTTGGCCACGAGCTCTACGACGGTATCGCCACGCCACACGGTTTCGTGTCATTCGGTGCAAGCGGTGCGGCAACGAGCCTTGACGGCGTGAACTGGACCACTGTCGAGCCGCCGCTCGATGTGTGGGGCTTCGCTGCCTCGGGAGATGACCTCTACGCCTTCGGCCCCGGGACGGTGGTGCGCCTCACTTGGACGGGCACGACGTGGAGAGCCGCGAACCTGCTCGCGGTCGACGGATTGGAACCAGATCGGTCGATCGAGCAGATGGCGTTCGGTGACGGCGTGACCGTCATGTCCGACGGGTCCCAGATCTTCTTCTCCACTGATGGAAATGCATTCACTCCGGCGCTCCAGGGTCCCGATCTCTCGGGTGAGGACTACATCGGATCGGTCTTCTCCACCGGGAGCGGATTCGTGGCCTACAGCGGACGGCTCATCTGGACCTCGAACGACGGCAGTGTCTGGGACCTTGTCTCGACGGGGCCCCCGTTGGGTTCGAACACCTGGATAGTGGACGTTGCCGAACGTGACGGCCGTTTCGGCGTGATCGTGCGGAAAGGGGCTTACAACGCGTGGGGGAATGAGACATTGTGGTCGTCGGAGGACGGCCTGACGTGGAACGAAGTCCCCCCGGAGCACATCGAGGGTTCACTAGCGGAAGCGGACTATCCGGTGTCGATCGGGGCCGGCGAGGCCGGATGGGTTGTCCTTCGGGGCAACGCATTGGTCTATTCAGTCGACGGGCTCAACTGGGTCGCTCCCGACGGACCCCCGGAGATTGGATGGGGCTACGGGGCGCCCCGTGCGGTCGTCGGTGAGAACCGAATCTTGGTGCCCTACTTCGACGGCATCTGGGTCGGCGAGATCAACCGCTGAAGGGGATCGAGCAATGACAGGAGACGAAATGAAACGTCTGGCAGGTGTGACGATGCCACGGCTGATCGCAGGGTTGGCGGCTCTGGGCCTGGTGTTGGCTGCCTGTTCGAGCGACCCGACGGCCTCGGAGGAGTACCAAGCACTAGAGGCTCAGCTTGCGGAAGTGACCGCCGAGCGAGATGCAATGGTTGAAGAGGGGGCGGCCGAAGCTATTGCAGCCGTCGAGGCCAACGAGACGGCACATAATGAGGCGTTCCTAGCCAAGGATCTCGACGCACTCGCAGACACCTGGACCGAGGACTACATCTTTGTAGACGAGACGTTCGGCGACTACGTCGAGGGCAAGGCTGCCAACAGGGCATTGAACGCCAACGTGATCAAGTGGGCCGACCCAGACAAGACTCGAGTTCTCGATCGCTTCGTCTCAGAAGAGGGGACGTTCGCTGTGAGCACGTGGGAGTGGATCGGCACCAACGCCTTCGGCAAGCCGTTCGACCTTCCGTTCGTCATGGTCGCCGAGTACCGGGACGGCAAGATCGCAAAACAGGCCATCTACTACGCATCGCCGGACGCCCGCAGCCAGTTACTTGGCGGATAGGCGAACCACGGAAGGACCACCCGCCGCAGGACCGCGGACTCGTCATGACTGATCAGAGACATCCGACCGAAGCTGGGACCCTGCTGATCGCTGAGATGCTCCACGACCTCGGATACGACCTCGCAAGTTGAATCAATGACACGGCAACCCGACGCTGTCGGCGGTTGCTTCTATGGGGGTGTTCCGCTGGTGGTGTAGGTGTGGCCGAGTTGGCTGGTCCATTGGTGGGTGCCGTTGGGGAGGGGTTTGTAGGTCCATCCGTGTTGGTGGCGGATGCAGTGGTCGTGGCGGCAGAGTGGTCCGAGGTTGTCTTCGGTGGTCGGGCCGCCGTCTGCCCAGGTGGTGCGGTGGTCGAGGTCGCTTCCGATGGCGGGCATGCGGCAGCCGGGGAAGGCACATGTCGGGTTGCGGGCTTCGACTGCGCGTCGTTGCGCTGCGGTGGGGCGACGTCGGGTGGTTCCGGTGGTGATGGGTTGGCCGGTTTCCGGGTTGGTGATGGTGTAGCGCCACTGGGCGTCGGTTTCGTGTTTGGCGACGCGTCGAGCGATGTCTGCAATGACGGGGCCGTAGCCGGCGAGGTCGCCGGGGTGGTCGTTCAACTCTGCGAGGGTGTCGATGTCGACGCGCAGGTCAACAACACCGCGGCTGGTGGTGGTGTGGTTGGTGCCGCAGAGGAGGTCGAGGTAGACGTCGGCTCGGAGTTGGTCCATGGTGCGGTCTTCGTCTTTGTGGCGGAGGGATCGTGCGATGCGGTTGATGCGTTGCGCTGCCGCTGTGGCGCGATCGGGTGGGAGGTCCATGCCGAGGTAGTTCACGGTCCCCGAGTCGTTCGGCTCCATGAAGACGCGTCGTTGTTGGACGGCGTCTTCATATCTGTGTGTGGCGTCGTCGGGTTCGGCTTCGATACAGAGCCTGCGGAGTCGTGCGCGGAGTTGCCCGGTCGTGTAGCGGACGGCGTCGTCGGCGATCTGTTCGACGATGCGTCGGGCTATGTCGTCGTCGAGGTGGGCGGTGCCGTCCAACAAGACGCGGGCCCTGCGTAGGTCCAACACACCAGCGGCGAGCATCTGGTGGATCTGGGGGAGTCGTGTGTGGAGTTCGAGGGCGATGCCGATCTCGTTGTCGGCACTACGGCGAGTCAGATGCAGTGCAGCACGGACTTCAGCAGCAGCGGCTTCTGCGGCGTCAGATCGTTTCGTGTCGTCGTCGTCGAGGATGTCGACAACGGCGGCCATATCGGCGTAGAGGGATGCGGTGTAGTGCGACACCAGTCGCTGGTGGGCACGCAACACGATGATGCGGGCATAGCCCGAGATCCGGTTGACGTCGATGCCTGACAGGAACGCAGCGAGGATCGGGCCGGGTTCCATCTCGTCGAGGCCGGCCGGGATCCCCTCGTCGTAGTCACATTCCGCTTCGTACAGATCCAACATACGAACAACGTATCAGCCCCCTATGACACAAAACCCCACCCCACGGCGACAAACCCGAAGAAGTCCGAGAAACCTCAGAAACCCACACCCAACAACGCCCGCAGACCCGGATGAGGTTCGAATCTCGCAGGCAGAACGACTCGGGTTCAGCTGCCGGCGCAGCTGGTGTCCCAACCGTCGGGTGCGAGGTTTGCGTTCACGGCGATTTCGGTTTGAGCGTCGTCGCCGACTTCGAAGACGACCTGGCAGCCGTAGAGGCCCATGCCGTCCGAGTTGAGCGGCACCCATCGGCTGACGGGACTCAGGCCGAAGTCGACCCACACGACCAAGGTGTACGTGCCTGGCGCCACGGTGAGGGCGTGCTCCGAGATGTATGGGAACCGTCCCTCACCCAGTGCCCCGGGTTCGCGCACCACTTCTGTCGTCGTGAAGTTGTTGCCGTCGACCACCGTCCAGAATCCGCCGAGGGCGTCGCTGTCGAGATCTGTCAACTCGCCGCTCGCGTAGAGCACCCCGGCTAGCTCATTACCCGCGTAGCCCGATACGTCCGACACGGTGACACTCACCGTCTGGCCGTCGCGCACACCCACAGCCGGAGGCATCGACATCTCAAGATCAGGCCACCACATGTCGTCATCCGGAGCCACGGCAGCGGCGGCATCGGTCCCGGGGATAGCGACTCCGGTGGTGCAGTCGGTGTTCCAGCCGTCGGGTACGAGGTTTGCGGTGATGGCGACGTCGGTTTGTGCGTCGTCGCCGACTTCGAAGACGGCCTGGCAGCCGTAGAGACCCATGCCGTCCGAGTTGACGGGCACCCATCGGCTCACCGGACCCAAGCCGTCGTCGACCCACATCACCAGCGTGTAGGTGCCAGGAACAACGGTCAGCGCTTGGCCCGTGATGAAGGGGAACCGGCCGTCGCCCACTGTCCCGGGCTCGCGGATCACTTCTGTAGCCGCGGCCTCGTCGCCGTCGACCACCACCCAGAATCCGCCGAGGGCGTCGCTTTCGAGATTCGACAATTCGCCGCCGGCATAGAGGACCCCTGCCAGCTCATCGCCGTCATGGCCCTTCACGCCCGACACGGCGACATTGACCGTCTGACCCTCACCCTCACCCACTACCGGAGGCATTGACATCTCAAGTTCAGGCCACCACATCTCGTCACCATCGATCGGCGGTGCCACCGCTGCGGCGGCATCGGTTCCGGGAATGGAGACTCCGGTGGTGCAGTCGGTGTTCCAGCCGTCGGGTACGAGGTTTGCGGTGATGGCGACGTCGGTTTGTGCGTCGTCGGCGACTTCGAAGACGGCCTGGCAGCCGTAGAGGCCCATGCCGTCCGAGTTGACGGGCACCCATCGGCTCATTCCACCCAATGCGAGATCGACCCATACAACCAGGGTGTACGTGCCCGGTGAGACGGCCAACGTGTCATCGGCAACGTGCGGGAACAACCCCACGCCCGGTTCTCCGGGTTCCAGCACCGCTTCTGTCGTTGTGAAGTCGTCGCTGTCGACCACGGACGAGAAGCCGCCGAGCGCGTCACGATCCAGATCCGTCAGCTCCCCGCCCGCGTAGAAGACGCCGGCGAGCTCGTAGCCCGCGTAGCCCGACACGCCCGTCACGGTGACACTCACCGTCTGGTTATCACCCACACCCACCACCGGAGGCACGGGTTCAGGCTCGGCCACCGGAGGCACGGGTTCAGGCTCGGCCACCGGAGGCACGGGCTCAGGCTCGACCACAGTTGTTGCCGACACCGTCTCAGACCCACTCGTTCCCATCCAGCCGAACAGCAGTGGGACCGCGCCGACAAGCAGCAGGGTCGCTGCGACGGCACCCAGAACTACGGCGGCGGGCCGACGAGCGTCCATCCGACTCCACGAAGTCGATGACGAGCCCGGGGCGAGGTCGAGCATGACCCGATCACGCAGACGGTCGGCGCCGATCGGTGTGCCCCTCTCGGCAAGATCGGCAAGGGTGCGTTTCAGATCACTCATGTTGTCCCTCCAGCGCTCAACTCCAGTGCCAGCCGTTGCCGTGCTCACGATCCGGCCTTCTTCGCTGCTGCTTCCGAGCAACCAAGCATTGATGCGATCTCCGAGAAGCGGTATCCCTCGACCTCATGCAGGTAGAGCGCAGCACGCTCCCTCGGTGACAGCCGATAGAGATCCGCCAGATCCGACGGGTATCCAGGCGTGGCTGTCGCGCTTGTCGAGGCGGCATAACGACGGAACGCAACTCGGCGACGCACCATCCGGCGACTGTGGGCTGCTGCCGCGTTGAGGATCGTCTTGCGGATGTACGCAATCGGATGATCCAGTTCGGTCAATCGGTGCTTGCGCATCACGGCCACGAGCGCTTCCTGCAGCAGATCGTCAGGCTCGAGATCGAATGGAGCAGCTACGGCGGCGAATCGGCGGAGTGACGGATACATCTCGCTGACGATCTGCCACTCTTCCGGTTCTGTCCTACTGAGCAATTCCATGGCGCTCGGTCCTCGTTGGTTCTACCCCAATAGATGCTGGAGCCACCTGAAAGGTGACAGAGGAATCTGCACCTACAACGATCCACCCGCGGGACACGACCGACCAGGGCACAAAGACCAACCTCGCGAGAAGTCGTCAATCTCTCGGTGTCCGGCGCTTCGGGCCTACGGAGCCAGCATCCATGTAGCGTCGTAGTTGCACGAGTCTGGAATGACCACGTCCCGATAGGCGGGGTCGCCCGAATTGGCGAAGATCGGGCTTTCACCCCAACTGCCACCACCCCACTCCACCATTGCCCCATCCTCGTAGCGCTCTTCGGTGTGTCTCACCAGCACCGGAGTGTTCGGATCGGTCACATCAAGGAAGGCGCCATCGATGAACACGACTGCGAATCGGGCACCTGTTTCCATGATTTCGACTGTCACACAGCGCGTTGCGATGTCGATATTGAGGCGGCCATGTAGTAGTGCAGCCAGGGACGTGATCGGCGGCCCGTTCGTGTGGCTCAACCATTCGGCCTCAACAATCTCGAGAGCCGTCGGTGCGACGGGGACCGTCGTCACGTCATCGACCTGCGAGGAACAGGCGGACAGGAGGCATGCTGCCATCAGCGTGGCAAGGGCGGACCTCATACCAAACACAGTACTGCAGCCCGCAAACGTGCAGCGAAGCGGCGCTCTCCGATGTCGAGGGGCGGGCGGCAGATCTCACTACCCGAGTGAGCGCGGTCCAAGAGGAGTGGTTCGCTGCGTGGAACGCGGACGATGGTGATGCCGTCCGTTCGATGATGGCCTTCGGAGGGCGTCACTACTGTCCGGCGACGGGCACCAACGGAGCAAGCGGTGGCGATCTTGTCGCCTTCGTTGGGAAAGGCTGGCGGATGACGGACGCCGAGATCGTCAGCGCCACGGGCACCCGGACACCTGGAGACCCAGCAGAAGTGAGCGACGACTATGTGGTCGTCACTGAGTTTGTCCTCAATGGCCGCCCGGGGTACCTCTCGGTGCTCCATCTACGCGGACCCGAGGGCTCCCTGCGAGTCCTCGATCACCACGCCTATCCGCCGCTGTTGATGGGCTGACCGGCAACGTGCGCTTCGCCGCGAGACGGTGGGCCGAAGCCGAAGGCATTGGGGCTCGCGGTTCTCCATGGCCGGGACGGGGTCCGGTCGGTACGATTGAGACATGAGGCTCACGGTCGGTCCTTTGCGACGTGATGCTGATCACCGGATCACGTTGGTTGCCCTGCGACTAGCGACAGCGATCGCTGGCGTGCTGGCGGTCGCCGCCATGTTCGAACTCTTCTTCGGGAATGTCGACATTTGCGGCGGGGCATCGGGGTGGTGGATTGGCGCACTCTTCATCACGCCACTCGTCTTTGTGGGGATGTGTTCGTGGTGTGCGACTGCCGCAGTGAACGAGATAGAGAAGTCCACGTGGGCGACGATCGGAGGCCTCTTGGCCCTGCTGTATATCTACGCCGCAGCAGGCACGTTGATGAGCGGCGAGTTGGGAACGTTGTGGTGCTAGCGGGAGCACCTTCGTAGGCAAGCACATGCCCTCGGGGTTCGGGTCGACCGCGTGATTCGCTCTCCGGCTGGGTCGGCCATAGGCTCACGTGCATGGAACAACGCATGCTTGGCTCTTCTGATATTGCAGTAGACATCCTTGGTCTCGGAACGATGACGTTCGGACAGGAGGCAGACGAGCCCACGTCTCGCCGCATCCTCGATCGTTATGTCGAAGCAGGCGGCGCATTCATCGACACCGCCGACGTGTACAGCCGGGGGGTGTCTGAGGAGATCATCGGGTCGGTGGCTCTCCGACCGCGGAGAGCGTGATGACATGATCATTGCGACGAAGGCGCGGTTCGCTATGAGCGACGATCCTGCTGATCGAGGCGCCGGTCGGGTCTACCTGGAACGAGCATTGGAGGCTTCGCTTCAGCGCCTCGGGGTCGATCACGTTGACTTGTATCAGATTCACGCGTGGGATCCGGCTACTCCGGTCGAGGAGACCATGGAGACGCTCAACAGCTTCGTTGAAGCGGGGAAGGTCCGATCTGTGGGCGTCTCGAACTTCCTCGGCTGGCAACTCGAG
Organism: uncultured Actinomycetota bacterium; assembly: GCA_963808015.1. Taxonomy (GTDB): domain Bacteria; phylum Actinomycetota; class Acidimicrobiia; order Spongiisociales; family UBA5794; genus JAHEEL01. The sequence goes on from CAWEEG010000023.1 coordinate 18,503, forward strand.
CGGGCGGCGCAGGTGTGTGAGGCGAATGGGTGGGCCCCGATCGTGTCGTTGCAGCCGCAATACAACCTACTGGCGCGCGATATCGAGCTTGAACTCATGCCGCTCTGCGTCGATCGCGAGATTGGGTTGCTGCCGTGGTCGCCGCTTGGCGGGGGCTGGCTGACCGGCAAGTATCAGCGGGGTTCGACCCCGTCGGGGTGTCTCGTCTCGGTGACGACCCAACGAGAGGTCTCGAGGCATACGACGTGCGCAACACGGAACGGACGTGGCGCATCGTCGATGCCGTTCGAGTGATTGCTGAACAGCGGGGTGTCATGATGAGCGAGGTCGCGATCAACTGGCTCCGTAGTCGCCCAATGGTCAGCTCTTTGCTTCTCGGTGTCAGGACAGTCGCTCAGCTCGAGGAGAATCTCCGCGCAATCGACTGGGATCTCAACGCCGACGAAGTGTCCCGTCTCAACGAGGTCAGTGCGCCAGGGATTCCTGCCTATCCGCAGGGTTTCTTGGAGAACGAAGCAGGCATGGACATTTGGGAGAGTCTTCAGACCCGCGTCATGAAGGCGTACTAGCCGGGTCAGGGGCACCGGACACCAAACCCAGGCTTCCCTGTGTGCCGATGTGATGTTCAGGCTTCGATTGTGAACTGCTCTGTTGGCATGGTTCGTCGCGGTGACTGCCCAGTCACAAGATGGGGGATAGGTGGCCCAATATGGGGGGCCTGTTCCGATGCGAACCGCCCGCTCTGGAGAGACGATGAGGCCCGAACATAGGAGGCCTCCACATGGAGTGGATCACCGCGAACCTGGCCGACATGATGAGCACCTCCTGGTGGGTCATCGTCGGCACCGTGATCGGCACCGCAGCGCTCATGTCGGGATTCGTGGCGCCGATCGCGGAACGACTCGAGGACGCACACAGTGCGTTGGTGTTCCAGGCCACCGGCCGATACCGGTTGAGGGCGGCCAGTGAAGAGTCTCGACAAGGCGTCCGTTCGCCGAAGCACGGCTCGATGGGCGGAAGAAGGGGAAGGCATGAGCTACAAGGTGCATCGTCTTGACTTCACCATGGAGAAGGACGCCTCGAAGTTGGAGGCGTTCCTGAACGGACTTGCTGGGGAGGTCGTCGTAATTGTCCCCAATATCAAGAAGATAACCCTCGCCCAAATCTTCGGAATGACCCGCAAGATCGACTTCCTTCTCATCGTCGAGCGGACGTAGGTTTCACGCGCTCCATCGGCGGACACCGGCGACTCGTGCTGTTGAAGAACCCTGTCGATCCGCTGTGGTGCCCATCTGTTGAGATACGAAGAGTCACCCGAGCCCCGTTGTCGGCGGTTGCTTCTATGGGGGTGTTCCGCTGGTGGTGTAGGTGTGGCCGAGTCGGCTGGTCCATTGGTGGGTGCCGTTGGGGAGGGGTTTGTAGGTCCATCCGTGTTGGTGGCGGATGCAGTGGTCGTGGCGGCAGAGTGGTCCGAGGTTGTCTTCGGTGGTCAGGCCGCCGTCTGCCCAGGTGGTGCGGTGGTCGAGGTCGCTTCTGATGGCGGGCATTCGGCAGCCGGGGAAGGCACATGTCGGGTTGCGTGCTTCGACTGCGCGTCGTTGCGCTGCGGTGGGGCGGCGTCGGGTAGTGCCGGTGGTGATGGGTTGGCCGGTTTCCGGGTTGGTGATGGTGTAGCGCCACTGAGCATCGGTTTCGTGTTTGGCGACGCGTCGAGCGATGTCTGCAATGACGGGGCCGTAGCCGGCGAGGTCGCCGGGGTGGTCGTTCAACTCTGCGAGGGTGTCGATGTCGACGCGGAGGTCAACAACACCGCGGCTGGTGGTGGTGTGGTTGGTGCCGCAGAGGAGGTCGAGGTAGACGTCGGCTCGGAGTTGGTCCATGGTGCGGTCTTCGTCTTTGTGGCGGAGGGATCGTGCGATGCGGTTGATGCGTTGCGCTGCCGCTGTGGCGCGGTCGGGTGGGAGGTCCATGCCGAGGTAGTTCACGGTCCCCGAGTCGTTCGGTTCAACAACGGCGCGTCGTTGTTGGACGGCGTCTTCATATCTGTGTGTGGCGTCGTCGGGTTCGGCTTCGATACAGAGCCTGCGGAGCCGTGCCGCGGAGTTGCCCGGTCGTGTAGCGGACGGCGTCGTCGGCGATCTGTTCGACGATGCGTCGGGCTATGTCGTCGTCGAGGTGGGCGGTGCCGTCCAACAAGACGCGGGCCCTGCGTAGGTCCAACACACCAGCGGCGAGCATCTGGTGGATCTGGGGGAGTCGTGTGTGGAGTTCGAGGGCGATGCCGATCTCGTTGTCGGCACTACGGCGAGTCAGATGCAGTGCAGCACGGACTTCAGCAGCAGCGGCTTCTGCGGCGTCAGATCGTTTCGTGTCGTCGTCGTCGAGGATGTCGACAACGGCGGCCATATCGGCGTAGAGGGATGCGGTGTAGTGCGACACCAGTCGCTGGTGGGCACGCAACACGATGATGCGGGCATAGCCCGAGATCCGGTTGACGTCGATGCCTGACAGGAACGCAGCGAGGATCGGGCCGGGTTCCATCTCGTCGAGGCCGGCCGGGATCCCCTCGTCGTAGTGGCATTTCGCTTCGTACAGATCCAACATACGAACAACGTATCAGCCCCCTATGACACAAAACCCCACCCCACGGCGACAAACCCGAAGAAGTCCGAGAAACCTCAGAAACCCACACCCAACAACGATCGCAGGCCGGTCAGGGCACAAAGACCAACCTCTCGAACACCATCGGGCGGTGACCGTACGCGTCAGTCCTTCTGCCACACCGATACGTGTTTGGTGCTGTTGTCGGTGAAGGGTTCGTGTTCCCAGCCTGCCCACCGACCGAAAAGGCTCATCCGGGCGAACCTGGCCGCATCCACGGCCTCGGGCGTCGACAGCGCTGTGGCATCTTCGTCGTACCGCTCGGCGGTACCTTCTCCGAAGTGGTTCTTCTCCATCGGCTTCCCCTCTGCGACTATCGAGCGAACGGTACATCGACACCCTGAAACCGCAGTCGACATAGGCGCGCTAGCCGGGCGGTTCTTGTTCGGTGGTGTGGCTGAGTAGGTCTCCGGGTTGGCAGTGGAGTACCTTGCAGATTGCGTCGAGTGTTGTGAATCGTATGGCCCGTGCTTTGCCGGTCTTGAGATTCGACAGGTTGGCTTGCGTGATGCCGACTCTGTTGGAGAGTTCGGTGAGGGTCATCTTTCGGTCCAGGAGGAGTCGGTCAAGGCGTACTTCGATACCCATGGATTGCTCCTCGTCAGATGGTCAGGTCTGCGTCGGTTTGCAGGTGTGATCCGTAGCGGAAGACTTCTGCGAGGGCGACGATGACGAGACCGATGAACAGGTAGGTGAGGTTCAGCGTGAGGCTGGCTTCGATGTGGAGTCCTTCGGCAGCAACGGTGTCCATCGCTACGAGAGAGGTGGCCCAGTGGAGTCCTTGGATTAGGAACCCGAAGACGGGGATGAGTATGCCGATGGCGCGGATTCGGTCAACGTTTGCATCGACGAACGGAGTACCGGCTGAGAGTGTCTTGAGGGTGTTTCGGAGAAGCACCAGCAGTACGAGTGATGCTGCGGCGTAGGCGAGGATCTTGGCTGTGGAGAGTGCGACGAGGGTTGCGCTTCTTTCGGTGAATCTGGCCACACCAACAGCGTCGTGAATGGTTCCTGTTCCCCAAGCCTCGCTGGTGAGCGAGTAGGTGTCTTCGGCGGGTGTGAACTCCATGGGCGTTTCGAGTGCCGAGTCGGTGAACACGGCAGCCAGTAGGAATACGATTGCCACGAGGGCGGTGACGCCGATGCCGACCTCGGTGAGTCGTTGCAGGATCTTCGGGAGTCGGTTGGTTGTTGACATGATCCTCACCTCCATATCGTTTAACAATAATATTATATTGATAAACAATCAAGGGAGAGTTCAGCAATCTCTCACCTCCGGCAATGTGAGTGGTCAGGATTGATCCTGGTTCCCGACCGAACCTTGGGTTGGTGCGCATAGGATTGGTGTGGGTCTCGACGTGGAGGTGCTTCAAGATGGCTCGCATGCCTGTCTGGGTAAGGAGGAGCCTGGCTGGGCTCCTCGGGTTTGCGGGGTTCCTGGTTTTGGTTGATCTGGTGCCGACGGCGGTGATGGTTGTTTCGTGGCGAACGCGATGGAGACCGGGACTCGATGCCGTTCGTTGGTACAACAAGAGGATCCGCAACCCGGTGTATCTGAGGCTGGGCATCGATCTGCAGGCGGCCATTCACCACACGGGCCGCAGATCCGGCAACGACTACGTCACCCCGGTGTGGGCAGAACGGATCGGGCAGTCGTTCTTCATCCACCTGCCGTACGGAACCGGCACGGACTGGTGTCGCAACACACTCGCTGCCGGAGGCTGTGTCGTCGAGCACGAAGGCACGCTGCACGAGACCACCGCTGCCGTGATTGTCCCTGCAGCTGAAGCGGTGCCCCTCCTGCCGGCCCGGATGCAGAGGGTGGACCGTCTGTTCGGAGTCGAATCGTATCTTCGGCTCGACATCACGCCTGTCGAGAAGCCGGTCAAGCAGGCCGGCTGATCGACCACATCACCTCCACCCGGGCACGCAAGTCTCGATATGTGCGGGTCGCTTGCTTGCGACTACGTCAACGAGTGTCGCAATCCCGTACCTGAGCCAAACGCCCCCGCCACGAGGGGGACGACCAGCCCACGTCGATGGTGTTCCAGCGCCTAGCCGCTGGCTACGTGAATATCGCGTTGATGCTGTCCATCTGCTCGTCGGTCAAGGCGTCCATGACCTCGAGAGCGTCGAGATTCTCCTTGAGCTGGCCGACATGACGAGCACCAAGGATGACCGAGCTCACATGCGGGTTCGACGCGGTCCATGCCAACGCCAACTGACCGGGCGTGCAACCAACACCTTGGGCAACAGCGAGGAACTCATCAACCTTGGCAAGCTTGGCGGGATCGGTGAGGAAGTCCTGGAGCCACTCGACGTTCTCTCCGCGACTCCCTTCCGGGATTCCGTTCTGATACTTGCCGGTCAGCAAGCCTGAGGCGAGCGGGCTCCACGTGGTTAGTCCGAGCCCGATGTCCTCGTAGAGACGGGCGTAATCGGTCTCCACCTTGGTTCTATTGAACAGGTTGTACTCCGGTTGTTCCATCACCGGTTTGCGCAAGTGATGCCGCTCGGCAATCTCCCACGCCGCCCGGATTTCCTGCGGCAGACCACTCCGAGGTGCCCCAGTACAGCGCCTTGCCAGAAGCCACGATGTCGGACATGGCCCACACCGTCTCTTCGATCGGAGTCTCTGGGTCGGGGCGGTGGCAGTAGACAAGATCGACGTAATCGAGCTGAAGACGATCGATCGACTTGTCGATCGCCTCGATCAAATACTTGCGGTTGAGCGTGTTGAAAGCGTTCGGGACATCCCTGTGCATGCCCCAGAAGTACTTCGTCGATACAAGGTAGGTGTGACGGGGCCACCCGAACTCCTGCAGCGCCTGGCCCATCACAGTCTCCGCCTTTCCCCCGGAATAGACCTCGGCGTTGTCGAAGAAGTTGACACCCGCGTCGTATGCGGCGCTCATACATTCGAGACTGTCGTCCCTCTCCTGCTGACTCCCGAACGTGAGCCATGACCCATACGAGAACACACTGGTCTTGATTCCGGCATTCCCCAGGCGGCGGTACTGCATCTCCATCTCATCTCCTCTCAAAGCGTCAACTACTCCACCCTAGGTGTCTCCATTTCAGGGCTAGTCATGACGGTTTGGTGGATTCCGATCACCTTGGGACGATTCCTACCGAAACGTCTTCCCCGACTCGGCGTGCGTACGGAGGATCTCGGCCGGTTCGAAACGCACACCGTGGCGTTCTGCAAGGGCATCGAGGGTTGCGACGACTTCTGCCGCACCGACCTGATCGACCCACCAGAACGGGCCACCTCGGAACGGTGGGAAGCCGAGCCCCATGACGGCGCCCATGTCGCCGTCGAGCGCCGACTGGAGCACACCTTCCTCGAGGCAGCGTGCCGCCTCGTTGACCATGGCGAGGGAGAGCCGTTCCTGGATCTCCGCCTCGGGGATCACACGGCGCGGGCCGATACCGAGCGCCTGGTAGACGGTCTCGTCGACACCGCCCCGTTTGCCCTTGTCGTTGTACTGGTAGAACCCGCGGCCGTTCTTGCGCCCCATGCGCTCGTCATCAACCAGGTTGCCGGCCATGGTTGGTCCGGCCATTCGCTCACCGAACGCATTGAGCATGACCTGTGCGATGTGTGCCCCAACGTCGATGCCGACCTCGTCGCTCAACAACACGGGACCCACGGGGAAGCCCCACGCGGTCATGGCGTCGTCGATGGCCTCGATCGATGCGCCATCTTCGAGGAGATGGAACGCTTCGTTCAAGTAGGGAACCAGGATTCGTGTGGTGTAGAAACCAGGGCCGTCTTTCACCACGATCACCGTCTTGCCCTGGCGCTTTCCGACCTCGACAGCCGTCACCGTTGCCCAATCAGCCGTGTCCTCGGTGACGATCACCTCGAGCAGCGACATCCGCTCAACCGGTGAGAAGTAGTGCATGCCGAGCACGGCATCCGGTCGTGCGGCGTTCGCTGCGATCTCGCTGATCGGCAGCGATGACGTGTTGGAGGCGAACACGGTCCCTTCGTGGGTGATCGCTTCAACCTCTGCAAGGAGCGCCTGCTTCAGTTCCAGGCTCTCGAATACGGCCTCGATCACGAGATCGGCGTTCTGGAAACCACTCCAGTCGGTTGCGCCCGTGATCTTGTTCATGGCGCGCTCGGCTTCGAACGGGCGGAGGCGGCGACGTTTCACCTCGCGTGCGACGTTCTTCGACACGTGTGCCAGCGCACGCTGGACGCCGGCGTCCTCGACCTCCTTGACACGCACCGTCTTCCCGGCCTTGAGAACGGACACCGAAGCGATGCCGGCCCCCATCAACCCACCACCGAGGACTCCGATCTTCGAGACCTCGTTCGGTTCGGCGTGGCCGGCGATGCCGGTTGCGTACTTCATCATCTGCGAAGCGAAGAAGATCCCGCGCAGCGCCTTCGACTCCGGTGAAGTGACCAGTTCGCCGAAGAAGACCGCCTCGGCTTCGTAGCCAGCCTCCGGGCCCTCATCGATCCCAATCTTGACGGCCTCCAGTGCCCGTTTCGGAGCCGGGTACAGGCCCTTCGTCTTGGCCAGCATGGCCTCCTCGGCCCTCCGGAACAACATGCGCCGGCCGACCGGATTCTGTTCGAGGGCGAGCTCCTGCAGGTGGGTGGGAGCCAGGAATCCCTTGACGGAGGATCCGTCGGATTCACCGAGATGGCCGAGCGCCTCGACCGCCCGCAGCTTCGCGATGTCGTAGAGGGACTCAACCGGCACGATCTCGTCGACCAGCCCGATCTTGTGAGCCTTGTAGGGACGCACGGAACGGCCCGTAAGGATCATGTCGAGTGCGGCGGCGATACCGATGAGCCGTGGAAGGCGCTGTGTCCCGCCCCCTGCGGGGAGCACTCCGAGCTGGACTTCGGGCTGCCCGAGCTGTGTCTTCTTGCCATCGGCTGCAATCCGCATCGAACCCGTCAGGGCGAACTCGAGGCCGCCGCCGAGGCAAGCACCGTCGATGGCCATCACGACAGGTTTCGCATGGACCGTGTGAAGTGCCTCGATGCGTGCGAAGAGCGCATGCAGCTCTCGGATCGCTTCGGCCGCCTCGTCTGGATCCGTGAGTGTCTCGAAGAATCGGAGGTCCGCACCTGCGAGGAAGTTCCCCTTCTTCGCGGAGCCGAACACCACCGCCTTGATGGATGGGTCGGCCTCGATGCGATCGATCACGGCGACGAAGTCATCGAAGATCGCCGGCCCGAGCGTGTTCACCGGTTCTCCTGCACGGTCGAGCAGGACGACGGCAACGCCGTCTTCGACGTCGAACGCGAAGTGTGTGAGCTCCATGATGTCCTCCCTAGCGCTCGAGCACGACGGCTGCGCCGAGCCCGCCTGCCGCACATTGTGTGACGAGAGCTCTGCCCCCGTCTCGTCTGGCCAGTTCGTTGGCCATCGTGGTGATCTGTCGTGCGCCGGTCGCCCCGAACGGGTGGCCGAGGCTGAGCGATCCTCCGTACAGATTGAACTTGTCGTCGGAGATCTCTCCGATCGCTTCATTGCGATCGAGCCGGCGTTGCGCCCACTCGGCAGACGCAAACGCTTGGGTGTTCGACAGGATCTGCGCAGCAAACGCCTCATGCATGTCGATGACGTCGATGTCGTCGAGCGTCAGCCCCGCCTTGTCGAGAGCGATCGGCGTTGCGAACGACGGCCCCATGAGCAGTTGCCAATTCGGGTCGAGCGCTGCGAACGCCCACGAGCGGATGAAGGCTCGGGGTACGAAACCCAGCCGTTCCGCCGTCTTCTCCTCCATGAGGATCACGGCTGAGGCACCGTCGGTCAGCGGCGATGAATTGCCGGCGGTGATCGTTCCGTACTTGCGATCGAAGACCGGCTTGAGCGACGCAAGCTTCTCCAGGCTCGAGTCGGCGCGGGGGATGTTGTCCCTGGTCACGGTGGTTCGATAGTCCGGTCCGACCGGGAACGCCATCACCTCGTCATCGAAGATGCCGTTGTCCCACGCCTCGACGGCTTTCTGATGGGAGCGCAACGCGTACTCATCCTGTGCCTCGCGGCTGATGCCGTTCTCCTTCGCCATGATCTCGGCAGACCCGCCCATCGTGAGTGCGGTAGACCGTTCGGCGATTGCAGGGGGATTCGGCGCCAGATCCTTCGGGCGGAGTGCCGAGAAGGCCTTGACCTTGCTGCCGATGTCCTTGGCGGCGTTGGCGTCCATGAGGATGTCGACGAACCGATCCGAGTAGAGGATCGGCGGCTTCGACATGGATTCGGCGCCGCCGGCCACCACGATGTCGGCATCGCCGAGCAGAATCGACTGAGCGCCCGAGACGACCGCCTGGGTCGACGTTGCGCAAGCCCTGCTCACCGAGAACGCATCAATGCTGTCCGGCATGTCGCCGGCGAGAACAACCTCTCGTGCGATGTTCGGGGCTCCAATGTCGGGGATGACGGCTCCGTAGACGACCTGGTCGATCTGGTCTCCTGCGACGCCGGACCGCTGCAGGAGTTCTCCCACAACACCCGAGGCAAGATCGAGGGAGGACAGGTCCTTGAAGTCCGTTCCAGACTTCACGAACGGGGTGCGGAGGCCGTCGATGATCGCGACTCGTCGGCCATACACAACGCCGGGGTGGTTCGCGGTCATGGGGACTCCTTCACGTCGGTGGTTTCACATTCTCGCGCACCGACCGCGGCTGAGGAGCGAGACTCAGGCCAGAAACGATGAAAACCGCCCCGTTGCCGGGGCGGTCTTCATCCTGAGACGTGTATGGGGAGGGACTAGAAGTCCATCGCATCCTCTCGAAGCCCGAACGCCGGGTGGCGAAGCTTCGACAGGGCGAGCTTCTCGATCGACCGGACCCTGGTGGGGCCGAGGCCGAGGTTGCCGCCGATCTCTTCGTGCGTGCGGGGGAGTCCGTCTTCGAACCCAACCCGCATGGAGAGGATGTAGGCCTCGCGCTCGGGAAGGCGGTTGATCGCGTCCCGGAGGGCCTCGATCGCACTGGCCTTCTCGGTCTCGCGGACCGGGTCCTCTTCATCGTGGTGCGAGACGAAGTCCCCGAGGACCGCGCCGTCTTCACCAACCGGTGCCTCGAGCGACACCGAATCGTTGACGAGCTGGGCCTCGACGACCGCGTCGAAGGTCAGACCGGACTCCTCGGAGAGTTCTTCGGGAGTCGGTTCACGCCCAAGCTCGGAGAGCAGGCGGTTCCTGGTGCTGTTGAGGGTCACCAGCGTGTCGTGCAGCGAGTTCGGGAGACGAACGGTGCGTGACTTCTCGGCCACGGCACGCTGCATGGATTGGCGGATCCACCACGTTGCATACGTGGAGAACTTGAAGCCCTTGCGCCAGTCGAACTTCTCGACCGCACGAATGAGGCCGAGGTTGCCCTCTTGGATGAGGTCGATGAACTCGATGCCGTACTGGCTGCGGTAGCGCTTGGCCTGGCTCACAACGAGGCGGAGGTTCGCCTGCGTGAAACGTTCACGGGCCTCGCGTCCCTTGCGGGCGGCCCGCTGGAGCCGCACCTTCTCGGCGCCTCGCACGGAGACTGCTGCGAGTTGTTCCTCCGCAGCGGTTCCGGCCTCGATCGCCTGGGCGAGTTCGACTTCTTCGTCTGCCGTGAGCAGATCGTGATATGAGATTTCTTGGAGGTAGCGAGTCAGGCTGTCGCCCATTTCGAGCGGTTGACCCACCCATCGCATCTTTTCTGCCGTCTTCATGTTTGTGAAATCCTTCACCTGTAGGTTCGCGTCTCAGCGCTGTCCGTTTGGAGATTTGGCCCAATCGGCTTCAGCGTCCCTATTTAGACGCTCAACCTCGGAAATTGGTTCCCGGTCGGTAGGCCTTCGTACACGGAACAACACTCTCAACAACGGAGGGGTTCCACGAGCCGACCAGCTCGTTCGAAGCGCCAATATCGCACACTTTGCCCATAACATCAAGTGTTCATCGCGATTTCTGCCCCGATCCTCGGTCATACACTCGCGCCATGTCCGAATTCGACACCCTCGCCGACCTCGTCGAAGTGACCGAGAAACTCATTCCGTTCAATCGCATCCTCGGCGTTCGCGACTGCCGGATCGACGACGACGGCGTGGCCAGGATTCGGGTCGACCATCGCGACGAGCTCGTCGGCAACTTCGCCCGAGGCTTTCTTCACGGCGGGGTTGTTGCTGCCACGCTCGACGTCGCCGGCGGGATAGCGGCGATGATGGCGGTCGTCGGACGCACACCTCCAAAGACCGCGAGGAAGCCGGTCGGATCTTCTCGAACATCAGCACAATCGACATGCGCATCGACTACCTCCGGCCGGGTGTGGGCGAGTGGTTTGATGCGTCGGCCTCAGTGCTGCGCAGCGGTTCCCGGGTGGTCGTCACTCGGATGGAGTTCCACAACGACGAGGGCACGCTGGTCGCGGTCGGAACCGGCACCTACATCGTCGGGTGACCTGGTGGATCCGGGCCGTTCGTCTCTAGAGGGGCGCTCCCCCCGCGTCTAGTGTCCTCCGTGGAAGGGACCTATATCCGAATGCGGTGGTGGCTACTCGTCACGGTCGCGGTCGTTGCCCTGACGGCGTGTACCGATGCCGCCATCGTCGATCCCGACTCGACAGCTGAGGGGGAGACGGCGGGGAATACCGCCCTCTTCTGTCGCGCGTGGCCCGAAGCCCGGCGAACCGTCATCAACATGATCGATGGCGAAGATCAGCGGTTCCACGACGCACGAAGCGCCGACAGTGTCGATGAGACCATGGCGGTATACGACCGTGCGGCACCGGCAGAGGTCCGGGCCGACTGGGATCGGCTCTACGACGTCTACACCGGTGCGAGTGATCTCATCTTCACCGCTGGGTACGCCGGACACGCCATTCGTGCCGACCACATCACGATGATGTTCGGTCCTGGGGGGATGGAATCGGCGGTGAGTGAAGCCGACATCGCGATAGAGGCGATCGATGAGTGGTCGGTGACAGGGTGTGGCGACTTCTGCTCACGGTGGCCGGAGTTGAGGGACTCCGTTCTGTTCCACCCTGGCCACTGGCTATTCGAGGGGCACCACGAAGACATCGAGCCAATGCTTGAGAGGGAAGAGGCCGCGATCCATGCCGGTAGCGTGCTTGCTCCGACTGAGATTGTCGACGAGTGGGCGGTCGCCGCCACACTCAAGTCCCGGTTCCTTGCCATAGGCCGGCAGCACGGGCCAGGAGCCCTCCAGGGTGAGGAAGGTTTTGGACGGTTCCTGGATTGGATGGGCACGGACAACGACGAAGTGATGTTCGAGAAGTCGGCGTCGGCCGTCGAGTCGATGGAATCCTGGGTGGCTGCCAACTGCGATGCCGCATCACTCACGAGCGGAGCGCCGGGGGCGCTGTCGGTGCGTGTCCGGCCCCGTGACGATCTTGTTGGGCGAACGATCCTCCTTGCGCTTCTCCCGGTCGGGACCGACTTCGAATCGGTGACAGACCCGAGCGACTATCTCGGCGCTCTGTGCCCGGAGATCAGCGAGCCGCCCGGGCCTTTCGATCGTGCAGTTGCCGAAGCGGCCAATGAGTCCGGACGGAGCGAGGAGGAGATCCTCGACGAGTGGCTGGGGACCGAACCGCTGCGGCCGATGCTCGACGTGGGCGAATACCACGAAGGGAGCATCTGCGGCCTGCTGCAACATGAAGAGGGAGGCCAAGGTGCGCTCGTTATGCCCGGTGGCGCCTACGAGCTGTTTGCCGGCACGTTCGTCGGCGATCCTGGATCCTACGACCTCTACTTCGCCGCCCCGGAGCGCTGCGCACAGATCACAGTGAACATCGACGGGGACACAGTGATCGATCTCCCCGAACTCGATGCGTGTGATCTGGTACCGATCGGATCCCCGGAGGAGATCGCTAGAAGGCCGTCGACGCCCCCCACCGGCGATAGCCATCTCTGGATAGAGGTCCCGAACGTTGTGCGACAGGAAGGTTCCCCTGGCTACTTCACGGCCATTCTGCTCCCCGCCGGGTCGACCCTCGGCGAGATCGGACGCGGCGACGCCTGGCCGGCCGGAGGACTCACCTTCGAGTATGTCTGGCTCCACGACGGGGAAGACTCGAGGATGGTCCTCCGTGCCGAGGAGAGAGGTCTTGTGCCGATGCAGGCCTATGGGCCGGGTGGAGGGGTCGTGAGTCTGCGCCCCCAAATCGGATGGCAGGAACCGTGGGATGCATTCTTCCCGGAACCGGCTGCTCTCGATCCAGGGACGTACATTCTTCGGATCAATGCTGAGGAGGCGTCAGAGCCCTGTGACGACGACAGTTGCAGACGCCAGTACTGCGGATCAGCGGTTGTTGAGGTCGACGGGGACACCGTTGTGCAACTCCCCGAATGGGGGGAGTGTCCGTGACCGCGGCGATCGAAACCCGGAGCCTGCGCAAACGATACCGACGGATCGAGGCGCTGCGCGGCGTCGACTTCGAAGTGCCGGAGGGATCGGTCTGTGGTTTCCTCGGACCGAACGGCGCCGGGAAGAGCACCACCATGGAGATCCTGATGGGGCTCATCCGACCCTCCGGTGGTTGGGCGTCCATTCTCGGGGATGACCTCGACGGTGATGGCCTCCGGACCCGTTCTCGGATCGGGTACCTCCCGCAGGATCCGTCGTTCTTCTCAAGGGCCAAGGTGCGCGGCATCGTCCGATTCGTTGCACGGCGCTACCTGGATGGATCCAGGTCCGCGCTCGATGGGAAGGTTGACGAGACACTCGATCTGGTCGGCCTCACTGACCTCGCGAACCGCAAAGTGAAGGCGCTTTCCGGGGGTGAACTCCGACGCCTCGGCATCGCCCAGGCCATCATCGGGGATCCCGAACTACTCATCCTCGACGAGCCGTCGGTGGGCCTCGACCCGGAAGGCCGACACCAGGTCCTCACGCTCCTCGATCGGCTCAAGGAGCACATGACGATCTTCTACTCGAGCCACATCCTTGACGACGTGGAACGGATCGCCGATCACATCGTCGTAATCGACCGCGGTGAGATCGTGGAGCAGGGCCCGATGGACCGGTACCTCGGTGGCCGCGGCGTCTACGAGGTCACGCTTGCGGGCGGCAACGGTGATGGGGCCCTGCGGAGTCTCGAGCGTGAACCATGGGTAGACGCTGTCGACGCCACTCGACGGACGGGAGATGGAGGATCGAGACGCCCGATCGGACGATCGCCGAGAACCGGCTGATGAGGGTCCTGGTCGCGAGAGACGGAGTTCGTGTCGTTTCGTTGAGGCCGGCGTATCGGAGTCTCGAGGAACTCTACATGGAACTGGTTGGAGGTCTCGATGGTGGCTGAAGCCAGCGCGCCGACTCCCATCGAGCGGATCCACCCCCTGCAGGGGATCGGGGGGTTGCTCGGCGTTGAGTTTCGGATCTGGTTCCCGCTGCGAGCAGTCATTCTGATCGTTGTCGGTCTGATCATCTTCGGGGTCATGTATGCACCCTGGAGCGCCGCTCCGAGCCCGAGCGTTGATCCCGGTTTCGGATTCCTGTTCCTCGGGTTCCTGGGCGTATGGTCGGCGATTCTGCTCATCTCGGCTGCGTCGCTCAGCGAAGGTGCAGTGCTCGGCGAAATCAATCGGGGCACCGCCGGTTGGCTCGTCGCAATGCCGATCCGACGAGCGTCCGTGATCGTGGCGAAGTTCGTGGCCGCAGCCGTCGCATACGCGGTAATCATCGTTTTGGCAGGGGTGCTGCTGTACCCGATCCTTGCCGGCGCGGTGAACCGGGGCGGCACCGGATTCCGGGCGGGAGATGTCGTGGAGGTCACCCAATCTCCCATCGGCATGTGGGGCCGATTCGCCGATCTCCCGGATCTTGGACGCTACCTCGGGATGCTTGCGGCGATCTGGGGGACGGTCGTGTTCGTCATTGCGGTAATGATGCTGCTGGGGACAGTTCTTCGGTCTCGGACCGCGGTCTTCGGACTCGGAATGATGCTTGTCGGAGCGATCGTCGTGTCTGCGATCGTCGGGGGCACGAGTGTGTCGGCCACCCCGGCAGGGGCTGTCCGGGCGGTGCTCCAGATCGCGTGGGGCAACGACGTCGCTCTCCTCATGCCGATTCTGTCTTCGCTGCTGTTATCGATCGTGGTTCTTGGTGCGGCGGTGTGGTTCTTCGACCGACGGGAGCTCGCATGACGGTTCCTGCGATCGAGATTCGGCAACTGAAGAAGCGGTACCGGAAGGTCGAAGCGCTGCGCGGTCTCGACCTCACCGTCGAAGCCGGATCCGTGTGCGGCTTCCTCGGCCCGAACGGTGCCGGGAAGACGACCACGATGAAGATCCTTATGGGACTCATTCGGCCCACCTCGGGTTGGGCTGCTGTAAACGGCATCGACGTACGAGACAGGGGGCTTCTGGCCCGTTCACGTATCGGTTATCTGCCCCAGGATCCGGCCTTCCCGTCCCATCAGACGGTGAGGGGCGTTGTCGTCACCGCGGGACGTCTCTATCCCGGCCACCCTCGCGGTTCGGCGCTCCGGCGCCGCGCCGACAAGCTCATTGATCGGGTCGGCATGGCCGACAAGGCGAAGCGTCGTATGGCAGGACTGTCGGGTGGTGAGCGGCAGCGCGTCGGGGTAGCCCAGGCGCTCATGGGCGATCCAGAACTCGTCATCCTCGACGAACCGTCCGCCGGACTTGACCCGACCGGCCGTCGCGACATGCTGGATCTCATTGATGAGATTCGCACCGAGGCGACCGTGTTCTACTCGACGCACATCCTCAACGACGTCGAACGGGTCAGTGACACCGTGGCCATGGTCAGCCGGGGGGCCATCGTGGCTCAGGGAGACATCGACGAGATCCTGACGGTATCCGATACGGACTTCGCGGTTCGGCTACGGGGAGATACCAAGGCGTTGCATGCCCGACTCGTGGATGAACCGTGGGTAGAGAGCATCAGCACACGTCGTCACGGAGAGATCGAGGATTGGGTTGTTCGATTGAGCGATGATTCGCTTGTCGAACGGCTCGCCCCGGCGTTGGTCGATGGTGACCAGCACGACATCATTGAGTTTCATCTCAGCGACGGACGGCTTGAGGACGCCTACCTGGCACTTGTGGGGGCTGATGATGGCGATTGATGTGACCACGCTTCGAGTCGGCGTCGGTGGGTTTGTCGGGGTGTTAGCGGCAGAGCTGCGACGATGGCTTGGGAGTCGGGGGCTGTTCCACTTGATCTTGTGGGTGGCTGGAATCAACGGATTCGTGTACTTCGTCGTGGTGACCCCCAACATGACGTTTGGACCGTTGGGCTACGAAAACCTGCTCAGCGCGCTCATGTTGTTCCCCGTATTCGCCGGCATCATCCTGGCCGAGGCGACGATCGTCGGTGAGTACCGCAGTGGCATAGCGGCGTGGCTCGTTTCAAAGCCGGTTTCGAGAGGAGGTTATGTCGTCGCGAAACTCGGCGGACTATGGATCGGGCTTTCCGTGACGGCCATTCTGGTCCCTGGCCTCGTCGCCAACTGGTGGCTGCCGAAGGTTGAGCCCTACCGTTTCGTCACGCCGGATGCCCCATCGCTGGGACGCTTCCTCGTGGCTCTCGGCGCGACGATGGTGGTTCTCGGATTCTTCATCGCGACGACCGGCTTCCTTGGAGTCCTGATTCGTCGTCGAGGACCAGTCGCACTGCTCGCCATGATCCTCTGGCTCGTGCTTCGGTTTGCGCCGCCGCAGATTCGGCCGTCGTGGTATCAGTACCTGCCGACGGGACTCATGAAGGCCGATCTGGACGTGAATAGCTGGATTCCCGGGATGGAGTACATCCACGGGAACCCGTTCGATCCCGCGAGTGCGGTGTGGGCGACCGCGGCCCTCGCACTGGGGTTCGTTGGCGGGGCGATGCTTCTCTACCGACGTCTCGAGCTGTAGACGAGCGTCACGCGGCCCGTGGGTCGACCCAGCGGAGACCTGGGAATCGGGCGAAGTCGCCGTCCGTCGAGATCCACTCGGAGCCCGATTCGATTGCTATCGCCGCGAGGTAGGCGTCTGGGATCAAGTTCCCGCGCGCCGACGTTTCCTCGGCAAGCATCGTGAAGATGTCCCAGTGACGAGGTCCCGGCCGGACAAGTTCGGCCTGCGGTTGTGCGCCTAGGGTCTCCACAAACTCGAGAGCATCGACCAGGGGGGTTGGCGTCTTGAAGATCCTTGGGTGGGTGACGACTCGAAGGAATCCGCTGAGGACGATCGGCGTGAGGCCGAAGGCTCCGGGAGCAGAGATCGCCTCGTCGATGACGGCCCGGCACGGTTGGTGGTGGTCCGCGTCGGCTCGGTGAGCGTTGACGAGGACATTGACGTCAAACAGCCTCATCGGCCCTCCATGAGGTTGAGAAGTGCCGCCGAGTCGTCGAGGTCGACCCCGGGGAGGAGTCCGTCGCCGGCGAACACTGGGAGTTCGGGAGCAGGAGAGTCTGCGATTGCGCGGCGTGCCGCGAGTTGCCGACGCACCGCTTCCTCGATGAAGGCAGTCAGTGTTTCACCGCCGGCTGCAGCTTCGGCCTTGACCGCTGTGAGGAGATCGTCATCCATCCTGATGGTTGTTCGCATACATCAAAACATATTGATAAGGCATCAATATGTCAAGAGGGTACGATCCGGCCCGAGCGGATGATCACCACCGGGTCGAGCAGAGTCTCGAGGTTCTCCCTCGGGTCATCGCGAACGAACACCACGTCGGCGGTTGCTCCGGGGGCGAAGTCGTGTGCAACGCCGAGGTAGTCGTATGCGGCTCGTGTGACGGCATGAAGCGCGGCAGCATCGGAGAGCCCGAGTTCGTGAAGACGGATCGCCTCGAAAGCGACTCTTCCGTGTGGGACTGCGAGGTCGGTACCGGCGAGCACGGTCATACCAAGACGTTCGGCTTCCGGGAGAAGCTCTCGTACGTTCTCGACGCCCCGCGCCAGCAGCTTTCCGCCCGAACTCTCGGCCCCGAGAAATCCGATGATGGCTTCGACACCCCGGATCGTGGGGACCCATGCCGCGTTGCGTGCTGCGAGGCTCGTCAGGTCGTCCGCAGACAGGAACAAGCCGTGCTCGATCGAGTCGACACCGGCAGCAACGGCCGGTCGGATCCCCTCGGGAGCCATCGTGTGGACGGCGACTCTTCTCCTTGCCGCGTGTGCAACGTCGACGGCAGCGCGCAGCGCCGCTTCGCCGTAGTTGGCCTGCGGTCCGACGCCTCTGCGCGGCCAGTCGCCAATGATCTTCACCCACGATGCAGGGCCTGCAGTTGCGACCCGAACGGCTTCGACGAGACCGGCCTCATCAACCTCGCCGCCGTACTCGGGGTAGTAGCCGTCGGGTGGGGCGATCATACGGCCGGCCATTTGCATCGCCGGACGTGAGACCGGGGGAGCGTCGAGGATCTCAAGGGAGACGTCACTTGGCGAACCCTTGTCGGCGATCAGGAGCACACCACCCTCAACCTGCATCCAGGCGTTCTTAATGCAGTTCGATCGGATGTCGTCGTCGGTGAGCGATCCTGCTTGACCGATGTTCTCCATGCCGACGTGGGCGTGGCAGTCGGCGAGGCCGGGGAGCGCATAGAGGTGCTCTGTCGAGATCTCCTCGTCGATCGGGCCATCATCGGGATTCGCAAAGACGTCACCGTCGACGACGAGCGGAGCCGGACGTCCTCCAGGCTCCCTGATGGTGATCAGCGTGCGCATGGGAGACAGCGTATCGGCTGGGTCAACGGCGCGGCTGCTTTCCTTGGATCTCGATCGAGCACGATCGGGTCGAGAAGACCGTCTCCGTCGACGTCGGCGCACCGACCGGCCTGAGCCCGGAAGCTCCTCCTCGAGCACGAAGCCGAAGCCGCTCCAGGTCCCGGTGGCGGTGCGATCACTGTGTCATCGTCGAGTGTTGTGTAGGCGAACGCGCGGCCCGGTCACAGGCAGCGACTCGGCCGATCGCATGTGGAGGTCGACGGGACAGCCAGATCGGCGTCCGTCGATGTTGGCCACCGAGATGCGGGACATACCGGACCGTCTGTCGGCAGCGGCGTCCCGGCTCGCCGAGTTTGTCGCGAAGTGGATGCCGGTAGGAGACGAGGATCTCGTCTGCACCGTCTCCGTCGAGATCACCCGACGCGCCATCGACGATGACACCTTCCGAGAACGGTGGAAGGACAACCGTTGGGTCGACGGGGGTGGCGGATCGGTCGAGGCTCCACAACCGGCCGGCGACGAGCGCGGCGTTCCCAGCCGGGGGACGCCATCCGTCGAAGTGGACGCGGAGATCGCTCACGTTGGTGTCTCCGACGTGGTGAGCGATCACGCCATCACGGTCGACGAGTACCTCGAGGAGGATCCCCGTGTCGGTTCCGGGCCGGTGCTGGTCGAAGAGGAAGTTGCCGAGCGAGGTGGCGATCACCGTCGGCCGCCCGTGCTCTCCGGGTTGGTGACGGTGATCGGCTGTTCTACGTGCGGCCCGTGGCCCCACCCACATCGGCCCCCATGGCGGCGAGGTCGTCGGCGATCGGACGAGCAGCGGATCGGGAACAGTCCGGTATTCGACGCCTCCGTGGAGCCCGACAACGACGATGTCGGCCTGCGAACGAGCCTCGGCGACCGCCGATCGTGCCAGGTCGGGGTCCCAGGACGCCGACACCGGGTACCAACGCAGTCGCACGGAGTCCTTGCAGGGAGCTATCGATCGCGGAACGCGATCCTGATACCTCCGGATTCCACGGTCACCGGCGTCCACGCCCCCGCGAGGTCGGCGCCACCTCCGACGGCTCGCATTCCGGCTTCGGTGACGGCGTTCAGGGTATCGACGACGGACAGCGGCCCGGCATCACCGGCGTGATTGTTCGCGATGCCGACGACGTCGAAACCTGCGGCGGCGATCAGGGTTGCGCTCTGCGGATCGGCCTCCAATGCGTAGGGGTTGGGCGAGGTGTGGGCGCTCCGTGAGCGGCGATTCGACGTTCACGGCGGCGATATCGGCCCGCCGGATCTCACGGCGAACGTCGGCGAACAGCCCGTCGGGATCGGCGGTCACGATCGGGGCAAGGTTCCGGCCGAGCATCGCATCACCAGCGAGAGAGCACGGTGACCGCGGTGGGTCCGGACGGTGATGGTGGCGCAGCGCCGTCGCCCGGCGTGGCCGCACACGACCCGCAAAGGAGTGCCGCGACGAGCCGCAAGGTCAGCCGAGTTCGTCGGTCCACCACGATGGCCGTTCCGGCAGGTCACCTGCGACAATGCGGTCCCGCCATTCCTCGTCGGTGAGACGTTCGGGGCGGGGACCCCAGAACTGGTAGTACGAGTAGACCGAGCCGGTGGCGACCTGGAAGTGTCCTTCGTCGTCGGGGACGAGCACGTGGATGGTATCAAGCGGGCCGGTCCCGACCTCGAGCACTTCATCGGCGAACGGTCGAGGAAGATGTCCGCAATGATCGGCGTTGCCTCGATCTCCCCCCGGTTGACGGCTTCGACAAGCCAGCCGATCCTCCCGCCGATCTCGGAGAGCCACACGTTGTCGTCGGCAGAGATCGGAAGGACGTCGAGTTCGTCGCCGGCGAGTCGAGTGAAACGGTCGAGCATGTCGATGAGATAGTCGGCCGCCCACCGAGCCGTCTCGTCTTCGTTCCATGGGTTGCCGTCTCGGTGTCGTAGTCGCCGGCGAGCATGAGTCCCGCACCGGTGAGTCATCGCGCATCATTCGGGCAAGAGCGGCGAGTCGGCCGAACGCGACGGGTCGGGTTCGACCCAGTGGCGAGGCGGCGGTGGGGGCTCCGGCGCCTCGCCTTCCACGATGCCTTGCTTCGCGTAGAGGATCGTGTCGTGTTTCAGTTCCGCGTATGAGGCGAAGCCGGTGTTGTGCGACTTGGACTCCCACGCCGTGGTGCGCATGAAGGGCGGGAAGGCGTCGGGATGCGGCATCACCCATTCAGGCTGGAGGGCGTAGAGCCAACCGCTGTAGACCGTCTCTCCCCACTGATCGATGGTCCTGGCTGCGGTGGCTTCGCGGAGCTCGGCGACCTTCCGTTCATAGTCGGGATAGGTAGCGGGTTCGCTGGCCGCGTTCTGGACGCCGTCGGCGAAGTCGCTGCCAACCGCCGAGGCAAGGTCGAGCGGGTCGGGTCGGGTCCGCCCGGGAACTCCCGGGTCCGTGAGCTGGTCGTAGATCCAGGAATCGAGCACGAACCGGGAACCCATCGTGCGGAGCGACGCCCGGTGGGGATCGATCTGCACTTCGCGAGAAGCGAGGAGGGCGTCGCCAACGGACGCGACGATCTCGTCGCTGGTGAGAGCACTGAGATCACTGAGATCCACGCCGACGTCGGCCGCTGCCGCGGCCGCTTCGAATGGTGTGTAATCGTCGGCCGTTCCGACGAGGAACGCAGTCGGGTCGTAGATGGTTGCCAACGCGGCAGCCAGGTCCGGGTCGTTTGCCAGCAACTGAGCGATCACCAACCCGACGCGCAGCGTGTTGACGTCGGTGACCGAGAAGCCGGTGTTACCGAGCATGGACATCGCCTTGAAGTAGCGGGTCAGTTCTTCCGATCGGGTGTAGTGACCAGCGCGGCGTCATCAGGGAGTAGTCGACACACGAGGCGGTCGGCGGCAGTTCGCCACACGACCCGCCCACGGTGGGTGAAACCGCCGTTTGGGTGTGGGCTTCGACGAGGGCAACCTCATCCGCAGCGCGCTCGCTGATCGGTCCGACATCGAGACTGAGGGTGGTGGCGACGGCTTCGAGATGATTCGTCGCCCGGACGGTGGCATCCTCCATCGGGGTGCCTGCGACGGCCACGGTTCGAGTCGCGCACGGCCGATAGCAGACGCCGACGAGCGTCTCAAGTATGGCGAGGAGTTGCCGCTCTTCGGTGTCGCGGAGCACGAAGTCGAAGACCTGGTGCCACAGGTGGTAGCCAACATCGGTCGTCACGAACACCGGGCGTCCTGCCGCTTCGCCATATGGGCCCAGCTGTTCGTAGGTCGACGAGAACTGCGTGCTCCAGGCGAGTGCTTCGGGAAAGGGGTACTCGCTTGTGCTCGGCTCGATGACGAACCCGTTTCGAAGAAGGTCTTGTGGAGTGCGGCCGGAACTGCGTCGACGAATACAACGCCATCGAGTGATCTCGGCCAGTCTGGCCCCGGGTACGAGCCTTCAACGATCAGCGGTACTTCATCGAGGGTGGCGCCGAATCCACGGGATTGGGTGGGAATCAGCACCGGCGCCCCGGCCGCGGTAGTCGTCGCTGCCATGGTTGTTGTTGCCGATGCGGCTGCTGTCGTTGTTGTGGTGGAGGATGTCGTGGTCGCTTCGGTCGTGGTTGGATCGGTGCTGCTGGTGCATGCCGCGGAGACGAGGACAAGCGCAGTGAGGGTCGGAATGGTCCGCCGCACGAGACACCTCCCGGTGTGATCCGAACCCGTCGATGCTGTCCCAAGCGTCGGCCTGGCCACGTGCCACGACCAGGGCCATTCGGCAGAACTCACTCGATGGCACGGGCGGCGGCGACCTCGCCGTACCAGTACAGACTGTCCTTCGGGATGCGCTCGCCGGTTTCATGGTCGACCCAGATGAGGCCGAACCGCTGGCTGTATCCGAGCGTCCACTCGAAATTGTCCAGGATCGACCAAACGAAGTAGCCGGTCACGGGGACACCCTGGTCGAGAGCGTCACCGACGGCGCTCAAGTGCGACCACAAGTAGTCGATGCGCCGACGGTCGTGAATGCGACCATCCGGCCCCGGACCGTCGGAGTACGAGGCACCGTTTTCGGTCACGCGTATGTCGGTGGCGCCGTACTCATCGTGGATTCGTTTGAGGAATGTGGTGAGAGCGGACGGGACGATTTCCCAACCCATTTCGGTGAAACCGTCGGGCGGGTTCGGGCCGGGCTTGAGCCAGGTGACCTCTTCTTCCTCGTGGCCGACCGCAACTGCGAGCGCGGTGTAGTAGTTGATCCCGATGAAGTCGAGCGGTATCCCGACCGCGGCGAGGTCGCCGGGATGGATGAACGACGACGTATCGACGCCCCGTTCCCGAAACGCCTCCACGATGTCCTGCGGGTATCCCCTGCCGAAGACGGGATCGAAGAACCAGCGATTCCGGAAGCCATCGAAATGGCGATTCGCCGCCACGTCTGCAGGATCGGCGCTGGCCGGCGTCGATGGTCGACAGTCCAGGATGATGCCGACGTCGCTGTTCGGAACGTTGGCACGGATGACGGGCACCGACCGGCCATGCGCGAGGAGCAAGTGATGAGCGACGGCGAGCGCCTCTCCGAGATCGGTGTGGCCCGGGGCGAAATCACCGAAGTAGTGACCGAGGAATGAGGCAACCCACGGCTCGTTGTGGGTAACCCACTGGGTCACGCGGTCGCCGAGTGCCTCGCTGACGACGTCGGCATACCGAACGAATGCGTCGACGGTTCGACGGTTTGCCCATCCACCGGTGTCCTGGAGGGCTTGTGGCAGTTCCCAGTGGTAGAGCGTGACGTACGGAGCGATGCCTTGCTCGAGGAGTTCGTCGACGAGGCGGTCGTAGAAGGCGACACCCCTCGGTTCGACCGGTCCGGTCCCATCCGGGATGATTCTGGTCCACGCGGTGGTCAGGTTGTATGCCGGAATTCCCGCATCGGCCATGAGAGCGACGTCCTCGGGGTACCGGTGGTAGTGGTCACACGCAACGTCCCCGGTCTCCCCATCGTGAATGCGTCCGGGTTCGCGTACGAATCGGTCCCAGGTCGACTCACCTTTGCCGTCCTCGTTCCAGGCACCCTCGATCTGGTACGCCGAAGCCGTGACCCCGAACACGAAGTCGTCTGGGAATGTTGTCACGATGTGAGGTCGCCCAGAGCGGCGACAACCCGGTCGACCTCTTCGAACGTGTTGTAGTGCACGAAGCCGATTCGAACGAGTCCTCCCTGGTTTGCGACGCCAAGGCGGCGCATCACCTCCACGGCGTAGTAGTCGCCCGACCATACGAAGATGCCGCCGACGCCGAGCGTCGCTGCCACTTCATCCGGGTGTACTCCGCTGACAGAGATGGCGAATGTTGGTGTGCGACCGTCCGGGACGTGGCGTCCGTAGAGGTGGACCTGGGGAAGGCCGGCGATTCCTTCGAGGAAGCGCTCGGAGATAGCGTGTTCGTAGGAACCGATCGTCTCCATGGCTGAGACGATCCGCTCCCGTCTCGAATCTCCCTCGCCGATCGACGCTATGTAGTCGACGGCTGCTGTGACGCCTGCGAGGCTCTCGAAGCTCTGTGTGCCGGTTTCCCATTTGCCGGGTGGATCGTCCGGAGCCGGCCGGATCTTGTACGCAGCCACGTCGCTGAGCACCTCGCTCCGTCCGTAGAGGCATCCTGTGTGTGGCCCGAAGAACTTGTACGACGATGCGGCGAGGAAGTCCGTTCCAAGAGCAGCGACATCGAGGAGGCCGTGCGGCGAGTAGTGCACCGCGTCGACATAGGTCAGAGCGCCTACACGGTGAGCAGCGCTGATCAGCCATTCGAGATCGGTGACGGTCCCGACCGCGTTCGAGGCAGCGGTGGCGGCCACGAGGCGTGTGCGCCGGTCGATGACCTCGGATACCTGCTCGATCTGAAGACGGCATCCATCCTCCGGATCGAAGTCGATCCATCGGACTTCAACGCCGGCGTCCCTTGCCGCGATGACCCACGGCCACACGTTTGCGTCGTGGTCCAATCGGGTGACCACGATGTTGTCCCCGATCATCCATGTTGCAGCGAGGGCCCGGCTGACCGACAGTGTGAGCGAGGTCATGTTCTGTCCGAACGCGATCTCGTCCGGCGAGGCTCCGATGAGATCGGCGATTGCCCGGCGCGCCGACGCTGCGACCGCGTCGGTTTCGCGTGAAGTCACAAAGGGTCCGCCGTGGTTGCTTCCCCCCACACGCATGAAGTCCGCCATCGCATCGATGACGGACTTCGGAACCTGCGTTCCCCCAGGCCCATCGAGATAGGCAGCAGGCTGCCCATCGACGTCCCGCGAGAGTGCCGGGAATTGACTGCGAACGGCTTCAACGTCGAGCGCCACGTTTGCCTCCAAGTGGGGACACCGACGCTACTCCGCTACCCGGACGCTCCGCTAGTCGTCTCGTGCGAAGCGGCTACTCACCCGCCGGGCGGTCGCGCCGAATCGCGGGGAGATTCCTCTTCTTGACAACACCCATTCTGATGACCGTCCTGCGTTCGGGGTCGCTGGTGAAACGGGCGTCGGACTCCTCCAGCAAACGCCGCAGGCGATCGATCTGGGCGCGATGACGTTCGACTTCGAGTTCGAGGAACAGAATCCTCCTGACACCTTCCAGGTTCACGCCGGCGCCTGTGAGCTCTTGAATCAGTGACAGACGCTCGATGTCTGCCTCGGAGTAGCGGCGCGTGCCGCCGGGAGTCCGATATGGCTCGATCAGACCGCGCCGTTCGTAGATCCGCAGGGTCTGCGGGTGCATACCAGACATCTCCGCGGCGACGGAGATGACGTAGCGGGCTTCCTCACGGTTGCTCATGTCACCCCCAATTGCTCTCTCGGGTTGTCCGGAGCCCGCTCATCGCGGAATGCCTCGAGGAGTTCGCGCTCCTCATCCGACAGCTCAGTCGGCACGGTGACCCGGAGAGTCGCCAGGAGGTCTCCCGCGCCGCTTGGAGTCTCAACGCCTTTGCCGGACACCTTCATAACGGTACCGCCCTGCGTCCCACGGGGGACGCGGATCTTGGTGACTCCGTCGAGGGTCGGAACCTGGATCACAGCGCCGAGCGCCGCCTCGGCAAACGTCACCGGCACGTCGATCTTGAGATCCCGCTTGCCGGTTCGCTCGAAGACCGGGTGCTCGGCCACGTGTACACGAACGAAGAGATCACCGGCAGGACCGCCATTCAATCCGGGCTCTCCCTTCCCCGCCAGCCGGACTTTGGTGCCGTCGGAGATTCCCTGTGGAACCTTCACCTTCACATTGCGTCCGTCAACGTTGATGGACTTTGTTGTGCTCGCGAGGGCTTCGTGGAACGTCAGCGAGAGATCCGCCTGCAAGTTGCGACCGGCTGCCGGGCGCGGCTGGTATTGCCGCTGACCCTGGCCGAAGAGATCGCCGAGGCCTCCCAGGAGGTCCTGGAAGCCTCCGCCGCCGGCCGCTGCCTGACCGCCGAAGAGGTCCTCGACGCGGACATACTGCTGATGGCCGCCGGGGTCCCCCACGAAGTAGCCCATCTCGCGAGCGTGGTCGTACTCCTTGCGCTCATCGGTGTCCGAGAGTGTGTCGTATGCCTCGTTGATCTCTTTGAACCGGGCTTCGGCGACGGCGTCGTCGGGGTTGTTGTCCGGATGGAACTCGCGGGCGAGCTTGCGGAAGGCCTTCTTGATCTCCTTGTTCGAAGCGGTCTTCGACACACCGAGCGTCGCGTAGTAGTCCTTCTCAAGCCATTCCTTACGCATGTTTCACCGTCACCAACGAAGGCCGGATCACCCGGCCGCGCATGAGGTAGCCCCGTCGCAGCTCAGCGTCGATGAACAGGTCGCCCTCACCGTCGCCAGGTCCGGAAACCGCCTCGTGTACCTTCGGATCGAATGGTTCTCCGACTGCTGGGATCGGTTGGAACCCCTCGCGAGCGAGCGTCTCGAGGAGCTGTGTCCGCGTCGACACCATACCTTCGCGTGTCTTCTCCTCCGACGGCGTTTGCGGTTCGAACATGGTGGCCGCGTCGAACGCGTCAAGCGTCGGCAGAAGGCTCTCGATGACGCGCTGTGATGCGCGCTCGACGTTCTCCGCCTGGTCCCGCTCGACGCGACGGCGATAGTTGTCGAAGTCGGCAGCGACACGCTGCAGCATCTCGAGTTGCTCGCCGGCTTCCTGACGTGCTTCGCTCAGCTCCCGAAGGAGCAGCGCCTGGGCTTCGTCGGGATCGTCGGGGAGTTCCAGTCCAAGCTCATGCGCCGTCGGCCCCGGGTCGGGCACGACAAGGTCGTCGAGTGTGTCGGGAGCGGTTGACTCCTGACCCCCTCCGTCAGCGGCTGCGCCGCTGCGGGACCTTCGGTCCTGACCCCCTCCGGCAGCGGCTTCGCCGCTGCCACCTCCCCCTGAGGGGGAGGAATCAACGGGCTCGGGGCTCGTTGCTGGTGGCTCGAAGAAGTCCCTAGGCGTCGTCATCGTCCTCCACCACCTCGGCTTCGACGACCTCATCGTCGCTCGCTGGTGCGTCGTCCGCGGCCGCTGCAGCGCTCTCCGCAGCGGACGCCTCATAGATCTTCTGTCCGAGGATCTGGGACGATGTCAGGAGCTCGTTTGTGGTGTTCTTGAGGGCCTCGGTGTCCGCGGCTTCATTGGCCAGCAACGTCCGCAGCTCGGCGATCTTGTCTTCGACCACCTTGCGCTCGTCGTCGGTCAGCTTGTCGCCATGCTCGGCGAGCTGCTTCTCGATCTGATACGCCGCTTGGTCGGCCTGGTTGCGAGCCTCGGCCGCCTCTTTGCGCTGTGCATCGTCGTTGGCATGCGCCTCGGCATCCTTGACCATGTTCTCGATGTCTTCATCGGACAGCGCGGTGCCGCCGGTGATGGTGACCTGCTGGGTCTGGCCAGTACCGAGATCCTTGGCCGACACGGAAACGATGCCGTTTGCGTCGATGTCGAACGTGACCTCGATCTGGGGGACGCCGCGCCGCGCCGGAGCAATACCGGGAAGCTTGAATCGTCCGAGGCTCTTGTTGTCGTTCGCCATAGCCCGCTCGCCCTGGAGGACGTGAATCTCAACCTCGGGCTGGTTGTCGGCGGCCGTCGTGAAGATCTCGGAGCGGCGTGTGGGGATCGTGGTGTTGCGCTCGATCATCTTCGTCGATACGCCACCCTCGGTCTCGACGCCGAGCGTCAGCGGCGTGACGTCGAGGAGCAGGATGCCCTTGACGTCGCCGGTGAGAACTCCCGCCTGGAGCGATGCACCGTCGGCGACGACCTCGTCCGGGTTGACACCCTTGTTGGGCTCCTTGCCGGCGAGTTCGTTCACGATCGCCTGCACCGATGGCATGCGGGTCGAGCCACCGACCAGGATGACCTGATCGATGTCGTTCATCGTCACACCGGCATCCTTGAGCGCCTCTTCGAACGGCATCCGGGTCCGCTCGACCAAATCCTCAGTCATCTGATCGAATTCGGACCGCGTGAGTGTGCGGAGCAGGTGGATCGGACCCTCGTTCGTTGCAGTGATGAACGGAAGGTTGATCTCGGTCTCCATCACGGACGACAGATCGATCTTGGCCTTCTCAGCGGCCTCCTTGAGGCGCGTCATCGCCATGGCGTCCTTCGAGAGGTCAACGCCGTTGTCGTTCTTGAAGCCCTCGACGAGCCAGTCGATGATCTTGTCGTCCCAGTCGTCGCCACCAAGGCTCGTGTCGCCGTGGGTCGACTTGACCTCGAACACCCCTTCGCCGATCTCGAGCACCGACACGTCGAACGTGCCGCCGCCGAGGTCGTAGACGAGGATGAGGTGGTCGTCGTCGGTCTTGTCGAGTCCGTACGCCAGGGCGGCAGCGGTCGGCTCGTTGATGATGCGCAGAACTTCGAGACCTGCGATCTGGCCGGCTTCCTTGGTTGCCTGGCGTTGTGCATCCCCGAAGTAGGCGGGAACGGTGATGACCGCTTCGGTGACGTTCTCACCGAGGAAGGCCTCAGCGTCTCGCTTGAGCTTCATGAGGATCCTGGCGGCAATCTCCTGCGAGTTGTACGACTTGCCGTCGACCTCGACGTCCCAATCGGTGCCCATATGGCGCTTCACCGAACGAACGGTGCGGTCCGGGTTCGTGATGGCCTGCCGTTTCGCCTGGTCCCCGACCAGGACTTCGCCGTTCTTGGCGAACGCAACAACCGAGGGGGTTGTGCGGTGTCCCTCTGCGTTGCTGATGATCTTTGGTTCTCCGCCCTCGAGCGTCGAGATGACGGAGTTGGTGGTTCCGAGGTCAATACCTACGGCGCGTCCCATATGGGTGTGCTCCTTCGTTGCGCGTGCCCGCCAACACGGTGGGCTGGTTCTCTGAGTGGTTACGCACAGTATAACCTGAGTCGGGTCGTATCAATTCCCGACCTTCCGCGATTGTTCCGGCGTTCCCAACGCCGTATACCCCTCGGGGGTATATCATGACGGTATGAAACCGGAAGACGCCGAGGTTCACGACATCCTGACGCGGTTGCGTCGGGTGGAGGGTCAGATCCGCGGCATCCAAGGCATGCTCGAGGATGGGCGTGACTGCTCCGATGTGATCACCCAGTTTTCGGCTTCGATGCGTGCGCTCGAACAGGCCGGATACCGATACTTCGCCATGACGCTGAGTGCGTGTGTCAAGGAGCCGGAACGCGCCGCCCTTGAGGGCTACGACCCCGAACGGCTCGAGAAGCTGTTCATGCAGCTGACGTGATCGGCGAGCGAATGAGCGAAGTGGTACTCGTCGATGCGCATGACTGGCAGACCTGGAGTCAGGATCACGATGCGGTGATCATCGACGTTCGCGAGCCGTTCGAGTGGGCCATGGGGACACTCCCGGATGCGGAACTCATCGGGCTCGGTTCGTTGTTCACAAGGATCAACGAACTCGATCCCGACCGATCTATCCTGTTCATTTGCCGCACCGGGAACCGCTCGGGCGTGGCTGCCGGACTGCTGGCGCAGCGCGGCTTCAAGGAAGTCGCCAACCTCACCGGAGGACTCGTCGCACTCGGCCTCGCCTAGTCGATGACCCTGCGTCCCAAATCAAGAAAGAGAGATATCACTGTGACATTTGGATTGAATCGCAAGCTCGTTGGGCTCGTCCTTGTGGTGCTCCTGCTGGTGGCAGCGTGTTCGTCTGGCAGCGACACGGCGACGATCGAACTCGTCTCGCCCGCAGAAGCGGCTCAAGTGATCGACGACGATCCGGCAGGCCTCGTCGTTCTCGATATCAGGACACCTGAGGAGTTCAACGAAGCGCGGCTCGCGGATGCTGTCAACGTCGATTTCTACGCCGCCGACTTCGCGGACCAGCTCGACGGCCTCGACAAGAACGATCCCTACGTGATGTACTGCCGGTCGGGCAACCGCTCGTCCGATGCCGTAAAGGCGATGAAGGACCTCGGTTTCGTCGAGGTCTACGAAATCAACGGCGGCATCGTCAATTGGTACGACTCAGGTTTCCCCGTCGAGCAGTAGCTCTACTCAACCAGCGCCGTCTCGCGCGGCACGAAGAACGAGAAGTACGGCAGGTACGGGGCCGGATCGGCGGACCAGTCGAATGCGGCGATCTGATCGAGGCTGCGTCGGCCGAACAACGCGCGAGTGATCTCGAAGGAGTCGCCGCGCACCGTCACGCCCTCGTCCCCGGTTCCGAGGACGCGGTCGAATCCCTCGGTCTGGATCCGGAGTGCTGGGAGATCGGCGGCATCGAGGCGCGGAGTGATTGCGTTCGATGCGCGGAGGCAGAGTCGCAACCCCTCGTCGTTGTGTGGAGGTTGGATTCCGAGTGCCCCCATCACGTCGCAGTGGTGCATCACCACATCCATCACCATGGCAGACATGGCTCTCCCCGACGCCTGCAACATGGCTTCGATCGTTGGGCCGAGGTCCGTCCACTCAGTTGCGATGTCCGCCGTTGTCCGGTCCCTCCGCTCGTCGACCTGTCGCTGCGTCCAGGGGTCCGACGGTGCATCGTCGAGGCGGCCGGTGGTGTAGTCATGTGCCACCCCGGTGACGTGTGCGAAAGCGTCCTTTGTCGTCCACAGCGGCGTGGCCGGGACCGGCTCGGCGAGGCCCTCGTCGTCAAGTCCGAGAACGAGGGCGGTGAACCCCTCCCTGTTCGACCGATAGATGGCGGAGAAATCGAAGCTCACTCTGTTGAGCTCAGCCATTCAGTGACCAGTTCGGTGAACCAATCGGCGGCCTCGAGCATCGGGACGTGACCGACGCCCTCCATCTCCTCATAGGTCCAGTCGGGCCGTTGGGCAGCCGCCCATCGGGCCGAATCCACCGAGACGAGCCGATCCTCCGAACCGTGAACCAGGAGTGTCGGTGCGCTGATCTTGTGGATCAGCCTGGTGAATCGGCGTGGGCGCAGCACGTACCGGGCGATCGAACGGTCAGCCTCGAGGAACGAGGGGATCGTCCACTCATGGCTACGGCGGCGGCGGTTGGCATCCGTGAGCCTGTCCCGCGCCCATTCGGGGACGGTTTCGGGATCTACAGCGACCATACGAAGGGTCTCAGCTGTCTCTTCCTCGGGTGAATGTGCGGCTCGATAGGCTCGGAACGCGGGGACGCCGATGCCTGGAACGAGGGGCCCGATGAGTTTCGTGAGGACCTCGAGATCCGGAGGGTGCCTGCGGCTCACCGGAAGTGCGGGATTAACCAGGACGAGCCGATCGACCCGGGACGCGTGTTCAACAGCGGCGATCATTGAGACGAGTCCACCCATCGAGTTGCCGACGAGTGTTGCCGTCTCGAAACCGAGAGCGTCGATCACCTCAGCGACGACGCGGCCGTTGTCTTCGACGCTTGGGCGCCGATCTCCCGGGATGGATTCACCGAAGCCGATGAGGTCGACGGCGACGACGTGTCCGCTTCCCGTGAGGAGTGGGCCGGTGACGTCCCAGTTCTCGGTCGATCCGCCGAGCCCGTGAACAAGGAGGATGAGAGGTCCTTCGCCCCCGTATTCCGTGACCCGCAGCGGACCACCGATGTCAAGCATCGTGTCGTTCACGGGCCCAACGCTAATGGCTCTCGGCGGTGACGGCTTCTACGAGCTCCGGTGTGCGATCTGGGTCGTAGCCTCCCTGGAGGTAGAAGCGGCTGATGCCGAGCCCCTCGAGGACTGCGAAGTTCTCGCGCAGTTGCTCGTACGTGCCGATCGGGGTGTCACGTTTCGCGAACAGCTTGGCGAGTTCTTCCCTCGTCATGTTGTCCTCTTCTGCCAGTGCGTCGAGGCGCCGTTCGAGTTCCGCCTCGGTTGCGGCTCCGACCACCTGGCCGGCACTCGAGAGCATGAGGGCGTAGGGGTCGCGGCCCGCGGCCGCGGCGGCAGCCCGTGCACGATCGATTCTGATCTCGAGGTCAGGTCCCGGGTAAATGTTGAACTCGTCTGCGTACGTGCCGGCGAGCCGAGGCGTCCTCCTGGCGCCGATGCCGCCAACGAGCAGCTTCACGTGCCCGTTCGGTTTTGGTGCAATAGGGAACGCCTCGAGGGTGTAGTGCTCACCATCGAAGCCGATCGGATCGTCCGACAACATGGCACGGGCGTAGGCAAGAGCCTCCTCGAGCATTTCGAACCGCTCGGCCATCGGCGGATAGGCAAACCCGAACACCTCATGTTCCCGGTCCATCCAGCCGGTCCCGATCCCCAAGGTGAACCGACCGCCGGACATATGGTCGATGGTGGTCGCCATCTTGACCAGGACGGCCGGATGTCGAAACGTGATCGGTGAGACCAATACCACCAGCTGGAGATCATGTGTGTCGCGGGCGAGGCCGGCGAGTTGGGTGAGAGCGTCGGGCGCAGGTGTGGTCTTGGCCCCCTCCTCATCGAGGGACATCAGATAGTGGTCGGGGAGTGCGATGGCCGGAAGGCCGCGCTCCTCCGAGAACCGAGCGGCGGCGAGGACGTCCTCGTAGGCGCCGCTGGTCTGAATCGCGAACTCCATGTCAGCCTCCGGTCACATTCGTACCAGGCCGATGGTACGACACGAGGCCAAGCTCCCGTCATCGCGCGATCGAGGTTGCACGCCAGAGCCTGCGGCGCCCACCGTCAACCTACGCGGCGAGATGGGGTCGAGGACGGGGAATCTGTGTCAGGCGCACTGGGCAGCCGCGGCACGGGCGTGGAGAGCGAAGTCGAAGGCCTGGTCGAGGACCCACCGGAAGGCGAGGCCATCAAGTGCGCCGAGCAGCACCTCGGCCATCATCGTCGCCTCGGCCGGTGAGAGCTTCGAGTTTGTGCGCTGGATCGCGGCGGCGAATCGCTCGACGCGCCGGACGTGATGCCGGAGGAAGCGCCGGGCCACGGAATCGTCGTTGCTTCCCGAAACGGCGATCTGCAAGTAGATGCGTGCCAACTCGGGTTGATCGGTGATGAATCGGATGTAGGCATCGACGAGATCGTCGAGCGTGTCGGTGCCGGCGCGGTCCGGATCAGGGTCGACAGCCCGAATCGCGTCCCGTGCCACCCGCAAGATGGCCTGTTCTTTCGAGGCGAAGAGGTTGTAGAACGAACCGGCCTGGACCCCGGCGCGGTCGCAGATCGCTTTGAGTGTGGTTGCCTCAAGGCCTCCCTCGGCGAGCAGTTCGCGAGTCGCGTCGAGGATCTTCGTCTCGGTCCTGATGCCGACCTGATATCTCGCCATGCCCGCGCCTCCTTCCTGCCTGAGTTTACTCGAATCTTGAGTGGACGCTCCAAAATAGAGTGTATACTCAAAAAGCCGGATGGCCA
The DNA here is from genome assembly GCA_963808015.1 of uncultured Actinomycetota bacterium. Classification (GTDB taxonomy): domain Bacteria; phylum Actinomycetota; class Acidimicrobiia; order Spongiisociales; family UBA5794; genus JAHEEL01. The sequence continues at coordinate 51,565 of CAWEEG010000023.1, forward strand.
GCGGTCAGCGTCCGCGGTCGTTCGTCGCCAGGTACACAGCGGCGGAATCACACGGGGAGCGTGCAATGAGTCACTACAAGAGCAACCTTCGAGACCTCCAATTCAACCTCTTCGAGGCCTACGGTGTTGATGAGTACCTCGGGGTTGCGCCGTTCGAGGAGTTCGACCACGACACCGCGATGGATATGCTTCGCGAAATCGATCGACTTGCGACCGAGGACTTCGCCGAGAGTTTCGTAGAAGCCGACCGGACGAAGCTCAAACTGGTCGACGGCAATGTCGAGTTGCCGCCGGGCGTCAAGAAGAGCCTCGATGCACTCCACGATGGAGGCTGGCATCTCATGGGCGTGACGCAGAGCCTTGGCGGATTCGGGGCACCCGATGCCTTGCGGTGGGCCGGCAGCGAACTGTTCGCCGGTGCAAACGCCGCCATCTACCTGTACGCGATCGGCGGCTTGATGGCCCGCGTGATCGAGGTCGTCGCCACACCCGAGCAAGTCGAGCGTTTCGCGAAGCCCATGATCGAGCGGAACTGGGGCGCCACGATGGTCCTCACGGAAGCAGACGCGGGGTCCGACGTCGGGGCCGGGATCGCCAAGGCCACCCACGTCGAAGGTGATATGTGGCACATCGAAGGGGTGAAGCGGTTCATCACCTCAGGGGACAACGACTACTACGAGAACATCATCCATCTTGTCCTCGCCCGCAGGCCCGGAGCCGAACCCGGAACCAAGGGACTGTCGATGTTCATCGTCCCGAAGTACCACGTGAACGAAGACGGCTCGCCCGGCGAACGCAACGGGGTGATCACGACGAATCTCGAGGACAAGATGGGCATCAGGGGATCAACCACCTGTGAGCTCACCTTCGGGATGGACGAACCGGCGGTCGGATACCTCGTTGGTGACGTCCACGACGGCATTCGACAGATGTTCCTCATCATCGAGGATGCCCGTATGTCAATCGGCGTCAAGGCGGCAGCGACACTCTCCACCGGGTATCTGAATGCTCTCGAGTATGCCCAGGAGCGGATCCAGTCGGCCGATCTCACGCAGAGCCGCGACAAGACGGCGCCGCGGGTTCCGATCATCCAGCATCCGGCCGTTCGTCGGATGCTGATGACGCAGAAGGTGCACGCCGAGGGGATGCGGGCGATGTCGATGTATGCCGCGTATCTCCTCGACATGGCGCACCTGCATCCCGACGAGCCCTACTACGCAAAGCTCAACGATCTGCTGCTCCCCCTCGTCAAGGGCTACTCGTCGGAGAAGGCGTATGAGTTGCTCGCGCAGTCGCTGCAGGTCTTCGGCGGATCCGGCTACACGCGCGACTACCCGATCGAGCAGTACATTCGCGACGCGAAGATCGACACGATCTACGAAGGCACGACTGCCATCCAAGGACTCGATCTGTTCTTCCGTAAGATCGCAAGAGACCAGGGCGCAACGTTGATGCGTCTCGGCCAAGACATCCTGGAGACCATCAAGGGTGGCTCTGAAGACCTCGAAGTCGAGCGAGAGTTGCTCGGCAAGGCGCTCGACGATGTGCAGGCACACGTCGGTGTGTTGGTCGGCCACTCGATGGCTTCGATGCAGGATCCGCCTGCGATCTACAAGACCGGGCTGCACACCACGCCGCTGCTCGAGAGCCTCGCCGAGGTGATCATGGGTTGGCTCATGATTCGCCATGCTGAGGTCGCCCTCGAAGCGCTGGACGGAGCAAGTGACGCCGACCGTGCCTTCTACGAGGGCAAGATCGCTTCGGCTCGCTACTTCGCGACCACGGTGCTTCCGAAGGCGAAGCTGCGCAGGGAACTCGCAGAGGCCGAAGACGGAAGCTTGATGGATCTGCCGGTTGAATCGTTCTGACCTTCTCGTCGGAAAACGAGCGACGGTAGGATGAGAGACGCGGGGTTTGATCGCGGGCACACCGTGTCCGAGGTGCTCCGTCCAAAATGGGCTGGCGGACAAGAATGCCGGCCGTCTAGAAAGAGGTAAGCCGTGCCACTGTTGGACGTACTTTTTGCGATGCTCTGGTTCTTCCTGTTCATCATCTGGATCTGGTTGCTGATCACGATCTTCGTTGACATCTTCCGCAGCCCGATGTCCGGATGGGCAAAGGCCGGATGGTCGATCTTCATCATCATCCTGCCGTTCCTCGGTGTGTTCATCTATCTGATTGCCAACGGTGGCAAGATGCAGGAGCGCCAAGTCGACGCAGCTGTCGCAGCACAGTCCGCGCAGGACAGCTACATCAAGAGTGTCGCCGGGACCGAGACCACGGCCGATCAGCTCAAGACGCTGTCGGACCTGCACGATGCAGGCAAGCTCACGGACGACGAGTACAACGCCCAGAAAGCGAAGCTCCTCGGCTGAGCGGACCGAGTCGATTGAACTGATTGAGGGACCGGGCTCGACCCGGTCTCTCTCTCGTTGGGCGGTCGCCGATGTGGTGTGCCTACCCTTGACCCATGAGCACCAACGACTCCTACGACCGCATCCTCCGGCTACGCGCCCTCCGGTCGTTTCGCACGGATCCCCTGACGGACGATGACCTTGAACGGCTTCTCGAAGCCGCCCGATGGACCGGCAGCAGCAAGAACCTTCAGAACTGGTCGTTTGTGGTCGTAGACGGTGATCAGAAGGACCGTCTCGCCGAGTGCGGCAACTTCACGGACCCGCTGCGTAGTGCTCCGATCGCGATCGCTCTGGTCGAGGAACCTGGTGGCTACGAATTCGACACCGGCCGAGTCGCACAGAACCTGATGCTCGCCGCCGATGCCATCGGGGTCGCCTCGTGCCCGATCACGCTCCATCGCGAGGATGCGGTGACGACGGTGCTCGGCCTGCCTGAAGGGGCGCGATGCCGGTACGCCATCGCTCTCGGCTACCCGGCTGAAGACGCCGCTCCCGCTCGATTCGGCGGTCGCAAGCCGATGGACGAGGTCGCCTACCGCAACCGACATGGTGAGACCGGGTGACCGACCAGTCGATCGGCGTCTTCGATTCTGGAGTCGGTGGGCTCGGCGTGTTGGGCGAGATTCGATCCCTGCTTCCGAACGCGCCGTTGGTCTACGTCGCCGACCAGGCTTTCTCTCCATACGGTGAGCGGGGTCTCGATGCGGTTCGCGAGCGGGCGTTTGCGGTGAGCGACTACCTGATCGGCGAAGGTGCCACCACCGTGGTGGTGGCCTGCAATAGCGCCTCGGCCGCGGCCCTCCACGACCTACGGGATCGGCATCCGACGATTGCGTTTGTCGGTATGGAGCCGGCGGTGAAGCCGGCCGCCGGAGCCACCAGACGTGGAACCATTGGGGTCCTCGCGACGGAAGCGACGTTCCAGGGAGAGTTGTTCTCGTCGGTGGTCGATCGGCATGCCCGTGGTGTGTCCGTCGTCGCGCGCGCCTGTCCGGGGCTAGCTGCTGCAATTGAAGCCGGTGATGATGTCGATGATCTGGTTCATCGCTACACCACTGATGTGGTCGGCCGCGGTGCCGACACGATCGTGCTGGGGTGCACGCACTATTCGTTCGTGGCAGATCGCATCCGGGCAGCGGCTGGTGGCGGCGTTGAGGTGATCGACCCCGCCCCCGCGGTTGCACGGCAAACGGCGCGGCTCCATACAGAAGACCACCACCACGGCTCGGGAACCACGGACTACCTCACGACCGGCGACCCGGAGCGGTGTGCCACCCAGATCACCCGCCTTACCGGAGACCATGTCGAAGTCCGCAGAGTCAAGATTCCGGATCCGGTCGATTCGGAGATCCGTGTTGTCGAAGGAGACATCACCGCCCAGGATGTCGACGTCATCGTGAACGCGGCCAACGCCCATCTCGCTCACGGAGGTGGTGTCGCAGCGGCGATCGCACGAGCGGGAGGTCGCTCGGTGGACGAGGCTTCTCGGGTGTGGGTCGCCGAACACGGTCCGGTGCCGCGAGGTGGTGCGGCTGTGACCACGGCTGGCGACATGGCGGCGGGTCACATCGTTCACGTTGTTGGCCCCATCTATCGCGGAGTTCCGGAGGATCAAGTCGAGTTGACCGAGGCGGTGTGTGCGGCGCTCGATGCGGCCGAGCACCTCGGGGCAACCTCGATCGCGCTTCCGGCCATCTCGGCTGGGATCTACGGCTATCCGCCCGACAAGGCTTGTCGCGTCATCGTCGAGGCCGTCGAGCGCTGGCTCGCCGAAGGCGGATCGCTCAGGGAGATACGCCTCGTTGCCTTCGGCGAGGATGTTGCCGAGCACTTTCGGCAGGCTTTGCGTTCCTCGCGTTAGCAATCTCGTCCTAACATCGGTGCGATGGAACCTTCGGTCGCCATTCTTGGAGTCGGTTCGATGGGCGAGATTCTCGCCCTCGGTTTGCTGCGCGCCGGATGGGAACCCGAAGACCTGGCGCTTGCCGCTAGGCGGCCCGAGCGAGCGAGAGAGACGGAATTCCACACGGGGATCACGACTTCGCTCGACGCCGCGGAAGCGGCAGGCGGGGAAGCGGGTGGTTGTGGTCGCGGTCAAACCCAAGGACGTGCCGGCCCTGCTCGACCAGATCCGCGACACGATCACGCCGGACCAAGTTGTTGTCTCGTTTGCCGCCGGCGTCCCCACGGCAGCATTCGAGCGCGAGTTGCCGGGGGTGGCAATCGTTCGCTCGATGCCAAACACGCCTGCTGCGATCGATGAAGGCATGACGGCGTATTGCGGCGGATCCGAAGCGGACGAGGCAGCGCTCGACGACGCGGCCGCTGTTCTCGGCGCCGTCGGTTCGACCATCCGGCTGTCGGAGGATCTCCTCGACGCCGTAACGGCGGTATCCGGGACCGGACCCGCATACGTCTTTCTCCTCGCCGAGGCAATGACCGAAGCCGCGATCCGTGAAGGCCTCCCGCACCACGCCGCTGAGAAGCTTGTGCATCAGACGCTGCGGGGCGCAGGGATGCTGCTCTCGGGTTCCGAGAAGAGCGCGTTCCGTTTGCGGGGTGAGGTGACCTCACCAGGAGGGACGACCGCCGCGGCGATGCACGTCCTCGAAGAGGGGGGATTCCGCGCACTCATGGAAGATGCAATTCAATCGGCTGCTCGACGGTCCCGGGAACTCGGCGACGCAGCCTCGAACGATTCGGCCCCATGAACGTCGTCGGCCGCAGTCTGCTCGCCGTCACCAATCGATCAACCGTCCGAAAGCTCTTCGCCGAGTCGTCGACCGGCCGAAGGCTGTCACTCCGCTTCGTCGCAGGTGAAACACTCGACGAGGCTGCCGCCGCCGCCCGGAAGCTGAACGAAGCCGGAGCGCAGGTCTCGCTCGACCATCTCGGGGAGCACGTCGCCGACACCGATGCAGCGGCCGAGGCACGGGACGACTATCTCGAATGCCTTGATCGGATCCACGCTGACCGGCTCGACGCAAACATCTCCGTGAAGCTCACCCAACTCGGACTGGGCCTCAACGACGATCTCGCTGTTGAGTCGCTGCGCGCCCTTGCCGCTCGGGCCGCGGAAGGCGGGGGCAACCGTGACGGTCGACATGGAGGAATCGGAACTCGTCGAAAGGACGGTCACCGCCTTCGAAGCAGTCCAGTCCGAGTACGGGAATGCTCGGGATCGCGGTGCAGAGCTACCTCTATCGGACGCCGGCCGATCTGGACCGGATCGTTGTCACGGGGCGGCCACGTGCGGCTGTGCAAGGGTGCATACGCCGAACCCGCAGAGGTCGCGCACCAGGATCCCGACCGAGTTGATGCCGCGTTCGATGCACTCACCAGGCGCTTGATGGCAACTCCGGGTGTTGCACCGGCGATCGCGACCCACGACATGGACCGTATCGAGCTTGCGAAACAGCTCGGTGAGCGTCGGAGCGAGTCGTGGGAGTTTCAGATGCTCTACGGCGTTCGCACCAACTTGCAGCGGTCCCTCGTCGAGGACGGCTACCCGCTTCGTGTTTATGTGCCGTACGGCACCGCGTGGTACCCGTACCTCACCCGTCGGATGGCCGAGCGGCCCGCAAACCTTGCGTTCTTCCTCCGCGCCGCCGCCGGCCGCTGAAACACAGCGATCTGATCCGCACCGTCTCGGAAGCCGGCAACCTCTGGCGTCAGCTGCTGCGGGTGAACGAGCGGTAGGACTCGCCGCGATCGCCGTCGGTTCGCGACCACTGCGATGTCATGGTCGGTCTGCCTCCGCCAGCGATCGTCGCCGTCCAGCGGTAGGTGGTCGGCCAAGAGCGGAATACTGGGGCCACCCGCGTCACAATCGACATCAGGAGTGGCAGGCCCTTCGGCTGCCAGCCATCGATCACCTCGAGATCAACTCGCACTTCGCCGTTGCGGGGACCTACCTGCCAGGCACCACCGACAATGGGTGTCCCGTCAATCGTTGCCGACCACGTACCGGTGCTCGACCCGACACTCGATGGTTCACTCAGATCGGGAAACGGTGGGTCGAATGTGAGGCGCGCGTTGGTGGCCACCCGCTGACCCGGCGAGCGCCTCGATACCGCACTCCCCACCAACGGTCTCCCCACCCGTCTCGAGCTTGTCCATCGGGACCGGATCCTCCTGCGAGGGATTGATGTACACCGCGCACAGGTCGGATGTGATCTTGATGAGCCGCCGGCGAATCAGCCATTCGGCGGGTAGCCGACCCAGGTTCACCTCACGCTCGTCGATACGGACGATTGGAGAGGGTCCGGTACGACGGAGGAGGTCGAACTTGGACATCCAGATGAGGGGGAGCGAGCGGGGCTCGGTGATGGCGGCTCCCATCGGCGCCAGGAAGGCCGCGGTTCGACGCCCTCTCGGAGTTAGGTCACCCGCGCGAACCTCGATGAGCCTGCCTTCCGTATCGGCGAAGCACACGTTCGCCCGGACGCCGCTCGCATCAACGTCGAGGCTCGCGATTTCGAACTCTGTCTCAATCCACTCACCGAGCCCGTTGCCAACGGCGTAGCTCGCGGGATCGAGTCGGAGCCCGCGCTCAAAGTAGACGTCGGTCCTGCCGTCGTCGCTGCGCCCGAGAAAGACGAGTATGCCTTGGCCGTGGACCGGGTCGTCGAAGCCCTGGATCTCGAGTCCCGAGTAGTGGGGGTTGCCGGTGATCTCGAAGTTCAGCATCCGGTCCAACAAGTCGATCTTGAGCGCAAACGGGTGCAGAGGCGCACCCTCTCGTCGGTTCGTGGCCATGGTGCCATGATCGAATCTGATTCGGGACCCGTCATGAGTCGAATGTCCCGATCACTTGGGCGAGTTCGGCGTTTCTCGCTTCGCGTTGTTGTTGGCCGCTGAAACACAGCGATCTGCCGATTGGGTACGATCCTCCCATGAAACGACTGATCCTTGCCGTCTTCGCACTGGTTGTGCTCGTCGCCGCAGCGTCACCCTCCGAAGTCGCTCCCGTGCTCGAAGTCCAGGGTTTCTTCGTCGAGTCCGGATCGAACGCGGACCCCGATGCCGTTGAGGACGCTGTCATCGAGGCTCGATTCGAAGGTGGTTCTCTGTCGGTGGCTGTCCTGGCCTCAGAACCCTCCGGTGGAGCGACGATCTTCGCCGGGAACACGCTGGATGAGATGGGCGGAACCGGCACGGTATTCACCGTTGGTCCCGAGACCGTTGGCTGGGCATCCGAAGGTGATATCTACACCGAGGAACAGCTCGACGAGGCGACCGAGGCGTCGCTCGATGGTGGTTCCGACACCGAGGTGGTTGAGCTCTTCGTCGCAACCCTGATCGATGCCCCCGTCGGTGCAGCCGAACCCGGCGGTGGTGGTGGTCTCCCGTGGGGATGGATCCTGCTCTTCATCGTCGTTGCGGGCGGGGCGTTCTTCTTGTGGCGCAGGTCCCAGTCGTCGAAGCGAAGCGAGACGGCCGCCGTCGACTCCGCGAGGGCTGAGGTCAAGAAGCGACTCGACGATGTGGCAAACGACATCATCGATCTCGAAGATGAAGTCGCTGGTTCGGAGATCGTGGCGGTTCCCGTGCTGTACAAGTCCGCCACCGAGGCGTATTCCAAGGCGTTGAAGGAGTACGAACGCGCCGAGACACCCTCCCAGCTCATGGCGACGGCAGAGGATCTCGATCAGGCGATCTGGCAACTCGACAGCGTGGAAGCACTCCTCGACGGGAAGCCGGCCCCGCCGAAGCCGGAGAAGCCGAAGTTGCCGCAGCCGACGGCCCCACCCCGGACTTCGACGTCACCGCCGCCCTCCGGTGGATCACCCCTCGACACACCTCCCCGGGTTCCCGACACCACATACCGGCGGCCTGCCCGGCGCAGTTCATCGAACACATCGGCAATTCTTACCGGAATTCTGATGGGAGCAATGACGTCATCACGTCGTTCGCCCGGGCGATCACAATGGGGTTCGTCCGGTTCCTCGGGCCGGTCTCGCTCCTCGGGAGGTTCCCGTTCCTCCAGCCGATCGCGCAAGAGCGGGGGCGGCCGACGCAGGGGCTGAAGCCCGTCCTAGAATCGGCAGCACTGTCGTAGACAGAGAGTCGCAACCAAAGAAGAGGGGACCCGGCGATGCTCAAGAAATGGTGGAACTACATCAAGGCGTGGTTTGGCGCGGCCTCGGACAAGGCGATGGATCCGGAGATCGAGATCCAGATGGCAATCGATCAAGCGAACAAGAAGAACCAGGATCTGAGGAACCAGGCGGCGAATATCGTCGCGCACCGCACACAACTCGAGGCCAAGATCGAGAAGGCGGCTGACCAGGTGGGCGAAACCCGCGAGATGGCCAAACAGGCGATCCTCAAGGCTGAGGATGCGAAGGCCGCCGGCGACACTGCCGACGTCACCAAATGGACCAATATCGCCCAGGGACAGGCGACGAAGCTCCAGGCTGCCGAGAACAACCTCACGTCGCTCACGGGCCAGTACGAGATGGCAATCTCTCAGGCCGACGAAGCCAAGGCCGCCGTTGTGGCAAATGCCGCCAGGCTTCAGGAACTGTCGGCCAAGCAGATGGAGCTGCTTGGTGCGCTCGAGCAGGCCAAGATGCAGGAGTCGGTCAACGCCGCCGTCCAGTCGATGTCGACGACGATGGACGACTCGATGCCGTCGCTCGAAGATGTGGCGAACAAGATCGAGAAACGCAAGGCGCAGGCCATGGGCCAGGCCGAAGTCTTCGACGTCACACCCGAAGGCGGAGAGATCGAACTTCGCCAGGCAGTGAACGAAGCGCAGGCCGATGCCAAGCTCGAAGAACTCAAGGCAGAGCTTGGACTGGCGGACGAAGTCGCACCGGCACCAGCGCCGGAAGCCGAAGGTGAAGCGTCCGGCACGACCAGCTGAACCCAGAACGGAAGGGGTCCTCCAGCGCGTCCTACCATGTAGGACTCGCGATGCCGGAGGATCTCTTCTTATGACCACGATCGAGGCGCCGACGCGGACCGTCGTCACCGTTGACGGCAATGAAGCGGCGGCTTCGGTTGCCTACCGAACGAATGAAGTCCTGGCCATCTATCCGATCACACCGTCCTCACCGATGGGTGAGCTGTCGGATACCTGGTCGAATCAGAACCGACCAAACATCTGGGGCAATATCCCCGAGGTGATCGAGATGCAGAGCGAGGCCGGCGCCGCCGGAACCGCTCACGGTGCGATCCAGGGTGGTGCGCTGACCTCAACGTTCACCGCGTCTCAGGGCCTGCTCCTGATGATCCCCAACATGTTCAAGATCGCGGGGGAGCTCACGCCTGCAGTGTTCCATGTCGCGGCGCGGACCGTCGCAACCCACGCCCTTTCGATCTTCGGTGATCACAGCGACGTGATGGCGACTCGAGGGACCGGCTGGTCGATGCTGGCCTCCAACTCCGTGCAGGAAGCGCACGATCTGGCGGCGATCGCCCAGATGGCGACGCTCGAAAGCCGGATCCCGTTTCTTCACTTCTTCGATGGGTTCCGCACCTCACACGAAGTGAACATGATCGAGGAGTTGTCCGACGACGATCTTCGCGCGCTGATTCCGATCGAAGGTGTGCTCGCCCACCGCGACCGTCGCATGGATCCGGACCGCCCTGTGCTGCGCGGCACAGCTCAGAACCCCGATGTGTTCTTCCAAGCCCGAGAGGCCTGCAATCCTTTCTACGACGTGGTTCCCGACATCGTGCAGAACGCCATGGACCGGTTCTCCGATCGAACGGGGCGCCGCTACCACCTCTTCGACTATGTGGGAGCGGAGGACGCCACCGACGTCATCGTCATGATGGGCTCGGGCGTGGGGGCGGCCGAGGAAGCCGTGAACGCGCTCGTCGACCAGGGAGAGAAGGTCGGTCTCGTCAAGGTGCGTCTCTTCCGGCCATTTTCGACGCAGGCGCTCGTGGCGGCTCTGCCCGCAACGGTGCAGAACATCGCGGTCCTCGACCGAACAAAGGAACCGGGAGCGGTCGGTGAACCGCTCATGCAGGATGTGATGATGTCGGTTGTCGAGGAGACGCAGGCGGGCCGCACATCGTGGGCCGTGATGCCGCGGATCATTGGCGGGCGGTACGGCCTGTCCTCGAAGGAGTTCACCCCGGCAATGGTCGCCGGAGTCTTCGACGAGGCACGCAAGGAAGATCCGAAACGCCGCTTCACCGTCGGGATCGTCGACGATGTGACCGGTCTCTCGATCGATGCTCGCGAGGGCTTCACCACAGGGCGCCAGTCGCAGGTCCGGGCCGTGTTCTACGGTCTTGGCGCCGATGGCACGGTGGGTGCCAACAAGAACACCGTGAAGATCATCGGTGACCATTCCGACCTCTACGCTCAGGGTCACTTCGTCTACGACTCGAAGAAATCCGGCGCGATGACCACGTCGCACGTCCGGTTCGATCCGAAGCGCATCGAGGCCACCTACGAGATCAGCGACGCCAATTTCGTCGCATGTCATCAGTTCGAGTTCATCACCAAGGTCGACGTGCTCGCGAAGGCGTCGGATGACGCAATCTTTCTTCTGAACAGCCCATACGGACCGGATGAGGTATGGGACCACCTGCCGGCCGAGGTACAGCAGACGATCATCGACAAGCACCTCAAGTTCTACATGATCGATGCGACGGCGGTTGCGCGGTCGGCAGGGCTGGGCCAACGTACGAATACGGTGCTTCAGACATGTTTCTTCGCTCTTGCGGAGCTCATGCCGCAGGAGCAGGCCATCGCATCCATCAAGAAGGCGATCGAAAAGTCGTACTCGAAATTCGGTGACGTTGTTGTTGAGAAGAACAACGCAGCCGTCGATCTTGCGGTCGCGAATCTGCACCAGGTCGACTACCCGGACGCAGTCACCTCGACGATGAAGATGAAGCGGATGGTCCCGGCCGACGCTCCCGACTTCGTCCAGCGGGTTACCGCGATGATGCTCGAGGATCGCGGGAATCTGCTTCCGGTTTCGGCATTGCCGGTCGACGGCACCTTCCCCACCGGAACAACGCAGTACGAGAAGCGCAGCATCGCGATCGACATACCCATCTTCGATCCGGAGATCTGCATTGAGTGCGCCAAGTGTGCACTCGTGTGTCCGCATGCCGCGATCCGGATGAAGGTGTTCGAGCCTTCGGCCCTCGAGGGATCTCCGGAGACGTTCAAGTCTCGCGGATTCCGGAGCCGTGAGCTTCCCGATCATGTGATGACCATTCAGGTAGCCCCGGACGACTGCACCGGGTGCGGCGTCTGCGTTGACGTGTGCCCGGCCAAGTCGAAGGAGGAGGTCAAGCACAAGGCCATCAATATGGAGCCGAAGCTCGACCACCTCGATGACGAGAGGGTCAACTGGGACTTCTTCCAGACGATCGGGGAACCTTCGCGCGACACGTTCAAGATGGGGACGGTCAAGGGTTCTCAGATGCTCGAACCACTGTTCGAGTTCTCCGGTGCGTGCTCGGGATGCGGCGAGACGCCATATGTGAAGCTTGTCAGCCAGCTCGTCGGCGATCGGCTCATGGTTGCGAACGCGACCGGGTGCTCGTCCAT
>CAWEEG010000024.1:0-32568 GCA_963808015.1 uncultured Actinomycetota bacterium
CCCAAGCGGCTGATCGCGCCTGAGAAGATGGGGTGGTGGGGCCCCGGAGCGGGCCCCTCCCGTTGTGATGGGGCGTCTTCGCCTGGCTAGGATTGCCGACATGACCGCCGAACTCAGAGTGATGCTGCCTCCGGCGGTCGAGCTTCGCGACATGGACAAGTCGTTCTACGGGGTGTTCGCCAACGCCGACGTCGACTTCAGCCTGGCTCGCGGCGAAGTCCATGCCCTCCTCGGGGAGAACGGCGCTGGCAAGTCGACCCTCTGTTCGGTGATCGCAGGTCTCTACCGGCCGGACTCCGGAGAGATGCTGATGGACGGCGAATCGGTCGCCTTCAAGTCTCCGAAGGATGCCCTCGCCGCCGGCGTCGGGATGGTCTATCAGCACTTCCGGCTCGTCTCGAACCTCACGGTCGCAGAGAACCTCGCGCTCGGGAATCCCAAGTGGGGCTTCGCCTTTCGCAGAGCGAACTCGAAGCCGAGGCACGTGAACTCGGAGAACGCTACGACTTCCCGGTCGACCCGTCGGCCCGTATCTGGCAGCTTTCGGTCGGGCAGCAGCAGCGGGTTGAGATCCTGAAGATGCTCTATCGCGATGCCCGCATCCTCATCCTCGACGAACCAACGGCGGTGCTCACCCCTCAGGAGGGTCAGGCGCTGTTCCGGGCCATGCGGACGCTTGCCGACGAGGGCCGCTCGTTGATCTTCGTGTCGCACAAGCTGCACGAGGTGAAGCAGGTCTCGGATCGGGTGACCGTTCTCCGAGAGGGAAGGGTTGTCGGGGAGGCGAACACGGCCGATGCTGAACCGCGGGATCTGGCCAGGATGATGGTCGGCAAAGATCTCGAACTCCCGACTCGTGCACCAAACGAGTCGATCGGGGAGCCGGTGCTCGCCGTCAAGGATCTGTTGTCGTGGACGATCGAGGGCTCGACGCAGTGGACGGCCTTTCGATCACCGTGAATGCGGGAGAAGTTGTTGGCATTGCCGGAGTCTCGGGGAATGGCCAGCGCGAACTCGCACAGGGGATCGTCGGTCTGATGAAGGTGACGGGCGGCTCGGTCAACCTGTCGGGGAAGGACATCACCGGTACGAGCGTCCTTCAAATCGATCAGGGCCGGCATTGCCTACGTACCGCAGAGCCGGCTCGGAATGGGGCTCGCTCCCGGCCTCGATACTGACGACAACCTCGCGCTCAAGCAGTTCCGTGAGGCACCGTATTCGAACGGTCCCATGCTCTCCCCAAAGGCATTCAAGACCAAGGGCGCCGAACTCATCGAGGAGTTCGATGTCCGGGGTGTGCGACCCGGCCTACCCATCCGTCTTCTTTCCGGCGGGAATCTCCAGAAGGCGCTCATTGCTCGTGAAGTCACCCAAGACCACTGTGTGTTGATCGCTCGATCGCCGACCCGAGGGCTCGACGTTGGGGCCACAGCCACGGTTCGTGAGGAGATCCTTGCGGAACACGACCGGGGTATCGCAGTACTGCTGATCTCCGAAGACCTCGATGAGTTGCTCGCTCTGTCTGATCGGCTCCTCGTCATCTACGAGGGAAAGATCGTCGGGGAGATGCCGGCGTCGGAGGCAACTCCGGAGCGCCTCGGCTTGCTCATGTCGGGGCACAATGAGGAGCAGCCGGCATGACACGTCGATTGATCGTCGAACCTCGCGGCCTCGCTCCCTGGTGGCTGAAGCTTCTCATTCCGATCGGCTCGGTGATCGCCGCGATGATCGTTGGCGCATTATTCCTCGCCATCACCGGCAACGACTGGGTCGAGGTCTACCAGAAGATGGCCGATGCGGCGTTTGGCTCCGGACGCGGCTTCGCCGAGACGCTGGTGTCTGCGACGCCGCTGATCCTCACCGGCGTCGCTGCCGCGATCGCATTCAAGATGCTCGTGTGGAACATCGGTGGGGAAGGGCAGTTGATCTTCGGAGCGATCACTGCCGCCGGCGTCGGGATCTGGCTGAGCGGCTCGACTCCTCCGTTCATCGCGATCACCGCCGTCGTCCTCGCTGGTGCGGTCGGCGGGGCGTTCTGGGCGTCGCTCTCCGCCGTGCCGAAGGTGTACCTCGGTACCAACGAGATCATCACCACGTTGATGCTGAACTTCATTGCCTTGAACTTCATGAACTACCTGGTGTTGGGCAGCTTCAGCCCGTGGCGGGATCCAGAGGCCACCCAGTTCCCGCAAGGTAGGCCGATCATCGAGAATGCTCGGATCCCAGAGTTCTTCCACCGACTCGACTGGGGCCTTTTCATCGCCATCGGTGTTGCCATCATCGCCTGGTTCGTGATCAGCAAGACGCGAAGCGGTTTCGAGTACCGGATCGTCGGCGACTCGTTCGATACCGCCCGCTACGCGGGCATCAAGGTTCCGAAGAAGGTGCTCGGAACGTTCCTCGCCTCCGGCGCCGCTGCCGGACTTGCCGGTTCGATTCTCGTGGCGGGCATCCTCGGGAAGATGGATCCGAGGTCGCTCGATCTGGGGCTCGGATTCACCGGAATCATCGTTGCGGCGCTCGCGCGGCTGAACCCCATCGCCATCATCCCGGTCGCGATCCTGATGGGTGCGCTCAACAACGCGGGGCCGGCACTGCAGTCCATCGGGGTTCCTTCGGCAACGGTCAGAATCCTCCAAGGTGCGATCTTGCTCTTCGCAGTCGGCGGCGAATTCCTGATCTTGAACCGCATCAGGCGGCCGGAACGACCGGCCGAAGAGGCATCAGCTGACGCGGAGGTGAGTGCGGCATGAACGAATCCGTACTGATGCTCACGATCATGGCTGCCATCGGTCTCGGAACCGGGATCGTCTTTGCGACCGTCGGTGAGATCCTTGCCGAGCGCGCCGGGGTCTTGAATCTGGGAGTCCAGGGCATGATGCTCGTTGGGGCAGTGATGGGATTCTGGGCGACGTACGAGACCGGCAATCTCTGGCTCGGCGTGCTGGCGGCGCTGATCGCAGGAGCCGCATTGTCCGTCATCCATGCCTTCAATTCGGTGACGTTGGGGGTGAGCCAAATCGTCTCGGGTTTGGCGTTAACCATTTTCGGTACAGGTCTCGCGGCCTTCATCGGGCGCGCCGGGGCGGATCCCCTGATCGGAGAGCCGTCGCGCGCGGTGTTCACCCCGATCCTCACGGATGGTCTGGCGGACCTGCCGATCGTGGGCCCGCTGATCTTCGGCCATGACGCACTCGTCTATCTGTCGTGGATCGTTGTCGCTGCCACCAGCTACTACCTCTTCCGGACCCGCCCCGGGTTGACCGTACGTGCGGTGGGAGAGGATCCGGCGAGTGCCGAGGCAGCAGGTGTCAACGTGTCGACCGTTCGATACATCCACGTCATGGCCGGCGGAGCACTGGCCGGCCTTGGCGGCGCCTACTTCTCGCTCGCTCTTGTGCCGTCCTGGCAGGACAACCCGATCGGTCCCGCCGGGTGGATCGCGATCGCTCTCGTGATCCTGGCCTCATGGAGGCCGTGGCGTGCACTCTGGGTCGCTTACCTGTTTGGTGCAGCGGGGCGCCTCAACTTCACCTTCCAGACCCTTGAGATCAACGTACCGGCAAACCTGCTCGCCATGCTGCCGTTCGTCCTCGCAATCATCGCGATGATCGTGTTGACGAGCGGGAAACGAGCACGGCTGTTGGGAGCACCTGCCGCGCTCGGAATACCGTACTTCCGGGAAGAGCGCTGACCTCAGCGTGTCCTGGATTCTACTGACCAACGACGACGGCATCGACAGCCCCGCGCTCGCGCCATTCGCTGCGGCTCTCGGACAACTCGGATCGGTCCGTGTTGTTGTGCCCGACCGGGAGCGAAGCTGGGTTGGCAAGGCGATCACACGCATCGGTCCGGTCGGTATGCAACAGGTGGAACTCAACGGTGTCGCCGCGTGGACGTGCTCTGGGTATCCGGCCGACGCGGTGCAGATCGGGATCCACGGGCTCTTTGACGAACCACCGTCGCTCATCGTGTCCGGCATCAATATCGGCTACAACCATGGCGCTGCCTTCCTCATGTCGTCGGGTACGGTCGGCGCCGCAGTTGAGGGGTGGGCGTCGGGAATCCCGTCGGTGGCCGTGTCGACCGGAGCGAACGGCGATTGGTCGACATGGAAACGGCGGGCGCTCGATCCGAGGGCGGCCGAGGATTGGAACCGTTTGGCCAATCTGGGAACCGAGCTCGTCGGTGAGATACGAACCGCTGGGCTCGACGGGCTGGCCGACGTGGTGACGATCAACGTGCCGTTCGATGCAACCGCCAGCACGCCCCGCCAGGTGACGAGGATCGCGAAGGTCGGCTACGACCGTCTCTTCAGCGACCAGGGTGACGGCATCTACGAGCATGACTTCAGTGGCGGGCTCATCGAGTTCGAAGCCATCGACGGCACCGACATCCGCCGCTCGAGACGATCAGATCTCGATCGCCCCCATCCGGATGCCAGCGGCGGCGGCGATTCCCGATGATGTGCGCTCTCGAACTCGAGCGATAGAGGCGGCGTCGTCGGCCTGACCGCAGTCTCCTGGAACGGAGGGGTCCTCCGGCCCTGGTCCCGAACCCGATAGTCAATCACTGTGCGGACAGCACCACCGAGGTGTGAGGCGCGAGGAGAGGACCTATGGGAATTCGGATCAAACGAGCGGCAGTCCTTGGGGCTGGCGTAATGGGACAAGGCATTGCTGCACATCTCGCGAACGCCGGAATCCCGTCGTATCTGTTCGATGTGGCACCGCAGGAACTGACGGAGGCAGAAGCCGAAGCGGGCCTCACGCTGGACTCCAGGAAGGTTCGCAACCGAATCTCGGTCGCCGGCGTCGCTGCGATGCAGAAGGCCAAACCGGCGTTGCTGTACCGACCCGATCTCGTCTCGATGGTCACTCCCTGCAACTACGAAGACGACCTCGACAAGCTCGCGGAGTGCGACTGGATCGTCGAAGTTGTCGTTGAGCGCATGGATATCAAGCAGCGGGTCTTCGCCATGGTGGATGAGCACCGTAAGCTCGGGAGTGTCATCTCGTCGAACACCTCCGGGCTCTCGGCTGAAGCAATGGCGGAGGGGCGAAGCGAGGACTTCCGTCGCCACTTCATGGTGACGCACTTCTTCAACCCCGTCCGCTACATGCGCCTCCTCGAAATGGTTCCGATCGAAGAGACCGATCCGGTGGTCTTCGCCGACATGGCCTGGTTCGGCGAACACGTGCTCGGCAAGGGAGTGGTGTACTGCAAAGACACCCCGAACTTCATCGCCAACCGCATCGGAACCTTCGGGATGACATCTGTCTTCCACTGGATGAACGAGTACGACGTCGGCGTCGCAGAGGTCGATGCGGTGTTCGGGCCGGCGATGGGCAGGCCAAAGTCGGCGGTGTTCCGGACCGCTGACATCGTGGGCCTCGACACCATGGCCCACGTGCTTGCGACGATCGGAGAGGGCTGCCCCGATGATCCGTGGCGAGATCGCTTTGAAATCCCCGCGGCGATGCAGGCGCTGATCGACGACGGCCGCCTTGGGAGCAAGTCCGGGGCCGGTTTCTACAAGAAGGTCAAGACGGAGGCGGGAAGCGCCATCCTCAGCCTCGATCTCGAGACGCTGGACTATGTCGATGCCGGCAAGGTCAGGCTCGCGGCCGTGGGTGCCGCCAGGAAGATGGAAGAACCGGGGGACAAGATCGCCGCCATGGCGGCATTCGATGACGACCACGGCCACTTCGCGTGGAAGGTCACGGCCGAGTCGAGCATCTACGCCCTGGAACTGCTCGGACAGATTGCCGACGACATCGTCAACATCGACCGAGCCCTGCGATGGGGCTTCAACTACGAGTTGGGGCCGTTCGAGGCCTGGGATGCCATCGGCGTTGCAGATTCCGTCGAGCGAATGCGCGCCGAAGGCATGACCGTTCCTGGGGCGGTCGATCGACTCATGGAGGTCGGCGAAGGCTCCTGGTACGTGAAGCGCGACGGAATCCAGTACTACTGGGATGTCGAATCGGAGACCTACCTGCCGGTACCCGTCTCTGAGGGAGTGATCACCATCGCATCCCTCGCCGAGGAAGGCAAGGTCCTCGCAGAGAGTGTGGGAGCCACCTTGTACGACATGGGCGACGGTGTCGGGTGCGTCTCCTTCCATACGAAGATGAACGCCCTCGACAACACCATTCTCGAGGTCATCGCCACCGGGTGCGACATGGTGGACGCCGGCGAACTCGTCGGGCTGGTGATCGGCAACGACGACACCAACTTCTCGGTCGGGGCCAACGTCGGGCTCATCGGGATGCTGGCCATGTCCCAGGACTGGGACCAGATCGATCAAGCGGTCAGGGTCATCCAGGACACGTTCATGAAGATGAAGTACTGCGACGGCCCGGTGGTCATCGCCCCGCGCGGAATGGCGCTCGGCGGAGGCTGCGAAGCCGTGATGCACGGCGACGCCGTGCGAGCCGCAGCCGAGAGCTACATCGGTCTCGTTGAACTGGGGGTTGGGGTGATCCCCGCCGGCGGAGGCTGCAAGGAGATGGCGTTCCGCTTCTACGGATCGATCCCTGAAGGAGTCAAAGCCGATCTGTTCCCGTTCATGGAGACGATGTTCATGACGGTCGGTACCGCCAAGGTGGCGACGAGCGCGGAGGAGGCGAAGTCTCTCGGCTTCCTTCGTCGAACCGATCGGATCACGCTGAACCCCGACGCGGTGCTGGCCGATGCCAAGTCCGACGTGCTCGCGTTGGCGCAGATGGGCTACCAACCGCCTGCGCAGTTCACGGTGCCCGTCCCGGGCACCACAGGGATTGCTGCCCTCAAAGTGGGTGTCCACGGGATGCAGCAGGGCGGCTATCTGAGCGAATACGACGAGCATCTCGGCACGGTCCTTGCCACCGTTCTGTGCGGCGGCGAAGTTGCCGCCGGCACACACTTGAGCGAGCAGGACTTCCTCGACCTGGAGCGCGAGGCGTTTGTGGGCCTCTGTCGGGAGCAGAAGACGATCGACCGGATCCTGCACATGCTGGAGACCGGCAAACCCTTGCGGAACTGAGTAGCAGAAGGAGCTGAAGCATGAGCACTGGAGTGGTGGTAACCCACGCACACCGCACCGCGGTTGGCAAGTCGGGTCGAGGGACCCTGCGCGAGACCAGGCCGGACGAGCTGCTCGGTCGTCTGATCGAAACGTTCATGGAGCGCGTCCCGGATCTCGATCCGGCTGACGTCGACGACGTGATCGTCGGGTGCGCCTTCCCCGAGGCCGAGCAGGGGATGAACGTAGCTCGTATCGCGGCGCTTCGAGCCGGGCTTCCGGTGTCGGTGCCTGGGATGACGCTCAACCGGTTCTGCAGCAGCGGCCTGCAGTCGCTTGCGACCGGCGCTGCGCAGATCGGCGCCGGATGGTCGAAGGTCGTGATCACCGGTGGTGTCGAATCGATGTCGCTTGTTCCGATGGGCGGGCAGAAGCCGGCGCCGAATCCTGCGCTCGTCGAATCGTTCCCGGCGTCCTACGACTCCATGGGCATCACCAGCGAGACGGTGGCCGAACGCTACGACGTCAGCCGGGACGACCAGGATGCCTTCGCCGTCGAATCCAATAGACGCGCCCTCGCCGCAATCCAAGAGGGCCGGTTCAAGGACGAGATCATCCCGATCGAGGTGACCCTCGGCGGGAAGCAGGTGGTCTTCGACACCGACGAAGGCCCGCGGGAGAGCACGGTCGAAGGATTGAGCAAGCTCCGCCCGGTCTTCAAGGTGAACGGTCGCTCGACGGCGGGGAACTCGTCACAAACATCCGACGGTGCCGCCATCGAGGTGTTGATGACCCGTGAGGCCGCCGCCGAATACGGTCTGACACCGCTCGCCGAGTTGATTACGTACCAGGTCGCGGGGGTGCATCCGGATGAGATGGGGATCGGCCCGACCGTGGCGATTCCAAAAGCCCTCGACGCTGCGGGCCTGTCGGTTGCAGATATCGGTCTTGTGGAACTCAACGAAGCGTTCGCCAGCCAGGCGCTCTACTCGATACGCAAGCTCGGTCTCGATCCTGCGATCGTCAACGTCAACGGCGGCGCGATCGCTCTTGGCCATCCGCTCGGATGCACCGGCGCGAAGCTCACGGCGACCCTGCTGCACGAAATGGCGCGACGTGATGTTGAGTACGGCATCGTCAGCATGTGCATCGGCGGCGGCATGGGAGCCGCCGCGATCTTCAAACGGGACGTCTAGGCCTCTGAGGCTCCAGCTCGGTTCATATG
The DNA here is from genome assembly GCA_963808015.1 of uncultured Actinomycetota bacterium. Taxonomy (GTDB): domain Bacteria; phylum Actinomycetota; class Acidimicrobiia; order Spongiisociales; family UBA5794; genus JAHEEL01. The sequence continues at coordinate 8,232 of CAWEEG010000024.1, forward strand.
CTGTGAGCCGTGGATGCCGACCGAGGAGGGGAGCGGATGCGGATGTGGGTGGTTGCGGTCGCTTTTGGTCTGTGCGCGTCTGCTTGCTCCGAGTCGACGCCGGAACTCACGCCGGATGACATCGCGACCGTCCGTGCGATGGCCTTCTCCGTTGCATGCCTCGAAGTGCTCTGTCCGGGGGCGCCGATTCTTGCTCCAGAACACTTCCCGACGACGCACGGGAGGCGATCCGATCGGGTTTCTCTGATGATGTCGAATACGTGTCGGAGGCATCACTCGACGCCCGTACCGGCGACGATGGCCGGTTCGTCGACGCCGCCATCCTGATCTCGCCGGGGATGCCGTATCAGGCCGATGGCGATGTGGTTGCCGTCGACGTGGGACTTCAACAGGGGTTCCGCGACTTCGTCGGCCGGAACTACCTGTTCCGGCGTGACGGACAAGGATGGGTGGGCGTGTCCGCCGACTCTGTCGGGATCACGGTGACCAGCTCCGTCAGTTGAACCCAGATTCTGATAAGACCCGGGTCTTCCCCTCCACCACGCAGTGGGGGAGGGTGCCCGAGCAAGGCTCGGGCGGGAGGGGGCAGCCTGGGAGCCCGAACCGCGAAGATGAGGTCGGCCGGTGCTCGCGGCCTCGGGTGCTCCAACCCAATGGTAGAGGCGAAGACACCTTCTCTTCTCCCCTCCACCACGCAGTGGGGGAGGGTGCCCGAGCAAGGCTCGGGCGGGAGGGGGCAGCCTGGGAGCCAGAACCGCGAAGATGAGGTCCGCCGCGTGTCTCGGGTCTCGGGTCTCGAGTCGCGTATCTCATGTCTCGTGTCTCGTCGTGCCGTACCCTTCCGGATCGTGAGTTCGAATCCCCCCAGTCTTCGTTCGCGTATCGACCGCTTGCCCCGGGCCGTAGACGCCGGCTGCACCGGCGTTTGACCGGGGCGGAGCGTGTCCCGGAGCCGCAGCGACGCGCCGGGAGTATCGCCAAAGTCGAGGAGAGCATCACGACGATCGAGGAACGGCTCGCGGCTCGTCGGGCCGCCGTACCGACGAAGATCGCCTACCCCGAAGAACTTCCGATCACCGCCTGGCGGGAGGAGATCCTCGAAGCGATCCGAGATCATCAAGTTGTGATCGTCGCCGGGGAGACCGGCTCGGGCAAGAGCACCCAGATCCCCAAGTTCTGCCTCGAACTGGGACGCGGTATCGATGGCACCATTGGCCACACCCAGCCGCGCCGGATCGCAGCCCGATCGATTGCCGATCGAATCGCAGAAGAGATCGGAACATCGGTGGGGGAGGCCGTCGGATACGCCGTTCGGTTCTCGGACCAGACCGGGGATTCCACGCTCGTGAAGGTCATGACCGACGGCCTGCTGCTCGCGGAGATCCACAGAGACCGGCGCCTCGAGCGATATGACACGATCATCATCGACGAGGCGCACGAGCGCAGCCTCAACATCGACTTCCTCCTCGGCTATCTGAAGACGCTGCTGCCGAAGCGGCCGGATCTGAAGGTGATCATCACATCGGCAACGATCGACACCGAACGATTCGCCGAACACTTCGAGGATGCGCCCGTGATCGAGGTCACAGGACGGACGTACCCGGTCGAGGTTCGCTACCGCCCGCTGGATGATCCTGCACAGCCGGAGCCGAGGGACCAGACCCAGGGAATCTGTGACGCCGTTGAAGAGCTCTTCACCGAGGGGAATGGCGACATCCTCGTGTTCTGCTCCGGCGAGCGAGAGATCCGAGACGCCGCTGATGCCCTCAACGACCTGGCCCTTCCACACACCGAGGTCTTGCCGCTCTACGCTCGGTTGTCCGCTGCAGAGCAGCATCGAGTGTTTCGTTCACACACCGGACGGCGGATCGTGCTCGCAACAAACGTCGCTGAGACATCACTCACCGTGCCCGGTATCCGCTACGTCGTCGACGCCGGAACAGCCCGGATCTCTCGGTACAGCCGCCGAACCAAGGTTCAGCGCCTCCCGATCGAACCGGTGTCACAGGCTTCGGCCAACCAGCGCGCCGGAAGGTGCGGTCGCCTCGGGCCCGGCGTGTGTATCCGTCTCTACGACGAAGACGACTTCGCAGCACGCCCCGAGTTCACCGAACCCGAGATCCAGAGGACGAACCTCGCGTCCGTGATCCTGCAAATGGCGGCTCGTGACCTCGGTGAGATCGAGAGCTTCCCGTTCCTCGATCCTCCAGACTCACGGGCGATTCGCGACGGCGTTGCCCGCCTGGTGGAGCTGGGGGCGATCAATCCTGAACACGAATCCGGGCGTCAGCGGCTCACGAAACTCGGACGCCAACTCGCTGATCTGCCGATCGATCTTCGGTTGGCTCGGATCATCATCGAAGCGAACCGGACGGCGAGCCTTCGCGAGATCCTCATCATTGTGTCCGCGCTCGCAATTCAGGATCCAAGAGAGCGTCCCGCCGAGAAGCAGACCCAGGCGGATCAAGCCCACGCACGATTCCGCGACGAGGACTCTGACTTCTACAGCTGGCTGCACCTATGGGAGTATCTGAGCGAGGAACGGCGGGCACGGTCCTCCAGCCAGTTCCGACGGCTCTGTCGGAACGAATACCTGAACTACCGCAGGATTCGCGAGTGGCAGGACCTCCACGCCCAACTCCGCGATGTGACGAAGGAGATCGGCTTCACCGCAAACCGGAGACCGGCGGAACGAGAGGTCGTACATCGAACGCTGCTCACCGGCCTCCTGTCGAACGTCGGAACAAAGGACGCCAACTCCTACGAGTACCGCGGGGCGCGGAGCAGCCGCTTCTCGATCAATCCCGGGTCGACGCTCTTCAAGCGATCCCCGGAATGGGTGATGGCCGCCGAGTTGGTTGAGACGACTCGTCTGTGGGCGAGGGGAGTCGCGACCGTGCAGCCGGAGTGGATCGAAGCCGCTGCACTCCACCTCGTCACACGGTCCTACTCGGATCCCTGGTGGGAGGCTGATCGGGGGGCGGCCATGGCGAATGAGACGGTGTCCCTCTACGGACTTCCGCTCCAGACTGCCCGACCCGTGTTGTACGGGCGGATTGATCCCGCCGCTGCCCGCGACCTCTTCATTCGCCATGCACTCGTTGCGGGGGAGTGGGAGACCCACCACCGGTTCGTGGACCACAACGCGGCCGTCATCGACGAGGTGCTCGACCTCGAGGCTCGCTATCGGCGAACCGACTTGCTCGTCGACGACGAAGCCGTCGTTGAGTTCTTCGATCGGCGCATCCCCGGGGACGTCATCTCCGTCCGGCACTTTGACCGATGGTGGAAGGACATGCGTCTCGAGGATCCGCACCGGCTCGACTTGAGCGTCGAAGACCTGCTCGACCGTGATCTCGACACGCCGGGCGAGGATGCGTTTCCCGAGATCTGGCAGTACGGCGATGTCTCGATGCCGCTCACGTACGAGTTCGAGCCGGGCAGCACCACCGATGGGCTGATTGTGGAGGTACCGATTGGTGGCCTCGCTCGTGTCGACCCGACAATATTCGACTGGTCGGTGCCGGGGCTGCGGGAGGAATTGGTGATCGCCATGATGCGGTCGCTCCCGAAGCAGATCCGCAAACGGCTCGCACCGATCCCGGAGACCGCCCGAGAGGTTCTCAAGGCCATGACGCCATCGGCTGAGGGTCTTGTGGCGTTCCTGCGCCGGGTGTTGACGGGCCGGGCAGGGGTCCCGATCCCTCTCGACGCCTTCGATCCGGAGCGTATACCCGCGCATCTCCGGCCGACGTTCCGCGTCATTGGAGAAGACGGCGAGGTGCTCGCTGAAGGGCCAGAACTCGCCATGCTTCGCAACGATCTGCAATCGGAAGCACAGGACGCGATGGCGACGTCCGGTCATGCCGTCGAGCGCACGGGCCTTGACCACTTGGGAATCTGGGAGACCTTCCGATGGAGGTTGAGATCGATGGTCCCGGGCCGGCCGGTGACGGCATATCCGGCTCTTGTCGACGAGGGGGAATCCGTTGCGGTGCGCCTCTTTGCGACACCCGACGAACAGTCGGCTGCCATGTGGGACGGTACAAGACGGCTCCTCGTGCTCGGCCTTCCGTCACCGTCGCGACACCTGCGGCCGCTCGTCACCGAGGACGGCAAGAGGGCCATAGCCGCTGGTCCGTACCCATCATTCGGCGAGTGGGCGGCCGACTGTCTCTCGTGTGCGGTCGACGATGCTTTGACCAGGGCCGGCGGGCCCGTCTGGGGCTCAAAGGCGTTCGATCAACTCCAGCGGATCGTTGAATCCGAGACGTCCGATGTCCTCGTCACGGTGGCTTCCGATTCCCTGGAGATCCTCGACGAGCTCCGGGAGGTTCGGGAGGCGATGGCGGTACTCGCCGGCGACCATTACGCGGAGGTCAGATCGGACATCAGCGAGCAGCTCGATCGGCTGATCTACCCCGGATTCCTGACCGGCGTGGGGATCGATCGACTCTCCGACATGCTCCGATACATCCGGGCTGTCACCCGTCGCCTGGAGACCTTGCCCGACCGCGTCGAGCGGGATCGTGAGCTGATGGAGCGGATCCGTGAGCTGGAGATCGAACGAGACGACCTGTCCGATGCGATTCCCGGATCGGTGGAGCTGATCGATGTTGCATGGATGCTCCAGGAGCTCCGTGTCAGCTCGTTCGCCCAAGCGCTCGGCACCAAGGGCAAAGTGAGCGAGAAACGAATCACCGAAGCGATGCAGAGAGCGATGGCGCCCTAGCCCGGAGACCGATTCGCCTCGTCTCCGTTCGGACTGGCGCACTGGGGATGTGGCATTGGCGACCCGGTACGTCTCGCCAAACATCCGGTAGACCTCCACGCCGGCATCCTGCCGAGCGATCTCGTCTTCACGGAGCTCCCGGATGGGTTTCGCCGGCGTCCCGACTGCCATGGTCCAGGGCGGGATGGTCCGGCCCTCGGGGAGGACCGAGCCGGCGGCCAACCAGGAACCTTCGCCGAGTTCTGAGCCGTTGAGAGCGAGAGCCCCGATTCCCACGAGGCATCGGTCTCCAATCGTTGGCACCGTGGATCACGGCGGCATGCCCGACGGTGACACGACGGCCGACGATGGTCGGAAACCCGGGATCGGCGTGAACGACCACGTTGTCCTGAAGGTTCGATTCCTCGCCGATCACGATTCGTTCCAGTTCCGCCCGAAGCACCGCACCGAACATGACAACGGCACCGGCTCCGATCTCGACTGAGCCGTAGACTCGGGCGGTCGCAGCAACGAACGCCGAAGGGTGGATGACCGGGTCCGCAAGGCTGAGTGGCTCCATGACCATCAGCGTACTGCGGCCGCCGGTCGGGAATGTATCGGCGACGTACAGCATTGAATCGAAACCACACCTGAGATCGGAGCCACTCGTCATGTCCATCTTCCCGGCCCTCCCCACAGATGGTGAGCCAACGCGTTCCACACTCCACGCCTACGCCCACGCGGTGGCGGCACTGCCGCGGGCACACGCTCCTGCGCACCCCTTGTGGTGGCACATCTCTCTGAAGGTCCGTCCAGACGGTCTTGTCACCGAGGCGATGCCGCTGCCCGGCGGGGGGTGCCGCGTTCGTGCGGATGGACCCGAGGAGTGCCCTGATCGTCTTCGAAACATCTGGCGGAGACAGTCGCTCGTTCCCGATGAACGCGGGGTTGACGGCGACCGAGATGGGCAACGCGCTGATCGCCGCGGGATCCGAGTTCGGGCTCTCCGCCGACTACGACCGATCCAAGTTCGAGAGCGACGATCCGCGACCCTACGACGAGGGTGATGCCCGGGCCTTTTTCGGCGCTCTCGTGGCTGCCAACGGGGTGCTCACCATCCAGAGGAACCGACTCGAAGGGATCCTCGGCCCGATCCAGCTGTGGCCTCACGGATTCGATCTCGCATTCGAGTGGTTCGGCACGCGGACGGTCACCGCCGCCGAGGGCGGGGAGTCGAACGAACTCCCGGCGCAAATCAATCTGGGTTTCTATCCGGCTGGTGACGCCTACTTCTACTCCAACCCGTGGCCGTTCGAGGCCGATGTCCTACTCAACGTGGACCTCCCCGGCGGCGCCGAGTGGCACACCGAAGGGTGGGAGGGTTCGAAACTGACATACGCCGACGTCGTCGGCCACGTCGACGGCGAAGATCGAGTCCTCGACTATGCCGCGGCGGTATTCGAAGCGGCCTCTCCCGAACTGATGCGCTAGGGGAGGGCCGGTCCGGACCCTTCATCGTTCGACCGGCTGTGGTGGGACCGCCGCCTACTGCACTACCGCCGCTTGAGATCGTCGAGCCGGGTCGCGACGTCGGCCGTCATCTCCTCGAGATCTCGTTGGAGCGCCTCAAGTCGTTCAATCCGATCCTCTCCATCGCGGTGGCTGTCCCACCCGATGTCGTGGTGGAATTCGTGGTGGTCGACGTCACCGTGTCGGTGATCCCAGCCGGACCGGCTCCAGCGTCGTTCCCTTGTTTGCTCATGGTGTCTCATGGGGTTCCTCGCTCTCCATCGCCATGTTCACGGAGGAAACCGGCGATCGTGTTGTTGGCGGCGCTGAGCGCCTGGATCCACGCGTCCAGCAGGCGTACGCCGTCGGCAGTCAGCTCGTAGGTCCGTTTCGCGCGTCCGGGGTCTCCCTGTGACCATTCGGATCGGACGACTCCGTCGTCTTCCATCGACCGGAGCATGCGGTAGAGGTTCCCGAGATCGATCTGCCGATCAGGCACCCACTCGCGGAGGGAGTCGGCGAGGTCATAGCCGTGCGCGGTCCACCCCTGAGGATGGCGAGAACGACGGGTTCGCTGAAGCGCTCCAACCGGGCGCCCACCTCCCACGATCCGTCGGGTCGGCGGTGCCGGGTACGTGAGGCGCTGCGACGCCGTCCCGGATGGTGGTGTCCTGCTCGATGTCCCATACCTTCAATATATGCAAAACACTTATATATGTCAACAACATATATAAGTATGACACATTGCACCGATGGTGATCGATTCTGACCCGGCTACGCTCGCGGGTGAGGAGGAGGTGGCATGGCGTTTCCCGAACCGTTCTTCCGTTGGCGGCCTCATCCATGGCATGGGTTGGATCCAGGTCCGGATGCTCCGGAGATCGTCACCGCGTTCATTGAGATTTCGCCGTTCGATTTCGTCAAGTACGAAGTTGAGAAGCGGACCGGCTACCTGAAGGTCGACCGGCCGCAGCGAGGAAGTAGCTCGCCACCGACGCTCTACGGGCTGATCCCCAAGACGTTCTGTGCCGAGCGCGTTGCCGCCATGTCGCCGGAGGTGACCGATGCGGACGGCGATCCGCTCGATATCTGTGTCATCTCCGAACGAGCCATCGATCGATCCGAGATCATGCTCTACGCCCGCGTGGTTGGCGGCCTGAGGATGATCGACCACGGGGAAGCGGATGACAAGATTGTCGCCGTCCTCGTCGACGACGCGGTGCTCGGTTGGGCCCGCGATATCAGCGACATCCCGAACGCCATCATTCTCGACTGGAGCACTACTTCCTCACCTACAAGACCATGCCGGGCGAGGAGGATCAGGTCCAGATTCCGGAGATCTACGGGCACGATCACGCGGTTGGCGTTGTCGCTGCAGCGATGCGCGACTACGACGAACACTACGGCGGGTAACGCAGATGGTCGTCCCGGGCTCGTGACGATCGAACTCCCCGGTAAGCGGACTCACGTCGGCCGAGGTGAGTGAGCGCGTCGCCGCAGGCAAGGTGAATGTCGTCGAGACCCGCGGATCACGCTCCGTCGTCGACATCCTGCGTTCGAATCTCCTGACTCGATTCAACGCGATCATGTCGGTGATGCTCGTGATCGTGCTGGTCTTCGGGCATCTTCCGGATGCGTTGTTCGGATTCGTGATGATCGCGAATGCTGTCATCGGGATTGTGCAGGAGTTGCGAGCGAAACGAACCCTCGACCGGCTGAGTGTCCTGGTTGCACCCAACGTGACGGTGGTTCGGGACGGCCAACCGTCCGAGGTTCCGATCGACGAAGTTGTGCTCGACGATGTCGTCGAACTGTCGCCGGGTGATCAGGTCCCTGCGGACGGCATCGTTCTTGCCTCCCGCAGTGTGCAGGTTGATGAGTCGTTGGTTACAGGAGAGGCAGATCCGCTCCACAAGGATCCCGGAGATTCGATTCTGTCTGGTTCGTTCATCGTGGCTGGTTCGGTCACGCTTCGAACCACGGCGGTGGGCGAAGACGCCTACGCGCAGCACCTTGCTGCCGAAGCGAAGAAGTTTGCACTCACCAAGAGCGCGCTCCAGCAGGGTATCGACCAGATTCTGCGCGTGGTCACGTGGCTGCTGGTCCCGATCGGCGCTCTGCTGTTCTGGAGCCAAATGCAGACCGATCGCTCGCTCGGTGAGGCACTGGTCTCAACGGTGGCGGGTGTCGTCGGGATGGTGCCGCAGGGTCTTGTTCTTCTGGTTTCGATGGCATCGGCAGTGGCGGTGATTCGCCTCGGGCAGCGACATGCGCTTGTCCAGGAGCTTCCGGCCGTCGAGACTCTGGCTCGGGTCGACATCGTGTGTGTTGACAAGACCGGCACGCTCACCACCGGAATGATCCGGCATCGCGAGACGGTGGTGTTGAGCGACCGCGATCCGGCCGACCTTGCCGGGGCGGTCGCCGCTATAGCTGCCGCCGACCCTCACCCGAACCCGACGATGCAAGGCGTCGCCGATGCCTATCCGGACGACCCGGGATGGGGCGTCGAGCGGTTCGTGCCCTTCTCATCGGAACGGAAGTTCTCCGCGGTGAGGTTCACGGACGGGTGTTCGTGGGTCATTGGAGCGCCCGAGATCCTTCTGGGGGGCAGGCAGCGGGCCCTTGCCAAACGCCTCGATGCCGTCGCATCGATGGGTCAGCGGGTCCTCCTCGTTGCGGCGACCGATGCACCGTTGCCGGAGAGCGACGGCACGTTGCCGGATCGGCTCGAAGCGGCCGGATACCTCACGTTTGCAGAAGAGATCCGTTCCGACGCACCCGACACGGTCGCCTACTTCATTGACCAGAACGTGGCGCCGAAGGTGATCTCGGGTGATGCGGCGCTGACCGTGGGGGCGATCGCCGGTGCTGTTGGTGTGCCCCATGCCGATGAGGCGTTCGACGCACGGGATCTTCCCGATGCCGACACTCCCGAGTTCGGGCTTTGGTGAACGAAGGATCGGTGTTCGGGCGGGTCGTTCCCGACCAGAAGCGCCACATGGTGACGGCCATGCAAGATGCCGGGCACACCGTCGCGATGACGGGAGACGGCGTCAACGACGTGCTCGCCCTCAAGGGTGCGGACATCGGGATCGCCATGGGGTCCGGATCACCCGCCACACGAGCTGTTGCTCAGATCGTACTACTCGACAACCGATTCGCATCGCTGCCCTATGTGGTGGCAGAGGGCCGACGGGTGATCGCGAACATGGAACGCGTCGCGTCGCTGTTCGTGACGAAGACCGTCTACGCCGCGATCCTGGCAGTCGCCATCGGCTTCGCAGGATGGGCGTTCCCACTTCTTCCACGCCACTTGACGCTGATCGGGTCACTCACGATCGGCATCCCGGCGTTCTTCCTCTCGTTCGAGCCGACGGAAGAGCCAGTGAGAGCGGGTGCTTTCAGCCGAATCATGCGGTTTCGCCGTGCCGGCTGGGATCGTTGCAGCGACCGCGGCATACGGCGTGTACAGCGCCGCACGTGCGATCGACGGTGATCTCACCATTGCCAGAAGTGCGACGACGATCACCATGGTGCTCGTCGGCATGTGGATCCTCGTCGAACTCGTCATTCCCCTCACTCCGAGCCGGACTGCGCTCGTCGGAGCGATGATGGCGGCGTTTGCCCTGATACTCGTTGTCCCGTTCGGGCGTTCGTTCTTCGACCTTGTGATTCCGCCGCTCGACATCATCGCGGTGATCGCAGCCGTCACCGTCGTGGCTGCCATCGTTCTTCACGTAGCGGTCCGCGTGGTCGACCACCACGAAGGGCCCTGGGTACCATGGTTGCGGACCGACGAGGAGAACGGGTGACGGCGAACCGAACACCAATCACGCTCAGCCGTCGCGAACGATTCCTCAAGAACATTGCCGGTCTCGCCGTGCGACTCATCTATCGCAGCGTTGAGGTTCGCCAGCTCGACGGTGAGACCTCAGCCGGTCCTCAACTCAGCGTCTCGAATCACTTCGGAGGGTTCGCAGACGCCCTCATCCAGGCGTACGCGCTCGATCGGGTGCCTCGTTTCATCGCCCGCGATGTGATCTGGCGGTACCCGGTGGCGAAGCAGATCATGGAGCTCGTGCGGGCGATCCCGACCCACAAGCCGGAGGACAAGGGACCCGCCGGAAACGATCAGATGTTCAGCTCGACCTACGAGGCGCTCGGCGAAGGTGATCTGGTGATGATCTTCCCAGAAGGGATCACCGTCGACGATCCGTCGATCGCTCGTGTGAAGACAGGAGCGGCCCGGATCGCCCTCGGAGCGAGAGCCAGCGGAGTGAAGGGGATCCAGATCATCCCGTCCGGAATCCACTACGACGACAAGGCGACACTCCGGTCGAAGGTGTGGGTGAACGTCGGAGTGCCGCTGGACCTCGATGCGAACATCGGGAACTACGTCGAACCAGGTGCCGCCGAGGATGCCTCCAATCGGGACGCCGTGAGGGCGCTGACGGCCGATATCGAGAGCCGCCTCAGACGCTCGGCGCCCGACTACGCAGACTGGGAGGAGGAGCGGGCGCTGACGGCTGCTGCGTCGATCGCACTCCGATCCGTCCCCAACGCGCCGATCGACGTGGATTTCGGCGATGAATCGGACTTGGCCAACGTGCTCGCACAACGACCGCACGAAGTCAAGGGCACCATCGTTGATGCCGTCGATCGCTACACCGCCGATCTTGACGCCGTTGGCCTCAACGACCAGCAGATCGCGACGACACACCGCAGCCGACAGGACATTCTTCTGGCGCATCATCTGGAATCTGATCGTCGGCATCGTCCTGCTGCCCTTCGCACTCCTCGGATTGGCAATCAACGTCGTGCCGTTCTTCCTCTTGTGGTTGATTGGGCGCGTCAAGATGGACCCGGCGGTGGCAGCCACGGTGAAACCCGCCTCCGCCATCCTGCTGTTCTCCATCACGTGGGCGATTGCCGGCTGGCAGGGATGGACCTGGTCGGGAATCGAAGGTGTCGCAGCCGTCCTGCTGGTGATGCCGCTCTACCTCTACGCGCTGTTTGCCCTGATCGAACGTGGGGGGCTCGTGTGGCGGGCGTGGCGCGGGTGGTGGCGGGCCCACCGCACAGACCTCTACGAGGGTGTCCGCGAACACCGCGAGGCCGTCGTGCGAGCCGTCTCCGACGCGATCTGAGCTCTTGTCTCAGAGTTGTCCAGGGGTCTGGACCGGTGCGGCGACATGCCAGCCCCCCTGCGTCGTCGCTGAGGCTCCTCCGTTCCCCCCGCCTCGTGAGGGGACGGAAGAGAGCGACAGGCCGCTTTCACCCTCAGAAGGACGGCTAGCCGTCGGCGATCTTTGCTGCTCGCTCCACTTCGGAACGACGGAGGCGCTCCTCGATGGACGCCATTTGCTCGTCGTCAACATCGGTGAGGGCATATGCCGTGCTCACGAACTGTGCCAGATCGGCGCGGTAGTCGTGCCCGAGTGCGTTGAAAGCGCCGGGAACGACCGTTGCAGCGTTCTTCGTGTCGATGGCGGTCTGCCAGAACGTCACGGCCGGGACCCATCGTTGAGTGAGCGAGACGTTCGGCGGACGCTGGTCCGGCTGACCGAGCCACGTCGGCTCCTGGTACGCGACGTCGAGGCCGAAACGGGTTACCGGATCCTCATGGTGATTGAGGAAGAAGAATCGAATCGCCTCACGCTCTTCTTGGGGCAACCTGTGGTACTCGTCGATCGAGGCGAACGTCCCGAACGCCGTGTCGTCGATGTTCGGGCCACCCGCCAGGAGTTCGCGCCGCCACTTGCCGGCGAACGGAGTGCCTGCCCACAACGCCCGGTCGACGTGAAGGTCGTCCAGAATGGTGGTCCCGCCCCCGGCGAATCCCCCCTGGCTCGTCTGGGCTCCGAGGCTTTCGCCGTACAGCACGACGCGTGGCCGATCCCGAGGGTCGCGCTGTTCGAGTACGCCGTTGATTGCCCGCAGCAGCGCACCGTGTTGTTCGATCGCCAGTGGGACCTTGCTGACGGACAACATCGAGGGGAGCGAACCGTATTGGATCGCCACCGACGCGATGTCACCCCTGGCGAGGTACTCGGCGGCTTCCACAGGGATGTAGTTGAAGTAGCCGGTGCCGGCCGGAGAGCCGACAATGAGGACTGACCGATCGAACGCCCCGGTGCGGTGCAACTCGTCGATGGCCAATGCGACGCGTTCTTCAACGGCATCGGCAGACTGCACGCCGACGTAGACGCGGATGGCATCCATCGAACCGGTCTCTCCGAGCACCTCGTCGATCTGTTCACCCGTCGATGCCTCGATCACGAATCGGCGTCCCTGGAGCCCGAGGTCGCCGAAAGCAACGGCACTCTCCGGACTGCCGCTCACCGTTGGCGCACTCCGGCGGCTCTGCATACCGAACCTCGGTTCGGCTGTTCGATGCCGCGATCTTGGACAGGACGCGGTCGAAAGCGGTGCGGACACCGAAGACAAGGCTTCCGCCGATCGCGGCGTGGGTCAGCGGCAGCCAAGCCGCGCCGGGCCCGCCGATACGGCGCCCAAGGTATGACGCCGATGCTCGGGCGGCCTTCCGCTCAGCCATCACGATCGAGCCGACAGCAAAGGCGATGCCGGTCCCGACCGAGAGTGTCCAGGCGATGTCGGCGGGTGCGGGAGCAGCTCGTCCGTCTGACTCGTACCGAGCGGTCCTGTCGTTGAGGTAGGCGAGGGATCCGGCGTCGAGCGCAGCACCTGTCGTGACAAACGCAGCGCCGTGAGCGAGCCGTCCCCGCGACTGTGTGGCCCTGACCGAGCGTCGTGCCACGTCCATCGTGATCGCGGCCGCGGAGGCGTACGAGCGCGACCTGTGCCGCCGTGACGGCGAGCGCCCCGGCCTTCGACGTGCGCAGCCTCGGCCCCGCGAGCACCGCAAATGCCGCGGATGCGATCCCGGCAACGGCGTCGGTGACGACGCGGCGGAGCGACGGTGACGCGCTGCACGATCTGGGTGTAGCCGCTCCCGGCGACATAGCCGGACGCGAACGAACCGGCGACCACCAGGGCCTGGTCGGTGCGCGGTCGTTCCATCAAGCGATGGCTGGTTCGACTCGATCGCGGCCGCGGCTCCAAGGGCAAGGCCCGTCTGGACGTGAGGCTGTCTCAGAAAGTGCGCAAGGGGACCGAGGGGGTTCTTCACAGGCGACTCTCTTCGTTTTGGCGGGCGTGAATTGGGGACGGAGTGTGGGCTCATTTCGACGCAAACTGGCGGAGGACCGAAGCCACGACGGTGAGGACAAGTGCACCGAGCAGGGTTGCCGCAAGGCTCTCGCTCGAAAGCCCGACGTCGGCGTCTCGTGCAACCCAGATGGCGAGCGTCATCAGTCCGACATTGATGACGAGGGTGAACAGGCCGAGCGTCACCATGCGAATCGGGATCGTGAGGAGCTTGGCGATCGGCTTGATCGTCGAATTGATGACTCCGATGGCGAGGCCGAAGATCAGCCACCACCACCACTCCCCGTCGAACGAGAGTCCGGGGACGAGCCACACCGTCAGCCAGGCGGCTGCACTGTTCAGAGCCGATACGGAGGAGGATGTGCATCGGCGGAACCCTACCCGCCTCAGACGATTCGACGCTCGGACGCCCACCGGGCCAACTCGTGGCGGTTCGAGAGTTGCAGCTTTCGGAGCACGGCTGATACGTGAGTCTCGACGGTCTTCACGGAGATCGAAAGCCGGGTTGCCACCTGCTTGTAGGCGTACCCGCGGGCGATCTGACGGAGAACTTCACGTTCCCGCGGTGTCAGCTGATCCAACTCTGGATCAGCTTCGATCGGCACCGTGTCCGAGAAGGCGTCGAGGACAAACCCGGCCAGCTTCGGCGAGAACACCGCGTCGCCTGCAGCGATGCGCTCGATGGCGTCGGCGAGAGCGTTCGGGTCGATGGACTTCGTGACATAGCCGCGGGCGCCGGCTCGGATCATGGCGATCACGTCCTCAGGCGCGTCCGAGACCGAGAGAGCGAGGAAACGCACATCCGGATTCGTCTCGTGGATGTTGCCGACTACCGACAGGCCGCCGCCGCCCGGCATATGCACATCGACGAGTACAACGTCCGGCCGAGTCTTCCTGATTCCGTCGACCGCCGCGTCCACATCAGTGGACCAACCGGCAACCTCGAATCGTTCCGAGAGCTCTGCACGGACGCCGCTCAGGAACAGCTCATGGTCGTCAACGAGATAGATAGTCGTCATCGGGGCCCCGATCGTAGATGGACTTCGCTGCCTTCGCCCGGTGTCGAATCGACATTCGCCTCGCCGCCGGCGCGTGTCATGCGGGCAAGGATCGACTCGGAGATGCCTTTCCGATCGTCCGGACACTGCATCGAGATCAAAACCCGAGCCCTGGTCGGTCACCCAGGCGTCCACGGCGCTCCTCCGTGCACTCGACGTACACCGAGATGGTCCGGGCACCCGAATGCTGCGCTGCGTTGGCCATTGCCTCGGACGCCGCTGCAACAAGCGTGTTGGCCGCATCGTCGATCGGGCGATCCCCGACAACAACCACTTCAACGGGAACGTCAAACGCGGCTTCAACCTTCGCTGCGGCGGCGGCGATGCCCTCTCCGACGGTCCCCGTCTTCTCGACACCGACCGGATCGAACAGCCAGGCCCGGAGGTCGCGCTCCTGGGCTCTGGCGAGTGTGGTCATGCGCTGTGGATCGTCGCTCCGCTGGATCATCGCCAGCGTCTGGAGGACGGAGTCGTGAAGGTGGGCGGCCATGTCCGCCCGCTCTTCCGACCGGATTCTGGCTCGCCGTTCATCAGTGAGTTCTTCAACGAGTCCCCAGATCCATGGTCCGAAGAGCAGCATGAATCCTGCGGCGGTGAGAAGCACGGCGATCGCTGCTGGTCCGAGGGACTGGATCGTGTCGAGCGAGGCGAGCACGACGACGATCCCGACAACCATGAGGGCTGCTCCGAAGAAGATCTGGGTCTTGCTTCTTCGTGTTCCGTTATCGGATGGACGGGCGAGCCGGGTGAGGCGCCGTCTGGATTCGACTCCGGCGCGATCCCAGATGAGCGCAGCTCCGAAGATCACGAGAATCGCCGGCCACACGATCGGGCCGAACCAGAGCCCGACGGCCTGGAGGGCAACCAGCAGAGCGTAGAAGATCAACGCGAGGCCGAACTTCTGGGCTGTGGATGGCGGTTGTTCGGCCTCGATCATCGACCCGTATTCACGTTCGTCAGGTGTCGTGAGCCACCCGATGAGGTAGCAGATGATGCCGAAACCGCCGGCGAGCGTCAGCGCCACGAAGGCTGCTCGGGCGAAAACGATCGGAATCCCGAGCCGGAGGCCGATCCCAGCGGCAAGCCCGGCGATGATGCGGTCGTCGTTCGAGCGAGTCAGCCGGCCGCGGAGGATCTGCAGGCGATCCGGCGTGGCGTCTCGATTGGATTCGGCAGTGGTGTTCATGCAGTATTGATGTTGTCACAGCACCCGTCGGCTCACAACCCGTGACGACCCTGAGATATCCCTGAGATCTCAGGGTTCGACCAGGAACATCCCCAATAGCGGCTCTCGAGCCGGTGCCGCATGATGGAGTCCATGAGCAATTCAACCCAACAACCCCAGCAGCAGAGTCGGCGACTCCGTCGGCCGTTCCAGGATCGAGCGTTTGCGGGCGTGGCTGCAGGCCTTGGCCAGCGGTTCGACGTCAGCCCAGCGTGGTTCCGGGTCGGCCTTCATCTTGCTCGCACTATTCGGCGGAGTCGGGTTTCTTCCTGTACGGCCTCGGATGGATCCTTGATCCCCGACGAAGGGAGCGATGAGTCGATCGCCGAAGGTTGGGTCGACGGCTTCAATGCCTCGAACTCCGCGATGGTGATCGGCGTTGTGCTCATCGGCATGGCGTCGGTGATCCTCGTATCGAGCTTCAACTTGGTTTCGGGCAAGTTCGTCGTCGCTGCGGTGCTCCTGGTGCTCGGTGTGCTGCTGTATCGGGGTGATCTCACACGATCCAAGGAACCGTCAGGTCCGGAGGATTCGACCGATCCTGATACTCCGCCCACTGATGACGACGCCGGCTGCCGAGTCGTTGGATGATGACGATGCCGCGCCTGCGTCGCCAGATGGTGGCGCGGAGGAGCGACGGATCGATCGCCAGCCTGAGCGACGCCGACGCGGCTGCCCTGGTGGACGCTGGCGGAGCCGGCGCCTATTGCCGCACCGCAGACGGCGCCGGCTGTTCCGGCGCGTCCGCCGAAACCCCGTCCCCCGAAGCAGCGATCGAT
Organism: uncultured Actinomycetota bacterium; assembly: GCA_963808015.1. GTDB lineage: Bacteria > Actinomycetota > Acidimicrobiia > Spongiisociales > UBA5794 > JAHEEL01. Next base: position 24,705 of record CAWEEG010000024.1, read on the forward strand.
TCTCGGGCAACTCACGCTCGCCGCGACGCTGATCGGTGTTGGCGGCCTCGCGTTGCTCGATGTTGCGATGTGCTCTACCCCGATCCGGTGCACTACCTCGCCGTAGCCGTAGGAGTGATCGGGGCAGGTCTGCTCGTCGGAACGCTGTTCGGTCGTGCCCGCTGGTTGATCTTCATCGGTCTGTTCCTCGCCCCGTTCCTGTTCGTCGCCAGCGTCGTCTCAGAATGGTCGTTCAGCGGAGAGGCGGGTGAGCGGTACATCCAGGTGACCTCCATCGAGGACCTCGAGCGAGCGAACTTCAGCTACGACCATAGTTTCGGAGTCCTCGAAGCTCGATCTTCCGCTGGTTCGAGCCTCCCGGCCGAAGCATCCGGTGACGTTTCTGCAGATCTCGATCGACGCCCGGGTGAGCGCCGGCGAGTTGCGGATTCTGGCTCCCGCAAGAGACCGGGGCCGTCGTGACCGGCTCGGCTGGAATGGGTTCGGTGAAGCTATTTGGTGACGAGAGCGCCGGGATTGGCGTGTCGAACACCGCCGAAACCGGACGTCGAGGCGCCGAACGTCGTCTTCACCATCTACGCGAGAGCCGATTTCGGCTCGGTTGTCGTCGACGTACCCCTCGAGAACGAACCACGGCCAATGGTGTGGGAGGAATAGACCATGTATCGCCACCGTTTCGACGCACTTTCGTTCGTGTTCGGCCTGCTGTTCGTCGGCATGGCGTTTCTCGCTCCGGCCAGGGACTGGTTCCCGAGCAACACCTTCCGCTGGATCATCCCAGGAGCCGTGCTGCTGCTGGGCGCCGGCCTCGCAATCTCGGCCATGGCCTCGAATAGGGCGACGGCTGCAACGGCGAGCCAGCCCGGTCACCATTCGCAGGAATAGCCCTTCTCGCGGTTTACACGGCCGGGTACGCTGTGCTCAGCGCTCAGAGGGAACCGATGCCCGCTCCGAAGAAGTTCAATCCCGCTCCCACGACCTCACCGTCGTACTACGCCCGCACGCCCTTCGGACACCGCCAAGGGCCGCTACGCCGTTGTCCCAGCCGGTGCCGAAGCCTCGCGGGGTCGATGAAGAGAACCGTCGAAATCGATGTCGACGAGGTAACGGTCGTCATGCGGAAGATCTCGAAGTACGAGGCGCGGTCGCTGAGTGCCCACGTTGAGCCGGGTCTGACGATCGACATCGACGAGCGAGTCGATGAGGTACGATGGAGGTCCCGCAACCCGTTGAACCGGTTCGTCCAGCACCGATGGTCTTCGGCGAGTGGCGCACCGAATCGAGTCTCGAGGGGACGCACTACCACCGCAAGGATTCTCGGCGGATCTGATCAGGCGTCCGGCGCCGTCGGGCACTCCTCAGACTCTTGAAGGTCGAGTTGGATCTTCGCCAGTTCCGGGTCGTCGATCACCAATTGAACGTGTTCGTGCACGAGGTCGATGTTTGCGATCCTTCCCGGCTTCCCGTCGTCGCGGATACTTGAGGTGATACTCGGGCGGAATGAAGCGGACGGATACCACCTCGTCGATGTCGACCGAGGGGAGGAGCTCGACAAGTCTCGGTAGAAGATCAACCGGGATGTCGGTGGTGGTCGTGGTCTTGATGACGTCGGCGAACTTGCCGAAGTTCAGGATCAGCGATGTGGGGTCGGTCTGCTCCATCGCCGCTTCGAGAACACACCGCTGACGTGACATGCGGAAGTAGTCGCTGTCAGCGTGGCGGGTCCTGGCGTAGGCCAAGGCTTCCTCACCGTTCATGTGCTGCTGGCCCGCTTCGATCACGAGCTGAGTCATGGTGCCGTCAAGCAGCGGGTACTCGTCATCGACGATCTTCTGCGGGACATACATGTCGACACCGCCGATGGCATCAATGATGTCGACGAAGCCGTCGAGGTTCACGAGTGCGTAGTAGTGGATCGGGATTCCGAGGAACTCCGAGATTGCACCCTTCACCGCGTTCTCCGGTGGTTCGCCGGGACCCTGGAAGGCTTCGGGGTGCTGCTCTCCCTGGATCCAGAGTTCGTTGATCAGCTCCGGGTAGCAGTTGCAGTCCCAGATCCCCATGCCGTCGGGGAGCGGGGCATACGTCCAGTTCCGGGGTACCTGAAACATTGCGGCCTCGCCCGTCTTCGGGTCGATGCTGACGGTGATCATCGTGTCTGTGCGGATTCCTGTGCGGCCGACGCCGAAGTCGCCCCCGAGGAGCAGAATGTTCAAGCGGTCCAGATCATCCCACGGCGTCTGTTCGACAATGGTGGTCGTGGTCGACGACGTGGTCGAGTCCTGCGCGACGCCGTTCTGAGATGTGTCACCGCCAGCAGCGACGCTCGTTGTGGTGGTCGCCGACGCCTCATCGCTGTCGAAGACGGTCGTGATCAGGCTGTATTGGACAAGGTCGTAGTAGCCGAAGACCACGTGCGGCATGAGGAGAAGTGCGCCGAGTGCGACCACTGCCGTGAGCGCAGCGACCCGACTCATCGAGGGTTCCGATGTCGACGCAGATCGGTATGCATCGTCCGCTGCCCAGATTCGGTAGCCGAGGAGGACGATGTTGACGACCATCAAGAGCGCCATCGACGTGGGTCGGACGAATGCGGTGAGGATCGAGACCTTGTCGTGGAAGAAGAAGAGCAGAACGGCAAGCGCAGCAACGTCGATGATGAACAGCGTCCGAGCCTTCTTCCGGTCGCCGGCGAGCCATTGACCAAGACCCGGGATCAAGGCCGAAGCGGCAGCGGCGACGAGCGGATTGGGCGAGCGTGATTGCCTTCGTCTGCCCGTCATCCGCGCATGGTAGGAACCGGCCCCCCGTAGTCGTGGCAGGGGTGGCGTTCGGATGGAGGGGTGGCGGGTAACCTGCCGGGAACCCGACGCCGATCCCGAAGCTCCTTGTGAACGACACCCCGCTCGACGACCAATCTGACGATACGCCCGAGCATTCGCATCGCAACCGGTATGCCTACATGCGAAGCGATGGGACGCTCGACATCGTTCTGGGCAGTCTGGTTGCCGGGATCGGCGCCTACGCCTATCAGTTCCTCGGAGGGCGCAGTCTCGGTGAAGAGGCTTTCGCTCCCATCGGGGCGCTCCTCACGGCACACTTCCTGGCGTTTGTGATCATCCTGCTCCCAATCGAGCAGTTCGTGATCAGGCGAATAACGCTTGGCTACCGCGGGTGGGTCGTGCCGATTCGCGCAATCGCCTTGACGATCTCCACTGCCTTCGTCGCCGCGGTCGTGGTCTGGGCTTCGGCTGATACCTATTTCGACGGAGACGCTTCCTTTGTCTGGTTCGTGATCGCGACCGTGGCGCTCCACTTCTTCTTCGTTGTCGGCCGCGGCTATCTCGCCGGTTACCGGCGCTTCCGCGCCTACGGCTACGCCAGCGGTGCCGCCTCGATCCTGCGGCTCGTCATCGCCGTTGTGGTTGTCGTGATCGGGCCGACGGTGACGGGGTTCGCGTGGGCGCAGGTCCTCGGGCCACTCGTGATCTTCTTCTGGCGCCCGTTCCGAACGCCTGAGAAGCGGCAGACCGGATCACGCGGCGAACTGTCCGATGAGCATGCCGAGCAGGTGGGGGAGAAGGGCCTGCTCTTCGGGTTGGTGCTCTCGTCGGCGGCATCACAAGCGCTCTTGCTGGCGGGGCCACTCGTTGCCGGGGCGCTCGGTGCCACCGCCGCCCAGTTCTCGGTTACGTATGCGACGTTGCTTCTCGCCCGAGCCCCGCTGACGCTCGGCTACAACCTCATTGCTCGCGTGCTCCCGCCGTTCACCGAGATGGCAGCACGCGGCGAACGCCGTGAGTTGCGATCGTGGGCACGCGGGCATGGGCTTTGCCGGGGCAGCGCTCGCGTTCGTCGGAGCCGGCCTTGGAGCGCTCATTGGCCCGCCCATGGTGGCGGTTGCATTCGGTGACGGCTTCCGGCCTACAGCAGCGGTCGCGGCCCTTGCAGCCGCCGGTGTTGTGCTGGCGTCGGCCGGCCTTTTCATCGGTCAGATCCTAGTCGCTCGCGGACGAGCCGCCCGGCTGGCCGTTGCGTGGTTCGTTGCGGTAGCCGCCGCCGTGGGAGTCTTGTTCATCCCGATCACCGATCCAGTGATGCACGTGATGGTCGCCTTCGTCGTGGGTGAGGGCTTCGCCCTGGTGGCGCTGGTGGTCGGGGCTTTGATGCGCGATCCCGAGGAAGGCGAGATCTCTCACGGCTACGCGGTCGCGAAGCGCTCGCTGGACATTGCGGTTGCGCTCATCGCAATGCTGCTGCTCGCCCCGGTCCTGCTGATTGCCGCAATCGCCGTGACGGTCGACTCTCGCGGCCCGGCGTTCTTCCGGCAGTTGCGCACCGGCCGCAACGGGGTCGACTTCTGGATGGTCAAGCTGCGCACCATGGAGTTCGGCCATGACGACGCGGTCTTCTCCGATCATCTCGCTCAATTGGAGTACAGCGAGGATGACGATGAGTACACGATCAAGATCGACGACGATCCGCGAGTCACTCGTGTAGGTGGATTCCTGCGGAGGTGGTCGCTCGATGAATTGCCGAATCTCTGGAACGTGCTCAAGGGCTCGATGTCGCTCGTCGGGCCGCGGCCGCTCGTCCCCGAAGAAGCCGACCTTGTTGGCCTCGACAACCCGCGATTTCTCGTGAAGCCCGGCATCACGGGCTACGCGGAGGTCCATGGCCGAGACTCGATCTCGATTTCCGAACGTACCGCGCTCGATGATGAGTACGTTGAGATCCGCTCCATGAAGGTGGATATCAGGATTCTGGTGGCGACGTTTGGGACGGTTTTCAGCACGAAGGGCGAAGAGTCGAAGGCATGAGTCTGGAATGCTCTCGGGGTGCGGTAGCGTTGCATTCCCATGGAAACGATAACCACTCTGCTCAACGAAGGCGACCCGGTCATTGCGATCGTCGGAGCCTCGGACAATCCGGCGAAGTACGGGAACCGTATCTATCGCGACCTCAAGGGCAAGGGCTACCGGGTGTATCCCATCAACTCCGACGCGGGACACGATCGACGGTGACCCTGCCTATGGCGATCTTGCCGACCTCCCCGAGATTCCGGACATCGTCAACTACGTCGTGCCACCGCCGCGGACGCTCCGACTGCTCGCACGCGCAAGGAACTTGGCCTCATGCGCGTGTGGGTGCAGCCGGGAGCCGAGAACGAGGACGTCATGGCTTTCCTCGACGACAATGGCTTCGACTATATGGCGAAGGCCTGCATCATGGTTCGCTCGAGGATTCGGCCCGCAATCTGACCCTATCGCTGCACCCCCACAACGCGGTACAATCCTGGTGGGGCTCGATCAGGGGGATCGGCATGACCATTGAGGAACTGCGCCGCGCGGTGCGTTCATTGCCGGGTGTTGCGTCGGCAGACGTGATGCCTCAGTCGGGTGCGCCGCCCGTCGTTCGACTCTGGACCGATGGAACGATCCCCGACGCCGTTGTCCAACGTGCCGTGCAGCTCCTCGTCGCGAAAGGCTCGGCCAACGGCTCCGATCGGCTCAGCACCGAGGCGACCGCACCAGAGCCGATCGCGGAACCGCCGGCCGATGATGGTCCCGGCTTCGTCGACGATGTCCCGGCGGCCAGACCTGCCAAACGGCGGGTCGGGCTTGGAAAGACGCTTGGCGAGACCCTGCCCGGCGCCTTTGCAGAGACGGCCCCGTCCCACCTCGCCACCGAGACGGTCCCCGACAGAACCGGCGTCGGGCGATTCCTCAGACTCGCGATCGAGGAGACCTCGGATGGCGTCGACGTGCGAGCGGTCGACGACCTCGGGCGAGAGGCGGAAGCCGCCGTCGGGCCGGGAGCGGATGGACTCACGGTTGCGGTTGCATCGGCGGTCGCCCGCCTTCGCGGGTTCCCTTCACCGCTGCGGACGGCGACCAACACCCGCGAGATCGACGGCACTACCGTGGTGACCGTGCTCGTCGAATTGCCGGGTGGCGAGAAGGCGGCGGGCGCCGCCATCGTCACGGGAGGGCTTCCCGTTCACGGTCGGGCGTGCGGTCGACAGCGCCCTCACCGCCTTGTGAACAGCCTCTCACTGTCCGAAGTGCGGCGAAGTAGACGACGTTTCCGGCAGGCGGGTCCGGTGACATGATCACCATCACCTGCGGATCGTGTGGTGCGGTCGTGGAATCGTGATCTTGGCTCCGCAGTGCCAGCACTGCGGTGGCGACGACATTCAGTCGGTTCCGCTTGCGATCGTTGAGAAGGGGAGGGGGACACAACTGTCGGTGGTCGGGACTCGCATCGTGTATCTCTGCTCGGCCTGTGATGCCGAGGCCCTCATCGGTACCACCGCAATCGGCCCAATCCGCTGATGCCCGACGAACTCCCGACGACGGACTCAGAAGGCTGAGAACGCTCGAGGCACGATGCCGGGCGTGTGGCGCTGTGGAGGTGGAAGCGGATCCCGTTGCGTCGGTGTGGCGCCCTCAGCCGCTCGATGCCGGCTCGGGCACGGCCCGTTTCGTGGGAAGCTGGGCGATGTAGACCACGAGGGCGGATGCGAGGACGATCAATCCGATGCGGATTGGCATCGGCTCAACGACGAAGCCAACCGAGATGGTGAAGGTCACGATGATCGCAACGATCGCGATCGTCTTGGCCCGAATCGTGAACCCCAAGTCCGGCCCGCCAGTCCCGGACGATCCCGCCGAACAGGCGGTTGTTGACCAACCATTGATCGAAGCGTTCCGACGACTTCGAGAAGAAGAACGCGGCGAGCAGGACCGGTCCCACCGTGGGGATCAGCGGCACGGCCACGCCAACGAAGGCCATCCCCAGGAAGAAGAACCCGAGGACAAGGAAGATCGAACGGAGCACGCGGCTCTTGGCAATGGTCATCGGACCGGAAGCGTAATGGCGATGTGCGCCGACAGCCCGTCGGATCGGCGGTACATTGGGACGATGACATGGCTCGACCGGCTCTTCGGCCGCAGTGTTGATGCACTTCGGGTGTCCGGAGAACCGAGAAGCGGAAACGGCGCATCTTCCTTCCATCTCTGGTGGGAGGTGCCGTCCGGCCGGCGTTTCACGGAGATCGCGGCGACACTCGAGGTCGTCGACGAGCCGACCGTGGATCGGCTCGTGTTCTGGGCGCTGCAGGTCTCGTTCGTCAACCCGGGCGGGGGAGGGGCACATCTCGGGCTCCAGCACCACCCGAAATTCCCGGCAGCCTCTGCAGCAAACTGGGGCGGCTACGCACCCCCGGACGAGGGCGGCCTTCTCGACGGCTCACCGTCGCCGTTGCCGTCGACACCGAACGATCCGAACACCCGAGACTTCCTCTGGCTCCCGCAACGGCCGTATCGCCTGGCGATCGGTCGGTCCCCCGATGCGGCGCCGGCCGGTTTCTTCGCATGGCGCGGCACGATCGAGGATCTTCACACCGGTGAGATCTCGGTGGTGCGCGACCTCTACAGCCGAGGTGAGTACCTGAGAAGTCCCGTCGTGTGGACCGAGTCGTTCGCTCGTTGTGATCATCCGTCGTTCGCGGTGCGGTGGAGTGATTTGACGTGCAACAGGGGAGGAAGGGCAGACGATTCCGGTGACCACTGTTTCGGTGAATTACCAGGATCGCTCGGCCGGCGGGTGTGACAACACCGACGTGACGGTGGACGGCACCGGCTGGACTCAGCGGACCAACACGCCCCGTTCCGTACGATCCGGCACCCGACTCTCACTTCCGCGCGCCGTCTGAGCCCGGCCGACGTTACCATGCCCGCCCCGGGCGTTTAGCTCAGTTGGGAGAGCGCTGCCCTTACAAGGCAGAGGTCGGCGGTTCGAGCCCGTCAACGCCCACTCCTGAAACCCTTACACTGTAAGGGTTTCAGCTAATGTTGGGGGA
>CAWEEG010000025.1:0-10142 GCA_963808015.1 uncultured Actinomycetota bacterium
TCCGAATTCTCGGACAAACATGTCTTCACCTTCGTAGCGGTCGGACTCGAGGCACAACAGATTCTCCTCGGCGCCGGCGGCGACCGGGATCTCCTCAGTCCCGGGGAACGATCGACCAAGTCGATTCCAGTCGGTGCCAGGGTGAATTGAATAGAGGTCCTCGAACTCGGGCAGCGTGGTGATCCGTTGATCCCGACCGATGATCGACACCTGCTCGATGGACGCGGCGACCGCTATGCCGAACTCGGGTCGCGCAGAGAGGAGTGCGTCCATCCGATCGGCGGCGGCCTCGAGGGCACCCGGAGCGATCGACTCGGCAGCTGCGATCGTGATGCCCGTCTGCTCGCACGTCATGCGATAGAAGTCCTCGTCGGTGCCGATCGCGCGAACGACACATTCCGGCTCTGGGATGGTCGTGGTGGTTGTCGTGGCGACGGTGGTAATGGTGGTCGATGGTTTGGAGCCCGGAGATTCCGTCGATGTGGTGGTTGGCTGGCTCGTTGTGGTTGTCGTCGACATGGGAGAGAACGTGGACGTGGTTGACGCGTCGCCACCGGAGGCCGATTGGCATCCGGCAGCAAGGACGGCCACGGCGGCGATCACACGGAGGGAACGAAACACCTGCATCGGCCCGAGATGCTACGGCGTTCGGTGGGTCAAGAGGTTTCACATGCGTATGCAGATGAACAACGGCAAGTTAGTAGTAGGTTCACATCGGGGCTTGAGGGGACTGCAACTGTGGTCAATAGAGGTGGTAGGCAAATGCGGACGCGTCACGATCGAATCCTCGACCTATCGGAGCGACGGCTTGCGCTCGGTGTCGAAGCGGGAATCATCCATCGGCGGATCGAGGACGAGTCACTCGATGGTGGGACGATCACGATCGACGGGCAGCAACTCGCCTATTTCGGTTCCTGTGCGTACCTTGCGCTGAATCGGGATGACCGCTTGAAGGCGGCGGCAATCGACGCAACTCGCCGATATGGCACGAGTTACTCATCATCGCCGACGTACACGGCACTTCCGCTCTACGACATACTCGAGGAGCGGCTTCGTCGGATGACCGGAGGAGCTGTAGCCGTAGCGCAGACCACGACCCTCGCCCACATCGCGGCCCTTCCGATCATGGTTGCACCCGAGGATCTTGTATTGGTGGACGCTCAGACGCACGACTCGGTACACCTCGCAACGCAGACCCTGCGGGGCAGGGGTGTACGGGTGGAGTCGGTACCCCACAGCGATATGCCAGCACTCGAGCGGCGGCTGGCCGAACTGGCCGGCGACTTTCGACACGTTTGGTATCTCGCTGACGGGGTGTACTCGATGCACGGGGACCTTGCACCTGTGAAGGAAGTGGCAGCACTGCAGGATCGCTATCAGAACCTGTACACGTACTACGACGATGCTCATGGATTTGGGTGGCAAGGTGAGACGGGGAGAGGCTACGTACTCTCGGAGACTCCGATCAACGATCGAATGGTTGTCTCCGCTGGTTTCGCCAAGTCATTCGGTTCCGTCGGGGCAGTCCTTGTGTTTGGGGACGCAGATATGGCCAAACGTGTCCGCATGGTTGGGGGTCCGCTCACGTTTTCCGGTCCGATTCCCCCGCCCGATCTTGGCGCAGCCTCGGAGTCGGCGCGGATTCACTTGTCGCCGGAGTACCCCGAGCGACAGGCACGGCTCCTCGCCGACATCGATTGGGTTCGCTCAGAGATCGTGCGTCGCAACTTGCCCGTGGCCTCGCTTGCGACGAGCCCGATCTGGTTCGTTCGTGTGGGGCCTTCGAAGGCGTCGGTCGAACTGACCCAGCGCTTGATGAAAGACGGGTTCTATCTCAACGTGTCCGATCTTCCCTGCCGTACCGGTGGGGGCCGGGGGCGTCCGGTTTGCGCAGACGCTCCACAATTCGAGGGAGCAGCTCAGCGATCTCATGGATGCAATCGAACTGCGCCTGCCCGAGTACGCACCCTCGACGGAACTCATTGTGGATCTGCGAGACGACGCCGAAATCCTTGCCGAGGAAATTGACATATCGCGAATGTGATCGCTTCATGTCCAGTCGAGATCTGCCGATAGGCGCGATATGAAAGCTTTCGCGACCCCTCGGGCGTCGCACGTGCAGTCGCCGGTGCCCTGGTATGCGGCGGCGACCTTTGCTCTGGTTGCTGTCGCGGCTGCAATTGTGGTATTCGGTGATGCCGACACGGCAACCAACGTTGCGCCAATAGGGATCCTCGTTGGCGACGTCGTGGCAGGAGTGGTGTTTCTGCGCGGCGCAAGGAGCCTTGAAGGCGCCGAACGGCGGGCGTGGTCGCTGGTTGGGGTCGGTCTGCATCACCGCGACGAGCGGGATTCCTTGTTCTTGCAGCGCAGATCGCGGCAGGCACCGATCCCCCGACGTTTGGCGTGTCCGATGGCTTCTTCATCGCCGGCTACGCGATCATTCTGGTCGGAATTGGGTCATTGCCGCACATCGAGGGAGATAAACTTCAGCGGACGCGAATCGCACTCGACGGCGTCATCGGAGCGATCTCTCTGGGCGCCCTCGCCTGGGTGTTCATACTCGATCCGATCATCGTGGGGCTCGAAGGCGCGCCGGCAACCGATCGAGTATTCGGCACGCTATACCCCTTGCTCGATGTTGCGATCATCGTGGTGATCATGATCGTCGCACTCCGAAGATCGATGCTGCGCTTTGATATTCGGCTCTTCCTCTTCGCTGGAGCCGTGCTTCTGCAGGGGATCGGAGATGTGAGCTACCTCGTGGAGGGCATCGGCAAGGACTTCGCGGACGCCGAGCCCCTGTTCGTGTGTCCACCTGGGGGCCGCTGCGCTGTTCCTGACTACGGCGCTCATGGTTGATCACGTGCCGCCGGAACGGGAGTACGCCGACCGGCGAGTGCCGCTGTGGTCGATGATGATCCCCTACACCGCTGCCGCAGTGATGGTTGGTGTGCTGGTTATCGTTTGTGGGACGAGGAACTCGACCAGGGTGACAGGGTGCTCGTGATCGCGGCGGTCGCTGTGGCTGTGCTGGTAGTTGCCCGGCAGGGGATTGCGATCCGGGAGAACCGGATGGTCGTGGAACGTGAGCGGACGGACCTCGTGTCGTCAATATCCCACGAACTCCGAACCCCGCTCACCGCGACGGTTGGCTTCGTCGCGGTGCTCCAAGAGGATCCGAAACTGGACTTGAAAGAGCGCATCGAGATGATCGACATCGTGATGGAACAGACGGTGTATCTCGAGCGTATCGTCAGGACCTGCTGTTCCTCGCGGAAGACGACCCGAACCGACTTGTACTCGAGACCGCCCCGTGGCGTATCGCACCGATTGATCGAGAGCGCCATACTCTCGTCGATGATCGGCCGCGACGGCGTGCACGTTGAAGTCGAACCGGATCTCGTGGCGACTGTGGATGCGGACCGCCTTCAGCAGGTCCTGGTGAACCTGTTGGCCAATGCCCGGCGGTACGGGGGAGGACCAGTGTCTGTGATCGCTCGCTCAGATCAGGGGTCGCCTCACGCTGGAGGTTCACGACTCTGGTCCGGGGGTGCCCAAGAAGTACGAGCTGACGATCTGGGATCGTTTCGAACGAGGGCCGAATCGATACAACGCAATCGAACCGGGGTCAGGGATTGGTCTTGCAATGGTGCAGGAGCATCGCCAATGGCACACGGTGGCCGAGCATCTATCGGACGTCGGAGCGCCTCGGTGGAGCATGTTTCGTCGTTGAATTAGCCGGCAATGACCCCGAGGCCGCAGCCGATCGCCACCATGCCGTCGAGCAAGCTGGCGATCGGCTGAGCAGCCTCTTCCTAGGCCTTCTCGAATGCCAACCCATCATTGTCGAAACGGTCACCCGAACGGTGTCTCCATCGCGGAACGTGCCGTCGAGGATCGCCAGCGCCAGCGGATCAGCGATCGCTGTCTGGAGCAGGCGCTTCAGGGGGCGCGCTCCGTACACGGCGTCGTAGCCGTTCTCGGTCAGCCAGTCTGCAGCTTCGTCCGAGAGTTCGAGTTCGATCCTGCGGTCGGCGAGCCGATCCTCGAATCCGCTGAATTGGATTGCTGCGATCTGCCGCAGGTCGTCCTTCGTGAGCCGGTGGAAGACGATGACGTCGTCGATGCGGTTGAGGAACTCCGGGCGGAAGTGCGCTCGAACGGCATCCATGACGCGGCTCTCGATCGCTTCGTCCGGCAGGTCCGGGTTGATGAACTCGGACCCGAGATTCGACGTCATGATCAACACCGTGTTCGAGAAGTCGACGGTGCGGCCCTGACCGTCGGTCAAGCGACCGTCATCGAGCAGCTGCAACAAGGTGTTGAAGACATCGGGGTGAGCCTTCTCGACCTCGTCGAGCAGGATCACCGCGTATGGACGTCGCCGCACGGCTTCGGTGAGCTGGCCCCCCTCGTCATATCCCACATACCCCGGAGGTGCGCCGATGAGGCGGCTGACCGAGTGCTTCTCCATGTATTCGGACATGTCGATGCGGACCATGGCCCGTTCGTCATCGAACAGGAAGCTCGCGAGTGCTCGGGCGAGCTCGGTCTTGCCGACGCCGGTCGGGCCGAGGAACAGGAACGACCCGATGGGCCGGTTGGGGTCGGAGAGCCCGGCGCGCGATCTCCGAATGGCGTTGGCGACCGAAGCCACCGCGTCGTTCTGGCCCACCACTCGGTCGTGGAGGTGGTCCTCGAGGCGAACGAGCTTCTGAACCTCGCCTTCCATGAGCTTTGAGACCGGAATCCCGGTCCATCGGCTGACGACCTCGGCCACGTCCTCGTCGTCGACCTCTTCCTTGAGCATCCTCGTCTCGGCCTGAAGGGCCTCGAGGTTGGCCTGCCGGTCGACGAGCGCGCGCTGGAGGTCGGGGAGGTTCCCGTATCTCAACTGCGCTGCTTCTTCGAGATCTCCGGAGCGTTCGGCCTTCTCGGCGGCTGCCTTGGTTTCCTCGATGTCGTGTTTCGTCGAGCGGATCTCGTCGATGGCGTCCTTCTCGAGCTGCCAGTGGGCGCTCGAGCGCGTCCAGTTCCTCGCCGAGGTTGGCCAGCTCCTGCTCGAGGGCGGCCAGGCGAGCCAGCGATGCGTCGTCGGTCTCTTTGGTCAGGGCTTGCCGCTCGATCTCGAGCTGACGGCGCCGGCGCGTGAGTTCGTCGATTTCTTCCGGCATCGAGTCGATCTCGATGCGGAGGCGCGAGGCCGCCTCGTCGATCAGGTCAATCGCCTTGTCCGGGAGAAGGCGGCCGGTGATGTACCGATCGGACAGGACGGCCGCCGCAACCAGGCCGGCGTCGGTGATGCGGACGCCGTGGTGGACCTCGTAGCGCTCCTTGAGGCCGCGAAGAATGCCGATCGCATCTTCGACGGATGGTGGCTCAACCAGGACCGGCTGGAAGCGCCGCTCGAGCGCAGAATCCTTCTCGATGTACTTGCGGTACTCGTCGAGGGTCGTTGCTCCGATCATCCGGAGTTCGCCACGGGCGAGCATCGGCTTGAGCATGTTCGACGCATCCATCGATCCTTCGGATGCGCCCGCTCCGACGATGGTGTGCATCTCGTCGATGAAGGTGATGACCCGTCCCTCGGAAGCCTGAATCTCTGCCAGAACTGCCTGGAGTCGCTCCTCGAACTCGCCCCGATACTTGGCGCCGGCGACGAGGCTTGCCATGTCGATCGCGACGATGCGCTTGTTCTTCAGGCCTTCGGGTACGTCTCCATCGACGATGCGCTGGGCAAGGCCCTCGACAATCGCGGTCTTGCCGACTCCCGGTTCTCCGATCAGCACCGGGTTGTTCTTCGTTCTGCGCGACAACACCTGGATCGTGCGGCGTATCTCTTCGTCGCGCCCGATGACCGGATCGAGTTTGCCCTGCTGGGCGAGTTCGGTGAGGTCGCGGCCATACTTCTCGAGCGGCGCGAACGTGTCCTCCGGGTTCTGGGACGTGACGCGCTGGCTGCCGCGGATGTTGGCGAGAACGCCGAGCATTGCGTCCTTGGTCACTCCGAGACTCCTGAGCAGATCTCCGACCGTGCCGTCGGACGCGGCCAGGGCGAGGAGGATGTGCTCGACCGATACGTACTCGTCCTTCATGGATGTGCGCTCGGTGTCGGCGCTGTTCAGGATGTCGAGCGTGGCGGGGGAGAAGGAGACATCACTTCCGCCCACCACTGCGGGGATCGCATCGAGGGCGCGATCGACCGGACCGGCGACGTCGGTCGCGTGGATGTCGAGGTTCGTCAAGATCGGGTAGATGAGGCCGTCGGTCTGTGCAAGCAGACCGGCGAGAAGGTGCGTGGGTTCTACGTACGGGTGGTTACGCTGCGTCGCGAGGTCCCGCGCAGCGAGGGCGGCTTGCTGAGATTTCTGCGTGAAAGCGTTGAAGTCCATGGGTATCCATTCATCGATGTTCAGGGTCTTCGAAGGTTCAACACCTAGGGTGATGCGTTTATGCCAGAAAACTTGAGTCTTATCATATCAGGTTCTGCGAGGTGTGTGGCGTGATGAGTTTTGTCGAGCGGGGCGGCGGGTGGGTGCTCGCTCAACTCGCCCTCTTTGCCCTCTACGTGCTCGCGCTGGTCGCAACACCGGGCATCACCGAAGGTTTCGGACTGGAGTTTGCCAGGATCACCGGTGTGGTGATGGTGGTGATCGGCGTCGCCATCGGCGGGTGGTCGATGGTGATCCTCGGACGAGACCTTTCGATCTTTCCGCACCCGGTCGAGGAGGCGCGGCTCGTGGACGGCGGTCCCTATCGCCTCGTGCGCCACCCGATCTACCTCGCTGTGATTCTGGGAGCCCTCGGCTTGGCACTTGCGTTCCTGAACACGGCCGCAGCCATCGTGGCGCTCGTCTTCATTCCGTTCTTCATGGCAAAGACGGGGTTCGAGGAGGACCGACTCGTCGAGCAGGTTGCCGGATACCGCGACTATCGGTCGGCAATTCCCTACCGGATCATTCCCTGGGTGATGTAGGCGACCGGCACGGAAATGATCTGGGTGTTCCTTGTGTTGATGAAGCGAGCCGACCAGGGAGCCGAGGAATGCCAAAAGCCGTATGGAACGGAACCGTTGTCGCAGAGAGCGAAGACACGATCGTCGTGGAAGGGAATCACTACTTCCCGCGGGAGGCGCTCAACGCTGCCTTCTTCACCGCGAGCGATCTGCAGAGCCGCTGTCCGTGGAAGGGGACTGCCGGCTACTTCGACGTGACGGTTGACGGCAAGCTCAATCCCGGTGCTGCGTGGTTCTACGACGATCCGACGCCGGCTGCCACCGAGATCAGCGGAAGGGTGGCGTTCTGGCGCGGTGTCCAGATCGAGGCGTAGGCCTCCAGGCGGTATTCTGCAGGTTCGCAACAACGGAGCCCCATGAACCCGATCCGAATTGTCGAAACCGAACGAGAGGATTTCGACGAACCCGTCGTTGAACTCTGGAGCGAGAACGAATTCGTTGGCATGGTCTTCTGGGACGGATCATCGACCATCGTGCAGATCTACCCGGCCGCCGATGGCGACGTTCACGATCTCGAGATGCGCGATCTGTTCCGGGCGCTCGAGATGGCAGAACGGATCGTCGACCCGCTCGCATTCGACCAGGTCGAAGGGCTGGTGCAGGTGGGCGAAGCGCGCGCACAAGCCAAGCGGGAGGAGGAGTCGAGCGACTGGTCGGAGGAGGATCCCGCCACGGTCGAGCTTCTGTCGGAGTTCGACCCGCTTGCCGCTTTCCGATCCGAGGACGGCGAGGGGTTCTTCCCCGCGATGTGGCCCTCCGATTCGTGCATCGCTGCGGCGAGTTGAGGCTCGCGGTCGTTGAGATGGAAGGGTTTGATCTCGTCGGGGACGAGCTGAAGGCCAGGCCGGGCCTCGAACTCGTCGTCGGACCCCAGCCGGTCATGTCGCCCGCCGAGTTCCAGCTGCACGCCAACGCGACGGCGCTCGACCACCTCGACGGCTGGCCGCGGCGCGAGTCGATGGTGGTTGCGTTCGTCGTCCAGCAACAAGACGGCGAGACCATCGTCGCGTAGGCCGCGTACCCAGGGTTCGCGACGTTCTATTTGGCGTCTCCGGCCCGCGGAATGGGAGGGCCGCGTACCCAGGGTTCGCGACGTTCTATTTGGCGTCTCCAGCCCGCGGAATGGCTTGGGGTGGAAGGGTTTGGCGCTCGTTGTCCGGTAGCATGCGGCCAACCGAACGAGAGGGTTCCGCATGCAGACCGCGGTGTACAACGAGTTGAAGAGCTACTGGTGGCTCCTGCTGCTTTCCGGTGTGTTGAGCATCTTCATCGGTGGGGCGCTCCTGTTCTGGCCCGGCAAGACGCTCACCGTTGTTGGCTTCCTGATCGGCCTGTGGATGCTCTTCGCCGGCATCATGCGGTTTCTCATTGCGCTGTTCGGGGGCGACACCGACGGGCGATGGGTCATCCTGATTGTTGGAATTGTCGGAATCGTGCTTGGCATCGTTGTCATGAGGAATCCGTCAGAGACGATCGCCATCATTGTGTTGATCGCTGCGATCTTCTGGATCATCACCGGTCTCGTCGACATCTTCCGTGGCATCAGCGACGGCGGTATGGAGAATCGCGGTTGGGTGATCTTTGGTGGCGTCGTGGCGACTCTTGCCGGAGCGATTGTTCTGTTGTGGCCCTCGGCCTCTCTCCTCGTACTTGCGGTGATCGCCGGAGTGTTCTTCATCGTCGACGGGATCATGCAGATCATCGCCGGTTTCCAGGTCAAGAACGCCTGACTCGGAGGCAGACCCCAGTCTTTGTGGGCTGAGCGACGCTACAGCGCGTCGTCGGTGATCCGAGGCTGCTTGTTGTACCACGTGGCATACCGCTCGGCTCCCCACGGGGCGGTCATGCCGTGAAGAACCACACTGAGGGTCACGGTGACGACAACAACGGCAACGATCAGTTCGGAGTCCGACAGGCTGGTTTCCTCGACGAGGACGCCCGCGAAGATGATCGAAGCGAGCCCGCGCGGCCCGAACCATCCGAGATAGGCCACCGTCGGCGGTCGGAGTTCGGTGCCGATCATGGAGATGGCGACCGGAATCATCCGGATCGCGGTGAGGCTGAGGATGCCGTAGATCAGGTTCCGACCTGTGAAGAAGTCCAGGTTCGGCCCGAGGATGTACACGCCGAATATCAGGAACGCGATCATCGCGAGGATCGTGCCGAGATCCTCCCCGAAGGCGCCCGATGTCGGCTCGACCGGTTCAACGATGCGACCGAACGTGCTGCCACCGACGTAGGCGGCGATGAAGCCGCTTCCCCCATGTCGTCGGCGACGAGGAAGATGAAGAACGCAACCGCAACCAAACTGATCCTGACCCACGAGTGAGCTATCCATGCCTTGTTGACAGCGAATCGAATCGCGAAACCAGCGCCGGCGCCCAGACCGATTCCGACCAACAGGCCAATCCCGATCTCCTCGAAGAAGAGCCTCCAGAGACCAACACCCTCAGCGGCCTCGCCAAGCGTGAGGAGGAAGAGCAGTATCGGAAGCGCGATCCCGTCGTTCAGGCCGGATTCGATTCCGAGTGCTTCACGGATCTGGATCGGTACCCGCTTGTTGGTGATGACGGCGTTGCCGAGCGCCGCATCGGTGGGTGCGAGGATTGTTGCGGCAATCAGCGCCGAGATGAGGCCGATTGAAGGAAAGATCAGCATGGCCCCGAATGCCCCGAGCACAATCGTCAGCGGCATGCCGATGGTCAGAAGCCGAGTCGGCAGATCCATGTCGAAGGTCCACGATCGAACCTGGATCTTGGTTGCATCCGTAAAGAGCAAAAGAGCCAGCGTGAGTTCGAGGACACCACTCGCTCCCGAGTCGATCACCCGGATCGGCTCGAGGATGCCGACCGCATGCGCTCCGAGTCCGAGGGCCACGAACACCATGGGACCGGAGATGGGTGTCGAGGCCAGGCGTTTCGAGAGGAGTCCGTAGACGAACAGCGCCCCGGCTGCGCAGATGATGAATGTTGTACCCACGTACTCCCTCGCAGCGCCGAGGCTACTTCACCCGGACGGGCCCGCGCCTGCGGCGAGCAGTCGATCGTACGAGTCGACAATTCCGCGTGCGAACGCGGCCTTGTGAAACCACAGCAGCGTGGCGTGACCGCCGGACATCCATCTG
>CAWEEG010000026.1:0-59813 GCA_963808015.1 uncultured Actinomycetota bacterium
GTGATCGCCAATGCCGTGTACAACGCGCTCGGTGTTCGTATCACGTCGATGCCGATCACCCAAGAGAGAGTCGCCATGTCGTACGTCGAGAAGTCCAAGTCCGAAGACAAACAGGAGGAGTAGACCACCGATGTCCGTCGATCTAGAGAAGATCCTTCGACCGGTAGATTCGCCGATGGAGCCGTACGAGCCGAAGTACATGCTGCTCGCCAGCGGCGAAGCGGTTGTGGTGCGAGCCGTCGACCGGGACGAGATCCCAGACCTCCTCAAGTACGTCGAGCCGCTGCTCCATGTCGAGCGTGACTACTACGACGTGGTTGCCTCGCGGGTGTACGCCGAACTCCTCGGCCACTACCAGTACCGGTTCCAGGATCAGTATGTGCTCGCCGTGCAGATCGACGGCGAGTTGGCGGCGATTGTCAACGGCCGTCAAGTGAATCCGAAACTCGGGCTGTCGTTGCACACGCTTGCATTCCGTCGCGGTCTTCGGGTTGGGTGCGCATGCGTTCGCGGCGAAGATGGAGTACCACTTCGACCAACTCGGGCACGACGAGGTCTTGATCGTCGCCGAATCGCCCATCGGATTCCGCCGATGGATGATCGAGTACAAACTCGAGAAGCGGTTCGATGTGCCGCACGAGCTCGGTGGTGTCCCCTCCTGGGCGCTCACGTGTGAGCTGTTCGATCGGGCTCGTTCCAGCCTCGTCGTCGGTCGCCGACCGGTGCCGCCGGAGCTGCTCGAGAAGGCGCAGGCGGCGATCTTGGAGCCGTCCGACCCTCCGACGCCTGCACTTGACCCGCTCGCCGCAACACGTGCGAAGTACGACCCGACCGCGACGGCGCTGATGTCGGAACGGTGGGAAATGGAGAGGGGGTCGACGGATGCGTGATGTTTATGTAGCAGGGATCGGAATCACGACCTTCACCCGGCTTGAGTACCCTCTCTCCGAGATCGCCTCGTATGCCTCGATGATGGCGCTCAAGGACGCCGGTGTGACCGAGGTCGACGATGTCTACGTGGCCAACATGGGCGGGGCCAAGGGTCAACCACCAGACGGCGCTTGCCAGTGCAGTAGTCGACAGTCTCAGCCTCACCCCGGCCGGCGCCGCCGCCATTGAGAACGGTCCCGCATCCGGCGGGTCGGCGATCAAGGCCGGTTTCCAGGCAGTCGCATCCGGCATGGACGACATCGTCCTCGTGGCCGGTGCAGAGCGGATGCGCGAGGTCAACAACCTCGAGGCAACCGACTTCGTCGCAACCTTGACACACCCGATCGCGGAGTACATCTACGGCGTGACCCTTCCGGCGCACGCTGCGATGTTCGCCCGGCTCTACATGGACAAGTACGGCGTCACGGAACGCCACCTGGCGATGGTCGGGGTGAAGAACCAGAACGCTGCTCTGAACAACGAGTGGGCGCACCTCCAGCAGGAGATCAGCCTCGAGGGCATCCTGGATTCACCGGAGGCGATGACCAACAACCCGTACGTCGCCGAACCGCTGCGGTTCTTCGATGCGTGCCCCGTCTCGGACGGCGGCGCCGCGCTGATCCTGGTCTCAAAGGAGAAGGCTCAGGAACTCGGCAAGCCGCTCATCAGGATCAGCGGCGTTGGCCAGGCAACCGACACCCACGCCGTATTCGAGCGTGAGGAGCCGACGGATCTGCTCGCGGTACGCAAGGCAGCCGCCGACGCGTTCTCGATGGCGGGACTCACACCCGAAGACGTCGACGTTGCCGAACTGCACGACGCCTTCACGATCCTCGAGATCGCAGAAAGTGAGGAAGTCGGGTTCTTCCCGAAGGGTGAGGGCCATATCGCCCTGGAGAAGGGTGAGACGGCGCTCGGCGGGAAGATCCCGATCAACGTTGGAGGCGGCCTCAAGGGCCGCGGCCATCCGGTCGGGGCGACCGGCGTAGCCCAGGCATGGGAGATCGTCACCCAACTGCGTGGTGACGGCGGTACGAGGCAGGTTGAGGGCGCAAAGGTCGGCTTCACCTGCAACTTTGGGGGATTCGGCAACAACGTCGTGTGCTTGACGTTTGTGAGGGAGGACTGATGGCCCGCGAAATCTACGCATACCGGTGCCGCCTGTGCGACACGATGCACTACCCGTTTCGGATGGTGTGTTCCGGCTGCAAGCAGAATGACTTCTTCGAGTTCGACACGGTCCCGCTGCCGAAGGCCGGGAAACTCCTCACCTTCACCAGGGTGTACAACCTCCCGGCGCAGTACGAGGTCGCCACACTTGGCCTCGGCATCGTCGAGTTGGAGAACGGGATGCGGATGCTGGGTCAGTTGGAGATCGACGAGCCGGAGATCGGCATGCCGGTGCAGGGCACCGTCGAGATCGTCCGTGTAGAACCGTACGACAACTACTACGGGATGGTGTTCAGAGCAGCATGACGAACGCTCCGCCTGTGGAAGGCATCCGAGGACATCGGGACAGTGTGCGCACGACGGTGCATGTCCCGGTCATTCGACGGCGGGTGAGAGAGATATGACAGTCTTGACCGGGGCCGCGGCCACCAGTCAGGTTCGGGCGATGAGTCCGATGGGCAAGAACGAGAGCCACCCCTTCGAGGGTGGCTCTCATCGTTTGTGGGAGAGGGAGACCGTATGGAGTTGACGATTCAGAAGAAGGTGGTGCTGGGTCTGCAGCATACCATCGCGATGTTTGGGGCAACCGTCCTGGTGCCGCTGCTAACGGGCCTCAACCCGTCCGTTGCGTTGTTGGCGGCAGGTATCGGCACGCTGCTGTTCCATCTCGTGACCAAACAGATGGTCCCGGTGTTCCTGGGGTCATCGTTCGCCTTCATCCCCGCGATCCTGCTCGCGGCCGAGGACGGGTACTCGTGGGAGGCGATCGGTGCCGGCATCATCGGCGCTGCCGTCATCTACGTCGCAATGTCGATCCTCGTGACCTTTGTCGGGCACGCTGTGATCACAAGGATCTTCCCACCCATCGTCACCGGACCCGTCATCATCGTCATCGGTATCACTTTGGCTCCGGTAGCGATCGGGATGGCCGAGGGTGCGTGGTGGCTAGCAATCGTGACGTTGATTGCCGCCATCATTGCTGCGATCTTCTTCCGTGGACTGTTCCAGATGCTCCCGATCCTGACCGGGGCGATCGTCGGGTTTGTTGCCGGTGCGATCTTCCTCGAGGGGTTCACGTGGGATCTCGTCAAGGAAGCTGCGTGGATCGGCCTGCCCGAGTTCACGTGGGGTCTCGGCGACATCCAGTGGGGTGCCATTGCGATCATCGCTCCGATCGCGTTCGTCACGATGATCGAGCACGTCGGCGACATCGTCGCCAACGGCGGAGTTGTGAACAAGAACTTCCTGGACGAGCCGGGGTTGAACAGGACGATGCTCGGTGACGGTATCGCAACTGCGGTAGCCGGTCTCATCGGCGGTCCGCCGAACACGACGTACTCGGAGAACACGGGGGTGTTGGCCATCACCAAGGTCTACGACCCGTTCATTATCCGGATCGGTGCGGTGTTTGCCATCGCCCTGGCCTTGATACCGAAACTGGCTGCGCTGTTGCGCACGGTGCCGACGCCGGTGCTCGGCGGTCTTTCGATCATCCTGTTCGGCATGATCGCTTCCGTCGGCCTGCGGACCTTGGTCGAGGCGCAGGTCGACTTCAAGAAGGGTCGGAACATGCTGGTCGTCGGCCTGATCCTCGTCTTCGGACTGGGACTCAGCGGCCTGGTCAACCCGCTCAAGATCGGCGATGTTCAGATCTCCGGGCTCGCACTCGCCGCCGTCATCGGCGTCGTTGCGAACCTGATCCTGCCCGCCGACCGTGAAGAGGTTGCACCCGCCCTGCCGTCCGACTCCAAGCCCAAGACTGAAGGCTGACCGACCTCAGCCCGTCCGTTCGAAGAAAGCCAGGAGAGGGAGCCGCGGGACCGGCTCCCTCTCTGGCATTCCGGGTGTTGGTCGCGCGCTCGAGAAACCGCCGACGTGCCGATGGACTCTGCACAAGTTCCGGCCCTCGCGGTGACGATAAGAAACTGAGAATGGGTGTTGTCGTGTTCGCCCGAATCGTGAAGGGAACGAGACCATGACCGGGAAACGTGTGTACCTGATGTTCACTGCGATCGCCGCGTTCGCACTGCTTGTGGCCGCCTGCTCGAGCGCATCGGATGTGGTGGCCGACAATGTGACCGAGCAACTGATCGAGGCTGGCGTCGAGGGCGATGTCGACGTTGATATCTCGGGTGATGGCGAGGACATGTCGATCAACATCGAGTCCGAAGACGGGGACGTCTCGATCGATGTCTCTGGCGATGGCGACGACGATGACGGTCGAAATGGAGACGGAGGACGGATCGATGACCTTCGGTGCCGGCAGCGAAGTGCCCGAAAGTCCTGGATCCCGGTGCCCGGACGGCGGAGACGTCATCATGTCGATCGAGATGGACGAGGGAGCCATGGTTGCCGTGACCTACGACCGGACGGCGACTTCGACGAACTGATCGTTGCCTTCTACGACGACTGGACGGCGGGAAGCGGCGAGGAGTTTGACAGGCACACTCATGTCATTCGATACTGGCGGTCCGGACCAGCGTTCCAGACGTGGGCCAGCTCCGGAAGCGAACATGTCTCGGTCGGGGATTGCTTCGACGCCTCTTCCGAAGAGCCCAGCGGCGGAAGAGTTCGACGCTGTCTGCGTGAACATCAACCAGAGCTCCTAGGACGGGGCGACCGGTCGGGCGCTCTGGTCGAGACGTGTCCGGATCTTTGGTGTGGGCGTTGCACAGGGGACAGCGCCGACCAATCGGGCGGATTGCGCTGAGATCAGTGCGTGGAGGTTGCCCATTGTCGGCCACCCAGCGGTCGCGTAGGGTCGGCGGCAGCGACGATGAACTCCGGAGCAGCGGCAGCCCACCACTGGGATGCCCGCTCGCGTGTGTCCACGAGAGTCTTCCTTCGCGTATCGTGTGGGACGGCTGCGGCCGGGGTCGGGAAGAAGGGGACCATGACAATTCGAAGGTCTGTACTCGCGGTTGCCGTGATCGGGTTCGCTCTCGTGGCGACGTCGTGCGGCGCCGCTGTGGAGAAGCTGAGCGAGGAGGCTGCCGAACGGGCTCTCGAGTCGGCGGGCGGGGGAGATGTCGAACTCGACGTCTCTGGTGAGGGCGACGACTTCACCGTCAACGTCGAATCCGAAGACGGTTCCTTCGCTGTCGGGTCGGACGTCGAGATACCCAACGAACTCCGGATCCCGGTCCCAGACGGCGGAAACGCAACAACAGCAGGCACACAAGACGGTGCCGTATTCGTCTCGATCACCTACCCGATCGACCGCTACGACGAACTCGTCGCCTTCTACGACGATTGGACGTCGGGCACCGGGGACGAATGGGACACGAGTACCAGCACGTTCGAGATGAACGGGCAGACGCAGCGATCCGCAAGCTGGGCCGAGACGGGTGTCGGGTCATACATCGCCGTCAACGACTGCTTCGATGCGTTCGGCGACACCAACAGCGACACGCTCAACGCCGCATGTCTGATCGTGAATGAGACAGGCTGAGACCCGAGACTTGAGACCCGAGACTTGAGACCCCGTCTCGTGTCTCGTGTCTCGTGTCTTTGGTCTTGCTACTCGTCTCCATAGGTCCTGCGGTCGGCCACGTTTCCGTGTTTGTCTTGCAGTATGACCGTGTCGCCGGTGTTCGACCAGATTGAGCGGTCCGCGCACCAGTGGATCGTGTCGGGCCGGTTGGTGCCGCATCCTGTCCTCACGGTGACCGTGTCGCCGGGCTCCAGGGTGACCGTGCCGAATACGAAGCGATTCTGAGATGATTCGTCGCGAAGCGTCCACCCGGCGAGGTCGATGTCAACGTCACCTTCGTTCACGATCGTGACGTATTCGTCGTTGAGGTGTTCATCGTCCGGTCCAGGGGGGTTGTATTGGACCTCAGCGATGCTCATCCCAGGTGCCGGCGGTGGTCCGCACGCATCAGCCGCCCACATGCCGTGGCCCGCGTCGGCTGCAAGGTTCGCGATCTCGACAAACGCCTCGTTGTAGCGGTGGTCGCCTTGCAGGATGACGGCGTTGCCGTCGGCGAGCATGCGTCCATTGACGTTCTCGCCACCGACGGAGACGTATCGCAAGAGGCGTCCGAAGCGGTCCACATCGCTGTCGGAACCCCCAATGAGTATGAGATCTTCGCCATCCAGGTGGACGACGAGTGCGTCGCGTGCTCGTTTCCCAAAACACTCATCTCCCTCGGGAGCGTTGATGCCGATCAGCCGTACCTCCTCCGTTCGACCGCCGATCTCGACCTCGATCGAGTCACCGTCGAAGACGTACGCCAGCGTGGCCCTGGTGCCGTCCGGCTCCGGCACCGGTTCCTCAACGTTCTGTGGATCCGGAGAGGAAGAGCACGCGTTGACGCCGAAAGGGATGAAGAGACACAAGAGAACGGCGCGCAGCATGGACGGAACGGTACTGCGTACGCGACGGCCGACGGTCGCGGTCCGAGCTGTATGAGTTGGGATTCCATCCGACTTGCCGTTACACAGCAGGCTTCCCTACAATCGTGTCAGCGGCCCGGTATCGGGCTGCGTTTTCCCATGCAAAGACGTCGTTGATATCGACGGGTCCGGGTCACGCTCGGCCACCGTCGGTGTAGAGGTCACCCTTCGCTGCGGACACCCCGGTGTCTGCCTCGGTGACGCTCGAATGCGGCGTTCGACAGAACCGAACCGAGGCAGGATCACCACTGATGAAAGTATCAGCATCCGCCAAAAAGATGTGTGAGAAGTGTCGGGTCATCCGGCGCAACGGTCGCGTCTGGGTGATCTGCGAGAACCCGCGACACAAGCAGCGTCAGGGGTAGCGCACACATGGCAAGAATCGCTGGAGTAGATCTCCCGAGAGAGAAACGGGTCGAAATCGGCCTGACGTATATCTATGGCGTCGGGCGCACGAGATCAGAACAGATCCTCGAAGCGCTCGAGATATCGCCCGACACGAAGGTACGTGATCTGACCGACTCCGAAGTTGTGAAGGTCCGCCAGTTCATCGACGGCAACTACATCGTCGAGGGTGACCTTCGCCGCGAGGTCGCACAGAACATCAAGCGCAAAGTCGAGATCGGCAGCTACCAGGGGCTCCGCCATCGCCGCGGTCTCCCCGTTCGCGGTCAGCGCACGCACACGAACGCTCGCACCCGCAAGGGTCGTCGTGCACCGGTCGCAGGCAAGAAGAAGGTCACGAAGTAATGGCCCAGCAGACACCACGGCCGCGTCGCAAGACCCGCCGCACGATCACACACGGCCAGGCACACATTCGGGCCAGCTTCAACAACACGATCATCACGATCACGGACCAGAAAGGCGAGGTCGTCGGCTGGTCCTCCGGAGGATCCGTCGGATTCAAGGGATCACGCAAGTCGACGCCATACGCCGCTCAGGTTGCCGCCGAGCAAGCCGCCCGCAAGGTCGGCGAGATGGGGATCCGCAAACTCGACGTCATCGTCCGCGGCTCCGGTTCCGGGCGTGAGACGGCGATTCGCACGCTCCAGAACATGGGCATCGAAGTCACAGGAATCAAGGATGTCACTCCGGTGCCGTTCAACGGATGCCGCCCGAAGAAGCGGAGGATGCGCTAGAGATGGCTCGCTACACCGGACCGAGGACCAAGGTCAGCCGCAGGGCTCGACAGCTCCTCGATGAGAACAAGGCGAAGTATTTCGATCGCCGGCCCTACCCGCCGGGTGAACACGGCCGCGGGCGAATTCGCGAATCCCAGTACCTGGTCCAGCTCCGCGAGAAGCAGAAGCTGCGCTTCATGTACGGCGTGCTCGAGAAGCAGTTCCGCCGCTACTACAAAGAGGCCGCTCGCCAATCCGGAATCACGGGCACCGTCCTTCTCCAGATCCTCGAGAGCCGTCTCGACAACGTCGTGTACCGATCCGGACTGGCATCGACCCGTCCGCAGGCACGTCAGCTCGTCAACCACGGTCATTTCCTCGTCAACGGCAAGCGGGTTGATATCCCGTCGTACCAAGTGAGGAAGGATGATGTTGTTTCGGTCAAGGAACGGAGCCTCGAGATCCTTCCGATCATGATTGCCGTCGATACGGGTGACCGAACTGTCCCCGAGTGGATGGACGTCAACACTGAGGAACGCACGATCACCATTCATGATCTGCCCAGTAGGGAACAGATCGATACCCAGATCCAAGAACAGCTCGTCGTCGAGTTGTACTCCAAGTAGTAGTCCCCCAAACGCGAAAGGGGAGTCTCTCCGTGCTGATCACGCAGCGGCCCACCATCGAAGAAGAAAGCGTCAACGAGATTCGTTCACGGTTCATCGTTGAACCGCTTGAGCCGGGTTTCGGCTACACGCTCGGAAACACAATGCGGCGCACGCTGCTGTCCCGGATTCCCGGCGCAGCGATCACGTCCGTCCGTATCGAAGGCGTCCAGCATGAGTTCTCGACGATCGAGGGCGTTGTCGAAGACGTCGTCGATTTCATCCTGAACCTCAAGCAGGTTGTACTTCGCATCGACGCCGAAGGGCCCCAGACGCTCTACTTGTCCGCACAGGGCAAGGGGGACGTCACCGCTGGTGATATCCAGGCGCCTGCCGGGGTGGAGGTCGTGAACACCGATCATCACCTGGCCACGATGTCGGCCTCAGCGAAGCTCGAGGTCGAGATGGGAGCCGGACGAGGCGTCGGCTATCGGAGTGCAGACAAGAACAAGACCTCCGATGCAATCGGCGTCATGCCGATCGACTCGATCTATTCGCCGGTGCGCAAGGTTGCGTATCGCGTGGAGAGCACCCAAGTTGGTCAGATGACCGACTTCGACAAGCTCATCCTCGATGTCGAGACCGATGGTTCGGTGACGCCCGCCGAGGCGATCTCGTCAGCCGGTGGCACGTTGCGGAATCTGTTCGACCTGTTCTCCGACATGGAGGAGTACGACGCACTCGAACTCGATGAGATCATCCAGCCCGAAGCAGCCGGCCAAGAGCATCTCGATCTCCCGATCGAGGCCCTCGACCTGTCGGAGCGCCCGCGCAACTGCTTGCGCAGAGCTCAGGTGCAGACCGTCGGTGAGTTGATCGAGAAGAGCGAAGAGGACCTGCTCAACATCACCAACTTCGGACAGAAGTCGCTCGAAGAGGTTGTTGCGAAGCTCGACGAGCTCGGGTTCTCGCTCCACTCGCTCGCCGACTCCGAGTCAACGGAGAGCGTTGTCTAATGCCTCGACCGAAGAAAGGGGCCCGCCTCGGCGGCAGCCCCCAGCACCAGCGCAAGATCCTCTCGAACATGACGGCCCAGCTCATCATTCATGAACGGGTGACGACCACGCACGCCAAGGCTCGTGACGTTCGCCCGTACGCGGAGAAGATGATCACGAAGGCTCGTCGCGGTGATCTCCACGCTCGCCGGCTCGTGCTTGCGAAGATCGGTGACAACGACGCCGTCACGAAGCTGTTCGACGAGATTGGCCCGCGGTATGCGGACCGGCCGGGCGGCTACACACGGATCACGAAACTCGGCCCTCGTCGCGGGGACGGTTCCGAGATGGCGGTCATCGAGTTGGTCTAGAGCTGCAAGCTGCCGGCTACGAGTTACGAGACGCCTCGACTTTGGTCGGGGCGTTTTCGCGTGTGCCGGGCCGGGGTACGCTCTTCTGGCATGACGACCATCGAATCGCTGCTTCGTGGTGCCTCTGGTATTGCCACACCCGAGGTGGTGCGCCGAGCGCTCGAACTCGTCGAGACGGGGGACTCGACGAATCGCGATCGTTTTGCTCCCGGGCACTTCACGGCATCGGGGTTTGTTGTATCACCCGATGGGTCGACGCTGCTCCTCATCCACCACCGGCGACTTGACCGGTGGCTCCAGCCGGGTGGCCATATCGATCCGGAGGACGTTTCGCCGATCGCTGCAGCCGCTCGCGAAGTCCTCGAAGAGACCGGCATCACCACGGAACCGATCCTGCCGGATCTCATCGATCTCGACATCCACCCGATACCCCCGCGTGCGCCTGAACCGTTCCACGAACACTTCGACCTCAGGTTCGCACTTCGTGCGCTCGATGCAGAGGTGGTCGCCGACGACGAGGTCTACGACGCCATGTGGGTCCCGTGGTCGCAGATCCAATCCTATGCGGTTGATGACTCCGTGATCCGCGGTGCCGCGGCGCTCCGACGGGCATGCTCGTGACGGCTCACCGGTAGTCTGACGGCCCCAACCGAAGGCAGGCGATGGGCGTCGTCCTCAACCGACTCTTGCAGACGATCCGGTTCGACCGGGACGCTTTCGTATGGATGGAGTTCAACGACCGGGCAACGGGCGACGCTCTGATCATCGTTGCGGTCACCGAACTGCTGTTCATCATTGCGGGCGGTACACCCCTCTTCGGTCTGGTGACCAGCTTCACCGCCGTCATGTCGTCGCTCCTGTCAACCGTCATGTTCTGGCTGATCTTCAGCGGCCTCGTGTATGCGGTCGTGGTGTACCTCTTCCGGGGTGATGGCCACTACCCGATCTACCTCCGCATGGTTGGATTTGCCTTCCCGACGCTGCTGCTGACGATCGCCACGACGCAGATCTTCGGCAACGATCTCATCGCGACACTCGTGGGTTCGTTGTGGTTCCTCCTCGTGGTCGCATACGGGACGCACTACGTGTCCGACCTCCCGCTCGACCGCTCGATTGTGGCTGTCGTACTCGGATGGGCCGGGTGGATCGTCGTCTCGACGATCCTCGGCGGTCTGAGCCTGTTCTAGGGGCGCGTTGCGGGATGCCGACCTACCGGATCGACCTTGCCTACGACGGGACAGGCTTTCACGGCTGGGGGCGCCAGGACAACGTGCGAACCGTCCAGGGCTATTTCGAGACGGCGCTGTTCCATCGAACGGGAGAGATCAAGACTGCGGTCGCCGGACGGACCGACGCAGGGGTCCACGCCGCCGGCCAGGTGGTCAGCTTCACGGTCGATGAACCGCTCGATGTTGAGACGCTCCAGAGGAGTCTGAGCCGGCAACTCGCACCCGAGATCGCCGTGTTCGCAGTCTCGGAGGTCCCCGACGACTTTCACGCCCGCTTCTCAGCCATCGGGCGTGTGTACCGCTATCGCATCTGGAACGCTCCGGTTCATGATCCCCTTTCGGTGCGGACCACATGGCACATACCCGAGCTACTCGACGTTCCGGCGATGGACCGCGCGGTTGCGGCACTCGTCGGAACACACGACTTCGCTTCGTTCTGCCGCACGGCGACCGGCCGCAGCACGGTGCGCGAACTCAGGGAAGTGGCCTGGAGTCGGAGGGGAGACGTCGTCGAACTGTCGATCGCCGCCAACGCCTTCTGCCACAAGATGGTTCGCTCCATCGTCGCGATCTCGGTTGAAGTCGGGCGTGGGCGCCTCGATCCGGAAGCGGCGCTGGAGATTCTGGTGAAGCGCGATCGTTCGACCGGAATGGGTTCCGCCCCGCCCCAAGGCCTCACCCTGATGGCGGTGGAGTACGAATAACCCGTACCCAGGGTTCTCCACCCCGTATACGGCGTTGTCAGCCCGCGGAATGGGCGAACCGCGCCCGCTGGATCCGTAGAGGCTGCGGCGATATCGAGACCATCAGACGCGTTGCGGTTGGCCTTATGTTCTGCGACCCGATAGCATTCGGCTTCGCTCCCGGGTCCCCGGGGGTGATTTCGTGCCGTCTGAGGACTCCCGATGAAAGCCAAGCTGCAAAGAACATTCACGCCCACGCCCGCCGATATCGATCGGAGCTGGTACGTCATTGACGCTGAGGGGATCCCGCTCGGGCGTCTTGCCTCAGAGGTCGCGCAGATTCTGCGTGGCAAACAGAAGCCGACCTACGCTCCGCACATGGACATGGGTGACTACGTCATCGTCGTCAACGCCGGCAAAGTGGCCGTATCCGGCAACAAGGAGACCGACAAGGTCTACCACCGCCACTCCGGCTATCCGGGCGGCCTCCGCTCGCATAACCTCGCCTATGTGAGGACAGAACATCCCACGCGCCTCGTGCAGAACGCCGTCAGAGGGATGATCCCCAAGAACCGACTCGGTCGCCAGACGCTCTCCAAGCTCAAGGTCTACGCCGACTCGGAGCATCCGCACGAGGCCCAGAAGCCGCAACCTCTCACCCTCACGTATCGAAAGGCTGAAGCCTGATGACGAAACCGATTGCTCAGGCCACCGGCCGCCGAAAGACCTCCGTCGCCAGGGTCAGACT
The DNA here is from genome assembly GCA_963808015.1 of uncultured Actinomycetota bacterium. GTDB lineage: Bacteria > Actinomycetota > Acidimicrobiia > Spongiisociales > UBA5794 > JAHEEL01. Next base: position 12,251 of record CAWEEG010000026.1, read on the forward strand.
GCTCGACGGCACCGGGCAGTTCACCCTCAACGGGAAGAGCCTCGACGATTTCTTCCCTGAGCCGTCACATCGTCTCAGGATCGTTGAGCCATTCAAGCTGACCGAACTCGAGGGACGCTACGACGTTTCGGCAACCCTTGAAGGTGGAGGCACCACGGGTCAGAGCGACGCTCTCCGACTCGGGATCGCCCGGGCGCTCGTCGAGATCGATCCTGATCTCCGACCTGCGCTGAAGAAGGCCGGACTGCTTCGCCGTGACGACCGCAAGGTCGAGCGCAAGAAGTACGGTCTCCGCAAAGCCCGTCGCGCTCCGCAGTTCACGAAGCGCTGATTCAGACGCTGCGCCTGCTCGACATCAATCGCCATGGGGGTATCTGGTATGGCTGAGAGGCACCTCTTCGGAACCGACGGTGTTCGAGGCGTCGCCAACGACGGACTCACCCCGGAAATCGCTTTCGACCTCGCCCGCGCTGCCGGAGAAGGCCGCGAAGGAAACGTAGTGGTCGGGCACGATACGCGGCGATCAGGTCCCATGCTCGCGGCCGCTTTGATGGCGGGGTTCAACTCGGTGGGCGTGGATACCGTCGATCTCGGCATCATTCCGGTCGGTGCGGTGTCACGGCTTGTCCGCGACTCAGGCGCCACCTACGGCGCCATGGTGAGTGCCTCGCACAACCCGGCTGCCGACAACGGCATCAAGTTCTTCGGGCCGAACGGAACCAAGCTCTCCGACAATGATGAAGCCGCAGTCGAGGAGCGCTATTTCGCTGGAGCACCGTGGAATCGGAGTATCGGCGCAAAGGTGGGAATCCAGACCGTGATGGCCGATGCCGTCGATCGTTATGTCGACAAGATCGTCCAGCCGGTCGAGTACTCGATGCGTGGCCTCGAGTTCCTGGTCGATGCTGCGAACGGAGCTGCGTTCTCTGGCGGCTCCCGTCCTCTTCGAACGGGTCGATGCGACGGTGGAGATCATCAACGCAGATCCGGACGGCATGAACATCAACCGGGGTTGTGGAGCGACTCATCCCGAGGCCATGGTCGAGCAGGCTCGCGGACGGGTCGGCCTGTCATTCGATGGAGATGCCGACCGGCTCATCGCGGTCGACGAGGACGGTGTCGTGGCCGACGGCGACGTCATCATGTCCATCTTCGCTCAATGGATGAAGGAGCGGGGTCGACTCAAGAACGACACGGTGGTCGCGACGGTCATGTCGAACCTCGGCTTCCGCAAGGCAATGGAACGCCTCGGGATCGAGGTCATCGAAACAGACGTCGGCGACCGGTACGTCCTCGAAGCGATGCGCACGTCCCGCGCCGTCGTCGGGGGTGAACAGTCAGGCCACGTCCTGCTGGAGGATCGGGCCACCGGAGACGGGCTGCGCACGGCGCTTCGTCTGATGGAAGTCATGGCATCTACCGGCAAAGAGCTCAGGGAGCTCCGCACCGTCATGGAGGCATACCCCCAGGTTCTGACCAACGTCACCGTCAAAGACAAGGCCTATGCAGACAACACGGACGGTGGTGGCGTCCATTGCAGAGGCGGAGCGTGCGCTCGGCGGCCGCGGTCGTCTCCTCGTACGAGCCTCGGGCACCGAGCCGTTTGTGCGAGTCATGGTTGAAGCCCCCTCCGCCGCCGAAGCAGCCGACGTCGCAGCCCTCGTTGCCAAGACGGTGGAATCCGAACTGGCGTAGAGACTGCCGAGACTCGACCTGACTCGAGAACTCAGACCTGAGACTCGAGACCTGAGACCCGGCGGGCCTCATCTTGGTGATTCAAGCTCCCAGGCCGCCCCCTCCCGCCCTCGCGACCGGACCTCCCCACTTCGTGAGGGAGGGACCGGTCGCGTGTCTCGTGTCTCGTGTCTTCGTGTCTCATCTCGGGTCTTGCTACTTGCTACTTGTTACTTGTTACTCTTCCGCCGACAACTGAACAACCGACCGGAGAACATCCAAGCGCCTGCCCTCGCTCCTAGCGAGGTGACGAGGAAGAGGGATTATCGAACTGTCGGCGGGTGCCCTCTCGGCCGCTCACGGTCGTTACGGGGTCGGGCAAAACCCGGGAGTGATTCCGGGGACAAACTCACCCCACGTGAGCCGGGACATCATCCCGGAGCGCCCTCCGGTCGACAACCTCAAGGAGGTAGCGCGCGTGTGCGGAATCATGGGCTATGTCGGCCCTCGCGAAGCGGCTCCCATCATCATGGATGGGCTGCGACGCCTCGAGTATCGGGGCTACGACTCGGCCGGTGTTGCGGTAGCCAACGGGTCGATCGATGTGCGGAAAGCCGAGGGGAAGATCGTCAATCTCGAGGCTCGTCTCGAGGACGAGCCGCTGACCGGTTCGGTGGGAATCGGGCACACCCGTTGGGCAACGCACGGTGAACCGAGTGATCTCAATGCGCATCCCCACATCGATCCCACCGGCGAGTTCGTGGTTGTGCACAACGGGATCATCGAGAACTTCCAGACCCTGCGCGAGGAGCTGGAGGCCGGCGGGGCGGTCCTCACATCGCAGACCGACACCGAAATCCTGGCCCACCTGATCGCGGAGGAATATGAGGACGACCTCGCCGCGGCCGTGCGGCGCGCGGTAGAGCGCGCCGAAGGCGCCTATGCACTCGTCGTCATGACGATGCGGGAACCGCGCAAGATCGTGGCGGTTCGCAAGATCAGCCCGCTCGTGATCGGCCTCGGAGATGGTGAGACCTATCTCGCCTCGGACATTCCGGCCCTGCTCCACCGCACCCGCGATTTCCTCATCATCGAAGACGATGAGCTGGTGACGATCACAGAAGACGGCGCCGTCGTCGAGTCGATCAGTGGTGCGCCGATCGATCGGACACCGATCCATATCGATTGGGACGCCGAGCAGGCCGAGAAGGGCGGATTCGACCACTTCATGCTCAAGGAGATCCATGAGCAGCCCACGGTGATCACCGAGACACTCGGTGGGCGCATCGACGAAGACGGCGCGATCTGGCTCGAGAACACGTGGAGTTCGATGATGACTTCGCTCGGAACGTCGACACGGTGTGGATCACGGCATGCGGCACGGCCTACCACGCCGGATTCGTCGGCCGGGAGATCTTCCAGCGTGTACTGCGGCTGCCGACGATGGTCGAGTACGCCCACGAGATGCGATACGCCGATCCGATGGTCAAGCCCGGCGACCTCACCATCGCGATCTCGCAATCCGGCGAGACAGCGGACACTCTCGCGGCTGCACGGCTCGCCGCAGAGCGAGGCACCCGCATGCTGGCGCTCACGAACGTTGTCGGGTCAACGTTGAGTCGATACGCCGACGACGTGTTGTACACACGGGCAGGTCCTGAGATCTCGGTGGCTTCGACGAAGGCCTACCTCGCGATGCTCATCGGAGAGTATCTGCTGGCCCTCCGTCTCGGCCTGGCCAGGGGTTCCATTGATCGAGAACGCGCCGACCAGATTGCTCGCGGCCTGGCCCACCTGCCTGCGCAGGTCGAGGCAACCCTCGACAACGATGGGCCGATTGTTGAGGCGGCGGAGGCAATTGTCGACGCCGATGACATCTACTTCATCGGGAGAGGTCTGGACTACGCGGTCGCCATGGAGGGTTCGCTCAAGCTGAAGGAGATCTCCTATCTCCACAGCGAGGCGATGCCTGCGGGCGAGTTGAAACACGGAACGCTGGCACTGATCACCGAGGATGTGCCGGTCGTGGTTGTCGTGACACAACGCGCAACCTACGACAAGACGATCTCGGCCGTGCAAGAAGTCAAGGCGCGAGGGGGGAAGATCATCGCTGTGGCCTACGACACCGACACCGAGATCGAGAAGTTCGCCGACCTCGTGCTGAGGATCCCGGAGACCGAAGACCTTCTCGCCCCGGTGAACGCTGCCGTGCCACTGCAGTTGCTCGCCTATCACGTCGCGAGACTCCGCGGGCACGACATCGACCAGCCGCGTAACCTCGCGAAGTCGGTCACCGTCGAATAGGTGGGTCGGCCGATCGGACGACCGGGGTCGGGAGTACATCGTGAACATCATTGGGCTTGGAGTTGACCTCGCTGAGGTTGACCGCGTGCGCGATCTGCTCGCCCGATACGGCGATGCATTTCGCCGGCGATGTTTCACCGATCACGAGTGGGAGTATGCCCATCGGTTCAGCGATCCGGCAGGTCGCCTTGCAGCAAGGTTTGCCGGCAAAGAAGCCGTGATGAAGAGCCTCGGAACCGGATGGCGGCGGCTGCGGTGGACCGACATCGAGATCACCGGAGGTGGCCGTCCGCGGGCGATCTTGACGGGGCGTGCCGCCATACGAGCAGAGATGCTCGACGTGAGTGAGGTGTTGGTCACGGTGACACACACCCGGGATCAAGCCATCGTGATGGCGATTGCAGTGGGACCGGAGAACTGAGCGGCGAGCCTTGAGCTACGAACAGCAGTAACGAACACGCGAAGCGGCCGCTCCGAAGAGCGGCCGCTTCTTATGGTCGGACCCATCCCGGGGAGGGGTTGTCTGCAGAGTGCGGAGATAGGCGACGATGATCTGCAGATCACAATCCGGTGCCGGTGGGAAACCACCCGAGGGTGGTGTGTCCACTCCCACCGAGGTGCCGGATCGCGTACGGGACCGACCGGTTCTCAAATTCTCGTGACTAGGTGTCGCACCTCTCCTGGCTCGTGACCGGATTCCGCATCACCCGGTCCTTCGCTTTCCGCACCATGAGGGTACGAGCGTTCTCGGGCCATCCCTAGGGTCGAATGACCCGGTTCTCGAATGGGTCAAGGGCACTTGACCGGCGGGTAGTCGTTACCCTTGCGGCCATGCGTCCGTCCTGGATTGAAGTTGATCTCGATGCCATTGAGGCGAATGTCCGCGCCATACGCGCCGCCATCGCTCCTGCGGACGTGTGTGCCGTCGTCAAGGCCGACGGGTATGGCCATGGCGACATCGCCGCTGCCCACGCTGCGATGGCCGGCGGTGCCACATGGCTCGCCGTTGCACTCGTCGCCGAAGGTGTTCGGCTCCGTGAAGAGTGGTGTCGATCTGCCGATCCTCGTTCTCTCCGAACCGCTCAAAGAAGAAATCGACGCTCTGGTTGAGTGGTCGCTGACGCCAACCGCCTATCGCGGCGACTTCATCGACGCGGTGGCCGAAGTAGCGGCGAGCGAAGATGCGATCCCATATCCGGTACATCTCAAAGTAGACACCGGAATGCACCGCGTGGGAGCGGATCCGACTGCGGCGATCGAGCTCGCTCGCCAGATCCACGCCGATGAACGACTTGTGCTCGAAGGAATTGCAACCCACCTGCCGGTTGCCGAATCGGATCGGGAATTCACGGCCGGCCAGGTCGCGGATCTGGTTGAGCTTCGTGACTCGCTCGCTGCCGAGGGGATCGACGTCGACTACGTCCACGCCGCCAACACTGCCGGTGCCCTCGATCATCCGGACGCACGGTTTGACTTCGCACGGATCGGACTCGGGATCTACGGCCTGCGTCCGGCGCCCGATGCGGGCCGAGGTGTCGAACTCGTACCGGCGATGCGGGTCGTCTCTGCCGTCACGTTCGTGCAACGGCTTCCGGCCGGAGCGCGGCCATCGTACGGACGTGTTCGCCCTCTGCCGACGACCATCCACCGTCGTGACCGTCCCGCTTGGCTATGCCGATGGGATCCCTCGCCGACTCTCCGAGCTCGGCGGCGAGGTGCTGATACGGGGGCAGCGTTACCCGTTTGCCGGAACCGTGACGATGGATCAGGTAGTCATCGACGTTGGAGACGATCCTGTTGAGGTAGGCGACGAGGTGGTGTTCATCGGTCGACAGGGAACCGAAGAGGTGACCGCGACCGAATGGGCCGACATGCTCTCGACGATCAACTACGAAGTGGTGTGCCAGTTCGGACCGCGCCTTCCTCGCCGGTATTTCAAAGGGGGCTCCTGATGACCGATTCAACGATCACTGCGGTCCCGGGTGTTGCCGTCGGGCACCACACCGACGAAGAAGCCGCAACCGGGGTGACCGTCCTGACGTTCCCCGAGCCGAACATTGCCGTTGTCGACGTTCGTGGAGGAGCGCCCGGCACTCGAGAGACGGATGCCCTCGGACCTGCAATCAAGCCGGTGACCGTCAACGCCCTGATGTTTGCCGGTGGATCGGCGTTTGGCCTCGCTGCCGCAACCGGGGTGTCGGATGAGGTTGAACGAGAGGGCCGTGGTGCGCCGACCCCAGCTGGGCCGGTCCCGATCATCCCAGCGGCGATTGTCTTTGATCTCATGACGGGGAATCCGCCTGGGCGACCCGGACCGGAGGAGGGCGCGGCCGCGTATCGTGCTCGATCGACCGACCCGGTCCCCCTTGGGCGGGTCGGTGCCGGTGCCGGCACCACCGTCGCTGCCTGGCGTGGGTTTGCGGCTATTCAGTTTGCCGGAATCGGTTCGGCCGCCGTGAAGGTCGGCGACGCAACGGTTGGCGCCCTGGTGGTGCTCAACGCGGCGGGTGACATATTCAGCCTCGAGGGAACACCCTTGACCGGTGGCGAACACGCATCCATCGCTCCACCCGTCGGTCCTGCCCCCGGCGACAACACCACCCTCGTGTGTGTCGCCACCGATGCCGGCATCGAGGATCGCAACGAACTGCGCAGGATCGCGATCCGAGCCCACGATGCAATCGGGGCTTGCATTCGGCCAACCCACACTCGATACGATGGCGATTCGGCGTTTGTGGTCTCGTTTGGTGCCGAAGCGGCGGATCTCGATGCGGTGCAGCAGGCTGCCTTTGTTGTGGTCGGACGTGCGATTGAGTCTGCTGTGCTCGAGGCGCGGGGCGCACAATGAGCACCGAGGCGGTGGCCCGGCTGGACGAACTCAGGACGGTCGCACTTTCCTGCACGGCGTGTCGGCTGGCCGAAGGACGGCTGCACGTCGTGTTCGGTGATGGCAATCCGAGTGCGGATGTCGTGTTTGTTGGAGAAGCGCCGGGCGCACGAGAGGACGAGCAGGGGCTGCCGTTTGTGGGCCCATCCGGGAAGCTGCTCGAGCGACTGCTCGGTGAGATCGGCCTCCGTCGGGAGGATGTCTATATCGCCAACGTGGTGAAGTGCCGGCCACCCAAGAACCGTGACCCGAGGCCCGACGAGATCGAGGCCTGCAAGGGGTATCTCAGAGAACAGCTCAGCCTGATCGACCCGAAGGTGGTCGTCACCCTCGGCAACTTCTCGTCGAAGCTGTTGCTGAACACCGAGACGGGGATTACCCGTCTTCGCGGCACGGCATATGAGTGGTGGGGTCGTTACCTCGTTCCAACGTTCCATCCGGCAGCTGCCTTGCGGGGCTCTGCTCAGGTGCTCGAGGACATGCAGTACGACTTCGGTCTCGTCGCCGCCGCCATGACCGGTAGTCTCGGTGTTCGCACCGACGACGCTGAAGTCGAACTCGCAGCCGAACCGGAGGATGACCCGGAACAGCTGGGTCTCTTCGGAGCATGAGACGCACATGATCACCACACGAACCGACTCTCCAGAAGAGACGCTGGCGCTCGGGCGCCGTTTCTCCTCGATCCTCGGGCCGGGCGATGTGGTGCTGCTCGGCGGGCGCCTCGGGACCGGGAAGACCCTTCTCACGGCGGGCATCGCTGAGGGACTCGGAGTCCCGGACCCGATTGCCAGCCCGACTTTCGTTATCGCTCGCGTCTATCTCGACGGCTTCCTTCCCCTTGTGCACGCCGACGTCTATCGCCTCGGTTCGATCCTCGAGTTCGAGGACCTCGATCTTGAGGAGACCGCCGCGAGCGGTGTGCTCGTGATCGAATGGGGTGAAGCGATCGAAGACGCTGTATCGCCAGATCGGTTGGTCATCGAGATCGAGATCGACGGCGAGACCGGACGGCAATTCCGCTTCCTACCCCACGGGTCGTGGCTGGATCGTCCGCTCGAGGGGGTCATATGAAGATTCTCGCGATCGAGACCGCAACACCCGCTTCGTCGGTCGCGCTCGGTGACGGGGGATCACTCGCGGCGATGAGCGTTCGGGTCGACCGGCGGGGGCACATCGGTTTCCTGATGCCTGCGATTGAGTTCTGCTTCGAGCAGACCGGGTGGCAGCGTGCCGACATCGACGCGGTCGCGGTTGATGTTGGCCCGGGTCCGTTCACGGGGATTCGAGCGGGCATCGCCACCGCCCAGGCGTTTGCAGCGGGTGTCGGCGCGCCGCTCGTCGCCGTATCGTCGTTGACCGTGCAAGCCCTTCGCGCGGCGACCGGGCGTCGCCGGATCTGGTCCGTGGTCGACATGCGCCGGCAACAGGTCGCAGTGGCCCCGTATCGACCGCTCCCCGGCGGGGTTGCTCCCGACGGTTTGCCGGAAGTGCTCGGATTCGAGGAGTTCCGAGCCGTCCTCGACACCGAGGAATCGGACACCTTGATTGTTGGTGACTGGCAGGCCCTGCCTGAGACGACGTGGGGCGGGCTGCACCGGGTTCGCCGCGGACGGCCTCGATATCCATCGGCCGATGTGATGCTCGAGATTGCCGCTATCCGCGTCGCCCACGGTGAATTCGTTGCCGCTGAGGATGTGCGGCCCGCGTACATGCGGGAGCCAGATGTGCAGATCAACTGGAAGATGTTCCGGTCTGAAGGGATGTGGCCGTCATGATCCGTGCCATGGCGCGCAGCGATGTCCCTACGGTTGCAACGATCGAACGTGACATCTATCCACAGCCGTGGTCTGCGAGGGTCTTCTTCGACGAACTCGGCCACGCCAACCGATCCTATGTCGTTGCGGCGGAAGGTGATGAGATCCTCGGGTACGGCGGCTTCATGCTGGTCGAGTCCGACGCACACATCACAACGCTCGGGGTCGCTCCGGGTCGGCGCCGCCGGAAACTCGGCACTCGGATCCTCCTCGCGCTCGTGGAACGTGCCGTCGGCCGCGGTGCCCGGCACCTCACACTCGAGGTGCGCGCTACGAACATCGACGCGCAGTTGCTCTACGAGCGGTTCGGGTTCTCTCCGGTCGGGAAACGCAAGGGTTACTACCAGGGGGAGGACGCCATCGTCATGTGGGCGCTCGATGTTGACGCCGAGGAGTACGGCACTCACCTCGACGAGATCCGCTCCGACCTGCAGGCGGCATCCGCATGACCGAACCACTTGTCCTCGGGATCGAGACCAGCTGCGACGAGACGGGTGTCGCCGTCCTCGAGGGATTCGACGTTCGCTCGTTCGTGCTGGCATCCCAAACTGAGGAGCACGCTCGATTCGGTGGCGTGGTGCCGGAAGTGGCGGCCCGGGCACACGTTGAAGCGATTCGGCCGCTGGTCCACCAGGCACTTGCGGTCGCCGGGGTTCACTCCGATCAACTCGACGCCATCGCTGCGACCCAGGGCCCAGGTTTGATCGGAGCGTTGATGGTCGGGTTCGCTTTCGGCAAATCGCTGGCATGGACGCTCGAGAAGCCGTTCTTCGGCATCGACCACATGGAGGGCCACCTCTACGCCCCCCGGCTCGAGTTTCCTGGGTACGAACCGCCTGCGGTCGTCCTCCTTGCATCAGGCGGCCACAGCCAGATCGTCCACGTGCGCGACTGGGGTGACTACGAGACACTTGGCACGACGATCGATGACGCCGCGGGGGAGGCCTTCGACAAGCTGGCCCGATTCGTCGGCCTCGGATATCCCGGGGGGCCGGCCATCGACATCGAGTCGGAGGATGGTGACCCGACCGCGATTGTGTTCCCGAGGGCCCTTCGGGACCGTCCGTTCGACTTCTCGTTTTCGGGACTCAAGACCTCGGTCGTCACCTATCTCGAGAAGGCGCGGGACAACGATGCTCTGCCGCCGCGCGCCGACGTGGCGGCGTCCATTCAGGAGGCCATCGTGGACGTCCTTGTGGAGAAGACATTCAACGCAGTGGAGGAAACAGGTGTCACCGCCGTAGGTGGCGGTGGTGGTGTCCTCGCCAACCGACGGCTGCGCTCCAGATTGCGTGGCGAAGCCGCCACACGTGGGGTCGAGTTGTACATCCCTTCGATCCGCATGTGCACCGACAACGGCGCCATGATTGCCGCCGTTGCGGTCGACCGTGTTCGAAGTGGAACTCCTCCCGACGATCTTGGCGAAGACGTCGATTCGAGCATGCGGCTGGGTTCGTGAACCGGGCTATCAGGCTTGGACGGATCGGCGGTGCGGAGGTGGTGGCCGAAGTGTCCGTGCTTGTCGTGGCGGCTGCGGTTGTGATGGTGCTCTACGTCGACTTCGGCGCTGTTTATCCCGAAACCGATCCTGCGGTTGTAACCATCGTCGCTCTGTTGGCCGGAGCAGCGTTCGTCGGGTCCGTCCTCGCTCATGAGGCAAGTCATGCGATCATTGCGCAACGACGCGGCATGGATGTGCGACGCATCCGGCTCCTGGCGTTCGGCGGATACACGATGATTGAGGGGAAGTCGGAGCGGCCGGCCGACGAATTCGTCATCTCCGCGTCCGGCCCGATCGTCTCGCTGCTGCTGGCGGGTGTCTTGTGGCTTGCCGCCGTACCGATATCCGGTGCTCCGGCGGCTCAGGAAGCGATCCGCTTCATCTCCTTCATCAATCTCTTCATTGCGGCGTTCAACCTCATCCCCGGCTTCCCGTTGGACGGCGGTCGCGTGTTGCGCGCCAGCGTGTGGCACTTCAACGGTGATCGGGTTCGGGCGACCGCGGTCGCGGTCCAGGCCGGTCGCGTCTTTGGCTGGTTCGTCATCGGAGTGGCGACCGTTCTTGCCCTGGTGACCTTGAGCCCATGGGCGCTGCTCGGCGCCTTCCTTGGCTGGTACTTGCTTCGCAGCGCCGACATAGCTGGTCGTCGGGAGTTGGCAATGACCAAGGCCGACGGGCTTGTTGCTGCCGATGTGATGCGGAACACACCGGATCCCGTGCCGGGGGAGATGTTCGTCACCAATGTTGTTGATCTGTATCAGATCGGCGCACGTCTTCGTTCGCTCCCGGTTGAGGTCGACGGGCGGATTCGCGGAGTGCTTGGCGAGTCCGAGATCGAACGCCTGTCGCCGGCCCGGCGGATGTCGAGTCGGGCGTCGGGAGCCATGGCGAAGATCGGCCCCGCCGACGTCGTCGATGTGAGCTTGCCCCTCGACGTGATGATGCAGCGACCCACGGGGAAGACCGGTCGGCTGGTGGTGGTGAGCGATGGGCGCGCCGTCGGCATCATCGAAAGCACCGACCTCATCCGTGCCATGGATGACGTCTAACCGCCCGAAGTGACCCCCAACTCCTGACTCCCGAGACGCGGTACCAACCCGCGCGACATCGACGCAGGTTTCCTGATAGGCGACGAAAAAACCTGGCAGTCGGGAGTGAAAGAGTGCCAGGTTCGTGTTACAATTAGCACTCGAAATGGCCGACTGCCAGAACGTGAAGGAGGAGTCGGATGAATTTGAAGCCTCTCGGCGACCGTATCGTCGTGAAGCCGCAGGACGAGGAAGAGTCTCGCACAGCGAGCGGTCTCGTCATCCCGGATACCGCCAAGGAAAAGCCGCAGCTGGGCGAGGTGCTCGCTGTGGGACCGGGTGAAGTCAAGGACGGGGAGCGGATCCCCGTGGATGTAAATGTCGGGGACGTGGTCTTCTACTCGAAGTACGGCGGCACCGAGGTGAAGGTCGACGGTGAGGACTACCTGATTCTGTCCTCCCGCGACGTGCTCGCCGTACTCGCCTAGGAGGACTACCCAATGGCAGCAAAAGAACTGAGATTCAATGAAGAGGCCCGTCGCGGTCTCCAAGCGGGCGTCGACAAGCTCGCCGACACCGTCAAGGTGACGCTTGGCCCGAAGGGCCGCAACGTCGTTCTCGAGAAGAAGTGGGGCGCCCCCACCATCACGAACGACGGCGTGACGATCGCCAAAGAGATCGAGCTCGATGACGCCTACGAGAACATGGGTGCGCAGCTCGCCAAGGAAGTCGCAAACAAGACCAACGATGTTGCCGGTGACGGCACCACGACGGCCACGGTGCTTGCCCAGGCCATGGTGCAGGACGGCCTTCGTCTCGTCGCCGCGGGCGCGAACCCGATGGAAATGAAGACGGGCATCGAGGAAGCCGTCGCGCGGGTTGTTGAGAACATCGCAGACGGCGCAACGCCCGTTTCGAGTGACGACAAGGGCGCGATTGCCTACGTCGCTGCGAACTCAGCCGCCGACAAGGTCATCGGTGAGCGCATTGCCGACGCGATGCACAAGGTCGGCAACGAGGGTGTCATCACGGTCGAAGACAGCCAGACGTTCGGCGTTGAGCTGGAGTTCACGGAGGGAATGCAGTTCGACAAGGGCTACATCTCACCGTATTTCATCACGGACCCCGATCGCCAGGAAGCAGTCCTCGAGGACCCGTACGTACTGATCGCCAACTCGAAGATCGGTTCGGTCCAGGACATGCTCCCAATCCTCGAGAAGGTCATGCAGTCGGGCAAGCCGCTGCTGATCATTGCAGAGGATGTCGAGGGTGAAGCGCTCGCAACACTCGTCGTGAACAAGATCCGTGGCACGTTCCTTTCGGTCGCCGTCAAGGCTCCCGGATTCGGTGAGCGCCGCAAGGCCCAGCTCCAGGACATCGCGGTCCTGACGGGCGGAACCGTCATCTCGGAAGAGGTCGGTCTCAAGCTCGACAGCGTCACGATGGATCTGCTCGGGAAGGCCCGCAAGGTCGTCATCTCGAAGGACAACACGACGATGGTCGAAGGCGCCGGCAGCCATGCCGACGTTGAGGCTCGCGTGAAGCAGATTCGCCAGGAGATCGAGAACTCGGACTCCGACTGGGACCGTGAGAAGCTCGCCGAGCGCCTCGCGAAGCTCTCCGGCGGTGTGGCGATCATCAAGGTCGGCGCTGCGACGGAAGTCGAGCTCAACGAGAAGAAGCATCGGATCGAGGACGCCATCCAGGCGACCCGCGCCGCTGTTGAAGAGGGCATCGTCCCCGGTGGCGGCGTTGCGCTGCTCCGTTCTGGTGATGCGATCGACAAGCTCCGCGGTGGCACAGACGACGTCAAGGCCGGGCGCCAGCTCGTCAAGCGTGCGCTCGAGGCTCCGCTTCGTCAGATCTCGGTGAACGCCGGGTTCGAAGGCGGCGTTGTTGTGAACAAGGTGCTCAACGAGTGCGCAGGCAACGAAGGCTTCGATGCGGCGACCGGTGAATACACCGACCTCATCGAGGCGGGCATCATCGATCCCGCCAAGGTCACTCGTTCAACGCTGCAGAACGCTGCTTCGATCGCAGCGCTGCTCGTCACGACCGAGGCGCTTGTTGTTGAGCAGAAGGAAGACGCACCTCCGATGGCTGCCGGTGGTCACGACCACGCAGGCGGCATGGGCGGAATGGACTTCTAGGACCGAGCTTGCAGCTCAAGAAGAAGGGCGGCCCTCCGGGGCCGCCCTTCTCTTTCGTAGTCAGTAGCCCGTAGTCAGTAGTCCGTACGGTGCCTCGCTGGCGTGAGTCTGTCTCTCAGTACGGACTACGGAGTGCGGAGCTACGGGCTACGGCGCGAAGCGCACGGGGTACTGACTACCGAGCTACTGACTACTGACTACTGACTACTTCTCGGCCAAGATTCCGTCCGAAAGCAGCTGCTTCTTGACTCCCGGCCACTCGGTTTCGAGGATGCTCCATGGGTCTGAGGAATACCGAATGGTCGAGCCATGTGTCACCCACCTTGACTTCGTGGCGGAGCATGCCGTCGTAGTTGAAGCCGAGGCGTTTGGCGATCCTGTCCGACCGTTCGTTGCCGGCAGCGATACGCAGGATGAGTTTGTGATACTCGAGTTCCTCGAATCCGATCTGCATCGCCCGTGCGGTCACCTCGGTCCCGATGCCTTCTCCTGTGAGATCCGTTCTTACCCAGTAGCCGATCTCGCCGGCCCGGTTCGGCGCAGAGGTCGGCCACACGGACACGTTCCCGACGTGAAGATCCGGTTCCTCGGGGAGGCGAATCGCAAAGTCAAATGCGCGGCCGTCGTTCCAGGCAGAAGCCGATTCACGAACGAACCGTTGTGCAACCGAGCGGTCGTAGCCGATGGCCCACGGCAGCCATTCGGCGAGTTCCGGCAGCGACGCATGCACGGCGTCGTGCATCGGACCAACGTCCCTGCGACGAAACGGACGGACGATGAGACGTGGTGTACGTCGTGGGCGATTGTTGATACGCGGCGCCATCCAGCGCAGCCTATCGACTTATGCTCTGGAGATGGATTCTGGAAACGACTCGCAGCGCTCCCGGATGTCGCGTTCCCGCCCGAAGCCCGCTACGCCGTGCTCGTACCGATCTTCGTAGACGATGAGGGAACGGATCGGATCATCTTCACGCGCCGCCCCGAGCACATGCGGACCCACCCCGGCGATGTTGTGTTTCCTGGGGGCGGGAGCGAGGAGGGAGAGGACCCAATCGCAACCGCGAAACGGGAGGCATGGGAGGAGATACACCTTCCGCCGGAGAACGTCGTCGAGATCCTCGGCGGGCTCACACCCGTAACGACTCGGAGCCGCACGACGCTCATCGTCCCGGTTGTGGCCAGGATTGACCGTCCCGACGAACTGGTCCCCGATCCTGCCGAGGTTCACAGCATCATCGAACCGCCGGTCGATCACCTGCTCGACGAAGGCCGGTGGATGTCCCGCGATTTCCACGGTCACGAGTTGTGGTTCTATGAGTTCGAAGAAGGCACGTTGTGGGGAGCGACGGCGTTCATGGTCCGAGAGTTGCTCGGACATTTGAGAGAAGAGCGGGCAAGCAAGTAGCAAGTAGCAGAGTAGCATAGACATGAGATATGAGACATGAGACATGAGACATGAGACATGAGGCTTCGGAATCTGAAGGGGGCCGCGGGTCGTATCACATGTCGCCGGGGGAGTTTCGGCGGTATGGGCATGAACTCGTTGAGTGGGTCGCCAACTACATGGAAACGGTCTCGGATCGCCCGGTGGTTTCGACCGTCGAGCCGGGATCAATCCGGGCGAAGCTCCCTGCGAAGGCTCCCGAGCAGCCGGAGCCGTTTGAAGCGGTTCTTCGGGATCTCGACGGGATCGTGATGCCGGGGATCACACATTGGCAGTCTCCCGGGTGGTTCGGATACTTCCCCGCGAACACCTCTCCGCCGTCGATCCTCGGTGAACTGGTGTCGGCCGGTCTCGGTGTGCAGGGAATGTTGTGGGCGACGAGCCCGGCCGCGACCGAAGTCGAGGAGGTTGTTGCCGACTGGCTGGTTGACCTGCTCGGGCTGCCAGAGGGATGGAAGACCACCGGTCCAGGTGGTGGAGTTATCCAGATGAGCGTGTCCGACTCGACCCACACGGCGCTTGTGGTGGCGAGGGAACGAACTGGCGGAGACATTGGCCAGATGGTGGCCTACGCGTCTGAGCAGGCACATTCGTCGATCGAGAAGGGTGCGCGGGTCGCCGGTTTCGGCCACACACGTTCCATTCCGGTCGACGAGAACTTCGCCATGCGCCCGGACGAGCTCAAGGCTGCGATCGAAACCGATGTGGCGAACGGGCTGATTCCGGTCGTGGTCGTGTCTGCCGTTGGAACGACGGGAACAACTGCCATCGATCCTGTCCGCTCCATCGGCGAGATCGCCCGATTCCATGGCCTCTGGCATCACGTTGATGCGGCATATGCCGGCACCGCCATGATCTGCCCCGAGTTTCGTCACCATCAGGACGGGCTCGAACTCGTTGACTCCTACACGTTCAACCCCCACAAATGGATGTTCACGAACTTCGACTGTTCGTTGTTCTATGTCGCCGACCGGGCGCCGCTGCTCGAGGCGTTGAGCATCCTGCCGCCCTACCTGCTGAACAAAGCGACGGAATCTGGGCAGGTCATCGACTATCGGGACTGGCATGTCCCTCTGGGCCGCCGGTTCCGGGCCCTGAAGCTCTGGTTTGTGTTGCGCTCATACGGCGCTGAGGGCTTGCGGCACCACGTCCGGGAACATGTTGCTCTCGCGGCAAGGCTCGCCGAGCAGATCGAGCAGCACCCTCGTTTGGAGACGGTCGCACCAACTCCGTTCGGGCTCGTGTCCTTCCGCCACATCGACGGTGATATGGCGACCGACGCACTCAGCGCCGAGATCAACAACTCCGGCTGGGCCTACGTCACCCCGTCGAAGCTCGATGGCCAGAGCTTCATCAGAGTCTCAATCGGCCAGACGAATACGACCGCGGAGCACGTGAATCGGTTGTGGGAGTTGATCACAGCCGCCGCTGCGTCTTGATCGGCGGCCGCAGGGCTCGAGACTTGAGACACGAGACACGAGACACGAGACTTGAGACACGAGACACGGCCTGAACCTCGGGTCTAGCGTCTCGGGTCTAACGTCTCGTGTCTACTGTCCTCTCCAATACACTTCGGGATATGGAACCGCTTATCACTCCTGCTGAATCGGGGCGGCTCGACACGGTGGCCGACGACCCGCCCGAGATGCTCATGGAGCGGGCCGGGCTCGGCGTGGCACTCATGGCCGTCGAGATGGGGATCGGGTACGGAGATCGAGTCACGGTCCTTGCCGGTCGGGGCAACAACGGCGGCGACGGGTATGTCGCAGCGAAACACCTGGCACGCCGTGGCGTGGATGTCACGATTCGTTCGTTCGGTTACCCGAGGGGTGACACATCCCCGGCGAGAAAGGCGGCGCTCGCAGCCGTCCGTTCCGGCGCGAAGGTTGCGGCTCTTGACACGCCCGACCGGTCGGATCTCATCATCGACGCAGTGTTCGGCGTCGGATTCCGAGGTGCGCTCCCGGCTCAAGTGATCCCGTGGACGCTGCTTGACACGCCGGTGCTCGCTGTTGACGTTCCCTCCGGACTCGATGCGACGAGCGGTACCGTCGAAAACGCGGCGTTCTACGCCGACGTCACGATCACCTTCCAGGCGGCGAAGACGGGACACGTGCTCGGCGAAGGACCCGAACGGAGCGGGGAGTTGATGGTCTTCGATATCGGCCTCGGTGAACCCCGCCCGGAGCTGATGCTGTGCGAAGGGGTGGATGCGCCAACCCCCATTCGGACTCGTCACGCACACAAGTGGTCGGTGGGGTCGGTCGCAGTTGTTGGCGGTTCCCACGGGATCACCGGGGCGGCGATGCTGTCGGCTCGCTCTGCGCTTGCCGCAGGTGCCGGTGCGGCAACCGTGATCTGCCCCGGGACACTCCAGCCCATCTATGCGGCGATGGACCCCGGAGTGATGAGCCGGGGTGTGGGCGCCGGGAGTTGTTTCACGGCTACCGACGTCGACGGAATCCTCGAAGCTGCGGCGAGATATGACGTGTTGGCAATCGGGCCCGGTCTTGGCCCCGTCGATGGCGACTTCGTCGAATCACTGGTTGCGAGATGGGATGGGTCGATCGTTCTCGACGCGGATGGGCTGAACGCGCTTGGTGATCCTGGCACACTCACACGCGGCGGCGACATCGTCATCACGCCACATGCCGGGGAGTTCTCCAGGCTCACAGGGAACGAGCCCAGCCCAAGCACAGCTGGGAAACTCGCTCGAGACAGCGAAGTTGTGGTTCTTCTCAAGGGGAATCCGACATTCGTCGTTGACTCCAACGAGACCTGGGTCGTCACGAGCGGCGGGCCGGAGCTTGCGACGATCGGCACGGGCGACGTACTGACCGGGATCACCGCGGCGTTCATGGCGGGTGGCCTACCGGCCGGAGTTGCCGCCCGGTCGGCTGCCTTTCACCACGGTGCCGCCGGTCGGCGTTTGGCGAGTGTCGAGACCGTGACAGCGACGCGACTCGCAGCCGAGATCGGACGATATCTCGCAGCGTTGGGCCTGGAAGACGAACTCGTTGGAGATGGAAGGGCGTAGAGCCGCCGGGAAAGTCGAGCGAGGCCGGACGTTTCTCCTCTGGCTAGCGGGTCAGACCGCAACGCTATGCTCCCCGCTGCCGTCGGCAGTGCTGATGATTGTTGAACGAGCCAGATACCTGAGAATGGTTCTCCGTTCGAGAGTTCGGCCGACGAGGTCGTGAGCAGCTGCTGCTCCTTCCTCAATCGAACACCTAGAAGAAAGGCACAAGTACCCATGCGATCGACTCTGCTCCCACTTGTCCTGTTGGTCGTGGTCGCCGCCGCTGCTGCTTGCAGCGGTTCCGGCGATGGCGGAATCCAGGTGGAAGACCCCTGGGGACGAACCTCACCCAAGGTGACAGCCAACGGTGCGTTCTACATGGTGCTGAACGGGAGCGACACCGCCGACCGGCTCGTTGCAGCCGATGCAGAGATCTGTGGAACGACGGAGCTCCACCAGACGATCATGAACGATGGTGTGATGACGATGCAGCAGGCGGAAAACGGCATCGAGATCCCGGCCGGGGGGCAGGCGCTTCTCGAGCCGGGCGGCTACCACGTGATGTGTATCAACAAGGCGAGCGAATTCAAGGTCGGAGACGTCATTCCCGTGACGCTTACGTTCGAGAACGCCGATGCACAGACGGTGGATGCGGAGATCCGAGAAGGCTAGGGCCGGGGCGAGCAGGCGCTCGCTACAACTCAAGCAAACCCGGACGATCCCGTGTTTCTCCTTCCCGGCTGAGCGAAGAGATGGTGAGTGCAACGATCTGCTTCGACACCTGCGGCCCGGCGAAGTCGTGCGTCTCGGGCAACGGTCTCACGCTCTCGAGTTCGAAGCCTCGACCACCTAGTGGATGATGTGGGGTCCCGTGATAGCGGCTCCGATGATCATGCGCTTTCGTTGGTCGCGCCGTTCGCTCGGATCAAGCCGACGACGATGCCGTCGCACACCGCCCGCCACGATGCGTCGATGATGTTCTGGTGCACCCCGATGGTGCCCCAGGAGCCCTCGACGTCGCTGTGGCGGCACAGCACGCGCACCCGAGCTGCCGTTCCATCAGACGAGTCAAGATCCCGCACGCGGTAGTCGGTGAGGTGGATTCTCGATACCTGAGGGTAGGCGTCGGCGAGGGCCGCACGCAGCGCAAGGTCGATTGCGGCTACCGGTCCATCACCTTCGCGGGTGGTCACAATCCGTTCCCCTCCAACGTGAACCTTCACAGTGGCTTCCGCCACGACCTCACCTTCCCGGTGCTCAACGAACACGCGGTACGACTCGAGTGCGAAGAACGGCTGCGTCCATCCCTGAGCTTCGCGAACGAGGAGCTCGAACGACGCGTCTGCCGCTTCGAAGTGGTAACCCTCGTGCTCGAGTTCCTTGATTCGGTCAACAACGGCCTGCGCTTCGTCGGAGGTGAGCTCGAGGCCGGTGTCTTGGGCCTTGGCCAGGATCGTGGACCGACCCGCGAGCTCCGACACGACTGTTCGCGTCGTGTTCCCAACCGAAGCCGGAGGGAGATGCTCATAGGCGTCCGGTCTACGTGCCAGCGCGGACGTGTGGAGGCCCGCCTTGTGAGTGAACGCGGAGACGCCGACGTACGGCAGGTGATCATCGAGCGTCAGGTTGATGATCTCCGCGATGTGGTGAGAGACGCGGGTGAGGTGGGAGAGCCGGTCCTCGGGAATGGACGCGTACCCCATCTTGATTGAGACGTTCGGAATCACAGAGCAGAGGTCGGCGTTTCCGGTTCTCTCGCCGTAGCCATTCACGCAGCCCTGAATCTGCGTGATGCCTGCGGACGCCGCGGTGAGGCTGTTCGCCACTGCGGTCCCCGAATCGTTGTGGAAGTGGCACCCGAGCGCCACACCCGGGAGCGCAGCGGAGACTTCTCCGATAACACGTTCCACATCGTGCGGAAGCGTGCCGCCGTTGGTGTCGCAGAGGACGAGACGCTCAGCACCGCTGTCGCGGGCGGCCCGGAGCGTGGCCAGTGCGAACTCGGGATTGGTCCGGTAGCCGTCGAAGAAGTGTTCTGCATCGAAGAATACGCGGCGATCGACCGAGCGAAGGTACTCGACGGAGTCGCCGATCATCGCAATGGCCTCTTGCTGCTCCGTGCGGAGGGCGTGTTCAACGTGGTAGTCCCAGGACTTGCCGACGAGGCAAACGACCTCGGTCTCGGCCGCGACGAGGGCTGCAAGCTGGGCGTCGCTTGCTGCCGAGCCTCCCGCGCGGCGGGTCGAGCCGAACGCCACGAGCGTTGCGGTTTCGAGGTCGAGTTCGGTGCGGGCTCGCTTGAAGAACTCGTCGTCCTTGGGATTCGCCCCCGGCCATCCACCTTCGACGTATGCGACACCCAACTCGTCCAGGAGTCGACTGATTATCAGCTTGTCGCCGGCCGTCAGCGAGATGCCCTCCTGTTGTGTGCCGTCCCGCAGGGTTGTGTCGTAGATCTCAAGGGTGGTCATGGTGTTGCTCCGAATAGAGAAAACCCCCCGCTGGGCGGAGGGTCGTGGGCGCACACGGCTACGTGTGCGCCTAGGTGATGATGATGATGGTGGTGGCTGGTCCGGTCATGGACTGGCGAGTATGGCCGGTTCCTCGTGCCACGTCAACGCTCGATCGCTCGAGCGATGAGCTGACGCATACGCGTCCATGCCGGCACCGGTGAGGTGGACACCGTCCTTGCCGAAGTATTCGGGGTGGTTCGTTGCCGCGGAGTTCCAATCGATCAAGTATGCGTTGGGCCAGAGCTCAACGCCGGCCTTCAGACTCTCGTTGACGCTGCCTTCCCATCTTCGTGGCACCTTTGCATTCACGAAGTAGACGTGGTCAACCTCCGCGAGGGCGATCATGACGGCGTCGAAGTGATACGGGCTGAACACACCGTTGGTCCCGAGATGCACGACCGCGATGTCGCCGAGTGCTGTTTCGGCGCGTATCCCTTCGACAACATCGGGAACCTGTTTCATTTGGCGGCTCACCTTCGCGTCCACCCGCACATCCTCGATCGCTGCAACGAGCCCGGGTTGCGCCCCGAGCATGACGGAATCCCCGATCATCACTGGGCCCGGCGTGGGGGGCTCTGGCTCCGCCGCGGCTTCGGGGATCCCAGTCGCTTCACCCTCAACCGGTTCAGCATGGGTGGTTGTGGTCTCGGAGCGCTCCGGCTCCGGTTCGACAGCAGCTTCGTCCGAGGCCGCCGGCGGGGGAGTTGTTGTTGACGTCTCCGGCATTGCGGGTTCGGCTTGCGCTCCCGGCGGCGAGCCGGTGGACTCCGCAGACTCCGGGCTCTCAGGCGCAGGTTCGGCGGCCTGCAGCATCTGGGCCGACCTTCGGGAGATTCGGCGTCCGTTGACCCAACCGCAACCTGCGAGATATCAGCCGGGTCTCCGACGATCTCGATTTCCGAGCCCATCGACTCGTCGGCGAGCGCCACCGATTCCTCTGCCGGCGGCGGGGTTGACGAACCTTGGATGAGACCGATCGTGAGACCGAGCAGGAAGACGCCGGCGACAACCGGCCAGAGGAATGCGGCCTGTGGAGACACCCGTCGTAGGGGTTCGGTGATTTGAGCGAACCAGGGCTTGAACCCGAGTCGCCGGATCGGCTGTTCGATCCAGCGGTACGAGAGCTCCGCGATCCCGACGGTCAGAACGACCTGGACGACGAGTGTCGGCCATCGACCCCATGGCACATCGATACCCGGGCGGAGGAAGACGAAGATCGGCCAGTGATACAGGTACAACCCGTACGAGCGTTTTCCGACCCAGACGAGCGGCCGATTCCCGAGTACGGGGTTGAGGGCGCCTTGCGGGTGCACGGTAACGGCAATGACGATGGCGGTGAGCGTCGAGACGACGAAGAAGCCGCCGCGATACAGGAACGGGTCGTATTCGCCTATCCGGAGCAGGAGGACGACCAGTCCGCCGAGCGCGGCGAACCCGAGCACATTCATTACCATGGCACTTGCGTTGCTGAGCCGCCGCGCGAACCGCCAGGGTTGCCAAAGGAATGCAAGTCCGACGCCGATGAGCAGGCCGGCGGCCCGCGTGTCGGTGCCGAAGTAGACGCGAGACGGATCCTCGTACGGGACAAAGAGGAGCCACATCAAGGCCGTGGACGCTATGGCACCGGCGAATGCGACAACGATGAAGCGACGGGCTGTCTGGCCGAAACCCGTCGACCGTCTCGACAGTATGGCCATTCCACCCACGAAGATCAGGGGGAAGAAGAGATAGAACTGTTCCTCGACGGCGAGCGACCACAGATGGCGGAGGAGCGGCGGGCGGGAGAACGCCTCGAAGTAGGACTCCTGACGGAAGATCATGACCCAGTTGGTGGAGTAGGTCAGTGCGCCGAGCACGTCTTGATTCAGTCGGAACAGGGCATCTCTGGCGAAGAGGAGGGCTCCGGCGACGGTGAGAATCAGGAGCACGCCGAGGGCCGGGAGGAGTCGCCGAGCCCGCCGCAGCCAGAAGTCCTTCAGGTTCACGCTTCCGGTTCGGAGGAGCTCGAGGATCAGCAGCGACGAGATCAGATAGCCGCTGATGACCAGGAAGACCTCGACGCCGAGGAAGCCGCCGGGGATGAATCCGAACTCTGCGTGGTAGAGGATGACGGCGATGACGGCGATGGCGCGAAGCCCGTCAATCCCCGGCATGTACGGCAAGCGACCCGGTACGTCGCGGGGAAGGAGATCCTTCATCTGCTCCGTTGTCGTGCTCGTCGTGGCCATGCTCTCTCGTCGCGCGCGTACACACGGCGCTCCTGCGGCGCCGAGATCCTTGCAGTGCAAGGCTATCACGGCGAGCGCGATGTCTCGCGACGCCTTGCTGGAATGATCGGCCGCCGGTATCGTTCCTGTATGGAAATCACGCGAATGTGGTGGTTGCGGAGGAGATAGGGTCTCCGCGCGCCACGAAGGCACCGACGCCGGAGCCCGAGGGCCCGGCGTCTTCTCATGAGGAGGATGTGGTGACGGAACAGGTGAAACAGACGGTGTTCTCGGGAGTTCAGCCTTCGGGGGCGATGCACCTCGGCGGCTACCTCGGAGCCTTCCGGAACTGGGTCGCGCTCCAGGACGACGACACCTACGACGTCATCTACTGCATCGTCGATCTCCACGCGATGACCGTTCCCTATGACCCTGCTGAGTTCCATCGCCTTCGTCTCGACACGGCCAAAGTGGTCTTGGCGCTCGGAATCGATCCGGACACGCTCCCTGCTCTACATGCAGAGTCAGGTACCGCAGCACGCAGAGCTGGCGTGGATCCTCGGAACGTTGACACCGACCGGCGTGTTGAACCGGATGACGCAGTACAAGGACAAGATCGACAAGGGAGTTCCATCGAACCTGGGTCTGTACTCGTACCCGGTGTTGATGGCGGCCGACATCCTGCTCTTTCATGCCGGACTGGTGCCGGTTGGTGATGACCAGAAGCAGCATCTCGAGATGTCACGCGACCTGGCGGCCCGCTTCAACAATCGATTCGGCGAGGTGTTTCCAATCCCCGAGCCGCTGATCCCGAAGACCGCGGCTCGTGTGATGTCGCTCGTCGAGCCGACCACCAAGATGTCGAAGAGCGATCCGAATCCGAAGAACCGGATCGACCTTGACGATTCGCCGGATGTGATCAGGAAGAAGGTCAAGTCGGCAGTCACGGATTCTGACCCGACGGTTCGGTACGACGTCGAGGCGAAGCCGGGCATCTCGAATCTGCTCGAGATCATGTCGGCGACAACCGGGCGGTCGATCGACGACCTTGCCGCGGAGTACGAGACCGGGGGCTACGGGAGATTCAAGGAGGCGGTCGCCGAGGCCATCGTGGCTGAGCTTGCCCCCGTTCGGTCGCGGCTGCAGGAGCTCGACGACGCCGAAGTGGCCCGCATCCTCCAGAAGGGTGCCCTCGATGCCCGAACACGCGCCGAACGACTCCAACAGCAGGTAAGAGACGCAGTGGGCCTGGGAAGGGTCTGACCGAGGAGCGGGGTGAGGAGACCCGAGACCCGAGCGATCTGAGACTCGAGTCTCGTGTCTCTTGTCTCGTGTCTCCTGTCTCTTGTCTCGTGTCTCGTGTCTCGAGTCTCGAGTCTCTCCTCCGCTACTACGCTGCCGAGGGCTGGCATTGCTCACCAACGGAAGGTCGTTTTCCTGTGGAAATCGAGATCGGAATCGCAAAATCCGGACGAAGGGCCTACGGGTTCGACGACATCGCCATCGTCCCCTCGCGGCGGACTCGTGATCCCGAAGATGTCGATCTGCGTTGGGAGATGGATGCCTTCACCTTCGACCTCCCCCTCTTGGCGGCGGCGATGGATTCAGCCGTTAGCCCCGCAACTGCGGTTGAGATCTCGAGACTTGGGCGGCCTAGCCGTCCTGAATCTCGAAGGTCTGTGGACGAAGTACGAGGATCCGGTTGCGGTCTATGAGGAGATCTCCTCACTGCCGGACGACCAAGCAACGCGTCGGATGCAAGAGATGTACGCCGCTCCGGTGGTGCCCGATCTCATCACGCAGCGGGTACGGGAGATGAAGGATGCCGGGATCATTACGGCGGCCAGCCTGACGCCGCAGCACGTCACCACCTACATCGACCGACGCGAAGAGGGGCGGCCTCGACATCCTCGTGGTGCAGGGCACCGTGGTTTCCGCCGAACACGTGTCGTCGAGAACCGAGCCGCTGGATCTGTTCAAGTTCATCCGCGACGTCGAGATGCCGGTCATCGTGGGTGGTGTCGCCTCCTACTCGGGAGCGCTGCATCTGATGAGGACGGGTGCCGTCGCCGTGCTCGTTGGTGTGGGACCCGGAGCCGCGTGCACGACACGGGGCGTTCTCGGCATCGGCGTTCCTCAGGCGACCGCCATCGCCGACGCTGCCGGTGCGAGAACCAGATACTTGGAGGAGACGGGCCGGTATGTGCATGTGATTGCCGACGGCGGGATGCGAACCGGGGGAGATATCGCCAAGGCGATTGCCGTTGGGGCTGATGCCGTCATGCTCGGATCTCCGTTCGCTGCGACTGCGGAAGCTCCTGGAAGTGGTGTCCACTGGGGGATGGCCACCTTCCATCCGACACTTCCGCGTGGGTCGCGGGTGCGAGTTGGGACGCTCGGGACGATCGAGGAGTTGCTTCTCGGACCGGCACACGAGAACGATGGCAAGCGGAACCTCTTCGGAGCTCTGCGTACCTCGATGGCGACCACCGGGTACGCCAATGTGAAGGAGTTCCAGAAGGCCGAAGTGATGGTTGCGCCCGCCCTTCAGACTGAGGGCAAGCAGCTTCAGCTGTCTCAGGGCGTGGGGATGGGTTGACGTGGCGAGCGGAGCCACCGGTCACGCCTCGGATGGTGATTTCGATCGGGTGTTGGTCGTCGATTTCGGGGCTCAATACGCCCAACTCATTGCTCGCCGGGTGCGGGAGGCCCACGTCTTCTCGGAGATCGTTCCACGGGACATCACGGCAGTTGAGGTCGCCGAGCGAGCACCCGTGGGGATCATCCTGTCGGGTGGACCCGCCTCGGTGTACGAACCCGGCGCCTACGGGATCGATCAAGCGATTCTCGACCTCGGGATCCCCGTGCTTGGTATTTGCTACGGCCACCAGATCCTGGCGAACGGCCTCGGCGGAACGGTCGACCGCAATGATGTGGCCGAGTACGGTCCGGCCGAGCTGACGGTTGCCGGCGAGTCGGTTCTGTTCGCAGGTCTCCCGGTTGAGCAACCGGTTTGGATGAGCCATCGAGACGCGGTCACCGAAGCCCCTCCGGGTTTCACCGTGACGGCTGCGACCGTCGATTCCCCGGTTGCGGCGATGGAGGACGCAGAGCGGGGGCTCTTCGGTGTTCAGTTCCACCCGGAGGTGGTGCACACGCCCCGCGGCCAGGAGATCTTGAAACACTTCCTGCACGGCGTGTGTCGAGCCCGACCGACATGGACCCATGTCGGGATCATCGAGCAATCGGTTGCCGCCATCCGGGAGGAAGTTGGGGATGGAACGGTCATCTGCGGGCTGTCGGGAGGGGTCGACTCATCGGTTGCCGCAGCCCTTGTACACAAGGCGATCGGCGACCAGCTCGTATGTGTCTTTGTCGACCACGGGCTTCTCCGCAAGGGTGAGGCCGAACAGGTTGAAGAGACGTTCGAACGCACATTCAACATGAACCTCATCCATTTGAAGGTCGAAGATCGCTTTCTCGAAGCGCTGGCCGGGGTCACGGATCCCGAACGGAAGCGGAAGATCATCGGGGAGTCGTTCATCAGGGTTTTCGAAGAGGTCGCCTCCAGCGTTGCCGATGCCAGGTATCTCGTCCAGGGCACTTTGTACCCGGACGTCATCGAATCGGGCACGAAGGATGCAGCGAAGATCAAGAGCCACCACAACGTCGGCGGTCTACCCGATGACATGACACTCTCGCTCATCGAGCCGCTGCGGGATCTCTTCAAGGACGAGGTGCGGGCGGTCGGGGAGGAGCTCGGGTTGCCGGAAGAGATCGTTTGGCGCCAGCCGTTCCCCGGACCGGGGCTTGCGGTCCGGATCATCGGCGACGTTACGAGGGAGCGGCTCGAGATCCTGCGCGAAGCCGATGCAATCGTGCTCGATGAGATCCACAAGGCGGGTCTTTATCGGGAGCTGTGGCAGACATTCGGCGTGCTTCCTGCGATCCGTTCGGTAGGGGTCCAGGGAGACGGGCGCACATATGCCTATCCGTTGATCCTCCCGCTGTCACGTCGGATGATGCGATGACGGCAGATTGGGCTCGCCTTCCGTACGACGTGCTGGCTTCGATTTCGTCGCGGGTCATCAACGAGGTCCCGGGCATCAACCGGGTTGCGTACGACATCTCGTCGAAACCGCCATCGACGATCGAGTGGGAGTAGTCCCGGCCCATTCCGCGGGCTGTCGGCGCCGTATACGGGGTGGAGAACCCTGGGCGGTCTCAGGTGGTGGTCGCGACGAGTTGGTTGAATCGTTCGGCTGGTGTGTCCCAGTCAAGCGTCTTTCTCGGTCGTCCGTTTAGGAGTCGTGCAATGTGGTCGAGGTCGTCTTGGGTATGGACGGACAGGTCGGTTCCTTTGGGGAGGAACTGGCGGACGAGGCCGTTCCAGTTCTCATTCGAACCGCGTTGCCATGGCGAGTGCGGGTCACAGAAGTAGACGGGGATGTTCGTCTCGATGGTGAAATCGGCATGGTCAGCGAGTTCGGTGCCCTGATCCCACGTCAACGACCTCACCAGATGGTCGGGCAGTGTCGTGATGTGCTGCGCGATGCGATCGGTGACATGCTCGCTGGTCTTGTTCTCGAGACGGATCAGCATCCCGAACCGGGTCGAGCGCTCAACGAGGGTCGACACCGCAGACTTGCCCTGTTTCCCGTTGACGAGATCGCCTTCCCAATGACCGGGGATGGCACGATCCTCGACCTCGGCAGGCCGCTGCGAGATCATCACCTTGTTGCGGATCTTGCCCTCTTTCGCAGCAGCGCTCCGGCCGTGCGCCCGGCGTCGGGTCCGCCCAGAACGCAGCGCAGCCGCGAGTTCCCGACGCAGCTCGCCTTTGGCTTGGACATAGATCGCTTGATAGATCGTCTCGTGCGACACCCACCATGATGGATCATCAGGATGGTCTCTGCGCAACCGGGCAGCGATCTGCTGCGGTGACCACGTCAACTCCCGCAACTCGTCAACAACGATGTCCCACAGCCACGGCCTCGTCTCAACCCAACACGGCCGCTCCCTGCGTGCCGCATCGTCAGCGCGTTCATCAGCCCGCCCAGCGCGATACGCACCTCGGCCGCCATTGCTACGGATCTCTCGCCATACCGTGGAACGATGCCGCCCAATCCGGCCGCCGATCACCGCATCCGACTCACCGCGGTCAATCCCGACACGGATCTCCTCACGCTCACCAAGCGTCAACACGTCACGGCGCCGCTGTGTCTGTCGTTTCCTCATCGCACGATGATCGTCGATCAGGCGATCCACCGACCGTGGACCGATCCCCGCCGCCACAGCAGCCTCATCAATCGTCGCACCGCCAGCCAACGCCAACAACGCACAACGCGCCACACGTAACGGGATCCTCGGCGGAGCCATAACTCACCTCCATGAGTCACCCCGTCGCGACCACCACTTGAGAACACCTGGGTACATGGTCTTGTAGTCCTCAAGGCCTTGTGGGGGACGGTCGATACCTCCAGCACAGCATTGCGCGCAGTTTGAGGTACATCCGTGGGCTGGAGCAACGATCCAGAAATGCAAAAGATGTTCCTCGACGAGGTGACGGAGCGATCCGCCCGCCTTGTTGAGGGTGCACAGGCTCTCCGGGCAGGAAAGGTCTCACCGCAGGAAGCCGGGGACCTCCTTCGCGAAGGCCACACGATCAAGGGCACCGGCCGCGTCATGGGCTACGACGATGTCGGGTCCGCCGGGCTGATGCTCGAGATGATCTGGAGATGGATCCAGCAGGGTGACATCACGCCCGTCCCGCTCTTCGGGCGCGTGCTCGAGGGCTTGAGTGCTGCGATTCCCGTGGCTCTCGACAATCCGGCCGAACTCTCCGTAGCGATGACAGCGGTTCACGAGTTCCTCGAAGGGCAGGAGCTTCCGGAAGAGCTTCCCCCGGCTCCCCAGGTTGACGGTTCAGCGGCTGCTTCGAGTGGAGGCTCTGCCGCCGCGTCGGCCGCTGGTGGTGCGACGGTGATCTTCGGTGAACGCGCGACGGTATCCGATCGCGCTGCGGAGGTGGTGGAGGTTGTTGAACCTGCGGCCTCTGATGAACCGGCGGAGTCCGAAGCGGTTGGTGCCGGTCTGTTGAGGGTGAGCCTGACTGCCGAGCCGGTGATGTCGGCTCATGACATGTTTGCGCAGCTGGCGAACGAAGAAGGCCAGACCGCTGAAGATGAACCCGCCGCAGCGCCCGATGACGCTGCGGAGGTGGTGGAGGTTGTTGAACCTGCGGCCTCTGACGAACCGGCGGAGCCTCAAGCGGTTGGCGCCGAGTCTGTTGAGGGTGAGCCTGACGTCGGAGCCGGTGATGTCGGCTCATGACATGTTTGCGCAACTCGCGAACAAGAAGGACTGCTGAAGATGAACCAGTGCGGGATGACGCGCCGAGTATTGTGGAGGGTGAGACCTGAGGACTCGGAGCCGGTGATGTCGGCTCATGACATGTTTGCGCAACTGGCAAACGAAGAAGGCCCGACCGCTGGAGACTGAGATCTCTGAAGATCACACTGAAGAAGGTGCGGTTGCAGACGCCGTAGCGGAGCTCCGGCGATGGACCTCGTCGGAGGGAGAACTCGCCGCCGAATCCGAAGAAGGCGACTCCGAAGACGGCGCTGCGGAAGCTGCCGCACGGTCAGCCCAGGAAGCGTTCGCCGAGCTCCGCCGATCGATGATGCAGGACGCGGCAGCCGCCCAGATCGCCGCCGAGCCCGAAGATCACACTGATAGCGACGAGGCACCGCCCGACCTCGCTGCCGGGGACGAGGACATCACGCACGCCGAGGATGCGCTCGCCGCTGCGGACGATGAACCCTCAGACGTCAAGGCGGCCCGACGACGAGGGAACAACTACCGGCGACACGGCGGAGCTCCCTCGCAGATGTGGAATCGCAGGGCGAATTGGCCGAAGAGTCACCGGTTGATGCAGATACTCCGAACGAGGAGGCGTCGATCGGTGCCGTCATCGAGTTCCCGGTTTCAGGAGCCGATGCCGAAGCTGAACCGGCAGCCGGCGACGGTGTTGAGCCGGGCGTCGTTGCCGGCGATGAGCCATCCACAGCAACCGATGTGGTGGTGCTGCCGTCCAACCGAAAGACATCGCAGGAGGAATTCTCTGATCAGGAGGATCTCGGCGGCCTCGTTGGTGCCGTGCAAACGTGGGCAGCCGAAGAACCAATCTCAGTCAAGACCGGTCGGCTGTACGGCCTCGTCAATCACATCGTCACTCTCCGAATGAACATCGAGATGGCCAAGGAGGAACTTGAGGAACTCGCGGAGGTCGCGGCCGCCGACCCATTCTTTTCGGATCGCGTTTCACATATTGCGAGCGAGATCGAACCGATCGCCGAGGCTTCCGAGCTGATCGAGGGTGAGGCGCTTGCTCTGGCCGCTGTTCCGTTGAGCGACGTGACCAACACACTTCCGCAGCTTGGCCGGTACCTCAGTCGGAAGACGGGCAAGGAATTGCGCGTCGAGATTGTCGGCGACGACATCCTCGTCGATCGGCAGGTCCTCGACCGTCTGGGTGATGCGATCAGGCAACTCGTTGTCAACTCGGCGGTGCACGGTATCGAAGACGCCGACACGCGGCTCGGCGTCGGCAAGCCGGGAACCGGCTCCATCCGGATCGAAGCGAAGCAGACGGATGTGAACCTCGAAGTTTCGGTCGTCGACGACGGCCGAGGGATCGATTGGAAGGGGATAAGGGAGAAGGGGCTCGCTCTCGGCCTGCTCGACTCGTCGGCCGAATTGGCGCCCGATACGCTGCGCTCGCTGTTGTACCAGTCTGGTTTCACGACGCGTGACGGTGCAGACGAGCTCGCTGGGGACGGTGACGGGCTCTCGGTTGTTCGCGATGCGATGGAGTCGTTGAACGGATCCCTGCGCTGTAGAGAGCACTCCGAAGGTGGAGACCCGAATCTCGCTGGTTGTTCCCGTTCACCAGGCAATGCAGAAGGCGCTACTCGTGGTAGCGGGTGGGATCATGTGGGGTATCCCCGAAACCGGTGTCCTCGACGTTGTTGAGATGAATCTGGCGACGATCGCTGTGGCGGATCACACCACGGTTCTTGAACGGCCCGATGGCGACGTGCCGTTCGCCTCATTCGCCGATCTGATGGGTCAACACTCCGACGTGGTCTCCCACGTCGATCGTCACTGCCACAAGCGCCGCCGGCCCGATTGCGCTTGCCGTCGAAGAAGTCGTCGGGGTTCGCCGCATTGCAGCGAAGGAACTCGGTGCGGTTCTCGCAGACGCCGAAGTCGACGTGGTGACCGGAGCGGCGTTTCTCGGTGGTGACCAGGTGGTGCTCCTCGTCGACACGACGCGCCTCGCTGAGAAGCAGCGGGAGGTCACGATCGAGTCGCCGGAGTTCCCATCCGCTCGAGTTCTCATCGTGGACGACTCGGTAGGGGTCCAGCAGGTTGTGTCGTCGGCCCTTGCCACAAGCGGTTTCAACACCTCCGTGGCAGCCAGCGTGGCCGATGCCTTGGGAGCCCTCCATAGTGGATCGATCGATGCAGTTGTGGTCGACTTCTCGATGCCGCGGGCCGATGGGGTAGCGCTCGCGCACATGGTGCGGCAACGACATGGTGATCTGCCGATCGTGATGCTCTCCGGTGTTGCAGAGGGTGAGGATGTCGATCGAGCTCGCGAGGCCGGGCGTGGACGCGTTCTTCAGCAAGGCTGGCTTCCGCGAGGGTGGCCTCGCCGAGAAGCTTCGCGAGCTGATCACCGCCCGCCGCGAGAAAGAGCAAACGGCATAGGGCTACGCCTAGTCCGTAGTCCGTAGTCCGTCCGTCGCACGTAGTGCGGGCACCTACGGACCGAATCCGAGTACTGCGA
This sequence comes from uncultured Actinomycetota bacterium, assembly GCA_963808015.1. Taxonomy (GTDB): domain Bacteria; phylum Actinomycetota; class Acidimicrobiia; order Spongiisociales; family UBA5794; genus JAHEEL01. Next base: position 43,646 of record CAWEEG010000026.1, read on the forward strand.
CTCGCACTGCAGAAGTGCAAAGCACATCCTGTAGTTCGATCACTGAGCACCGGTAGACTCCGGGTCCCGATGCCCGATTCTCCCCTCCTCGAAGGTCTGAATCCTTCACAGCGCCATGCCGTCGCCGCGACCGACGGGCCCGTGCTGGTTGTTGCCGGCGCGGGGTCAGGCAAGACTCGGGTCCTGACTCATCGCATCGCCTATCTCGTTCGAGATCTCGGCGTGTCCCCGTATTCGATCCTCGCGATCACCTTCACCAACAAGGCCGCGAACGAGATGAAGGAACGCGTCGCCGACCTCGTTGGAAGGGTCGCTGACGGGATGTGGGTCTCAACGTTCCACAGTGCGTGTGTACGGATTCTCAGGAGAGAGGCGCCACGTTTGGGGTATCGGTCGTCTTTCTCGATCTACGACGATGCTGACTCCGTACGGCTGGTGACGATGTGTATTCGGGATCTCGATCTCGATCCCAAGCAGTACCCGCCGAGGGTCATCCGGGCAGCTATCTCCAATGCCAAGAACGAGCTCATCGACTACGAGACCTACGCAGGAAACGGCGAAGGGTTCTATCACGAGAAGGTCTCGGACGTCTTCCGGCTGTATCAGCAGCGACTGGTCGAAGCGTCGGCCGTCGACTTCGATGACATCCTGGTCCTCACGGTGGACATCTTCCGGGCATTTCCCGAGGTGCTCGCCCAATACCAGCAGCGTTTCCAGTTCCTCCTGGTTGACGAGTACCAGGACACGAACCACGCCCAGTACATGCTCGTGAAACTCCTCGCCGCCGCTCATCGCAATGTCTTCGTGGTTGGAGACGCCGATCAGTCCGTGTACACGTTTCGCGGCGCCGACATGCGCAACATCCTCGACTTCGAGAAGGACTACGACGACGCCACGATCGTTCTTCTGGAACAGAACTACCGCTCGACGCAGACGATCCTCGACGCCGCGAACGCCGTCATTCGCCACAACGAATCGAGGAAGCCGAAACGGCTCTGGACGGACGAGGGTGCAGGCGAACCGATTGCCGCGTACGAGGCTCGCGATGAGCAAGACGAGGCGGCGTTCATCGCCGATCGAATTCGGGATCTGGAGTCGGACGGGACGGCCCTGTCCGACGTTGCGGTCTTCTACCGAACGAACGCCCAGAGCCGCGTGATCGAGGAGGTCTTCGTCCGCTACGGGGTTCCGTACCAGGTGGTCGGCGGCCTCAAGTACTACGACCGACGCGAAGTCAAGGATGCGATCGCCTATCTCCGCAGTGTTGTGAATCCAGACGACCAGGTGGCGCTCAAGCGCATCATCAACGTCCCGAAGCGGGCGATCGGCGACACCAGCGTCGCTCACGTCGATCGATTCGCGGAATCGGAAGGCATCGGCTTCCTCGAAGCGCTGCGCCGCGTCGATGAGAACCCACGTCTGACTGCCCGCGCTCAGAACGCGATCCAGGAGTTCGTCACCCTCATGGATCACCTCGCTGAGCGTGCCGCCGACGGACCGGCGGCGGCGATCCAAGCTGTCCTCGACGAGACCGGGTACCTCGACATGATCCGCTCCGACCGTTCGATCGAGGCGATGGGGCGTGAGGAGAACCTCAAGGAGCTTGCATCCGCCGTCGCGGAGTTCGAGGAGGTCGGTCCGGCATCGATGGGTCCGGCCGAGTGGTCCGAACTCGACGCCATGGAGAAACTCGGGCTGTTCCTCGAGGCGATCAGCCTCGTTGCAGATATCGACTCCTATGAGGATCGTGAGCTGGTCACACTGATGACGCTCCACAACGCCAAGGGCTTGGAGTTCCCGGTGGTGTTCATCACGGGCATGGAGGATGGCGTGTTCCCCCACATGAGGTCGCTCGGGAACAAGACCGAACTCGAGGAGGAACGGCGCCTCTGCTACGTCGGCATTACCCGGGCCGAGAAGCGGCTGCATTTGACCAGGGCATGGAGCCGCAACCTCTGGGGTCAGTCGCAGTACAACGGACCGAGCCGGTTCCTCGGTGAGATCCCCAAACACCTCGTCACATCCGTGAAACGGCACCGCTCCACCGATCAACAACCGACCGCAGCCGCGGATGCTTCGGTTGGTGGCGACGAGATCGCGGCGGGAGACAGAGTGCATCACGCACACTGGGGAAATGGTGTTGTCGTCGAAGTCGTCGGGCGGGGCGATGCCGCGGAAGCGACCGTTGAGTTCCAAAACGTCGGAGAGAAGCGCCTCCTTCTCGCATGGGCACCGCTCGAGAAGGCGTGAGCGGCAACCTGCAGATTGTGACGGTCGGCGAAAACGGCCTCACCCGCAACAGAGGGCACCGTCCTACCATGATCGGGTGACCTCTGAATTGCCGGTTCTCATCCAAGGTGGAATGGGGGCCGGAGTCTCCGACTGGCGTCTCGCCCGGGCCGTGTCCGGGCCGGGCAGATGGGTGTTGTGTCGGGGACCGGCCTCGACGCTATCTACCTCCGACGCCTCCAGGACGGTGATCCCGGCGGCCACATGCGCCGCGCCCTCGAAGCGTTTCCCATGGCGGGCGTCGCGGATCGTATTGCCGAGACGTACTACATCGAAGGTGGGAAGGACCCGGAAGAGCGCTTCAAAGCGAAGCCGATGCCTCGTATCAACCCGTCGAAGAAGTTGGACGAACTCATGGTGGTCGGCAACTTCGTCGAGGTGTATCTCGCGAAGGAAGGCCACGATGGTGTGGTCGGGATCAACTATCTGGAGAAGATCCAGACACCACACCTTGCGTCGATCTACGGGGCCATGCTCGCCGGCGTCGACTACGTGCTGATGGGGGCAGGGATCCCGATGGCGATTCCTGGGATCCTCGATCGGCTGAGCGAGGGTCTGCCCGTCGAGTACCGCCTCGATGTCAAGGGCGCAGAACGTGGCGAGGTTTTCGCGATGCACTTCGATCCGACGAACATCGGTGACGGGAGCCTCCCACCGGCGCCGCGGCCGCAGTTCCTCGCCATTGTCTCTTCACATGTTCTTGCGACCGCGCTCGTGCGAAAGGCGAGTGGCCGCGTTGATGGGTTCGTCATCGAAGGCCCGACGGCCGGCGGCCACAATGCCCCGCCGCGGGGAAGATGGCCTTGAACGATCTTGGTGAGCCGATCTACGGAGACCGCGACGTGCCCGACCTCGAAGTCTTCCGTGAGCTTGGGCTGCCATTCTGGCTTGCCGGGGGATACGCCGAACCCGAGCAGATCACCGCGGCGCTCGACGTTGGCGCGGCCGGCGTGCAGGTCGGCACGGCGTTTGCGTACTGCGAGGAGTCGGGCTTCACGTCTGCGACGAAACGAGAGGTGATCGATCTGAGCCGCGCCGGCCGGGCGAGGATCTTCACGGATCCGGTGGCATCCCCGACCGGATTCCCCTTCAAGGTGGTCGAACTCGATGACAGCCTCTCCAATCCGGTCGTGTACGAGAAGCGATCCAGGATCTGCGATCTGGGATATCTACGGACGGCGTATCGGCGAGAGGACGGAACGGTGGGATGGCGATGCCCATCCGAACCGGTCGAGGACTACGTGCGGAAAGGCGGATCCGAGGAGGACACGTTCGGGCGGAAGTGCCTCTGCAATGCTCTGATTGCGAACATCGGACTCCCCCAGACGCAACGAAGCGGCGAAATCGAGCGCGAACTGATCACATCGGGAGACGACGTGGCCGACGTAGCGAGGTTCCTGCCCACCGACCGGGACACCTACAGCGCACTCGATGTGATCGACTACCTGCTCCCGCCGTCGTAGACAGATTCACGTCGAAGCAAGCGCCCGATCAGAATTCTCCTCGGTTGCTCGCCGCTACCCTTCTTGTTGATGCCGCCACGGATTCTGATCGCAAAGCCGGGCCTCGACGGACACGACCGTGGAGCGAAGGTTGTTGCACGAGCCTTGCGCGATGCCGGCTGCGAGGTCATCTATACCGGCCTGCACCAGACACCTGCCCAGATCGCCCAGGCTGCCGTTGACGAGGACGTTGACGGTGTGGGCCTGTCCACCCTCTCCGGAGCCCACCTGACGCTCTTTCCTCGCGTCGTTGAAGCGCTCCGAGAGCGCGATGCGGAGGACATCATCGTGTTCGGCGGCGGCATCATCCCTGAGGAGGACGTTCCGGTCCTTCGTGAGGCCGGTATCGCCGCCATCTTCACGCCCGGGACGCCGCTCGATGTCATCGAGTCATGGGTGGAAGAGAACCTCTCAGAACGCTGAATCGAAACCGACGAACGGAGAACGACTCTCGTGAAGATCCATGAGTACCAGGCAAAAGCTCTGATGGCCGACCGCGGCATTGCGGTCCCGATGGGGCGCGTCGCCACCACCGTCAACGAGGCGGTTGCTGCGGTGCGGCCGATCATCGAGGAGAGTGGGAATCCCGTTGTTGTCGTGAAGGCCCAAATCCATGCCGGGGGGCGCGGCAAGGGTCGATTCAAAGAGTATCCCGATGTCGGCGGCGTGAACGTGGTCACGGATGGGATCGAGGGTGGTGTTGAGGCAGCCGAGGAGCGAGTCCGCGAGCTTGCGAGCCAGATGCTCGGTTCGACGCTCGTCACGATCCAGACCGGTGACGAAGGCAAACAGGTCAACCGCCTCTACATCGAACAGGGCATCGACATCGCCACTGAGTTGTACCTCTCGGTGCTTCTCGATCGAGGGACGTCGCGCAACATCGTCATGGCGTCAACCGAGGGCGGGACCGAGATTGAAGTGGTGGCGGAAGAGACACCGGACAAGATCATCAAGGAGGAGATCGATCCTGCGTTTGGTCTGCTGCCGTTCCAGGCGAGACACATCGCATACACGCTGGGCTTCGAAGGTGATGCCTTCAACAACGGGGTGCGATTTCTCGATGCCCTTACGAAAGCCGCGGTGGAACTCGACACCGACCTTGTCGAAATCAACCCCCTGGTGGTCACAACCGACGGCGCGGTCATGGCGCTCGACGGGAAGATGGCCTTTGAGGCGAACGCTCTCTATCGGCATCCCGACGTCGCGGAGCTCAGGGACGTGAGTGAAGAGGATGCAGCAGAGCTCGAGGCGAAAGAACACGATCTCTCGTTTATCAAACTCGACGGTGACATCGGGTGCATGGTGAATGGCGCGGGGCTCGCCATGGCGACGATGGACATCATCAAGACGGTCGGCGGTGAACCGGCGAACTTCCTGGACGTTGGAGGCGGTGCCGAGAAGGACCAAATCGCGGCAGCGTTCAAGATCATCACGAAGGATCCGAACGTGAAGGGAATCTTCGTGAACATCTTCGGCGGGATCATGCGCTGCGACATCATCGCCGAAGGGGTGATCGCCGCGGTTGAAGAGGTTGGCCTATCCGTGCCGCTTGTTGTGCGTCTGGAGGGGACCAATGTGGAACTTGGAAAGCAGATGCTCGATGAGTCGGGTCTCGATCTGGTGAGTGCGACCGACATGAAAGATGGAGCGCAGAAGATCCTGGAGCTGACGAAATGAGTGTGCTGATCGGGAACGACACGAAGGTCCTCGTTCAGGGAATGGGGAAAACGGGACGGTTCCACACCGACAAGGCCATCGCCTATGGAACGAACATGGTCGCGGCGGTGCACCCGAGCCGCGCCGGTCAGATCGAGGTCTTTGAGGGTGAGACCGACCGCTCCGGCGTGCCGGGCAGGGGTGGTACGTACAACGTGGAGTTGCCCATCTTCCGTACCGTCGCCGAAGCCGTGGAGGCAACCGACGCAAACGCGTCGGTCGTGTACGTTCCGCCACCGTTCGCCGCCGACGCCATCATGGAGGCCGCTGATGCCGGTGTGCCGCTCATCGTGTGTGTGACCGAGGGCATCCCGGTCGCGGACATGGTGAAGGCGAAGCGATACCTCGAGGGCAAGGACGTCCGGCTCGTGGGGCCGAACTGCCCCGGTGTGATCACACCTCAAGAATGCAAGATCGGCATCATGCCCGGATACATCCACACCCCCGGTCGGATCGGGGTCGTGAGCCGGTCCGGCACGCTCACCTATGAGGCGGTCTATCAGCTGACGCTGAACGGCTTGGGCCAGACGACGGCCATCGGGATCGGTGGTGATCCCGTGAACGGAACCAACTTCGTGGACGCCCTGCAGCTGTTCAACGACGATCCAGCCACCGACGGCGTCTTGATGATCGGCGAGATTGGCGGAACGGCGGAGGAGGACGCCGCCGAGTGGATCACGGAGAACATGTCGAAACCGGTTGCCGGATTCATCGCCGGCACTACCGCCCCTCCCGGCAAACGAATGGGACATGCCGGGGCGATCATCTCAGGCGGAAAGGGAACCGCTGATGCGAAGATCGCAGCCCTCGAAGCCGCCGGTGTGGTGATGGCACCAACTCCCACCGACATGGGCACCGCGATGCAAGAAGCAATGGAGAAGGCGTCCCCGGGCTGGTAGAGCAAGCCCGAGACCCGAGACTCGAGATCTGAGACCCGAGACTCAAGACCGAACCGCTGGCCACTGGCGATCGGCGACGAGAACCCGCCCTTGTCTTCCCGAACAGGAGGTCTGCCGACGGGCCCCCGGTTTTGGTCTCGTGTCTCGGGTCTTTCGTCTTGCTACTTGCTACTTGCTACTTGATACTCCTCTCAAATGACCTCCCACCTCTTCCCGCCCGGCTTTGTCTGGGGTGCGGCTACGTCGTCGTACCAGATCGAGGGGTCACCAGCGGCAGATGGCAAGGGGGAGTCGATCTGGGACACCTTCACGCGCACGCCGGGAGCAATTGAAGACGGCAGCAGCGGCGACATTGCCTGTGACCACTACCGACGGTGGGAGAGCGACGTCGACCTCATGGCCGAATTGGGACTCGGCGCCTATCGCTTCTCGGTGGCTTGGCCGCGCGTGCTCCCGAGCGGAGACGGTCATGTCAATTCGGCCGGCCTCGACTTCTACGATCGTTTGGTCGACCGGCTGCTCGCTCGAGGGATCGAGCCGTGGGTGACGCTGTATCACTGGGATCTGCCACAGGCGCTTGAGGATCGTGGCGGATGGCCGACGCGTTCGGTGGCTCGGGCGTTCGCCGACTATGCAGAAATCGTGGCAGATCGGCTCGGTGATCGAGTCAAGCGATGGATAACGATCAACGAACCGTGGGTCGTCGCCAAGCGCGGCTACTCCTACGGTGACAAAGCACCCGGCCACCGCGACGCCCAAGCAGCGGTCCGAGCTGCGCATCACCTCTTGCTCGGACACGGGCTCGCGACGCAGGCGATCAGAACATCTGTCCCAGGTGCACGAGTCGGTATCGCTCTGAACCTGACACCGGTCGTGCCTGCCTCGACGGACCGAGCCGATATCGAGGCGGCCCGCCGATTCGACGGAGACGCCAATCGCTGGTTTCTCGATCCCGTCTTCTGTAGGGGCTACCCCGACGACGTGCTGCGTGACTACTCCGATGCGGGTTGGCTCGATGGAGGGGTTTCGCTCGAATCGCAGGCCGACCATGACCTGATCTCGGCCAAGCAGGATTTCCTCGGTGTTAACTACTACGAGCGGACGATCATTCGGGATCCGGGGAATGGTGGTCTGCCGGCGAAAGTGGTCCCCGCCAGCGCTCATGTCACCGACATGGGGTGGGAGGTCTATCCCTCCGGTCTGACCGACCTGCTTGTCGGCCTCAAAAACGAGTATCGGCCGGCAAGCATCGTGATTACGGAGAACGGATGCAGTTCTAGCGATTCCCCAGACGACGACGGCCGAGTGCACGACCAGCGACGAATCTCGTTCCTCCGCGACCATCTCCTCGCGGCCCACGAAGCAGTGCGCGCCGGTGTTCCGCTCGACGGCTTCTTCGCCTGGTCGTTGTTGGACAACTTCGAATGGGCACGCGGGTATCGCCAGCGTTTCGGGCTGGTATGGGTCGATTTCGAAACGCAGCGGCGAATCCCGAAGGACAGCGCGGCGTGGTATCGAGAAGTAGTGGCAGCGAACGGGCTGGTCTGGGATCAGTGAACGACGGGGAGTCCGGTGATGGCCCCGATGATGTCCGCAGCGCGCTCAACCGCAGCTGCAGGCCGCAGACTCCCGGTGATCACCGATTCGAGCATACGTTGGAGCTGTTTTGACACCAACGGATAGCCCACGATATGGGGACGATTGACGGCGGTCGAGAAGAGTCGAGCCGTCTCCAAGACAAATGGTTGCGCTTGCAGGACGAGGTCGATGGACGAGCGCCGAGCTGGGATCATCGGCCGTCCTGCAGTGAGCCGTGCGAGCTCGTTTGATCCCGTGAGCTGTTGCACGAGCCGCATGGCCGCTTGGGGGCTCCGTGATTGACGGAGCACCGCGTATCCCATCGCGCCCGAGACGGTCGCAGGTGCTCCGTTCGGACCAGGCGGAAATGGGGCGAACACGAAATGATCCCACACCGTCTCGAGGGTCAGGCCGGCCGACTCTGCAATCACCTCGGCCTCGTAGCTCCCGCCGATCGCAATGGCGGCTCGCCCTGAGCCGAGGAGCCGTGGAGCAGAGAGCCAGTCGTAGTTCACAACGTCACCGGTCATCGAGCCATCCTCGATCAGATGTCGAACGAGGCGGAGCGCCTCAACGGCTTCTCCGGTGTCGAGGGCCACTCCGCCGTTGATGATCATCGCACCATTGGAGGCAAGGAGCGCGGCGAGGCAGTACGTGGTGGTCTCCGACGCAGCTGTTCCGCCGGGCATGGCAACAGCGTGAGCTCCGCTCGGCATTCCGGCTTGCAGCACTCGTGCCCGATCACGCAGCTCCTGCCAGTTCGCCGGCAGTCCACCGCCCGCTTGAGCAAGGAGGTCCCTGCTGTACCAGATCCCCGCAACGTTGATCTCCTCCGGCACCGCATAGACGTGTTCGTCGAACCGCACGCCGTCGACGAATGCCGGATCGAAGTCGATTTGATACTCGGACTCCGACCACACCGGATCAAGCTGATCGAGCGCGTGGATCACGTGGGCGTCTGCCATCTCCGCGATCCACACTTCATCGACAAGTGCGACGTCGGGTGCAGTGCCCTCGGCGACCGCAATCATCAGGTACGAAAGGAGTTCCGTGTAGTCGACGACGGTCAATTCGATGTTGCTTGGTGCTATCTCCGAGATCCGGTTGGCGCGAACGGTGTCCGACACGACAACCCTCAACGGATTCGCTCCGGGGTCATCGGCCCGCCAATCGGGGTTCACAAACGTCCCACGCCGACGCGCTCGAACGATCACGCCCTCCGCTGCCAGCTCACTCAGTGCGTGGTTGGCCGGCGTTCGGCTAATCGAATACAGCTCACAGAGCTCGTGCTCCGTTGGAAGCCGATCGCCGGGTGCGTACACGCCTCGTGCGATCTCGTCGAGCAAGGAACTGCTTGAGCTGGTAGTAGATCGGGATGGCCGAATCCGGATCAATGCGTCTTGTCACCGGCGCCGCCGATCCTATCGAGGTTGAGTCGTCGTGAGACATCGTGCGTCTAGAGATTCAACAGCCACACGGTGCCCCACGGGTCGAGATCGTATCCGGTCGAGACTTCCCGGAAACGGAACCCGTGCGCCTCGACCGCCGGCTCGTGGTCGATATGGACGTTCGAACCTGACACATTGACGAAGACCCGGGCAAGGGTCCCGGATGCGCTTCGCCGCTCGATGCCGAGCACCGACGGTTGGGTATCCAGGATGAACTGCTCCGAGGCGGGATGAAAAGCGGCGCTCGACGTGCGCCAGCTGAGCATCATCTTGATCGCGGCAAGTGATCGTGCGGCGCGTGACCCTGGATCGGCGAGCATTCGTTCCAACGACGAACTCTCAAGCCGTGTGCGGTTGATCGACCGAGCCGCCCCGGTCGTGTTCATGAGCGAGGCGTCGTTCTCGCTTGCGAGGAGGCGCGAGTATGTAGACGGCGGGTACACCGGCGATCGCAAACATGATCGCGTGAGAGGCGAGATGTCGCGCCAACGCGTCGTCACCCGTGGTCGACCCGCGAATGAGGTCGTACCAGGTGGCGTTCAGTTCGTACGCAACGGAAGTCCCGTCCGCTCGCTGCCGTCGATTCGCTCGCCCGCCGTACCTCTCCGCCTGGGCGACGAGCCGGTCTACGGCGGCATCTGCGGCGATGCCCTCAAGTGGACGAAGCCCGACTCCATCGTGGGATGCGAGGAAGTTCAGATAGGTCGTCTGCGGTGGGATGTCGCCGGCACCCGCGAGCCACCGCCCGAGATCTTGGGCCTGCCCGCTATCGAAGGCGTGAAGGGTGAGCGGGGGCAATGTGAAGCGATACACCATGTCGGCCTCGGCGACGACTCCGTCGCCGAGGTAGCTGATGTTCTCGTCGTGGGGGACGTTCGTCTCGCTGACAATCAGCACATTCGGGTAGGTCTCATCGAAGCACGCTCGGAAGAACTGGATGATCCGATGGGTCTGCGGAAGGTGGATCGATGACGTCCCCTCCTGCTTCCAAAGGAAGCACGCCGCGTCGAGTCGCACGATTGAAGCTCCACGCTGCGCATAGGACAGCAGGACCTCCAGCATCGAGAGCAAGACCCGCGGGTCGCCGTAGTTGAGGTCAGCCTGATCTGCCGAGAACGTAGTCCAGACCCACTCAGTTCCTCGAGCCGTCTCAAACGGGGTGAGCAGCGGGTGTTCCCTAGCTCGGATCGTTGCCGAGAGGTCCACATCGGGATCGGCCGTTCTGAAGAAGTGTTCGTAGCCGGGATCGCCGTTCCGCCACCGTTCGAACTGCTGCGAGCCAACCGAACTGTGGTTGAGGACGGCATCGACCATGAGCCTGGCGTGCCGGCCGATGTGCGTGATGTCGTCCCAGCCTCCGAACGAAGGCTCTACCTCGGCGTAGTCAGAGATACTGAAACCCTCGTCCGATGTCGAGGGGAAGAAGGGGAGGATGTGGAGTCCGTTGAACCCCCCGGCCAGGTGGCTCTCGAAGAACGAGTCGAGGGCTGACAGCGGCGTTTCGCCATTGGTGCGGACCTGATCCGGGTACGCGATCAGCCATGCATCGTGCTCATCCCATTTCGGTTTGGGAACCTGAACGCCGGGATGGGTGTCGAGGAGCGCTCGGACTGCTGGCCCGAGCTCCTGCGCGCGAGTATCGCCGTAGATATCGGCGAGGGCCGAGTACCAGGGCGGATCGCTGCTTTTATCACTCATGTATGACAAATCAGTCACTGAATTCCCGAAAGTCGAGAGGGGTCTGCCTTGCGCGAGGCCGATTTTTGTTGCTACAGTAGCACAAATAGGAGCCGCGACGGAGAGACCATGTCCGCCGGTGGCTCCCACGAAGAGGTTGACGCTCCGGCCCACGGGGTGATCAGAACAAGGAGAGATTCCATGAAACGAATGCGTTTCGTGTTTCTGTTGCTGGTAGTTGTTGCGCTGGTCGCAACGGCGTGCACCAGCGACAGTGACGACACGACGACAACGGCAGCCGGTGGTGACGAGACCACAACAACGGCAGCCGGTGGTGACGAGACCACAACAACGGCAGCCGGTGGTGACGAGACCACAACAACGGCAGCTCCGGCCGGTGGCGGCGACGGGGTGACGATCAAGTTCTGGAGCACTGAGACTCAGCCCGCAAGGATTGAGAAGACTCAGGCAATCATCGATCGATTCACTGCTGCGTCCGGAATCAATGTCTCGTTCACGGCGACCGACGAAGACGCCCTTGGGCAGCTCATGCTGACGAATGCTGCTTCGGGCACGCTGCCCGACGTTGTGTTCCATCCGATCGAGCGAACGATTGGCTGGGCGAGCGCCGGACTGCTCAATATCGACGCGGCGAATGAGGTCGTGAACAACCTCGGCGCAGACACGTTCTCACAGGGTTCGCGGGATCTCGCGACGATCGACGGCAAGGTTGCCGCCGTTCCAACCGACGGTTGGGGCCAGCTGCTCATCTACCGCAAAGATCTGTTCGACGCTGCCGGGCTCGAGAAGCCGGACACGTTCGACAAGATCGAGGCGGCTGCCGCTGCTCTCAATGATCCGGGGAACAACTTCTACGGAATCACGGCATCGAACGACCCCAGTGCGGGATTCACACAGCAGACGTTCGAGCATTTCGCGCTAGCGAATGGTTGTGAGCTCGTTGATGACGCAGGAACCGTGACACTGAACTCAGCGAACTGTGTGGAGGCAATCGACTTCTACACGAGCCTGCTGAACAGCTACAGCCCAGCCGGTCTACAGGATGTTGTTTCAACCCGAGCGACGTACTTCGCAGGCCAAGCTTCGATGATCGTCTGGTCGCCGTTCATCATGGACGAGATGGCCGGTCTGCGCGACGCTGCGCTGCCGACGTGCCCGGAGTGCACTGACGACATCGCTTTCCTCGCAAAGAACAGCGACTTCGTGCCGTCGTTCAGCGGTCCGAGCGGTTCGCCCGCTCAGTACGGCGCGGTCTCCTACATGGGGATCGGGATGACGGAGAACACAGAAGCCGCGCAGGCGTTCGTCGAGTTCTGGCTGTCAGACGGATACGTCGACTGGCTGTCGGTGGCTCCCGAGGGCAAGTTCCCGATGCGGCAGGGCACGGCCGACAACCCGACCGAGTACATCGACGCCTGGCGCCAGCTCCCGAGCGGTGTTGATCGCCAGGCTCCTCTGAGCGACTACTACAGCGAAGAGGTCATCAGCGGCCTCATCGCCGGGTCGAACGACTTCGCTCGCTGGGGTTTCGCCCAGGGCCAAGGTGAACTCGTCACGGCGGTCTTCGGAACACTGGTTGTCCCGCAGGTCCTCGACGAGGTCTTCTCCGGCGGGCTGTCCGCGGAGGACGGCGCTGCTGAAATGGCGGCCATCGTTGAAGAAGAACAGGCGTTGTTGGCCGACGAGGGTTAGCAACTGAACCAAGGGTGGGGCCGGCATTGCGCCGGCCCCACCGTTTAGAGTCTGACGTGAGGTGTCGATGACCGCTGCACCAGCGAAGGAGACCGGAGGCAAGCGCCGCCGCAAGCAGCCGATGGCGCGCCGGGAGTCACGTTTCGGCGTGGCGCTGATCCTTCCGGCCGTCCTCGTCGTGGCGCTTCTTGTGGTCTTTCCCCTGCTCTGGAACGTTGCGCTCAGCTTCCAGAGTGCCGCGCCTCATCGACATCCAGGATGCCAGCATCATCGGGTTCGAGCCGACCCTGAAGAACTACGACACCGTCCTAGGAGCGCGCGACTTCTGGTCGGTCCTGAAGACCACATTCATCTACACCATTGGCGGTTCGATCCTCTCGATCCTGATGGGCCTCTGGGCGGCACTTGCGCTTCAGAAGGCGTTCCGCGGTCGCGCGTTGATACGAGGACTGGTTCTCTTCCCCTACGTCGTGCCGGTGATTGCCGCGGCGTTTGTGTGGCAAATCATGCTGAATCCACAATTCGGCATCGCGAACGAATGGCTTGGCCGATTCGGCGTGCCGGCGATCGACTTCCTGCGCACCCGGTCCTATGACCTGAGCGTGTTCGGGCTCTTTACCCTCACGATTCCCCTCGCACTCGTAACGGTGATCGTGTTCGAGGGATGGCGCTATTTCCCGTTCGCCTTCCTCTTCATCCTCGCGGCGCTCCAATCCATGCCGAAGGACGTCGAGGAGGCCGCGTATGTGGACGGCGCAACACTGACCCAGAAGTTCCGATATGTGACCCTGCCGGCGTTGGTCCCGGTCATCTCGGTGCTGTTCCTCTTGCGGTTCATCTGGACGTTCAACAAGTTTGACGACGTGTATCTCCTCACTGGGGGAGGTGCTGGGACCGAAGTCATTACCGTGAAGATCGTCGACTGGATGATCGCCCGCGGAAACGTCGGCGCAGCCGCGGCGCTCGGAATGATTCTTGCCGCCATCCTCGTCGTGGTGGTGGCGATCTACTTCAAGTTCTTCTACGTGGAGGAGGCAGATTGACACGGGCTGTCTTTGAGGAGCGGCTGTTTGGGGTGTTGAAGTGGCTCAGTGTCGTCTTCTTCGCCGTGATAGCGCTGTTTCCTCTGCTGTACATGCTGGCGCTGTCGTTCAAGCCGATCCAGGATCTGCTGCTCGACCCGGCGAAGTGGTGGCCAACGCTCGATCAGATCTGGGGTTTCGAGACCTATCGAGCAGTGCTGCGACCCGTCGACCAGGGCGGGTTCGGGTTCCTCGTATTCATTCGGAATAGCTCGATCGTCGCCGTTTCCACCGTGATCCTCACGTTGGCGGTCGGGATCCTGGCCGCCTACTCGATCGCTCGGGTGAACTTCTTTGGCCGCAAGACCGTGAGTGTCGGCATGATCCTCATCTACCTATTCCCCGTCGTGATTGTCGCAATCCCGCTCTTTGTCATGTTCTCGCGGATGGGTCTGCGTGACTCGCTCTACGGCCTGATCATCGTCTATCTCGCCTCGACACTGCCTGTGACGTTGTTCATGTTGCGGGGCTACTTCCAGTCGATCCCGGTCGAACTCGAGGAAGCGGGGCACGTCGACGGGTTGTCGCGGTTGGGTGTGATTCGGAAGATCACGATTCCGCTTGCCGCACCGGCAATCGCTGCAGTCGCTCTGTACGTGTTCATGATCGCCTGGAACGAGTTCCTCTACGCTCTGCTCTTCGTCCTCGAGAAACGCGAGCTGTGGACACTCTCACTTGGTGTCAACCAGTTGAACAATCAGGAAGTTCCGAAAACCATGCTGATGGCCGGTTCCGTGATCATCTCACTGCCGATCATCGTGCTGTTCTTCGCCGCGGAGCGCTTCCTGACCGAGGGGCTCACCTCAGGCGGCGTCAAGGGGTAGGCCGAACGTGAACGTCGGAATGGTGTCGACGCGTTTCGCAGGGCTCGATGGTGTCTCGCTCGAGGCCGAGAAAGTTGGCATTGCTCTGGCCGAGGACGGCCACACGCTCGTATGGTTTGCCGGGGAGTTGGGGCCGGCATTTGCGCCTGGGATGCTTGTTTCCGCTGCCCACTTCGAGGGCGAGTCGAATGAATCGATCCAGAACGCGGCGTTCGGTTCGTCTGATGACGTGGGCCTCGTCGAGCGGCTCGACCGGGCGGCGGAGGTCCTCAAGCGGTCGCTCGAGCGGTTCATCCGGGATTTCTCGGTGGATGTTCTCGTCGTGCAGAACGCTCTCGCGATCCCCATGCAGATTCCGCTTGCCATGGCACTCACACGGGTCATCGAGACCTCGGAGATCACCGTCGTCGCCCACCATCACGACTTCGGGTGGGAGCGAGAGCGGTTCGCGTCCTGTGCCGTCCCTGAAATCGTGGACCGTTGTTTCCCACCGACGGCCCCGAACGTCGCCCACATCGTCATCAACCAAGATGCTCAGGACGAATTACGTCGCCGACGGGGCGTCAATTCGCTGCTGCTCCCCAACGTGATGGACTTCGAACGCGGACCCGTCCACGAGGGCGACGGAGCGTCGTTCCGAAGCCGAGCAGGCTTGGGGCCAAGCGACATCGTGCTCCTTCAGCCGACGCGCGTGATCGAGCGCAAAGGGATCGAGCACACCATCAAACTCGCGGCGCGTCTCGACGACCCTGCCGTCAAGGTTGTGGTCACCCACCCGGGGGACCTGACACCCGGAGTACTGGAAGCGTCTCACGGCTCTCGCTTCCGACCTCGCGGTGGATCTGCGCCTCTTTGCCGCGGGAGACGATGCACAATCACTGGCCGACGCCTACGCCGCTGCCGATCTCGCGTGTTTCCCCAGCCTCTACGAAGGTTTTGGGAACGGTTGCTCGAGGCGTTCTTCTTCCGCCGCCCTGTCTTCGTGAATCGATACAGCGTCTACGCACGTGATATTGCGCCCCTTGGGGTGCAGTGCATCGAGATCGACGGCGAGGTGACCGACACCGCCGTGGCCGAGGTCAAGCACCTGCTGAGCGATCCAGCGAGCGCGAACGAAGCGGTTGCTCACAACTACAGGATCGGCCTGGAACACTTCTCATTCGCCGCGGTACGCGGACGTGTATGGGCGGGCCTTTCAGGCGCTCGGCCTGTAGCCAAGACCTGAGACCTGAGACCCGAGATCCGAGACCCGAGACCCGAGAACCGCTGGTCGCTGGCGACCGCCGACAAGAACCCGCCCAAGCCTCCCCGAAGAGGAGGCCTGTGGACGGGTCCTCGGTTTTGGCCTCGTGTCTCGTGTCTCTTGTCTCTGTTCTTGCTACTTCGTACGTGCCACTTGATACTCCTCCCCATGAAGACCATTGGGTTGCTCGGCGGCAT
>CAWEEG010000027.1:0-16292 GCA_963808015.1 uncultured Actinomycetota bacterium
TACCGAGACGACCCGGAGACCGTGACAAAACGTGCACTAGACCTGCTGAGCACCGAGATTGAGCGGTAGCCGAGTAGCCGAGGTCTTTGTCTCCCCCACCTTCGCATGCGGAGGTGGGGGGGACGCGACCGGACGGAAGTCCGGTCGCAGAGGGGGCGGCCTGAGTCTTGGTCTCCACCACGTAGCCTGAATCCACGGACTTGGGGGTACGCATCACAGCGGAGGCCTTGTTGAGACTGGCTTTTCGCCCTTTTGGCGTGTCACTCAGACTGTGACCCGTTCAATCCGATTCCTCCCCCTCAGGGGGAGGTGGCGCCGCCAGGCGGCGGAGGGGGTCAGAAGGTTCCACGGCCCACGAAGGCCTGCTGCGCCTGGACGGCTCTCGCTCCGGAGCTCTTGACCCCCTCCGTCAGCGGCTCCGCCCGGGTTTCCGACTTGATCCGACACGGGGAACCGTTCGTCTCGCACCCAGAGGCTCCGCCGCTGCCACCTCCCCCTGAGGGTGAGGAATAGGACCGAGTCCCATGTGGCGGAGAGTTGGAGCCCGCCCGTCGCCGCCGACAAACCGTGGATTCAGGCGTAGTGGGGGAGACGCGGCCGAGCTGATGCTCGGTCGCAGAGGGGGCGGCCTGGGAGCTTGGATCGCAAAGATGCGGCCTGTCTCGTGTCTCAAGTCTCGGATCTCGTGTCTCAAGTCTCCTGTCGTGCTACTTCCTACTCGCCATTCCCTCTGAGGATCAATCCACGACCCACCAATAGCTGCCGCGTCCGAACGGCTCTCACACTGGAGCGCCTTGACCCCCTCCGTCAGCGGCTCCGCCGCTGCCACCTCCCCCTGAGGGTGAGGAATAGAGCCAAGTTCGGGTCTCGGGTCTCGGGTCTCCTCGCTCGGGTCTCGGGTCTCGGGTCTCGGGTCTCGGGTCTCGGGTCTCGGGTCTCGGGTCTCGGGTCTCGGGTCTTGCTACTTGCTACTTCCTACTACCCGTTTCCCAGCGGATCGGTCGCGAACACATACTCCTCAACGGGAACTCCCCCGATCAGGTGTTCAGTGATGATTCGCTCCATGACGTCCACGGTCACCGAGTGGTACCACACACCTTCCGGATAGACCACGGCGATCGGACCACGCTCGCAGACCCGGAAGCAGTCGACTTTCGAACGCAGCACGCTTCCACCGTGGCGCTCGACATCCGGGGGCGGAGCTTCGAGATCGGTACCCCTCCACGGTGCGGGAGCCGACGCCACATCGAGTTCCTTCAGACGGCCCTTGAGGTAACGCCACACCGCGCGGCCTTCCTCGGCTGAGCAGCAGCGAGGAGTGGACTGCTCGGCGCAGAGGAAGATGTGGCGTCCGAGCGATCCGATGCCGAGCGACTGCGAAATGGCGGAGAGGCGTTCCTGGGTGTTGTCGACCATTGGGAGAGTCTGCATCGGTACCGCTCTGGCCGCAAGCGTGCATGGCTACGATGAACGGATGGACTTCATCCGCCTCACGGCGTACAGCCACGGCTCCGGCTGAGCGTGCAAGCTCGGATCTGACGAGCTGGCGCAGGTTCTGCGCCGTTTGCCCGGAGCTGATATCACCCGGCACCCGGATCTCCTCGTTGGGATCGACGGGTCGGATGACGCCGCCATCTATCGGATTTCGGACGACCTCGCCCTGGTCCAGACCGTCGACTTCTTCACACCGATCGTCGACGACCCCGCAATGTGGGGACGAATCGCTGCTGCAAACGCACTCTCCGATGTGTATGCGATGGGAGGAACCCCGCTGACGGCACTCCAGCTCCTGTCCTGGCCGAGGGATGAGCTCCCGTGGAGTGCGGCCGCGGACGTCATCGACGGTGCGGTCGAGGTGCTGACTGAAGCCGGCTGCACTCTGGTCGGCGGCCACTCTATCGACGACACCACCCCGAAGTTCGGATTCGCCATCACGGGGACGGTTCATCCCGACCGGGTGATCACCAATGACGCGGCACGACCCGGCGACCGACTGATTCTCACCAAACCGCTCGGCACCGGTCTAATCGCGACGGCGATCAAGAACGGCAATGTGTCTGAGATCGTACAAAACGCTGCAATCGCTTCGATGACCCGGCTGAACGCCTCCGCGTCGACGCGCAGCAATCAAGGCCGGTGTCCGGGCGGGGACCGATGTGACCGGGTTCGGTCTGCTCGGACATCTCTCCGAGATGCTTCGCGCAAGCGGCGTGTCGGCCGTGCTCGATGCATCGGCAGTTCCGGTGCTTGAGGGCGCTGCAGAGATCGTTGCGGACGGTCATGATTCCCGGGGGCACGAAACGTAACTTCCGATCAGTCAAGGATTCCGTCGACCTCGGCAACACGCCACGGTGGATGCGCACGGTGCTGGCGGATGCGCAGACGAGCGGAGGGCTCTTGCTCGCTGTCCCCGAGTCGGATGCTCCAGACCTCGCAGCGGCACTTGTTGCAGCCGGAGATCTCGGTGCAATCATCGGCTTCATCGAGCCCGCATCGTCTCCCAACGTGATCGTGCTTCGTTGAGAATCCCGACACCCTGTCGGCGTTTTTCGCGGGCTATTATTGAGTTCTGGTCGGCCCCACGGGCCGGTCTCGCATGCCCCCTCTCCCCCGTGGGGGCATGCCCTATTCAGGAGTGAATTCGCCCCGATCCGCCAGGCGATAGGCTGCCTCTGTCATGCGTCTGAGATTTCCCCGACCGCGCAACGTCACCGAGACGCTCCGAGACCTCGCCCGCCGCCGTCCGGAGGAGGCCGAGGCCTACCTCGACGCGCACCAGGACGAGTGGGAGGAGCTCGCTGAATCCACCCCTGAGAACGCCGCGGACATTCTCGAAGCACTGCTCGAGGAGGGCGCGGCCGATCTTCTGAAGGATCTTGATCCGGATGACGCCGGTGACGTTCTTGATGAGATGCGTCCAGAGGCGGCAGCCGACGTGCTCGAGACGATCCGTCCATCAACCGCCGCGGCGATGATCTCGATGATGGATGCCGACCAAGCAGCCGATGTCATCGGTGTCCTAGAACCCGCCGAACGCACCGCAGTCCTTGCTGCGCTCGACCCGGAAGCAGCTACCGAAATCCAGAACCTGCTCGTGTACGCGGCTGATACCGCCGGCGGCATGATGACAACCGACTTTGCCTCACTTCCAACCGGGGTGAGCGCCGGAGAGGCCATCGAGGCGTTGCGGCGCCTCCACGATCGCCTCGGATCGAACATCTCGTACGTCTACGTCACCGACGGCCTCGGTCACCTCCGAGGTGTTGTGTCGTTCCGCGACCTCGTATTCGCCCGCCCCGGTCGCGCACTCGAAGAAGTCATGCTTGCGGACCCGGTGTCGGTGGCTCCGTCTACCGACCGCGAGATCGTCGCCGAGTTGATCCAGCGTTATCACCTGATCGCCATCCCCGTCGTGGATGACGATGGCTCGCTCGTCGGGATGGTGAAGATCTCGGAAGCCATCGAGGCAATCCAGGCCGAAGCCGGCGAAGACATCGCTGTGATGGTCGGCGCCGGTGAGGAGGAGACCATCTTCACTCCTGTCTCGGTATCAGTACGCCGCCGTCTGCCATGGATTGCATTCAATCTCGTGGTTGGTTTCGTGATCGCCTACGTAATCGCGCAGTTCGAGTCGGTGCTCGAGGGGGCCGTGATCCTCGCTGCCTACATGCCGCTCGTTGCCCTACTCGGCGGCAACTCAGGGGCGCAAAGCTTGGCCGTCATCATCCGGTCAATCGCGGTCGGGGATCTCCCTCGCGGTCGGGCGCGCCCGTGCGGTACGCAGAGAGATGGCGGTCACCATGGTCGACGGTTTGGCGATCGCCGTACTCGCGGCACTCATGGGAGCCCTCACAGTCGAAATCTTCGGAAACCAGTCAGGCGTTGATCCGTGGGAGATCGGCGTCATCCTGTTTGTGGCGGTTGTCGTGTCGATCTTCGTCGGAGGTCTCGTCGGTTCGGGGATCCCGATTGTCCTACGCCGCATGGGTCAGGACCCCGCGCTGGCGTCAAACATCTTCCTGACGATGACTACCGACCTCGTGAGCTTCGGTGGTTTCCTCATCACCGCAGCGCTGCTGCTCTGAAGTAGACAAGAGACCCGAGACACGAGACTTGAGATTGTCTCCACCGCCGAAGGTGGGGAGACGCGGCCGAGCTGATGCTCGGTCGCAGAGGGGGCGGCCTGGGAGCCTGGATCACCAAGATGAGGCCCGACGCGTGCCGGATCTCGTGTCTCGGATCTCGGGTCTTCTTACGATCCCAGGACCGCGGTACCTGACTCCTCGAACGGGCCCAAGTACACGATCCGGAAGCCGTCCTCGAGACGCGCGAGGTAGTGGTTTGCCAGGATGACTTCCTGGTCTGCGTCCGGTTGCTCCAGGAGCACAGCTTCCACCGCGTCCGGCGAGTCGACCACGTGGGCAACGAGAATCGGCGGGAACCGATCGACCGCATCTGCAATCACGTCGTAGAGGTCGAGATCCGAGAGGCTGGTGTACGACGCCGGATCGAGAAGCAACACCACGGTGTCCCCCGTCTCCGGTGCGATGATCCGCTCAGCGATCCGATATTCCGGGAAAGCGGGAGCCTCCTGGGGAAGCGTCGTCGTCGTGGTAGGCGCCGTTGTGGTGGTGGTTGTGGGCACCGTCGTTGTGGTCGTCGTCGTGGTGGTGGATGTCGTCGTGGTCGTGTCACTCGACGACGAGCACGACGCGATCATGATCGCAACTGCAGCCACCATGAGGGTTCTCGAGACCATGGCTGCCGATTCTATCCTCTTCGCCCGTCTGCGTTGCCGGCGCACCACTGTTCGTAGTCGGTGCCTTCCATCCACAGTGCCCCGTTGACCACCCGGAAACGGCGTCGCACCTCCTCAAACACCTCCTCTGATGGATTCATCTCGAGGTCGCGCTCTGCAAGTTCGAGACCCGGCCGCCACGCCGGAACACCCACGGCGATATCAACCCGCGCCTCCCATGACATCTCATTGCGATGAACGTCCGCATCGGGTGATGACCAGAAGCGCTGGAGCTTCATCGCAATCCGGACAGCCCGCCGCAGAGAGCGTGCCGCAATCCGATCGATGCCGTCGGCGTCAATCGCCATATTCTCGAGCCACTCAGCGTATGCATCGTCGCCCCAGCGATCAGGATCCAGGACGACGTCTCGATACAGATCGTCGATCGCGACGGCCAGAGACAGACTCACAGACCGAGCTCCTCGTTCACGAGCGCTGTGAATCCGGCCTGGAGCGCTGCTGTCCCTTCACCGGGGCTGAAGACCTGATCGTCGACCCGGCCGACGCCGCGCACCTCGCGAACGGTTGACATGGCAACAACCTCGTCGGCGTCCAAGACAGCGTCGCGACCGTAGAAGCCTTGCCGTACCTCCATCCCGATGCGGCTGGCGACATCAATGACGGCTCCTCGCGTGATCGACTCGAGGATTCCGAGGGTGAGACCGGGTGTGTACAGGATCCCAGCATTGATCCAGCCGATCGAGAACGTGGGGCCCTCGAGCACATGATCATCTCGACCCATGAGCAGGGCATCATCGAAGCCGTCATCTTGAGCCGCCACTGAGGCGGCGAGGTTGAAACCATAGGAGAGCGCCTTGGCACCCGTGAGCTCGAACCACTCTCCGTCGCTGTGCCACGGTGCCGTTCTGGTCTGAAGCTGCATGGCGGCGGGTCCCGGGTTGGCCGATTCCGCAAATGCCACGGTCCGTGAGTCGGTCCCGAGCCGCTTCGGGTCGGTCCCACCCGATATGAACACCCGAACGACACCATCACCCGCTTCGGCCGCGACCTCGCGACACCATCCGGCGATGACGGCACGATCCAGCGTCGGCAGGCGGAGTTTCAACGCGCTCATCTCGAGCCGCGTCAGGTGCTGCTCGAGCCGGAACACCTGGCCGTCGTAGGAGCGCATCGCCTCGAAACAGCCGTAGCCCCGCTGAAACCCGATGTCGAAAACCGAGATCGCGGCGTCTGCAGCGTCCGACGGGACACCATCGATCAGCACAGACCCAAGAACAGCCATAGGCCAAGAGTAGATGAGTTGAGACACGAGACACGAGATACAAGACGAAAGACACGAGACACGAGACACGAGATACAAGACGAAAGACCGAGACACGAGACACGAGACACGAAGATCTACCCAGACTCGGTCTTCAAGTCTCGGGTCTCGAGACTCGGATCTACCGAGTCTCGGGTCTCAAGTCTCGGGTCTCAAGTCTCGGATCTCTTGTCTTGCTACTTCTGCTCACTTCGGTGCGAGGTCATCCAGTCAGCGGCGAAATCGACCAGTTTCTTGACGTTCATCAGCCGCCCTTCTCCACTCCCAACCTGGCCGCGGCGCTCGAAGCCGGCAGCGGCAAACGCCTCCCCGATCGCTTCGAAGTCGTCGCTGTTGCCTTCGAGGTCTTCGAACGTGACCCACTGCCGTTCTTTATCGATCACCACCGGAGCACCCTGCGTGACCCATTCCTTCCCCGGATATTCGGCGCGGTACTCCGCAAGGTGCAACGCCGTGTTGTTCTCGTGTCCGACACCGAGCAGCAAGATGTATCCGTCGATGTCATAGAGGCGCCCAAGCGGCGAGCGATCGCCGAGCGGGCGGTCGAACGAGTGGTCGGCGATCACGAGACCGGCGTTCGGACCGCGGGCGGCGAACGATACCTGAGGGTGGCTGCTCCTCCTTACCTCGGGGTAGGTTCTGAAGCCCTCCGCGATCACCCCCATCATCCTGGTCGGTGTCAGGTCCGCGTCGAATGCGGGCGTTTCGTCGCGAATGATCGGCCACCACGATTCCGGTACCGGAGGATTGCGCCACAGAGAAGGCTCGGAGAGTCCAGTTGAGTGGGCAGGCATGACCAGTGTCCCGTCGTCGCCTACTGCTGCGATCAACGCCTCGATCACAGCCTGGGGACCTCCCGCGACCCATCCGAGCGCCGACATCGACGTGTGCACCAGCAAGGTCATGCCTTCGGTAACGCCCAGCGATCGGAGATCCTGAGTCAGGGTCCGAGGGGTAGCGGGACGATCGGCAGCGTGAACCGCGTCGGTCTCACCGGCTGCTGCCGGATCTAGCTGTGCTGACTCGTCCATACGTTCCTCTCCGCGTCCGCATGCTGCGCTTCACGAGCATGGCTACTGATTGAGATACCGATTGGTGATCGGGAGCCGGCGGTCGCGCCCGAAGCCCTTGCGTGTGATCTTCACGCCCGGAGGGGCTTGGCGACGTTTGTACTCGTTGCGGTCGATCATTCGCGCGATGCGACACACAAGCTCTCGGTCGAAACCCAGGTCGGTGATCTCGTCCACCGTCCGGTCCCGCTCGATGTACTCCTCGAGCACGGCGTCGAGGATGTCGTACGGTGGAAGCGAATCGGTATCAAGTTGATCCGGCCGCAGCTCAGCAGATGGCGCCTTGTCGATGATCTCTTGGGGAATGACCACACCGTCCCGGTTGCGCCATCGGGCAAGGCGATACACAAGGGTCTTGTAGACGTCCTTCAGCACGGCATATCCGCCGGCCATGTCGCCGTAGAGCGTTGCATACCCAACCGCCATCTCGGACTTGTTTCCGGTGGCGACCACCATCCCGCCAAACTTGTTCGACACGCCCATCAGGATCGTTCCACGAATCCGGGCTTGCAGGTTCTCTTCGGCCACCCCCTGCGGCGTCCCATGGAAGAGTGGATCGAGGGTCCCGAGGAACGACTCGAAGGTGTCTTCGATCGGAATCACGCTGAACCGACAACCGAGATTGGCCGCGAGCGCCTCGGAATCCGCGATCGATCCCTCTGACGAATAGCGGGTCGGCATGGTCAGCGTGTGAACGGCACTCGGCCCGAGCGCATCGACGGCCAGAGTTGCGGCGAGCGCGGAGTCGATTCCCCCAGATGATCCGATGATGACCTCTCCGAACCCGTTCTTTGTCACATATCCCTGCAGACCGGTGACAAGGGCCTGGTAGACCGCAGCGTCGTCGGATAGCCGCTCGACAGAATCCGGCAGCGGATAGGGCGATCGAGAGATCCCCGGTTCGACAACCGGCGCGGCGGGCACCGTCCGATCGCGATCGATCGGGACTTCGACGTCGACGACGAAGAGCTCCTCGGTGAATTGGGGAGCGCGATAGATGAGCTCCCCACCGGCGTCGAAGATCATCGAGTCACCATCGAAGACGAGTTCGTCCTGCCCACCAACGCAGTTCACGTAGACGACAGCTGCGCCGCTTCGTTTCGCTTCGGATGACAGCAGCAACGCCCGCTCATCACTCTTGCCTTCATGAAACGGCGAGCCGTTGATGTTCAACAGAAGCGTCGCACCGGCTGCGGCCTGGCGAGCCGGTGGTCCCTCCGGCGACCAGATGTCTTCGCAGATGGAGACACCGGCTGCGATGCCACAAATCTCCCACAATCGCGTCGGCTCCCTGCTCTCAGCGAAGTAGCGCGCCTCGTCGAACACTCCATAGTTCGGCAAGAGCTCCTTGTGATACACACCGGCAATGCGGCCTCCTGCGATCACGGCTGCAGCGTTGGCGATACGACGCTCAACTGAGTCGTCATCGATCACACCTTCCGGGAGAGGGTCGACAAATCCAACCACGGTTGCGCAGCGGCCGGATGCCTCCGCGAGGCGCTGCAGCACGCGGAGATTCTCATCAACGAACCCCTCACGAAGGACGAGGTCCTCCGGCGGATAGCCGACTATTGCGAGTTCGGGCACCACGAGCACGTCGGCTTCGACCTTCTCGGCCCACACCATCGCTTCTAGGATCCGCTCCTCGTTGCCGGAGAGGTCTCCGACGGTGAGATCGATCTGTGCTCCGGCAACTCGGATCGTTGTCATAGCCCGGAGACGGTCTCTTCGATGAGGAAGTCGACGACGGCAACCAAGGCTTCCCGGTCGTCGGCACCGGAGGCGATGGCTCCCTGGTGGATCGCTCGCTGACGATCGGCGCTGGTTCCGCGCCGCACGATTCCCTGGAGGTGGGCGATCTCCTCGACACAATCGAGGCGACGTGCATCCTCGGCGACGAGCTCGGTAAGTTCTTCGACAAGGTCGGGGAACGGCACAAGCTTCCCAATGCCGAAGTCGATCAGAGACTCGGAAACCCCGTACCGCTGCGCTCGCCAGATATTCTCCTTGAGCAGCATTCGCGAGTACACGCGCCACCGTTGGTTCTCTTGACGGAGGCGGAACAGCATCGACAGCAACGACACGTACATCGCCGCGAGGCTGATTCCGTCGTCAAGCCGCGTGGCGATATCGGTCGACCTCATCTCAAGCGTGGGATACCGAGCTGACGGCCGGATGTCCCACCACAGCTTGGTCTCGTCTTCGATGACGCCGGACGTCACGAGGATTCGGGCGTGCCGCTCGTAGTCGCTCCAGTCCAGGAACTCGTCCGGCAACCCGGTACGCGGCAACGTCCGGAAAACGGCGGTGCGATAGGAGTTGAGGCCCGTGTCGTCTCCATGCCAGAACGGCGAGGAGGTCGACAACGCGAGAAGATGCGGCAGGAAGTAGAGCACCTGATTCATCAGGTCGATACGCACGTCTTCGTCCTCGATCCCGACATGCACATGCATACCGCAGATCAACAGACGCCGGACGACACCCTGGAGTGCCTCGGCGAGCGTGTTGTACTGGGTCTTGTCGGTATGGAGCTGCTCGCCCCAGGCCGCGAAAGGATGCGTCGAAGACGAGATAATCGCCATTCCATACTCGGACACAACATTCGAAACATCGGTGCGGAGCTGCGCAAGGTGCGCCCGCACTTCCTTCACGGATCCGCTCACCGGAGTACCGACCTCGATCTGCGACCGGATGAACTCCGGGCTCACCATCCCCTCGGTGATCTCCTCACACGCGGCGAGCAGGCCGTCTGGCATATCGCGGACAAGGTCGCGAGTCTCTCGATCGACGATGAAGTACTCCTCCTCGATCCCAATGGTGTAGCTCGGTTCTCGCGCCATGGTTCCTCCTCTCCCCGTAGCGTAGAGAGCATCTCGCACGCTCCAAACCCTTAGAATCCCTTTGATGGCCACCCTCGCCGAAACCATTGCTGCTCATGCGCGTGCCATCGCGCCGGATGCCGTCCGTATGCGCCGCGACCTCCACCGCCATCCCGAAGTCTCATGGACGGAGCGACGGACCACGTATCGCATCGCTGAAGCGCTCTCCGCCAGCGGCCTCGATCCCCAGGTTCGGACCGATCTCGTCGGCCTGACGGTTGACGTCGGAACTGGGCCACCCATCGTCGGGTTCCGTGCCGATATCGATGCTCTCCCGATCCACGAAGAAACGGGCGCGCCGTATCGATCGCAGATCGACGGGGTCATGCATGCGTGTGGACACGATGCGCATACAGCCATCGCCGTAGGCATCGCACAGACGCTCACATTGCTCGACGACCTCCCCGGCACGGCGAGGATCATCTTCCAGCCCGCCGAGGAGGAGCTTCCGTCCGGGGCCGCCAAACTCGTGGAGGAGGGGGCCATCGACGGTCTTGCAGCCCTGATCGCCTTCCACGTCGATCCGACGATCCCGCCCGGTGTGGTTGGACTGAAGACTGGTCCGATCACGAGCGCAGCAGACAAACTGCACATTCGTCTCACCGGTCCCGGCGGGCACACCTCGCGACCACATCGGACCGTGGATCTCGTGCACGTTGCGGCCCGGATCGTCGTCGACCTACCGGTGATGGTGCGTTCGGAGCTGGATCCAAGACAGCACCTTGCGATGGTCTTCGGTCGGATCTCCGGCGGCGATACGGCGAATGCCATACCGACAGAGATCGAAATCTCCGGTACCGCACGGGTCCAGGAGAGCGAGGTCTGGGATGGTCTTGCGGAGATCATCGACCGGCAGATCGAGGCGATCTCCTCACCGTTCGGTGCGGGCGTCGAAGTCAGTCATCTTCGTGGAGCACCACCGGTCGAGAACGATCCAGCAGTCATCGAAACGATCGAATCGGCAGCGGCGGCCGTCCTCGGCCCAGACGGTGTTCAGCCGACTCCGCAGTCAATGGGTTCCGAGGATTTTGCCTGGTTCCTCGACCACGTTCCCGGAGCACTGATCCGTCTCGGCGCAAGCAAGAACGAACATCCGGTCGACCTTCATTCCCCGACGTTCGAGATCAACGAGGCAGCCATCGAACACGGCATCGCCGTGGGTGCGATCAGTCTTGTTCACCTGATGGAACAGTCGCGCTGAACCCTTCAGCCTCGAGTGACGCTTCGAGCGCTGACTCGTGTCCACCGCGCACCGACAAGGTCAAGATGCCTCCACCGCCGTACGGGGCGTGCCGCAACTGGAGGTCCCGAAGGTCGACACCGCTGTCCGCGAGAGCCCGGCCGACGGCTGCCATCTCACCCGGTCGGTCCTCGAGGGTGACACGCACAACACCGAGACCATGACCCAGTGAGGCTCGAAGGTGGCGTGCATCTGCCAGGGAGGCCGCGAGTTGCTCCTCGGACTCCACAACCGTTGCCAAACGGTCCCGAAGCCACTCGATCGCCGCCGTCACTTCCCGGCGATTGGCGGAGAGGATGTCCATCCACACAGACGGGTCGGACGATGCAACGCGTGTGAGGTCTCGAAAACTCCCGGCCGCCAGATCCATAGCCCCGGGGATCTCTCCCGCACCTTCGAGCAGAGCCGCAGCGAGGATTTGCGGCATGTGGCTGATCCGAGCAACTGCGGCGTCGTGCTCCGCAGCACCCATCCGCACAGGTCGAGCACCAAGGTCGGTCACGATTCGCTCAACCCGCTGAACGTCGGATTCATCCGCCCCGTCGGGAACGACCACCCACGTCGCACCCCGAAAGAGGGCAGCGCGTGCTGCGTCCGGCCCGGTGACCTCGCGCCCCGCCATCGGGTGTGTGCCGACGAATCGCGGGGTGCGGACAGCGGCGATGATCGGGCCCTTGACCGACGCAACATCGATGACCAGTGCTTCGGTGTCGAGAGCCAGAACCGAAGCAAGAACAGCAGACGGTGGAGATGCAAGCACGAGCAGGTCGTCGGGCCCCAGGGTTGCCGCCTCAATCCCATCGACCGGGACAACGGCGCCAACGTTCACGGCGCCCGCAAGGGCAGCAGGGTCGGCGTCCCACCCGAGGGTTTCCCACCCGAGGGACCGCAGGCCAAGTGCTATCGACGTCCCGATCAAGCCCGTCCCTGAGATGAGCGCCCGCGACACGAAACTAGACCTGGACGTGCATCGCGGCCGCGAGGGCCCTGACTTCGTCCATGAGGTCGGCGAACTCACCCGGGAGGATGGCCTGGGCCCGTCGACCAGAGCCGTCTCGGGCGACGGGTGGACATCGACCATGAACCCATCAGCTCCGACCGCCACCGCTGCCCTCGTGAGCGGAGCCACCAGATGGCGCCTGCCGCCCGTGTGGGAAGGGTCGACGATCACCGGTAGATGGACAGAGCCCTTGAGGACCGGGACCGCCGAGATATCGAGCGTGTTGCGGGTCGAGGTCTCGAAGGTCCGGATGCCTCGCTCGCAGAGGACCACCTGGTGGTTGCCCTCCTTGTAGATGTACTCGGCTGCGTGGAGCCACTCCTCGATCGTGGCGTTCAACCCTCGCTTGAGCAGCACCGGCTTGTCCTGGCGCCCGACTTCGGCAAGCAGGGTGAAGTTCGCCATGTTGCGGGTCCCGATGCGAATCATGTCGGCGTACGCCGACAGCAAGGTCAACGTCGCGGGGATCGAGCACCTCCGCGACGAATGGCATCTCGAATTCCTCGCGGGCCTCCGACGAGCAGGATGAGACCCTCCTCGTCGAGACCCTGGAAGGAGTATGGGGAGGTCCGGGGTTTGAAGGCATCACCGCGGAGGATGGCGGCACCGGCCTTCTTGACCGCTGCGGCCGAAGCGAACAGTTGATCCCTCGATCTCGACGGCGCACGGGCCAGCGATCACCGTGACGTGCCCGCCGCCGATCCGCCCCACCGACGTCGACGACCGAGTCATCGGATTGGAACTCGCGGCTGACGAACTTGAACGGCTTGAGCACCGGAACCGGTGCGCTCGACACCGGGGAATGCCTCCCACGGGAGTTGTTGGATCCTCGTTCGATCACCGACAATCCCGATGACGGTACGCCGACTCCCCTCGGAGACGTGGGCTTCGGCCTCAACCTCCGCGAGCCTCTCCAAGACGTGATCAACGTCCTCGCGGGTCGCATCCGAACGCATCACGATGATCAAGCTTCCGTCTCCCGGCATAGTCCCGTTTCGAGTAGAGCACACAGAGTAGGAGCGAGAGCGAAAACACCGGCTGTCGAGATACGAGACCCAAGAGCGAAGATATCGAGACACGAGATATGAGACACGAGATATGAGACAGCGAAGTCCCAGCCGCTCGAGTCTCGAGTCTCGGGTCTCGAGTCTCGCTACCGGCTGCGACGTACGGTGGGTGAGGAGTCGGAGTCCGGGTCAGCGGAGGTATCGCCGGCTTCTCTACCCTTCACCGGATGCGGCGCATCCTTGTTACGGGTGCGGCCACCCGGACCGGTGGCCGGATCATCCAGCATCTCGAGCGGGCTCCAGACACCGAGGTGTTCGCCGTGGACGATCTCGACCCGGTTGAACGTTTCGCATCTCACTTCGAGCGACTCGATATCGACCACCTGTCGTTCGCTCGGTATCTGCTGGATCTGAAGCCGCACACGGTGGTTCACCTCCAGACCGTTGATCGCTCCTCGCTTCACGGGGCGACGAGAGCGCACGAGGAAACCACGGTTGGTGCGCAGGCCTTGTTCGGAGCGATCGGCCGTTGCACCACAGTGCGTCATGTTGTCGTGAAGTCGGACGGCGCGGTCTACGGCGCGAGTCCGCGCTCGCCGTCGGTCGTCACGGTGAACTCGAAACTCGAATCGACCGGAGGTCGTTACCAACGCGACCTCGAGCAGATGGAGCAGTTCGTTCGCGCGACCGCCGAACGACATGACCACGTCGACTACACAATCCTCCGACTCGCTCCGATCTTCGGCCCCTCGATCCGCAATCCGATCAGCGCCTACCTGACCCTTCCCGGCGTTCCGACGCTGCTCGGATTCGATCCTCGCCTCCAACTGATCTCGGAAGGTGATGCACTCCGCGTCTTCCTCCACGCGATCGACCATCCGGCTCCCGGAACGTTCAACATTGCCGGGCCGGGCCAGCTCTACCTCTCACGCATCCTGAGGCTTGGACGGAGGATCCCGCAACCACTGCCCAAACGTGCATTCCATGGGGCGCTTCGCGGCCTCGCGGGAAGCGGGATAGCTCTCCCGAAACACACCATCGCTCTCTTGAAGCACGGCCGCGTCATGGACACGACCGGCATGGGCTCGACCCTTGGATTCGTTCCGAAGCTCACATGCCGCCAGACCACGATGGTGGGCTACGGGCGGGTGCCGGCTGAGGTTCGCCAATGACTCGCGAAGCACTCACAGCGATGACCAAGGCTGAACTCCTCGACTACGCCCGCTCCCTCAACCTTCCCGGTCGTTCCAAGCTGAACAAGGCTCAACTCGTCGACGCGCTCTCCGTTGAAGCCGACGATGCGGGCGGCTCACCGGACGAGTCGGCGGCCGGTGTGCTGCCGATTCCCGGTGTCAGCCAGGAAGACCGGATTGAAGCCCACGCCCGGCGTACCCGGCTGTACGAGCGGCTCTCCGAGCTTGTCGACCAAAGCCACCGCTGCAGCTGGCGCAGTGTCGAGGGACACGGCTGCGGATTGCCGAACGTTCGTGGATCAGAAGCGTGTGCACTCCACGTCGGCCAGGATCGCTACGACGTCGCGGTTCCAGCCACGGGTCGGCTGGGATTCGACACGTGGCCGACCCTGTTCCGCCATCTGCACCTCGCCACGTACGACGTGGACCCGATCGGGCTCGACCCGGTGATCCACGAGATGGTGTGGCATGTGATGAACGGTCTCTACTTCGACTACTTCCGTGTCGACGTCGAAGGGGCTGAGCACATCCCGATGGATGGACCGGCGATGCTGGTGGCGAATCACGGTGGAGCGGCGCTCCCCTACGACGCGGCGATGCTCTCCCTCGCCGTTCTCAATTCGGCCGAGCGGCCCCGCAGGGTGCGCATGAGCGCGACGGAGATCTTCAACATGCTCCCCTGGGTGTCCCACATGTATCGCAAGGTGGGAGCGGTATACGCGAGCCGGGACGATGCCCGCCATGTCCTCGAACACGGCGGGTTGCTCGGTGTGTTCCCGGAGGGTGAATCGGGCTTCATGAAGCCGGTCTGGCAGGCCTACCACGTGCAACGTTTCGGTCGTGGCGGTTTCGTCCACCTCGCCGAAACCACCGGTGTGCCCATTGTCCCGGTCGCGATCCTCGGAGCGGAAGAGGTCCACCCTGCAGTGGCGGTCTCGAAACGCCTCGCCCAGCTGGTTCGATATGGTGTTCCCGCAGCAGAGGGTCGAGGAGATGGCCATCTTCCTCAACCCTCTTCCACTCCCGGTTCGTTGGCACATCCGGTTCCTCCCGCCGGTGATGCCCGAGAATCCCGGCGCCGAACCGGATCCCCTCCGCATGCTTGAACGGTCCGAGGCGATACGACGATCGGTCCAGAGTTCACTCGACGCCCAACTCGCGGCACGGGGAACAGCCTTCTCCTGAGACGGTCGTGCCTCTCGACGAGTGCTAGCAATAGTTAGCACGTTGGGATATAATGCAATCATTGTGAAGAGTCCGACGGTCCCGGATCTGGGAGCATTCATCAGAGAACAGCGGACGCGCTCCGCGATGTCCGTTCGGAAGCTCGCCGATCAGGCCGGTATCTCGAATCCGTATCTCTCCCAGATCGAACGAGGGCTTCGCAAGCCATCGGCAGAGATCTTGATGTCGATCGCACGGGCTCTCGACATTCGAACCGAGTCGCTCTACGAACGCGCCGGACTGCTCGACGACGTCGAACGTTCCGGAGTCGAGGAAGCGATCTCGTCCGACTCGACACTCACAAAGTCCCAGAAACAGGCGCTGGCGGAGATCTACCGGAGCTTCGTCGGCAACGAACAAGAGGAGGCAACATGACCTCAGTCATGGATACCCAGAAGGACAACGTCAAGAAGGCGTTCTATGCGGCAGTCGGCACACCGATGGTGGCCGGCCGCAAGTTCAAGGAATTCGGCACCGATCTGTTCACCGAAACCTCCTTGGAGGATCTCGAGACCGCGGGCCGCGAAGTCACCGGAGCGATTCGCGATTCCAAGGTGGTCGAGCAGATCCAGGAGAGCGTTGATCTGATTCAAGAGGCG
>CAWEEG010000028.1:0-7194 GCA_963808015.1 uncultured Actinomycetota bacterium
TTCCGGGTCTATACCAACACCGACGTGATCGGCTCCGAGAGTGCCGGGGCACTGAAGAATGTGATGGCGCTCGCTGCCGGTATGGCAGAGGGCCTCGGGTTCGGCCTCAACACCGTCTCGATGCTGATGACACGTGCGCTCGTCGAGATGTCCCGGCTGGGAGTTGCGATGGGTGGACAAATGGCCACTTTCGCCGGCCTCGCCGGGATGGGCGACCTCATCGCCACGTGTATGTCGACCGAGAGCCGGAACCATCGGGTCGGGCTTGGTCTCGGACTAGGAAAGACCATCAACGAGATTGTCTCAGAGATGAACATGGTCGCCGAGGGAGTCAAGTCGACGAGCGGGATCCTGGCCCTGGCAGACCGCTACGAAGTCGAGATGCCGATCGCAGAGCAAGTCGGCCGGGTGCTGTACGAGTACGCGTCGGTCCCGGAAGCGATAGCGACCCTGATGGGAAGATCGGCAAAGCCGGAGTAGGTAGACCCGAGATCCGAGACTCGAGACTTGAGACATCTCTGGGTGTCGAATCTCGAGTCTCGGATCTCGTGTCTCACTTCGGTCGAACAAACCTCGCCCGGTCTGTCTCCACTGCCTCGCGTACCGCGCACGCCTCCGCATGATCATTCACCAGGCCCATGCTCTGCATGAAGGCGTAGGCGGTGGTGGGGCCGACGAAAGTGAACCCTCTCCGCTTCAGCT
Organism: uncultured Actinomycetota bacterium; assembly: GCA_963808015.1. GTDB lineage: Bacteria > Actinomycetota > Acidimicrobiia > Spongiisociales > UBA5794 > JAHEEL01. The sequence goes on from CAWEEG010000028.1 coordinate 703, forward strand.
CCTTCGCTAGGGCCACAGACTCGGGAGTCGTCGCAACCATCGCGGGCGGGGCCGGCGTGGGCTCAAAGGACCAAACGAGGGCGCCGAGCGAGCCGGCATCTGCGATGACCTCGCGGGAACGTTGTGCGTTGTTGATCGTCGACCGGATCTTGCCTTCATGCCGCACGATTCGCGCGTCACCGAGCAGCCGTCCAACATCGGACTCGTCGAATTGGGCAACCCGTTCGATGTCGAACCCGGCAAACACGTCACGAAAGGCGTCGCGCTTCCTGAGGATCGTGATCCACGCAAGGCCCGACTGGAATCCCTCGAGACAGAGCTTCTCGAACAACCGGCGACCGTCACCAACCGGTCGGCCCCACTCATCATCGTGATAGGTGGCGTATTCGGCGCTCCCGTTGCCCCAGCTACACCGGGTCACGCCGTCGGTACCAGCCTCGGTAGCTGCCATGCCCTTGACGCTACCCGGCGTCGGATTCCTGAGCTCGACCGACGGCATCGGCCTGCGCTGCCCGGCTGTGTCGGAGGACCACATCCATGAGGTCCTCTGCGTAGCCCGGGTCCATACCCACGGCTTCAGCGTCCTCGCGCATCTCAGCGATCAGCTCGGCCTCGCGATCGGGAGACCGCATCGCAAGCTCACGCGCCGCCTTGATCTTCGCGATATCGATGGAGTGCGCAGCCGTCTACCGAGGAGACGGATCACTTGCCGGTCGATCCGATCGATTTCATCGCGCAACGATGGGATACCAAGCGCATCCATCAATGATGCGAACCGATCCGGGTCGAGGTGCGACCCGTTGCCTGCGAGTGCACCCGAAGGATCCGGGTGGAGAGGCACCATCAGCCCGTCTGCACCCGCGCTCCTGGCAGCCAAGGCCAACGGCTGGACAAGCTCAGGGTGGCCGGCGGTCGGCGACGGATCGACAATCACCGGGAGGTGCGACATACGCTGAACGGTCGGAATCGCCGAGATATCGATCGTGTCGGTGGTGCGGGGATCGAATCCACGACTCCCCCGCTCGCAGAGCACCACGGCATCGTTCCCGGCGTCGAGAACGTACTCGGCCGCAAGAAGCCACTCGTCGATCGTCGCAGCGGACGCCCGATGGATGACAACCGGCCGGTTCGTTGCCCCAACCGCGCGGAGGAGCACGAAGTTCTGCATGTTGTCCGGACCGACCTCGATGACGTCGACATGTTCAGCCACTACCTCGACGTGGTCCGGTTCAAGCACCTCGGTACTCACCGGAAGACGCGTCTCGCGCCCGGCGTGTTCGAGCATCCACAGCGCCTCACTTCCGAGGCCTCGGTAAGCATACGGAGAAGACCCGGCGAGGTACGTCCCGGCGCGGAGAATCGATCCACCGCTCTCCGCGACGAGTCGGGCGGCGGCGAGGATCTGATCCTCACTCTCGACTGCCATCGGTCCTGCGATGACCGGGTAGGAACCGTCACCGAACTTGACGGTACGTACCGAGACGATGGTCGTCTCGATACCGGGTCGTCGATGGCTCTTGAGGATTGGTTGTTCTGGCATGGTTCCTCCTGATCGGAGGGCTCCGGGAACCACAGAACCCGGAGCCTTGGCTCCGGGTCTCCGTGGGGGTGTGTTGGTTGTGGTGCCGCTACCGCCGTATCACGTGAACCCGGGCGCAAGGCCCGGTGAACTGGTACGGAAATCGATAGCGTGCGGTCACGGACAGCAGCGTACTGTCTCCCCGGTCGGCAGTAAAGCCGTGACCATCAAGGCCAATCAGATTGGTCGGTCAGGAAACAGAGATCCAGACCGAAACAACGAGGACAGCGGCGCCGCACAGCGGCAGCAGCACTTCTATCCCGTCCCGAACCGGACCGACAAGCCGGCGTTCCGGGTGAGTCCCCAACTCTCGCGCCACAATCGCGACCAACCCGCCAATCATCATGACCGACCCCACAAGCAGCACAACGAAGTCCACCGTGCTCATGAGGCAAACCCCTGTCCTTCGACTGGAGAACGGAGTCTGGAGTCAGGAGTCATCTGATTCATCCCAGCACCAACACATCGATAGCGATGGCTAGGAAGACCCCTGCTAGGTAGCCATTCGTGGCGGTGAAATATCGCATTGCCATATCCGGATTTCCTCGAAGGTGAGCGGCGCCGACGATCAGCCATGTACCGAGCACCACCACGGCTGCCAGATAGACCCATCCAACCCAAGGCACGAGCAGCAACGAGACACCAACGGTCACGATGCTGTAGAGAAGAATGTGATCGGTCGTCATCGACGTCCCAACAACGCCGGGAAGCATCGGAACTCGGGCCGCCTGGTAGTCCTCGTCGTAGCGGAGTGCGAGCGCCCAGAAGTGGGGTGGTGTCCAGAAGAACACGATCGCGAACAACACCCACGCCGGGACCGCAAGCGTGCCGGTGACGGCCGCCCACCCGACGAGTGGCGGCATTGCACCTGCCGCACCACCGATCACAATGTTCTGTGTGGAGGTTCGCTTCAGCACGAGCGTGTAGACCAGGACGTAGAACAGAAGCCCGGCCGTGGAAAGCAATGCGGCCAGCATGTTCGTCGTTACGAGCAGCCAGACGAACCCGGCGATCCCGAGGATGATGCCGAAAATCATCGCTGACTGCTCGCTGACCCGGTGAGTGGGCAATGGACGACCTCGGGTCCTGCGCATTACACGGTCGATGTCAGCATCCATAACCTGATTGATGACGTTGGCCCCTGCCGCGGAGAGGGTCCCTCCTACGAGGGTGGCGATGGCGAGCCACCATCCGGGCCATCCCTCTGCCGCGAGAATCATGGCGGGAAGGGTGGTCGTGAGCAGGAGTTCGATGATCCTGGGTTTGGTGAGCTCCACATACGCCCGCACCGTCGCGGTAGCACTCGGCCGACGAGGATCGGTGATCCGGACGGAGGAGGTCACGCGGACCTCTCGATCGGCGTCTTGGATGTCTTCTTCTCACCCAGCAATGCTGCAGCAAAGATCACGTAAGCAATCCACATGGCATCAGCAAACGCGAGATGAACGATCTGGGTCTCGAGCGGGGTTGCCAGCATCACATTGACAAGCCCAGCGAAGAACTGCAGGACAACGAGTCCGATGATGATGGTGGAGACACGTTTCGTCGTGTCGGTAGCGGAGGCAGAAAGGCGCATGGTGAGATACGCCACGCCGAAACCGACCGCCACCGCCACGATCGGGTGGAGGATTCTGAGCTGCACCAGCCAGGGAGCATCAGCCGATAGCTCCTGCTGCACGCCGGAGAAGAAACTCTCAACCGGATAGAGCGTGTCGCTCAACGCGTTGAGCGCCCCCATGGCTCCGACCAGCAATAGGCCACCCGCTCCAATCGCGAGTTGTCGACGCGGCCGGCCGTACGCGGACCCCGACGGAACGGGATTCCCGGATGACCACCACGCCGTCAGCGTCAACGCTCCGAGCAACAGGAAGGTGTTGATGAGGTGGAGCGGCACGACAATCATGCGACCGATCGACGCGTCCTGGTCAACCCATTCGAAGATCACCAGAGACGCCCCGAGCAGCGACTCGACGACCATCAAGATGAGCGAGACGCCCGCCGCCTTCCTGACCCAGTGGCCGCTTGGGTAGAGGCGGCGCGCCAGGACGTACAGGGCAAGGACGCCGAGAATCGCGAACACGCTCGTGATGCGGTGGCTGAATTCGATCACAGTCTCGGCCGCTGGGCTCGACGGGAAGATTCGGTCGGTGCAGGTCGGCCACGACGCTCCACATCCGTCACCCGATCCCGTCGCACGGACGATTGCTCCGCCGAGGATCACCATCACATTGAAGACGAGCACCGACCAGGCAAGCAGGCGGTAGCGGCGCTGAGGTTCGGTCAAGGGGGTTTCCACAACCCACAGGCTACCGGTCTGCCGCTCAGCAGCCCAAGCGAGGCTTGGTCAATCACACTCCGGTCAGGCCGGTATGATGAGCGTATGAAGAAACCTCTACTCACCCTCATCATCGCTGCCATCTTGGTTGCCGTCGGCCTCAAGATCTACAAGGCGATGACGGTCGAAGTCCCGGTCGAGGATCAGGGCTGATCAATCCCCGGGCGATCTCGCCGTCCGGGTCTATGGAACCGGACACGTTGTTGCCGCCCTCCACGGCTTCACGCTAACCGGAGCGCAGTTCGCGCCGCTCGGTGGCGTCGCTCTCCAGATCCATGCCGCCGATCTGCCCGGACATGGAGACACCCATATTCGTCCCGTTGATACTCCGAACACGATCGGGGCAATAGCCCGCTGGCTGACATCGTTCGGAGCACCGGTCCCTCTGATCGGGTATTCGCAAGGCGGTCGGATGGCACTCCTCACCGCGCTCGACCATCCCAACCTCATCGAGCGTCTGATCGTGATCTCAGCATCGCCGGGAATCGCAGGAGACGCGGTCAGGGCCGATCGGCGCAACCGCGACGAAGCCCTCGCCCTCCACATCGAGACGGTGGGTTCCGAGGCATTTCTCAATGAGTGGCTCGACGGCCCGATCGCGGGAACCGGTCACCTCGCCGACAATGCTCGCCGACGGGACCGAGCTATTCGTGCGGTCAACACCAGCTCCGGCCTGGCAGCGGCGCTACGAGGCCTCGGCCAGGGAACACAACCGTATGTCGGTGACCGCCTCAGCGAGTTGGAGATGCCGTTACTCGCCATCTCCGGATCCGACGACCCCACCTACACCGAACTCGCTCGCGAGATGGCAGACGCAGCCCCATATGGGACCCACGCATCGATCGCCGGAGCGGGCCACAACGTGATCCTCGACACTCCGCAAGCGCTGATCTCCACCCTGACGGACTTCGTTCTCGGCTGACCACCGGCACCTTCAGACGTCGGGGAGAAACGACTCGATGGCGGCGACGTAGTCCTCTGGGTGGGAGAGCACCGATTCATGGCCCGCCCCGGGGATCTCGACCACCGGGTCCGCTCCGATGAGGTCCGCGAGTTCGTACTGCGTCCTGGTTGGGACGATTTGGTCCTTGGTCGGGATGATCATCATCGTCGGCACATCGATCTGACCGACCCACGGCCGTGAGTCGAATCTCCACGCCGCCTTTCCAGACTCGTAGTAGAGGGTGGGATCGCGATTGAGCATCGCCGCCCAGAACCACCGGGCGTGTCGGGGTTCAATGATTCCTGAACGGAGGAGGAGTCGATACGTCAAGATCACGACTTCCTTCTTCGAAAGCCGCGCCGTTGCCCGGGCGATCCAGAACGCAAAACGAGCGGGAAAGCGAAGACGATCGACCGGGTAGGCGGCCGTACCACCGAGGATCAGCCGCCGAACCCGCTCCGGGTACTGATAGGCAAGGACTTGCGCAGCCATGCCCCCGAGGGAGTAGCCGAAGACGTCGAACTCGTCGTGGCCAAGCGCGTCGAGGACACCAATCGTCTCGAGAGCAAGATCGGCCACTTCAACAGGCCCCCGTATTCGATCCGACTTGCCGTGGTTCCGGTGGTCGGGAACGATCACTCGATAGCGTTCGGCGAGCGTCGGAATCAGCTTGTAGTAGGTCATCTCTCCGTCGAAGCCCCAACCATGGACCAACACCAGCGGCGGGGCCGACTCAGGACCCACTTCCCGCACAAAGAACTCCTGCTCACCAACGAGAACCGTGCGACCGGGAAGGTAGAGGGGACGCTCCTGCTCTCCCTGGTACGTGGGTTCCACCTCGGGGCCGAACAAGCGCCACAACACCCATCCGAGGCCGACCGCGCCAAGGAGTCTTCGTATCAATCTCACCGGCGCAGCGTAGAGGTTCGGCAAGCCCAGCGGAAGGTACAGTGGCGCCCCTCATGAAGCTGAACGTCCATCAATTCGGGTCGGGAGCCCCACGGGTGCTTCTCATCCACGGACTCAGCTCGGCAGGTCCTGTGTGGTGGCGGATCGTTGCCGCGCTCGAGAACTCGGGACACACAGCGGTTGCGCCCGACCTCCGTGGCCATGGCGAGAGCACGCATCCGGACGACTACAGCCTCAATGCCTATGCCGAGGACGTACTCGAGACGTGCCCGGGTCGGTGGGATCTGGTCGTCGGTCACTCGCTCGGAGGTGCCGTTGCCGTGCGAGCCGCTTCGATCGACCCGGATTTCGCCTCTGCCTACCTGCTGGTCGATCCGGCGATCACCGTCGACCGCAGCACGGCGGAGGAGGTCCATACGTCGATCGTCGCGGACGTGAGCGATCCACCGTCGGTCGAGGCGCTCCTGACCGAACATCCGCACTGGCGTCGCGAGGACGCCGAATTGAAACGAGCGTCGCTGCTCGCCACGTCTGTTGAGGTCATACGCCGCACGTTCACCGACAACCAAGACTGGTCGCTTGGAGAGCAACTCGCTTCGATCACTGCTCCCGTCCACATCCTCGGAGCCGACGAGGACCCCCTCTACACGGCGGACGACTTCGCCGTTCATCAGATCGTGCCCCCACCCTCACCTTCGAACAGGTCTCCGAAACAGGCCACTCGAT
>CAWEEG010000029.1:0-7849 GCA_963808015.1 uncultured Actinomycetota bacterium
ATCTGTCGTGCGATCCGGCGAGCCCGTTCCGCTCACGAAGACCGAGTTCGATCTCCTCGAAGTGCTCTTGCGGGGCGGCGGGCGCGTCGCAACTCGGGATCAGATTTATCGGGAGGTGTGGGGCTTCGATTTCGAGACGTCATCGAATTCGCTCGATGTGTATGTGGGGTACCTGCGGAGGAAGACGGAGGTCGGCGGAGCCTCGCGCCTGATCCACACAGTTCGCGGCGTTGGCTACACACTCCGCGACGATTTATAGACGACATCGGAGGCCGCCGTGAAACTCAGGACAAGGATCTCGGTTGTGGCGGCTGCCGCCGTCGCCGTTGCGGTTGTTCTGGTCTCCGCCGCTGCGTTCGTTGTAGCGAGGCAGCAACTGCGCTCTGAGGTCGACGACAGCTTGATCGAACGAGCCGTGGCGATCCAAGGGCTTGGGGATGACCCGAGGGGGATCATCGGATCGGAAGGGCCGATGCGGCGAGGGTTCGGCCTCTTCGGGTTCGGCGCCAGGGAATCGACGTTCGACACCGTCTACTACCAAGTGACGCTCTCGACCGGTGAGGTCCTTGTCCCGGAAGGGCAGTCTGTCCTGCCCCCGGCCGATCCCGATGTGGCCGCGGGGACTGTGATACTGACCGATGATCACATCGACGATGTGCATGTCAGGATGGCCACGGTTCAATCGGATCTTCTCGGCATCGTCCAGATCGCTCGCCCTCTCACCGAAGTTGATGCAACCCTCGCCGGCCTCGCCGCCGCCCTCTTCGTGTTCGGCGCGGTGGGTGTGCTGCTTGCCGCCGGTGCCGGTCTACTCATCGCCAGGAGTGCGCTGAAGCCGATCGACGAATTGGCCGAAGCCGCAGAACACGTTGCAGAGACGCAGGACCTCGGTGCTCGTATCGATATCGTGAGCAACGACGAGGTCGGTCGCCTCGCAGCGGAGTTCAACGCCATGATGGCTGCCCTTGAGGCAAGCAGACAGGAACAGCAGCGGCTGGTTCGCGATGCAGGCCACGAGCTTCGAACTCCGCTGACCGCACTTCGGACCAACATCGAACTGCTCGGTCGAACCTCTGGACTCACCGACGAGCAGCGTTCTGAGCTCATTTCCGCAGCAGACGCCGAGGTCAAGGACCTGTCCGCTCTCGTCGGGGAGGTCGTTGACCTTGCGTCCGACCGCTACACGGAAGGACCGACTGAAGACCTGCTCCTTGACGAAACCGTTGCATTGTGTGTCGAGCGCGCCATTCGTCGGTCTGATGTCGAGATTCGGCTCGATGCGGAACCCAGCCCGATCCGGGGTCGCCCGGCTGCACTTTCTCGAGCCGTCGACAACCTCCTCGATAATGCGGTGAAGTGGGGCGCGGGCGCCGGACCAATCGATGTGAAGGTCGCGGGGCGACGCGTTGTCGTGCGCGATCGCGGTCCCGGGATCGACGTCGCCGACCGCGACCAGGTATTCGACCGTTTCTACCGCTCGGCCGCCGCTCGAGCAATGCCGGGTTCCGGCCTCGGCCTCTCGATCGTGAAGCAAGTGGTAGACGCCCACGGGGGTGAGGTGTTCGTCGAACCAGCCGAAGGCGGCGGAGCCATCGTCGGCTTCGACCTGCCCACCACGTAGCGATCCCGGCGCCGGGAGCGGGCGGCCTGGGAGCAAAGATTGCCCCCTCAGCTGCGCTCCGGCCTAGCGGCAAAGACGGCCCCCTCCGCGTCCGGGCATTCACCCGGACGCGCCTCCCCACCTGGCGGGGCTTTCGCCATACAGGCGATTTCTTGGAGTGAACATGGTCGGTCCGGCCGCTGCAATGAGTAGCTCTATTGGGGCCAGGACCTGCGGTGGTGAAGCGGGGACGATCCGAGGCGGCACCTGTCGCTACCTGCCCGAATCAGCCCACCCTGTCGCTCGCGCGCTGGGGATCAGACGGGCTGGGGTGTTGGTGGTGTCCAGGTCTTGTCAAGTACGGCGGGTTGTGGTCGGTACAGACGCAGGACGTAGTTCCATCCGTCTGGCACATACAGATGGTTGGTGAGGCCCTCGCCTTCGGGTGCAAGGCGAAGGGTTACTGAACCGTCGGGGTCAGCGTTTGCGGTGACGCTGTTGAGGCTGTAGGAGTTGTAGGGGTTGGCCTCGAGGTATCCGTCACGGTTGTAGATGGTCACCGACCAGAACGCATCAACGGGAACGTCTCGGAACACGAACGTGTATCGCCCACCGGGTCTGGGCTCGGTCTCTATGTAGTAGTAGGCCTCGATCTCCGGCAACCCGCCCCACCCAGTCGCCGTGCCAATCAGATGCCGGATCGGATCGACTTGTGACCGTTCGCCGAACGTGCGAGCCGTGTCGGGTATGCCTTCACCAAGTGCAAGGAGTGCGTCCTTCGTGGCCTTGAAACTGTCCCGGTCGTAGTTGGGATGGGTGTAAGCGTTGTGCGAGTCGAGATCCAGGACTATCTGGTCTTGGATTCTGTTGACCTCGGCGATGTCGTCAGGATCGTTGGCATCGACCAGGATCCGCACTCCGGCCATGACGAACGGAGTCTCGTGGTCCTCGACCGACAGTTCATGGGTGCCGGGTTCGCTGAAGACACGATTGATGTAGTGATCCTCGTTGATCACCATGAGCGTCACATATCGTCCACCAGCGTCCGGCAGTGTCACCGTTCCGCCGCCGCTGATATCGACGATCGCCGCGCTGTAGAGGGTGTCTCGGTTCATCCGAATGACCGTCTGTTGATCCACGGGAGTCGGGACTCGAAAGTGAGTCCACCGGTTGACTCCGCCCGCCATCGCCATCGGAGCGTCGAACATCGCCGCCGTCTCCGCCCGGACATAGTTGTCAACGTTCACCAGGGTCACACGTGGTCCCTTCCGCTCCGAACAGGTTGCCAGCAACGACACCGAGCATAGAGCGACCAAGGCTGCCTGCCGTTGGCTCTCCTGCATTCCCGCACATGCAAGCCCTGCTCACTTGTGCACCTTCAGAACTTACCTGTATGGCGAATACCCCACTACGTGGGAGAGGCGAAGACCGGTCCTTGGTCCCTTCACCGCCGAAGGTGGGGAGGGTGGGAGGGGGCGGCCCGGCAGCAAGGATCGCGAAGATGAGGCCCATTGCGTGTCTCATGTCTCATGTCTCGTGTCTCACGTCTCGTGTCTCGTGTCTCGTGTCTCATGTCTCACCTCTCACCCCCTTCTCAGATGCGGTTCACACCTGCCTGATGTCCGGACCCGACACTGCTCTCATGGACGAAGAAAGGAGATAGATATGAAGAAGATCTTCGTTTCCATTGCAGCCGCCGGTGTTCTGGTGGCCGGGGCGTTTGCCGCCTCAACCATCGTCGATGGGCCAGCGCTCGCACAGACCACCGAAACCCCGACGACCGAGGCACCCGCCGGTGAACGACCGGATTTCGCGAGGCCAGGGGACATTCTGGATGAGGTCCTCGGCGACCTGGTCGCAGACGGAACACTCGACCAGGGTGATGCAGACGCCGTCAAGGCCGCCGTTGAGGCACGACACGAGGAGGTCCGTGCCGAGATGGAGGTGTGGCGAGAAGAGAACCCCGGCCGCTTCGAGCGTGGCTTCAAGCGGGGCTTCGCAATGGGCGGACTCCTCGAGGACGGCGCGATCGACGCAACGGAACTCGCCGAGCTTCCCGACGATCACCCGCTGAATGATCCCGACGGTCCTGCAGCGGAATTCCTCGCCGACGGTCAGCTGACCGAAGACGAGTTGGAGCAACTCGGCGAACAGCTCCGCGAACGTCGGGCCGGCGATCGGTCCTCCTCCACCGACGCCTGACCGGTCCGGCTCCGAGCGAACCCCGCAGCCTCCTCACATCTGCGGGGTTCGCCCGCGCCCGAGGCAATTCGGATCGCACCGAACACTCCCGGCCGACTACCTTGAAGGCATGGACGACCGAACGCTCCTCCTCGAAGCATTCCGTGCCGGCATCGCCGGCGTCGAACCGGAGATCGCGACCACCCGCGCTGCGGAAAGACTTGACTTCCGCCACGCTCGTCGGGTCATCGCAATCTCCGCCGGGAAGGCCTCAATGCCGATGGCCCGAGGCCTTGCAGCAGTGGTGAAACTCGCCGACGGGGTAGTGGTGGCACCCGATCACGGCGAAGCTCCGCTCCCGTTGATCGTCGGTGGCCATCCGGTGCCGAACGAAGGCAGCGCCGCCGGCGCACGCCGGGCGCTGGAACTCGCGGCATCTGCAGGCTCGGACGATGTTGTTGTGTGCCTCATATCCGGCGGAGCGTCGGCCCTGCTCGCGGCGCCGGCGAGGGGTCTGCGCCTCGACGATCTGGTCGAGACCAACCAAGCTTTGCTGGAATGTGGAGCCGACATCGTCGAGACGAACACGGTCCGGAAGCACCTGTCGGCAATCAAGGGCGGGTGGCTCGCTTCGGCAGCCGCCCCGGCACGCCTCATCACCCTTGTCCTCTCCGATGTTGTGGGTGATCCGCTTGATGTCATCGCATCGGGCCCGACCGTTCCCGATCCCACGACGTTTGGCGACGCCCTCGGTGTTGTTGAGCGCCACGGGATCTTCGATCGTCTCTCCGGACGCGTCCTTGGTCATCTCGAACGCGGCCGTCGCGGGCTCATCGACGAAACACCCAAGCAGCCGCACGTGCGCCACGAGGTTGTTGTCATCGGAAGCGGTGCGGTCGCAGCGGAGGCCGCCGCAACGTATCTGCATTCGCAGCAGGTCCCGGCGCGGATTGTGTCGACCCGCCAAACAGGCGAGGCCCGGGAGGCGGCGGCCGCCGCTCTGTCGACTGAGTCGAATGGTGGCGAGGTGTTGGTGTTCGCCGGCGAGACGACGGTGACGGTGCGAGGTTCCGGCCGGGGGGGACGTAACCAGGAGGCCGCCGTCGCGGCGGCACTCGAGATCGATGGGAAGCCGGTGACGTTCTTGGCCGGAGGGACGGATGGGATCGACGGGCCGACCGACGCTGCGGGCGGAATCGTCGACGGAGGCACGATCAGCCGTGGCCTCGCTGCGAACTTCGATCCCTTTGCGGCACTTGCTGACAACGACACCTATCCGTTCCTCGCTGCGGCGGGCGACCTCATCGTGATCGGCCCGACCGGCACGAATGTGGCGGACCTCTGGATGTTGCGACGCCGCGTCGAATCTGGGTCCCCGGAGTTCGGTTATCAGCCGTAGGGAAAGCCGGCATCGTGGCAGTCGGCGAAAGCGGTCCCTTGCGCCGACTCTCAGGCGCCGAGGTTGTCGAGGAAGGCGTTGACGAGCGCCTCGTAGCCATCGGCATCAGCGTTCCACGCCAACACATGCCCGACTCCCGGCGGTGCCGAGAGCGTCACGATGTCCGGGCGGAGTCGGGCGAGTTCGTTCGCCGGTTCCAGCGGGACGGTCTTGTCGTCGCTTCCCTGAATGATGAGCAGCGGTGTTTGCAGATCGCGCGAGCGAGTGACATAGTCGGTTTCGTTCCAGTCGATTTCGTAGCGCCATCCTGCGATCCATTTCGCAACGGCTGTGAGGCTTTGGGGCACCCCCACTGAGGTCAGGGGCAGGTTCGTCTGTGCTGCTGCGTGGTCGACGGTGGACCCGAAGTTGAGCACCGGACTGTCGAGGATGACGGCGACCGTTTGGGACCGAAGCGGCGATTCGAGCAGGAATGACAGCACGTTTGCACCGCCCATGGAGTATCCGACGATGATCACATCGCGTGCGCCGCTGGATCGTGCGTGGCGGGTGGCCGAAGCGACGTCATTCCACTCCGTGGCCCCGTACTGGTACATACCGGACGGGTCGGGTGGTGCTTCCGGGTCGTTGCGGTAGTCGATGACCATGGCGTGGTAGCCGCGGTCAACGGCAAGGGGGAGCAGGCGGAGTGCCTCGTTCTTCGGTGCGCCCTTTCCGTGGACGAAGACCATCCATGTATCCGATGATCCTTCCACGTACCACGCGTTGGCTTGGCCTCCCTCGACTTGATAGGTGATCTCGGTGAAGGGGATTCCGAGAGCCGTGTCAGGATCACCGGACCATATGTAGGAATCGAGTCGCACCGGGGATCCCGGCGCCGGAATCGGTTCGTCGGGCACTCGGCCGCGGTAGACAGTCGATTGTCCGCCCGCGGTATCGGAACTGAGGATCCCATCGACGAGGCTCTCGCCGGATTCCCACATCAACCCGAAGCGACCGTCTTCGAGCAGGTTCACGGCATCGTCGTCACCTCGCAGCACCAGCATCTCAGCCTCTCCACGGTCGAGTGTGATATCCAGAGTTCCGTCCTCGGGAGGATGCACTTGGAGAGCGCCCGAGTAGATCTCGCCGGAGAAGTACCAACCCCCGAAGGTGTAGAACGCGAGAACCAGGAACAGGATCAGGGCGATCAGCCACACGGCGATCCTCCCCGGCCGGAGCGTGCGAGTTTGCATGCCGGGACGAGAAACAACTGAAGTCTGCTTCGGACTCGTCATCTAGCCCCCGACGGCAGGATTCCGCGATACCGAGGCTAACGGTGGTGGAGTCGGTCCGTCGTCAATCAGGAGTCCGACATCGGCGGATTGGTGGGCATGCGCTCCCAGCGGAGCCGGTTGACCGCCAACCGCCCACCATCCGTCTTCGTTGGTGGGGTTGACAGGATGAGGTCGACCCCGTCGTCGGATGGGGACCACTCGATGAGTCGTCGCTCGTTGTACCGACCCAATTTGGCATCAAGCTGAGTTCGATGTGGTGGAGTACGTCGTTGCCGTCCATCGAGTAGGAGCCCGCATAGCTGAGGTACCCGGCGGCTGCGGCCGCTCGGATTTCGATTGGTGCGGCGCTCAGCGTCCGAGTTGTTGCTCCCGGCCGCCCGTTGCTCATCAACGATGCCGACATGCGCCTCCTCGGTGTACGTGAGGAGACCTGCCGGGTTCCCGCCCCACGGCCGCGTTGGCCGAGAGTCGTCGACGGTGAACGTCCACTCCACGAGTCGCCAGGTTCCGATGAGGTTCTGCATCGAACAGACCCTATGCATGTGTCGTTCGCTTCGGAAGGGGTCTTCGCTCAGCGTTGGAGGTGTCGGGCGTCCCGCTGCCCGTTCCGTGTATGCCGTGTGTTTATGCAGCAGTGACCGGGTTGCCCCGTCGACCGAAACGACGACCGGTGCGGGCGCTGCGGCTCCGTCCGGTACCTCGGTGTACTGGAACGTCATGATGATCACGAGATCACCCGGCATTCCGAGCCGTGCCGCGGCACCGTTGAGGCCGACAACTCCTGAGCCGCGTACCCTTCAATTGCGTAGGTCGTGAAACGTCGCCGTTGTTGACGTTGACCACATGAATGACTTCATGGTCGGCGATCGACGCTGCGTCCATAGGTCGCGGTCGAGAGTCAGAGAACCTTCGTAGTGGAGGTCTGTTTGGGTGATCGTGGCTCGGTGAATCTTCGAGCGGAGGAACTGGCGCATGTGGTGACTCCCTGTATGTGGTGAATCCCTGCGCTCGGAATGCTACCGGGGACGGCGAGTAATTCGGGCGGCAGTCGCCGGATGACTGGCGCTACAAGAGGGGTATCATGAGTCATACCTAAACATTTGGTGCGAGATTTCGTAGGCATGAGTCAACACGTTCAGCATACGTCAGAAGCAGAGGAGATGTACCTCATCACGATCGCTCGTGCGGTCGAGGATGGACGTCCCGAGCCGATCCCTGTATCGCATGCAGCCCGTGAACTCGATGTATCCGGCGTATCGGCCAATCAAATGATCCGCAAGCTGGCCGGTCGCGGATATGTGGACTACGAGCCCTATCAAGGCGTCACGCTCACCGAGTCGGGCCGGATGGTGGCATCTTCGATACTGCGCCGGCGACGCCTCTGGGGAGTGT
>CAWEEG010000030.1:0-75850 GCA_963808015.1 uncultured Actinomycetota bacterium
TGCTTCCTTTGTCCCCCCCGCCGGAATCGACCCGCATGATCGGTTTGTTTCGCCAAATGGTGTCATCAAGCTGCCTCTGGTCTGGTCGGTGCACGCCAGCAACGGACTGATCTACGTTTCGGACATCAACACCGGTCTGTGGATTCTCCGTCTCATCGAAGCGCCGACGAACGCCGAATAGGCACCATCCATCCCTGTCGAACCGCCGCCGAGGGATGCTCGGAGAGCCGATGAACGGCCGTTCGCCGGGCACCGGTACCATCCACCTGTTTGCCGATCGAAGAGGAGCACCCCGTGCCGTCCGAAGCTGACTATCGCCTGCCCCGCACCGTCATCCCGAGCCACTACGAACTCACGCTGACCCCCGATCTCGCTGAGGCGAGTTTCGCCGGGAACGTGGTGGTGGACGTCGCGGTCGTGGAACCGGTCTCCGAGATCGTTCTCAATACGGCCGAGTTGACGCTGCACGATGTCACGCTGTTCAACAGCGATGGGCAGCGGAATGGCGGCAACCGTCGAGGCCGACGAGGAGGCCGAGCGGTCGACACTCCACCTCGACGGGACCGCGGCGGCGGGCGCGTGGAAGCTCGAGATCGCCTTCGACGGGATCCTGAACGACGACCTCCGGGGTTTCTATCGCTCCGTCTACACCGATCCGAACGGCGCGGAGAAGACGATCGCAACCACCCAATTCGAGGCGACCGAGGCGCGTCGGGCATTCCCGTGCTGGGACGAGCCCGACCTCAAGGCGACCTACGGCGTCACGCTCATCGTCGACGACGGCCTGACGGCGATCTCGAACGGTGCAGAAGCCGAGCGGACAGACCTCGGCGGCGGGAAGGTCGCTGTCCGCTTCGTGGATACGATCAAGATGTCGACATATCTCGTCGCCTTCATCGTTGGTGAGCTCGACGTCACCGATCCGATCGATGTCGACGGGAACCCTCTGCGGATCGTGTATCCGCCGGGGAAGGGAAACCTCACCGACTTCGCTCTCGATGCTGCGGCCCACTCCCTTCGGTACTACGCCGAGTACTACGACATCCCGTACCCGGGCGGGAAGATGGACAAGATCGCCATCCCCGATTTCGCATGGGGTGCGATGGAGAACATGGGCGCGGTGACGTACCGTGAGACGGCGCTGCTGGTCGATCCCCGCACGGCCACCCAGACCGAGATGATGCGCGTCGCCGAGGTGATCGCCCATGAGATCGCCCACATGTGGTTCGGCGATCTCGTCACGATGAAGTGGTGGAACGGCATCTGGCTCAATGAGGCGTTCGCCACGTTCGCCTCGATGAAGTGCATCGACGCCTACCGGCCCGACTGGAAGCTGTGGCTCGACGTTCTCATCGGACCGTGTCCACTCGATGGAGACCGACGCCCTTGCCGCGACTCGGCCAATCGAGATCCCCGTTGCATCGCCCGAAGAGGCGAACGCCATGTTCGACTCGCTCACGTACGAGAAGGGCGCATCGGTGCTCCGGATGCTCGAACAGTATCTCGGCGAAGAAGCGTTCCGCCTCGGCGTGAGCAACTATCTGAAGGAGAACGCGTACGGAAACACCGACGGGGACGATCTGTGGTCCGCCCTTGCCGAAGCTTCTGGCGAACCCGTCAAGGAGATCATGGACACCTGGATCTTCCAGGGCGGGTTCCCGCTGGTCGGTGTTGAGGGTGGACCCGGCGACTACACGCTGACACAGCAGCAGTTCCGCTACTTGGGCGAGGGCGAGCAGCAGTGGAAGCTCCCCGTCGTGGTTCGGGCGTCGGAAGGTGAGCAGCGCATGCTCATCGAAGGCGAGAGTGCGACGAGTTGCGGCCGGCGATGACCTCGTCGTCAACGCAGGCGCCGACGGGTTCTATCGCGTGGCATATTCGCCCGAGCTGCGTGCAGGGCTCCGAGAGCGGCTCTCAACCCTCATCGGTGAAGAGCGCTTCGCCGCGATTTCCGACGCGTGGGCCGATGTGTTGAAGGGCGGCTCAGATGCCGCCGACTACCTGCGGCTCGTCGCCGGGCTCGGCCGCGAGTCAGAGGTCGATGTCTGGCAGCGGATCCTCGCAGGGCTCGGCGAACTCGACCGTATCGCGCCCCCCGACGTTCGCCCGGCGCTCCAAACGTTCGTGCGAGACCTGGTCGCCGACAAGGCCGACGCCATGGGGTGGAAGCCGGCTGGGGGAGAGGACGATCGCAGTCGGAAGCTTCGGGGCACGCTCATTGCGGCGCTCGGAAACCTCGGCGATGATCCGGAGACCCAGGCGAAGGCTCGGCTGGTCTTCGAGGAGTCCCGGTCCGCCGAGGGAGCGGTCGACGCCGAAGTCGCGAATGCGGCGCTGAGCGTCGTGGCCGCAAACGGCGACTACGACGACTTCGAACGGTTCCTCGTCGATCTCGAACGGCTCGGAGATCCCGCAGGAGGTCGTGAAGTACCTCCGGGCGGCGGCCTCCGTTCCGGACCGGGCGGCCGCCGAGGAGCTGTTCCAGATGGTTCTCGACGGAGAGATCCGCCGTCAGGACGCCTTCTGGGTTGTTGCGATCATGCTCGGGCAACGGGAGACCGGCCCCCGGGTGTGGGAGCTGATGAAGGAGAACTGGGATGCGATGCTCGAACAGATCCCGCCCGCCACCGGGCGTCGGATCATCGAGCTGATCCCGAACCGCTCGGAGCCGGAGATCGCGGCAGACATCGAGGCGTGGCTTGCCGACCATCCGATCAAGGGCGGGGAGATGTTCGCACAGCAGCAACTCGAGCTACTGAAGGTGAGGGTCGGCCTCCGGGAGCGGGAAGCGAGCCGCCTCGCCGAAGCTCTCTGAAGCAGCGAACCCAGGGTTCTCGACCCCGCATGCGGCGCTATCGGCCCGCGGAATGGGTGGCGCAGCGAACCCAGGGTTCTCGACCCTGTATGCGGCGCTGCGAGCCCGCGGAATGGGTGGGTTGAGGTTCGCCGCGTCGCCTCGCGGTAGGCTGGTCGCGCGGGTCTCGATCGTGACGAGAGGAGCTGGCACATGGCCGTCATCGTCGATGGGTCTCCACTCACCGTCGCCGATGTCGCTGCCGTTGCCCACCGAAGGGCCAACGTCGAGATAGGCCCGGATCTTGCTGACGCGAATGGCGCCCGCCCGGGCCCTGGTTGAGACGATCATCGCCAACAACGAGGTGGCATACGGGATCACGACCGGCTTCGGTGCACTCTCGTATACGCGCATCCCGGCCGAGCAAGCCACCGAACTGCAGTACGACCTCGTCCGCAGCCACGCCTCTGGGGTTGGCGATCTCCTCAAGCGACCGACCGTCCGAGCGATGTTGCTGCTCCGCGCCCGAACACTGGCTCAGGGCTACTCGGGCGTCCGCCCGGCCATCGTCGAGCGCCTCATCGAGTTCCTCCGCCGCGACCTGCTCCCGGCCGTTCCTGATCGGGGTTCGGTCGGGGCCTCCGGCGACCTCGCTCCCTTCGCTCACCTTGCTCTCCCGCTCATCGGCGAGGGTTTCTTCTTGGTCGATGGCGAGCGAGTTCCCGCCGCCGGCGTGCTCGAGGCCGAGGGGCTCGAACCGATCCAGTCTCGAGCCGAAGGAAGGGCTGAGCCTGCTCAACGGGACGGAAGGCATGCTGGCCCAGGGATGCCTCGCGGTCGAACGGGCGCGGCTCCTCGCCGACGCCGCCGATGCCGCGTGTGCCCTCTCCGTCGAGGCGCTGATGGGTTCGAGCCGGCCGTTCGAAGCCCGCGTCCATCTGCTGCGGCCTCACCCAGGGCAGATCCACTCCGCACGGAGTCATCGCCGGCCTCCTCGAAGGATCATCGATCGGCGCGAGCCACAGGGACGACTTCTCCCACCGGGTGCAGGACGCGTACAGCCTGCGTTGTGCCCCCCAGGTCCATGGCTCCGTTCGTGACACGATTGACCACGCTGCAGCGGTGTTCGAGCGGGAACTCGGCTCCGTGGTCGACAATCCGATCATCTTCGCCGACGACGGCGACGTGATCTCCGCAGGCAATTTCCACGGCCAGCCCCTCGCATTCGCTCTCGACTTTCTCGCGATAGCCATGACCGAACTCGGTTCGATCTCGGAACGAAGGACCGACCGAATCCTCGACCCGGAGCGGTCCTATGGACTCTCGCCATTCCTGGCGACTCGCCCAGGAGTCGACTCGGGGTACATGCTGGCGCAGTACACCGCAGCAGCGCTCGTCGCCGAGAACCGTGTGCTCTCCCATCCTGCCTCAGTGGAATCGATCCCAACCTCGGGCTCGCAGGAAGACCACGTTTCGATGGGGTGGGGCGCAGGAAGGAAGCTCAATGACGTGCTCCGCAATACCGCGAACGTGATCGCCGTCGAACTTGTTTGCGCCGCCCAAGGGTGCGAGCAACGAGCCCCGCTCGAACCGGCTCCCGGGACTCAGTCGATCCTCCAGGCGGTACGAACCGTCGTGCCGCCGCTCGTCGCCGATCGGCCGGTTGGTGCAGATATCGAAGCCACCGCACAACTCATCGAAGATGGCGGGATTGCCGCTGCCATGGAACGAAGGTAGTGATGCCGCCGACGATCAGAGCACCCCGCGGGACGGAGCTGTCGACGAAGGGCTGGCTCCAAGAAGCAGCCCTCAGAATGCTCATGAACAACCTCGATCCCGACGTCGCTGAGAATCCCGATGAGCTGGTTGTCTACGGCGGCCGCGGCAAGGCCGCTCGATCCTGGGAAGCTTTCGAAGCCATCGTTCGAACGTTGCGCAGCCTGGAGAACGACGAGACGATGCTGGTCCAATCAGGCAAACCGGTCGGTGTCTTCCGCACCCACGAGATGGCGCCACGCGTCTTGATAGCCAACAGCCTTCTCGTCCCGGACTGGGCCACGTGGGAAACCTTCTGGGACCTCGAGGCCAAAGGCCTGATGATGTACGGGCAGATGACCGCCGGCTCCTGGATCTACATCGGGACGCAGGGGATTCTGCAGGGCACCTACCAGACGTTTGTTGCGATCGCCGAGCAGCGATTCGGCGGGTCGCTGAGAGGGACACTCACGCTGACCGCCGGGCTCGGCGGGATGGGCGGGGCACAGCCGCTGGCGATCACCATGAACGATGGCGTTGCGTTGTGCGTTGAAGTCGACCCCGAACGTATCGCTCGACGAATCGAGCACCACTACCTCGACGAGCGGGCAGACTCGCTCGACGATGCCCTCGACCGCGTTCTCGCAGCGAAGGCTGAAGGACGCCCGCTGTCGGTCGGGCTTCTCGGAAACGCCGCAGACGTCTTCCCCGAATTGCTGAAACGTGGGGTCGAGATCGACATCGTGACCGATCAGACGTCGGCCCATGATCCACTCAACGGATACATCCCGCGTGGGTTCACGTTGGTCGAGGCTGCCGAACTCCGGCGGTCCGACCCCGAGACCTACATCGCCGCAGCCCGCGAATCCATGGCCGTCCACTGCGCCGCGATGGTCGGATTCCTCGACGCCGGATCGGAGGTCTTCGACTACGGGAACAACCTGCGCGGAGAGGCGCTGCTCGGCGGTTTCGAGAACGCATTCGCCTACCCAGGATTCGTTCCTGCCTACATCAGAGATCTGTTCTGCGAAGGTATGGGGCCATTCCGATGGGCGGCGCTTTCGGGTGATCCTGACGACATCCGGGCGACGGATGACGCACTCCGGGTGCTCTTCCCCGACAACCGGGCCCTGCACCGGTGGCTGGACCTTGCCGAGGAACGTGTCGCGTTCCAGGGCCTGCCCGCCAGGATCCTGTGGCTCGGGTACGGAGAGCGTGACCGAGCGGGGGAAGCCTTCAACGAATTGGTCGCATCGGGCGACGTCAGTGCTCCCATCGTGATCGGGCGAGATCACCTCGATTCCGGCTCGGTCGCCTCCCCGTATCGCGAGACCGAGGCGATGCGTGACGGCTCCGACGCCGTTGCCGACTGGCCGATCCTCAACGCTCTCCTGAGTACGGCGTCCGGTGCAGCGTGGGTTGCCGTGCATCACGGAGGAGGAGTTGGGATCGGCAAGTCGATCCATGCCGGCGCGCAGGTCGTGGCAGACGGAACAGCAGACGGTGCCGAACGCCTCGCCCGCGTCCTGACGAACGATCCGGGCATGGGGGTCATCCGCCATGTTGATGCCGGCTACCCGGAGGCCGAGGAGGTTGCCCGGCAGCGCGGCGTGAGGGTTCCGATGTGGGAATCGTGAGCGACCTGCTGGTCTTCAACATCGGACAACTGGTCACGAACGACCCTGCGCGTTCGGGCATGCTGGGGGTTGTCGAGAACGCCGGGGTCGCGATCGTTGATGGCATGGTCGCCTGGGTTGGTGCCGGCGCCGACGTGCCGGATCGGTACCGAGACGTTCCCCGGCTCGATGCCGGGGGAGCGGCCGTGCTTCCCGGGTTCGTTGATCCCCACACCCACCTGGTCTTCGCTGGAGATCGCAGCGAGGAATTCGATCGACGGCTCCGCGGCGAGTCGTACGAGCAGATCCTCGAAGGCGGGGGCGGGATACTCTCGACCGTCGCGGCAACTCGCGCCGCTTCCGAAGATCAACTCTTCGACGAAGCGGCGGCCCGCATATGGCGGATGATGGCGAACGGCACGACCACCGTCGAGATCAAATCCGGCTACGGCCTCGACACCGAGACCGAGGTGCGCATGCTGAGGGTTGCGAATCGGCTCGATGAGATGCTCCCGGTCGACGTTGTCCCGACATTCCTCGGCGCCCATGTGGTGCCGTTTGAGGCGCGTGCCGATCGCGACGCGTACATTGACCTCGTGTGCGGCCCGATGCTCGACGCCTGTGCTCCGCTTGCACGCTTCTGCGACGTGTTCTGCGATGAGGCGGCGTTCTCCGTTGCAGAGGCCCGTCGCATCCTCGAGGCAGCGAGGTCTCGGGGATTGGACGTGCGGATTCACGCCGACCAGTTGGGGCGTGTGGGGGCGGCGGCCCTCGCCGCCGATATCCACGCGGCAAGCGCCGACCACCTTGACCACGCCACCAACGACGATCTTGCCCTGATGCAGTCCTCCGGCACCGCCGCCGTCCTGCTTCCTGCCGTGTCGTTCTCTATGCGCCTGCCCTATCCCGACGGCCGCGCAATCTGGGACAGCGGCGTGTCGGTTGCGCTCGCAACCGACTGCAATCCCGGAACCGCCAATGTCGAGTCGATGCCGTTCGTGATCTCCCTGGCCGTCCTCAATATGGGCCTCACGGCCGACGAGGCGATCTGGGCAGCGACTCTGGGGGGTGCACGTGCCCTCGGTTTGGACGATCGGGGTCACCTCGTTCCAGGAGCGATCGGTGACCTAGCGGTTCTCGATGCACCGACCCATCTCCACATCGCGTACCGGCCGGCCGCCGATATCGTCGCCGCCGTCGTCAAGCGTGGGGAGATCCTGTGAGCGACTACTTCTCGGTCGAACATCCGGTTCGGTTCGCACATCGCGGCAGTCGTGTGCTGTGGCCCGAGAACACCCTGTACGCGTTCGAGAGGGCGATTGAGGATCTGAGCTACCGCTACCTCGAGCTCGACGTGCGGCTCACTGCCGATCGCATCCCCGTCGTGTTTCACGACGCCACCCTCGACCGGACGACCGACGGTACCGGGAAGGTCGGCGACTACACGCTGGCCGACCTGAAGTCCATCGACGCTGCCTATCACTTCGGACCGGACGACGACTACCCGCTTCGCGGAACCGGCATCGGAATCTCGCCCCTTGAGGAGTTGTATCGCACCTGGCCCGATGTGCGGTTGAACGTCGACCTCAAGGGACCAGACCAGGAGTGGGCGGTTGCCGAGGTGATCCGCAAAGCCGACGCCGAGCACCGCACGCTCATCGGCTCGTTCTACGACCGGCGGATCGCCCGCTTTCGCAGGATCACACAGGGGCGGGTCGCCGTTTCCGCAGGACCAACCGCCGCCACCGCGATGTGGAGTGCTTCGCGGGCAGGGCGAACAACCCGACGGAAGGTCCAGGCCTATCAGTTTCCGTTCAACTACCGCGGTTTCAAGATCGACGAGAAGTTGATCAACAGTGTGCACCGCGCCGGTGCACACATCCACTTGTGGACGGTGAACGAAGCAGATGACATGCGGCGGTTCCTCGATATGGGAGTCGACGGCATCGTCACCGATCGCCCCGATATACTGAACGAGGTAATGGGTGTCCATGGCCGTTGACGAGTATCTGGCCGGATCATCGCTACCACGAATTCCTCGGTCGCAAATCGCTGACCCCGGGTAGCGTGTGAGCATGTTGACGACACGGAAAGGTCCCTGATGAGTGAACCGATTGGCCGCGTTGTGCGGCTCCAGGTGCATGCAGAGCCCCTGAAGCAGGACGGTACATACGTCCCCGATCCTCTCGTTTCGGTCGATCGAGCTGTTATCAGCGCTGACGGCATGCTCGGTTGGAATGACAACGGCTGGATCATCGACACCCATCATCCTGCGCACCCTCGGGCCAAGGGCGGCGGAAAGCGCGTGCTGTCAATCGGATTCACCGGCCACTACGTCGCGATGGCCGACCGTTTCGATTCAGTGCCTCTTGGGTGTCGCTGGCGAGAACATCGTGGTGGACGGCCCCGCCGTTGCTGCAGGACGACATTGAAGATGGTCTCGTGATTCGTCATGCCGACGGCACCGAAACCGAGCTGCGATCACCGAAAGCTGCGATCGCCTGCACCGGGTTCACTTCCTACCTGCTCGGATCCGACGAGGTGCTCGGCCATGAGGAGGTCGCCGATCATCTTGCGTTCCTGTCGACCGGCACCCGTGGATTCATCCTCGCCGTCGACCATCTCGACCGGCCGGTTGAGATTCAGGTCGGGGACGAAGTCTTCACACGCTGAACGGGATCCCGTTCAGCAGCACCAACTCGTCGATCACCGCGCTGCGCGCGCTTCGTCGAACGACAGATCCTGCCGTTCCCGCAACGGGATGCCGCGTTCCTGGACGTAGACCCGGTAGCGGCGGTCGTCGTCGAGAACGTAGAGGCCGTCGCGGGGACCGACACGATTGAGGCCGAGGGCGAGCAGGGTTTCGTGGTCGGGGATCTCGGAGATGATGTCGACACGTTCGAGCGTGAACGCATCCGAGAAGTCGGCAGCCGTCGTCGCCCGCCGCCCGAGCACCGAAGAGGCCATCTTGCGCGCCTTGCGATGCGAGGATCGCTTGTGCCTGCTCCTGGCGGGTTGGTCGGTTCATTCGCGGAGACCTGGGTCATCCCTGACAACCGCGGTTTCCAGGCGGGCCGTTCTTGCTCGAAGCGTTCGATCTCCTCGGCATGTGCGAGGGTCAGGGCGACATGATCGAGGCCGTTGAGCAGCCGGTGCTTCACCGCAGGATCGATGTCGAACGACGCTTCGAAGTCGCCCGACACGACCGTCTGCGCCGGGAGGTCGATCGTCACCTGGTTTGCCGGATCAGCGGCAATCGCAGTGAGTTCAGCTACCTCCTCGGCGCTGAGCGCGATCGGGAGCAACCCGACGTTGTACGAGTTGCCCCGGAAGATGTCGGCGAACGACGGAGCAATGATTGCCCGGAATCCACGGTCCTCGAGCGCCCACGGGGCGTGCTCTCGAGACGATCCCGAACCGAAGTTCGGGCCGGAGACGAGCACAACGGCCTCTGAGTACTCCGGTCGGTTGAGGATGAACTCCGGGGTCCAGTTCACCCTCGGCGTCCTGCGCCCAATCCCAGAAGAGGAACGGACCGAAGCCGGAGCGCTCAACTCGCTTGAGGAACTGCTTCGGGATGATCTGATCGGTGTCGATGTTGGCCCGGGGGAGTGGGGCCATCTGGCCGGAGATGACGGTGACGGGCTGCATCAGGACCACTCCCGGATGTCGACGAAGTGGCCTTCGATCGCTGCCGCGGCCGCCATAGCCGGGCTCACGAGATGGGTTCGACCGTCGCGGCCCTGGCGACCTTCGAAGTTGCGGTTCGATGTCGAGGCGCACCGTTCTCCCGGCTGAAGGACGTCCGGGTTCATCGCCAGGCACATCGAACACCCGGCGTCGCGCCATTCGAACCCCGCATCGATGAAGACCTGTCGAGCCCCTCTTCCTCGGCCTGGAGCTTCACCAGGCCGGAACCGGGAACCACCATCGCCCGGACGCCTTCGGCTACCTGCCTCCCCGCCACGACAGCGGAGGCTGCCCGCAGGTCTTCGATCCTGGCATTCGTGCACGAGCCGAGGAACACCACGTCGATGGTGATGTCGGTGATCGGGGTTCCGGCTTCCAGGTCCATGTAGACGAGCGCTCGTTCGGCTGCGTCACGGTCGAGCGGGTCGTCGAACGACGCAGGGTCGGGAACACTCGCTCCGACCGGTACCGTTTGTGATGGGTTGGTGCCCCACGAAACGTAGGGCGTGAGGTCGGCAGCGTCGATGACGACCTCCGTGTCGAACACTGCGTCAGGGTCGGTCGAGAGCGTTCGCCAGTAGGCGAGCGCCTCATCCCACTCGGCACCGCTCGGGGCGAAGGGGCGACCCTTCAAGTAGGCGAAGGTTGTCTCGTCGGGAGCGACCAGTCCGGCGCGGGCACCGGCCTCGATCGACATGTTGCAGACGGTCATCCGACCCTCCATCGACATGCTCCTCGAACACCGAACCCCGGTACTCGACGACGTGCCCACCTCCGCCGTTGAATCCGATGCGGGCGATGATGCCGAGGATCACGTCCTTCGGCGTGACGCCCGGCCGGAAGATCTCCGTCGACGGTGATCGACATCGACTTGGGTTTGCGCTGCGGCATCGTCTGTGTGGCGAGCACGTGCTCGACTTCGGAAGTTCCGATCCCGAACGCAAGCGCCCCGAAGGCGCCGTGGGTCGCCGTGTGGGAGTCGCCGCAGACGATGGTCGCGCCGGGCTGTGTGAGGCCTTGCTCCGGGCCGATCACATGGACGATGCCGGACCGCGGGTCGTTGATATCGAAGAGCGTCACACCGGTGCGCTCACAGTTCGCGATCAGCGTGTCGATCTGCTTCTTGGACAGCGGATCGAGGATGCCCAGCGCCCGATCTGCGGTCGGCACACCGTGATCGATGGTCGCGAGAGTGAGGTCGGGCCGATGCACGGACCTTCCGGACATCTCCAGCGCTTCGAAGGCCTGGGGTGACGTGACTTCGTGAACGAGGTGCAGGTCGACGAAGAGGAGGTCGGTGCCGTCGTCTTCCGTGCGGACGACGTGGTCGTCCCAGATCTTCTCGTAGAGGGTGCGGGGCTTGGTCATGGTGCGTCGCAGGTTAGGGACGAGCGAGGAGTTGGCACACGACATCGATTGACTGGGTGGCACCAACGGCAACGCCCATTGCCTGGACCTGGCTCGATAGCCGACGCCCTCTGATGCTGGTGTCACCGCGCCGGGACCACTCCCCGGTACGCTGATCGCTGATGCCGGTTGTTCTCGCCATTCTGCTCTCCGTCGTGCTCGGCGCCCCGTTCGGGGAGGCAGAGGCTCGTGCGCTCGAGGTCGACACCGGGATGACGATCGAGGTGTCGGTCGAACTGGACGGCGGACGATCAGCGGTGCTGGCCCGGGTGGTTGCGTTCGCCGGAGAACTGCCACCGGTCGCACTCGTCGACCAGGGCGATGGCCGATGGGTCGGCATCCTCCGGCTCTCGGGACGCGAAGATGTTCAGGTCGCGTTCGAAGCCATCGACGCCGATGGCTCGAGCGACATCTCCGAGCTTTCGACGCTGACGGAACTCGGTGTTGATCCGGCCGTGGTTTCCCCAACTCGGCCAACGATCCCGCCGGCGGAGGAGCCCGGTCCGAACTGGTGGCTCATCGGCGGGGCTGTGGCCGGGATCGCAGCACTCGTCCTATTGGTGGCGTGGGCGGTCGCGGGTACGACAGACAAGGGCTTGGGCGAACCGGACGAGAAGAACGGCGTCGGTGAGCCCGAACCCGACTCCGCACCCGGCGACGCTGGGGCTTAGGCGCCGCGGGATCTGCGTTTCATGAGGGCAACCGCAGCGGCGAGCGCAGCGGCTGAGAGTGCAACGGCGGCTCCTGTGAGCGGTGAAGGGCGCGGGATCGTGGGGCCAACGGTGACAGGACGCTGGAACTCGAGCATTGGCCATCCTCGCTCCTCGGCAACAGCTCGCAGTTCCTTCTCCGGGTTCACAACCACGGGATTCCCAACCGCCTCGAGCATCGGCAGGTCGGTGATCGAGTCCGAGTAGGCGAAGGATCCCTCGAGGTCGATGTCGGCGGTGCGCGCCAGTTCCCGCATAGCTTCCGCCTTCCCTGGTCCCATGGCATAGACGTCGACTTCGGGCAGATACCGACCGTGCGCGTCGGTCTTGACCTTCGTGGCGATCACTTCCCGAACGCCGACGTGCTCCGCGATGGGGCGTACGATCTCTTCCGGGCTGGCCGAGATGATGATGACCCGGCGGCCCCTTCGTCGCATGTTCATCGATGAGGAACAGGGCTTCTGCGTAGACGAGCGGCTCCGCGACGTCGCTGAGGGTCTCGCGGACGAGTTGCTCGATCTCGTCGCGCTGCCAGCCGGCGATCAGGTGAAGCAGTTCGTCTCTCGCTCGTTCGAGCTGGTCCTCGTCCGCACCGAACAGGAGGTACATGACCTGCGCCAACCCCATTCGCGCCAGACGCCTTGCGACCGAGAAAACCCGCTTTGTAGAGCGGTTTGCCGAACGCAAGCGTCGACGACTTCGCGATGACCGTTTTGTCGAGATCGAAGAACGCTGCTTGCTGCATCACCATCGAGTGTATCGGCACAACAACACGCCGAAGTGAACGTGAATCGAAGGTCTTGAAACGCTGGATGCGAGGCCATACGGTGCTCGCAGTTGTCACCTGGAGTTGGGAATGCCGGCGCTCGCCATCTGGTCGCCGGAGGACGAGGTTCTCGGCGCCGTCGCCCCTCTTGCGCTGGGCGCGGCCGCCGGCACGGCGCTCGTGGTTGATCTGGATCCCGACGGCCCGCAGTATCGCGGGGACGTCTCCCTGGCGAGCCTCGTCGTCGACGGCCCGGCCAAGGCCGACCTCTCACCTCAGCGACGTGGCGTTGCGGTCGTTCGTAACGGCGGTATTGATCCTCAGGATGCCGAGGCGGTTCTTCACGCCCTCGTTGATGGTTGGCCTGCAGTGGTGTTCCGACTCCCCGCGGGCCACATCGCCGACGGGAGCGCGATCCCGGTCCTGCCGCTGGTCCCCGGTTCGCTGTTCCGCCGATTCCCCGGACCGGCCGTCTATCAGCGTTCGGCGTGGAGGGTCGAGACCCCGTCGAATGCCCTTGTGCTGCCTCAGGCCCGGTTCCGGGACCATCGGTGCCCTTCTCGCCGGTCGCGCCCCCCTTGCGGGAGACCGCTGGATCCGAGCTTGGCGACGAGTGTGGAGGAACGCATGGGTGTGACCGATCGAATCGTCCGGCGCCTCCTCGAGTCCGACGTCCCGCTCGAACGAGGGGCGTTGACGGCCGCCGCTTCGGTGCTGATTCCCGAAGTGGCGCCACTTGCCGGCACGGATGAGATCACTGATGCAGTCGACGCTCTGGCAGGTCTTGGACCGGTAGAGCGCCTCCTGCGTGACCCCGAGATCACGGACGTGCTGGTGAACGGCCCCAAGGAGGTGTGGGTTGAGCGCCACGGCAGGCTCGAGCGGAGCGAGGTTGCCTTCGTCGACGACCGGGCGATTGTTGCCGCCGTCGAGCGAGTCATCGCTCCACTCGGGCTTCGAATCGACCGGGCCAGTCCAGCGGTTGACGCCCGTCTCGCAGATGGGTCCCGGCTCCACGCCGTGATCCCTCCTGCATCCGTTGACGGCCCAATCGTCGCGGTACGCCGATTCTCCGAGGCGGTGACGGATCTCGAGGTCCTCGTTGAGCACGGCGGTATCTCAAGCAGCGGAGCCGAGCTACTGCGAACGGCGGTCTTGGACCGGTTGAACTTGCTGATCGCCGGCGGTACGGGAGCGGGAAAGACGACGCTGCTGAACGTGTTGTCGAAGGAGATCAACCCCTCCGAACGAACGGTGACGGTCGAGGACGCTGCCGAACTCCGGCTCGAGGGTCACGTCGTCCGTCTCGAAGCTCGCCCGCCCAACCCGGAAGGCGCGGGCGAGATCACCGTGCGGGCGCTGCTGCGGCACGCACTCCGTCTCCGGCCCGATCGGATTGTTGTTGGCGAGGTGCGCGGCCCTGAAGCTCTCGACATGATCCAGGCCATGAGCACAGGTCATGACGGATCGATGTCGACCATCCACGCGAACGGGCCCGAGGAGGCATTGTGGAGGCTCGAGAGTCTCGCAGCAACCGCCGACTCCGGGGCATCGATCGACACCCTCCGGCGGCAGATACTCTCGGCCGTCGATCGTGTCGTCTTCGTCACCCGCCGGCCGGAGGCACGTGTCGTCTCCTCGATCTGCGAAGTAGGCCCGGATGGGGTCGCGGAGGTCTACTCGTGTTGACGGCGGTGCTCCTCGCTGCCGGTCTGGCCCTCGGCATTCATCCGGCGGTCGTTGCACTCGCAGCGCTCGCTTCCACGGAACCGAGGCTGGTACTCGCCGGTGCTGTCCGTGTGGGGATTGTCGCAGCCGTTCGCCGCCGCAAGCGCCGGATCAGCCCGGACGATGAAGCGACCTACTTTCGAGCGCTCTCGGCCGAGCTGCGGGCCGGAGCGTCCCTGCGTGTCGCCATCGGCGAAGCGCTGCACCGTGTACCGGAGCTCTCGTTGGGACCGGCCGTCCGCTACGCCGAGGCCGGCATGCCGATGATTGAGATCGCCGACGCCGTCGAGTCGCGGTTCCCAGAGAACGGCCGGTTGGCCGCTGCCGCGTTCCGGCTCAGCGACTGGTCGGGAGCCCGGGTCGCCGACACGTTCGAGGGACTAGCAGAGCGGGCTGCCGCGTCCGCTGAGCTCGCCAGGGAACGGAAGGCGGCCACAGCCCAGGCCCGTCTCTCGGCCCTGGTGATCGGGATTGCCCCGGTCGCATTCGCAGCACTTCTTGTTCGCAACCGGGCGCGGCTCGGGACTCATGGCTCATGGAACGATCGGAGTCCTCGTGCTTGGTGCGGGCCTCGCTCTCGAACTTGTCGGGTTTGATCGTTGTCGCGATGATCATGCGGAGGGCCGAACAGTGATGGTGGTTGCCACTCTCGGGCTCTGTCTCGGGATTTGGCTTGGGAGATGGCGGCTGGTCGCCGTCGCCGCCGGACTCTCTGCTCCTTCTCGCGGCGCCGATCGTCGGCGTTGTATGTGCTGCTCGGACTGGGCGCCTGGATGCTCGCCCGCCGTGTACTGCGGCCGAGAACACCGAAGAGAATGACGAGGCTCTGCTGGCCGAGCTCGCCGCGTTGGGTCTCACCGCCGGCCTCACGTTCCCTGCGGCAGTCGAAGCGGCGACCGCCGCGGTCCCCGGCGACGAATCTGTTCGCCTGCGCCGGGCAGTCCGACTTCACGGCGGAACCCGGGAGCGTGCCATCCGAAGACCCCGGGTTGTTCGTCGTGGCTCGCCGTGCGCTGGCAACAGGAGCACCGCTCGCTCCTGCTGTATCCGGCTATGCGACAGCCCTCCGCAACGAGGAGCGGTCGCGTCAACTCACCGCCGCTCGCCGCCTTCCGGTGAAGCTGCTCTTCCCCCTCGCCCTCTTGATCCTTCCCGGCTTCCTGCTGCTCACGGTCGGTCCCGCAGTGCTCGGAAGCCTCGAGCGACTTGGTCTGTGACTTCCCACCGCCCCGGCCGGACGCCGGACATTGAAAGGAACCACCATGCGCCACATCGCCTCCGAGGAACGCGGTCAAGCCACAGCCGAGTACGCGCTCGTGATCGTCGCTGCCGCCGCTATCGCACTCGCCCTGATCATCTGGGCGACATCAACCGACCTGCTGCCGTCGTTCTTCACAACGGTGCTGAACAAGGTCACGTCAGTGGCCAAGGGAGCGCCGATCGGGTGAGCCAGAAGGGAAGCGCGGTTGTCGAGTTCGCGCTTGTTGTGCCGATGGTGCTGGCGCTCATCCTGGGCCTGGTCGAGGTTGCGTTGGTTGCTCGCACCCAACTCGAGGTGGTGAATGCCGCTCGCGAAGGCGCCCGTCAAGCGGCGGCCTCGCCGGATCCGGCGGACGCGGTCAATGCGGCGCGGAACGCCCTGGGCGGGAACGGTGCGTCGGCACGCGTCTCAGTGCGTCGGCCGGATGTTGTTGGGAGTCTCGCCGAAGTGCGGGTGACCGTGCCGTATCGCGTCGCCGCACCCCTCTTCGGCGGCGTCTCCGTCGAGATTGCGGCACGAGCTGCGATGCGCAGTCGAACGGTGAACCTGCGAGCGAGGTTCGGCGGCCATCCTGCTGCTGGCCGTCGCCGGCCTTGTGGTGGTCTTGACGATCGGCGTCGCTGATGTTGGGCTTGCACTTGCAGCGCGTCTTCAGGCCGCCGCGGCTGCCGATGCGGCCGCGCTCGGTGCCGCTCCTGTCACGTTTCGTCCATTCGGCGCCACGGGGAGCCCGGCGACCGAAGCCGGCCGGTTGGCTGCGGCAAACGGTGCGGTGTTGACATCGTGCCGCTGCCCGATCGATCGGAGCTGGCGATCCCGCGTGGTTGAGGTCGCGGTCGAACGCCGGGTAAGCCTGCTCGGCCTCGGATCGATCACGGTGCGTGCTTCGAGTGAAGCGGAGTTCGCACCGGCGCTGCTTCTCGAGTGATCCTTTGCGTACGTCTCAGGTCCTCGTTGGTCCCGGTGCTGCAGGTGCGCTCGGGGAGAGACAAGAACGAAGCCGGCGCTCGTTCGCTCAGCCCGCGACGTGAACGGTCACGACTCCTGAAGTTCTCGCCGGTGAATCGCCACGTGAGTAGGAGAGTGTCACCTCGAACTTGTGAACGCCTGCTTCCAAGCCGGAGGCGTCCAGCAGGAATCGGGCGACGTCCGTTTCACCTTGATCGAGTTGGTTGTCGTGGTACAGGCTGGTCCAATCGCGTTCGCCCGGGTACGCGATGGCGGCGCCGCTCGGTCCAGTCGCTGTCATCTCCACGTCGCCGATGGACGGCGCCATCCCGGTCCAATCCACTCCAACCCAGGATGGCTCATCGGTGGGCACAGATCCGGCGTCGTCCGTCGAAATGGCTACATCGTCGCCGGTGTATTCGACGGTCGGAACAGTCACCTTGAAATCCTTGCTGACGTCTTTTTCGCCATCGTTCCATGTCGCAACGAGGTCGAGCTTGAAGTTCTTGGTCCCGTACGGGACATCCACGTGGATTGCGGTGAAGTCGATCTCATCGCTTGAGAGCACATCGTTGAACATGAGGCTGGTGTGATCGCCCGTGTTGTCCGGGTATGAGATCTCGACACCGGGGGCCTTCGTTGTGGCAACGACGCGGAATCCGGTGGCGTCCGCTGTGGAGCCCCTCCAGTTCACGACTACCCAGGCGGAACTGCCCTGGACGACGGTGGCGGTCTTCTGTGTATCGAGCTTGACCTTCGCCTCGTCCTTCGCCATGGCCGGGGCCGCCGCGCTCAGGAATGCCGCGGTGATGAGAACGAGGGTGAAGATGCGTCGTGTCATGTCTACCTGATCGGCAGGTCGCCGCGATCCCTTGACTCCGTCGGGGGATCATTCGGGTGGCACACAATCGGGCTAGTCATCGGCCGTCACGCAGTACTGGTCATACGCCTCGAGGACCTCGGACCGGAGCTGCGGTGATCCTTCGAGTTCGGCCCTGAAGGAGGCATATTCATCGGGGGTGATTCCTTCGGACGCGAGCCGGCTCTCGAACTCAGTGTTCATATCTCCGAGTTCGGCAAACGCCTGGCGCTGGACGTCGCACTGCCAGCGGGCTTCGAGAGCGACTTCGCTCTGGTAGGAGTCTTGTGAGCACGGGGCAGCAGCAGGATGCCGCAGACGGCCGCAACTATCGAGATTCGTCGGATTGATGACCGTTCCATATGCCCACTATCGGCGCGGGAATCGCCGGGCTTGACCAGCGAGTTGAGGGCCGGATACCGCTGAAGGCACCGAGATCCGATGCCGAAGACTATTGAACGGGCAAGCAACTCAAGACTGATGCCGACTGCGGTCCACCGATGCCCGGGGGTCGCGGCCGCGCGTCGAGGAGTGACGGATCGAGATGCAGGATCTCACAGAAGCCTATCGGCGGGGTGTTGAACCCTTGCTCGATGGCCTTCGCTCCGCGCTGCCGGATGTCCAGAACGGGAACGACGAAGCGATTGCCACAGCACGCGGACTCAGCCACCAACTCAAGGGTTCGGGAACCAGCTTCGGTCACCCCGAGATCACGGCTCTCGCTGCAGTTGCGCTCGACACCACTGACTCTGACCTCGCTGAGGCGCTCGATCCTCTCATTGCCGCTCTTGAGGACGTCGTGGGCACCGGCCGGCCGCAGCAGCGGATCGTTGTCGTCGACGACGACCCACTGATTCAGATGATTGTCGCCAAGACGCTCGACAACGACCGTCGACAGTTTGTCATGGCTGGTTCCATTGAAGAGGCGCGAGCATCGATCGACGCGACGATCGACCTCGTGCTGTTGGATCTGCTTCTCCCAGACGGCGACGGTCGGCAGTTGCTTGGACACGTCTTGGCGAATCCCGAGACAGCGCGTATTCCGGTTGTGATGCTCTCCGGTTCCGGGAGCGAGCCGGTTCGGCTGGCCGCGATGGATGCAGGAGCCACCGCATTCGTCGAGAAGCCGTTTCAGCCGCTGGCCTTGTCCGGCCTTGTGGACGAACTACTCGAGCCTCCCAAGAACACGGCGCCCGACCCGCAGGCACCTCTGTCGACGCCCGATGAGGACGCTGCGAAGGTCACCGTGCTTCTCGCCGAGGACGACGAATTGGTGGCGGCGTTGGTGTCCGACCGGCTTGCTCGCGACGGCTACACGATTCGACATGAGGTCGATGGTGAGAGCGCTCTTTTCGACGCGCTGCAATCACCACCAGATGTGGCGATTCTTGATGTGATGATGCCGAAGATGAACGGGTTCGAAGTGCTCGGGCGGCTCCGATCGTCTCCGCAGACGGCAGAGTTGCCAATCATCATGCTGACCGGCCGTGGCCGCGAAGAGGATGTGGTACGAGGGTTCGATCTCGGCGCCACCGACTACATCGTGAAGCCGTTCTCACCGGCCGAGCTCGCAGTTCGGGTGCGGCGACACACCAGCGCGTCATGAGCGGACTCGTCCTCGCGATCGCCGGGCTCGCTTTCATCAACTTGACATTCGCAGCCGTCGTCGTTCTGCTGCGGATTCGCAACGTCCGGCGCGTCGCGAGGATCGCCGAGCGACGCCGACGATGGTACCCACGAGTCATCGGGCTGATATCCGACGATTCCGATACCCAAGGCCTCAGTGAACTCGTTGCCCCGAGCGAGCAAGAGGACGTGGTCGAGATTTGCTGGGACGTCGCTCGGCGACTCCGCGGAAGCGATCGCTCTCGTATTCAACGGTTTGCCGCGCCTCTTCTCGACGTGACGACGCCCGACCTGGAAGCGAGGCGCCCAGAAACTCGAGCACGGGCGCTGCAGATCGTCAGTTGCCTCGGGGGACGCGTCTACGAGCCGGCCATCGTTGGGTTCCTGGATGATCCGTCGCCCCTGGTATCCGTGGTGGCTGCTCGCGCACTGTGCCAGCCAAATCGAGCGGAGTGGATTCGAGAGGTTCTCGATCGCCTCGTCCGGTATGAAGCCTGGAGCCCGGCCCTCACAGCGTCGATGCTCGCGACCGTCGGCACAGGGGCTGCTCCCGATATGAGACAGTATCTCGGTGATCGCCGGCGGCCCGCGTTTGCTCGAGCGGCCGTTGCCCGTTCTCTCACCCTCCTCAAGGATGTGGAATCTGCGGAGGTGGCTGCCGCCCAGATGACGAGCGGTGACCCGGAACTCATCACCGCTTGCCTTCATCTCCTCGCCGCGATCGGCTCTGAAGCGCAGGCTGATGCGGTGCGACCGCTCATCGACGACGATCGATTCTTCGTCCGAGCGGCCGCCATCTCCGTACTCGGCAAACTCGGCACGCCGGAAGACGCACAGACAATCGTTGCCGCAATCGAACCGGACTCCCCTTGGATCGCCATTCGCGCATCCCATGCTCTTGCCGACCTGCACGCCTCGAACGAGTTGGCCGCGCTCGTTGAAGCTGGTGGGTTGCCGGCCGAAGCTGCGATCGAGACGCTCTACGGGGGCGCCGCGTGATTGACTTTCTCACAGCGTTCAACATCTTCATCCTCGGATACTTCGCAGTTCTCAACGGTACGTATCTGACCCTGAGCCTCACAGCGTTCCGCAGCTTGAGGCGGTACCTCGACAGACTCGAGTCGCTTCAGATCGACGACCTCCTTTCATCGAGCGGCGGTCTGCCGATCTCGCTTGTGGTGCCGGCGTTCAATGAAGCAGCAACGATCGTTGCTTCTCTTCGATCACTGTTGACCCTCCAATACGCGGACTATGAGATTGTTGTTGTGAACGATGGATCGACTGATCGGACGCTTGCCGTTCTGCTCGACGCGTTCGACCTCGAACCAGTCGTGAGGGTGCCTACGAGCGACATTTCCTCGGCCGCGGTGCACGCGGTCTACCAGGGTGTCCAGCATCAGAACCTGGTCGTTGTCGACAAGGCGAACGGCGGGAAGGCCGATGCTCTCAACGTTGGCTTGAACTACTCGCGAAGTGCGCTTTTCTGCGCAATGGATGCCGACACGATCCTGGAGCCCGATGCCCTTGCTCGTGTTGTGCGGCCGTTCTTGGAGGAGTCCTCGACGGTTGCGGTCGGCGGCATCGTGCGGATCGCGAACGGTTGCACCATTGACGCCGGTGCTGTTGACGACGTCAGACTGCCGAACTCGATCCTGGTTCGATTCCAGGTTCTCGAGTATCTGCGGTCGTTCCTGTCGGCGCGGGTGGGTTGGAACACAATCGGTGCCACGCTCATCATCTCGGGAGCGTTCGGTGCCTTCCGGCGTTCCGTGGTGGCAGACGCCGGCGGTTTCGACACGAGCACCGTCGGCGAGGACATGGAACTCATCGTTCGACTCCACCGGCACTGTCGCGATCTTGGACGACCGTATCGAATCGAATTCATCCCCGATCCCGTTGCTTGGACGGAAGCTCCCGAGAGTGTTCGTCAGCTCGGGCGGCAACGCGACCGCTGGCAGAGGGGTTTGGCACAGGTCATCAGCCGGCACCGTCGAATGGTCATGAATCCGAAGTACGGGGTCACAGGACTCGTTGCCCTTCCGTACTACGTCGTGTTTGAACTTCTTGGTCCGTTGGTCGAGTTGCTGGGTTACGCCGCATTTGCTGTGGCGCTCATCACCGGTCAGGCCTCAGTCGCCTACACCGTGGCGTTCCTTGCTGTGGCGGTGTTTCTCGGTTCGGCAATCTCGGTTTCCGCGGTCGCACTCGAGGAGATCTCATTCCGGAGGTACCGGCGTTTCGAGGACCTCCTGGCACTCCTCGGTATCGCCCTCGTCGAGAACTTCGGTTACCGGCAGATGTCGACATGGTGGCGGTTGCGCGGCCTTGTGTCGGCGACGCGAAGCGATCTGCGGTGGGGGGCCATGGAACGCCGAGGTCTCGAGCGAACCGAGGACAAGGCGCCGGATCTAAGAGGAGAGACGACATCTGCCGCGTGGCATGAGGGTTCAGCCCAGCCGGCGGAGTCGGAGAGCGGACTCGTCGATGCGGAACAGGAAACAGGTTGGATCCATATGCGAGGCGAGAGCGGCACTGATATTGGAATCTTGCCGTAGAGGCATGTCCCGCTGAGGTCTGGCCATTCTCTGTCTATTCATCGTCCTCACTCAAGAGGCCGTCGTCGCCTAGATCGGCCAGGATCTCGTCGACGTCGGGAGTGAGTCTCACAACCGAGGCCTTACCTGCCCAACCGGGCGTGCCGGGGACGACGACGTTGTCGATCGACTCGGGATCGAGCGTGTGCACCGCGGCGCCGAGCTGGATGAGGTCGGTTGGTGTCAGACTCGTCCACGTGTAGTCGAGAAGCACCTTCACGATCTCCGGGGTGTCGACGATGTCGTTCATCTGAAGGAGTTGCAGTACGGCCAGCATGACCAAGCCCTGGTTGGCCGACCGGGTGAGGTCGCCGCCCGGAATCCCCTTGCGAGTTCTCGAGTATTCGAGTGCCCGCTGTGGAGAGAGTGTCTGTTCTCCGGCCGGCCATCCGTCCCACCACGCCTGGTTGGGGATCGCCCGCGGAAGGTCGATCGGGAGATAGCCGACCTGGTTCATCATGTCTTCGAATCCTTCGAATCCAGTCACGACGTACCCCTCGACCGGCAGGCCCCAGGCTTCGACTACCTGGTCGACCATGACTTGCGGTCCGCGGCCCGACATCAGGGATGAGAACTTCATGGTGCCGTGCTTCGTCGAGACCCAACTGTCTCGCGGGAATCCGAGGATCGTGCCGGTCCCGTCAGAGGGGTTCGCCGCGAGGAGGTGAATGCTGTCGGCGCGGTGTGTCTCCTGATTGGTTCCCACACGAGCGTCGGAGCCGATCACCATGACAAGGCGGGGCTCCTCGCCGTACCACGGAACGCCATTGGCCGGGTGCGCCCCGACGATCTGCCATCCGGTTCCCTCGTCTGCCGCGAGGAGCACGTCACCTCCCTCGGTCAGGACAACACCGACCTCTCCGCCTTCAACCTCTGCTGTGGTGCCGGTGACTTCGAGATCATCGGTCGTCGCGATCGGGTGGTCCGCGAGGTGAGCTTCGAGTCCTTCCGGAATCTCAGGCGGCTTGTTGCGATCATCGATCTGCCACGAAAGGAGCGACGCCACGACGGCAAGGAGCTCGTCCGGGAGCTCGCCTTCGACCCGAACGCTGCATGACCGGTGCCGTTGTGGAGGTTGTGGAACTCGACGTGGTGGTCGAGCGGCTGTGTTGTGGTCGTGGTCGGCAGCGTCGTCACCGTCGTTTCGGCGACGCTCGGAGAGCATGACGCCGCGACGAGGCCGGTGACCACGAAGAGGCTCAGGGTGAGAAGGAGTCGTCGCACGGTCGAGGATCGTACGCCCATTGTCGAATTGTGTGGTGTATCTCCCCACGTTGCGGGGTTTGGGCGCTCCCAGCCGGTTCGGCAATCGGGACGCTCCTCGACGAATCTATAATCCGGGACTCCAATTGCCGATCTTGGGAGTTTCTGTGGACCAGCCGGACCTGTGGCTCTATGTAGCCGTAGTTATGGGCATCGCCGCCCTCATCCTTGCCTTCTTCTATGCCCGTCAGGTGACGTCGGCCGATCCCGGCAACGAGGTGATGGTGGACCTGATGGGAGCCATCCGCAAGGGGTCGATGGCGTTCATGAAGCGCGAGTACCGTGCGGTGGCGATCTTCGTCGCCATCCTTGCGACGCTGATCCTCATCTTCCTTCCTTGGGGTCGTCCATGGGGAGCGATTGCCTACGTGTTCGGTGCCGTACTCTCGGCGACGGCCGGTTTCATCGGAATGCGGATCGCGACCGCAGCCAACGCGCGCACTGCCGAAGGGGCACGCCGGGGTGGTATCAAGGTCGCACTTCCCATCGCGTTCCGTGGCGGAGCCGTCATGGGATTCACCGTGGCCGGCCTCGGACTCCTCGGATTCTCGCTCGGCGTGTGGCTGTTCAAAGAAATCCTCGAACTCGACAACTGGGTAGCGGTCGTGACGGCAATCGCCCTTGGAGGGTCCTCGATCGCTCTGTTCTCTCGCGTCGGCGGTGGGATCTACACGAAGGCGGCCGATGTTGGTGCCGACCTCGTCGGCAAGGTTGAAGCCGGGATTCCCGAGGACGACCCCCGCAATCCGGCCACGATCGCCGACAACGTTGGCGACAACGTCGGCGACGTCGCAGGAATGGGTGCCGACCTCTTCGAGTCGTATGTCGGATCGCTCGTTGCGCCGATTTCTTTCGCCGTGTTGGTGTTCGGCGTTGCCGGCGAGGCGTTCACGATGCAGGCCGTCTTTTACCCGCTGATGATTGCCTCTATCGGGATGCTCGCTTCGATCATCGGTTCGTTCCTCGTACGCCCGGGCAAGGCCAGCCTCGCTGCGACACTCGAACGTGGAACCTGGACTGCTGCCGGACTGACCGTCATCGGGGTTGGGGCGCTGACTCCCCTGATGTTCAGCGGTGTCGAGGGTGTCAACAACTACTGGGGGTTCTTCCTCGCGGTCCTCGTCGGTCTCGTAATCGGCATCATCATCGGGCGCATCTCGATGTGGTTCACGTCGGATGAGCACAAGGTCGTCAAGGAGATCGCTCGCCAAGCTCAGACCGGACCTGCAACCGTTGTGCTTTCGGGCATCTCCGAGGGAATGAAGTCCGCCGCCTACTCGGTGATCGTGGTCGCCTTCGGCATGGGAGCCGCCTTCTGGGCCGGTGACTGGGCCGTGGATGGCGGCGGCATCTACGGCGTGGCGATCGCCGCTATTGGTGTGCTTGCGACGCTCGGTATCACCGTTTCGGTCGATGCCTACGGGCCCATCGCAGACAACGCAGGCGGGATTGCAGAGATGGCACATCTGCCACCGGAGGTCCGCGAGACAACCGATGCACTCGATTCGCTCGGCAACACCACCGCCGCAATAGCGAAGGGCTTCGCGATCGGTTCTGCGGCCGTCACGGCTCTCGCCCTGTTCTTCACGTTCATCCAGTCGGTGAATGTCGAGCTGGCTGAAGCCGGCAAGGACACCATCGAGGCTCTCGACATCCTCAGCATCTGGGTGATTGTCGGCCTCTTCATCGGCGGGATGTTCCCGTACCTGTTTGCAGCGCAGACGATCCAGGCGGTCGGCCGTGCCGCCAATCAGATGATCGAGGAAGTCCGTCGCCAGTTCCGTGAGATTCCCGGACTGCGTGAAGGGGATCCCGAGGCCAAGCCGGAGTACGAGAAGTGCGTCGATATCTCGACCCAGGCAGCCCTCCGAGAGATGATCGTGCCGGGTGCCCTCGCTGTTGCGCTGCCACTCATTGTGGGATTCATCAGTCTCGAGATGCTCGGCGGCTTGCTCGCCGGGGCGCTGATCTCAGGCTTCCTGTTGGCCATCTACATGGCGAACGCCGGTGGTGCCTGGGACAACGCCAAGAAGTTCATCGAAGCCGGTGCCTTCGGCGGCAAGGGCTCAGATGCTCACAAGGCAGCGGTCGTCGGTGACACGGTCGGCGATCCGTTCAAGGACACGTCGGGTCCGGCGATGAACATCGTCATCAAGGTCATGACGATCGTCTCCCTGATCTTCGCATCGGCGTTCGTGACCTACGGCTTGTTCTAGGCGGTAGTCCGCACTCCGTTCGAGCCGAACGGAGTGCGGCCCGCCGAATCGCGGTGGCGTCCTACCCTACGGGCGATCCACGCAGGGGGCTCTCTGGCTCGCACCATCACACTTGTTCGCCATGGCGAGACCGTCAGCAACGTCTCGGGACGTTGGCAGGGCCAATCCGACTCGCCGCTGAGCACGCGCGGCCAACTCCAGGTCGAGCGCCTCGGCCGACGTATGGCTGGTCGCGACACCGTCTTGATGGTGACGTCGGATCTCGGCCGGACTCGGGCGACTGGTGCCTCGATCGGCAGCGGGGAACCCCTGGCTGAGTGGCGAGAATTCGATCTTGGGGCATGGGACGGGATGCAGCCTGAGGAGATCCGTCGCCGGTACCCCGACATCACAAGCGAACGGTTCGGCTCCGGTGACTTCCAACCCGAGGGTGGTGAACGATTCTCCGATTTCACGGAACGTGTCCGCGGCGCATTCGAAGCGCTCGCGGCGCGGATCGACGAGGGCGAAGAGGCGATCGCGGTGACTCACGGCGGTGTCATCCAGACGATCGTTGGTTCAATTGTCGGCACCGCCGACCAATCGGCGATGCTTGTTCCCTCGAACGCTTCACTGACGACCATCCGTCTGTCCGACGATCGGGTTGAGGTGTTCTCGCTCAACGACGATCTACACCTCGAGGGTGACGTTGCCCGCCCATCGGGCACTCGACTCCGGTTCATTCGCCACGGTGAGACGGAAGCGAACCTCGAACACCGCTGGTGGGGGAGAGGGGAGTCGCAACTGTCCGATGAGGGACGGCGCCAAGCCGCTGCACTCGCGCGGCAGTCTCCGGTGCATACGACGCCTTCGCGTTCATCTCCTTCGGTGCGCGCTCGCGACACGGCCGCTGCCGTCGCGAGAGACGATGACACGGTCCGGATCGTCGACGATCTCGTGGAGTTGCACTTCGGTGAGTGGGAGGGGCTCACCGGCGCCGAGGCTCGTGCGACCGACCCGGAGGCTTTCCGCAGGATCTTCGAAGAGGGACGTGACGAGCCGCGCGGCGGTACCGGCGAGACATTTGCCAACGTGCCGGGGAACGGTTCGAAGCCGCAGCGGCTGCGCTTGCCGCAGACGAGTCCGGCACCGTTGGCGTTTTCACCCACGGTGGGAGTCACACGGGCCTACGTGGCGCGATTGCTTGGCATCCCATTCCTCGACCGGAACGTGATTCCAATTCCACGCAATACCGCCCACTGCGAAGTCATCTACGGCGGATCGGGTCCTCGCATCTCGTCGTACAACGTCGCAGCACATCTCGGAGACTGAGGATGCGACTGCTGCTCATCACAAACGACTACCCCCCGAAGCCGGGCGGGATCCAGCAGTACCTCGGCAACGTGATCAATGCGTATCCGGATGAGTGGCATGTCATCGCGCCGGCCGACGCAGCTGCCGAACCCGATGAGCGCATCAGTCGGCACCATTCGACGTTCATGTGGCCGACCCCTCAGGTCGCCGCGTGGATCCAGGATCGGGCAGCGGACTTCGCCCCCGACGCCATCCTGTTTGGTGCTCCCCACCCGTTGCCGTACCTCGGACCGGCATTGAGGGATCGGCTTGGTGTTCCCTACGGAGTGCTCAGTCACGGGGCAGAAGTCACCCTTCCTGCGGCAGCGCCGGGGACCCGGCAGGCGGTCGCCAAGGCGCTCCGCGATGCAGACGTGCGGTTTGCCGTCAGCGGCTTCACGGCGAACCGTGTACAACGCCTTTCCGGCAAGGAAGTCGTGTTCGTTGGAGCCGGCGTCGACATCGACACCTTCACTCCTCCGCCGAACGGTGACAACGAGATCCCGGTTGTCGGATGTGTCTCCCGTTTTGTGCCGCGCAAGGGGCAACATCGCCTGATCGAGGCGGCGTCGAGACTCTCGTCCCCTGTCGACGTGCTGCTTGTCGGCACGGGTCGCACCGAAGGAAGTCTCCGCAGGCTCGCCGACAAGCTCGGCGTGCGGACCCGCTTCGCCGTTGACGTGCCGTGGTCCGAGCTGCCCGGCCTGTACCGGCAGATGGATGTGTTCTGCATGCCGTGCCGATCGCGATGGGGCGGGTTGGAAGTGGAGGGACTCGGTCTGGTCTTTCTCGAGGCAGCTGCGACCGGTCTGCCGGTCCTCGCAGGGGACTCCGGGGGGTCTCCCGAGACGGTGATCCCCGGCGAGACCGGATACGTCGTTCACTCAACCGATGACATCGTTCAAGGCCTCGAGATGCTGCTCGAGGACCCTGAGCGAGCACGGCGCGATGGGACTCGCCGGACGGCAGTACGTCGAGGATGTGTTCACGTGGCCGAGGGTGGTTGAGCGCTTCCGCTCAGGCTTCAATCGATAGGCACGTTCCGAGGGCCA
Source organism: uncultured Actinomycetota bacterium (assembly GCA_963808015.1). GTDB lineage: Bacteria > Actinomycetota > Acidimicrobiia > Spongiisociales > UBA5794 > JAHEEL01. The sequence goes on from CAWEEG010000030.1 coordinate 27,618, forward strand.
AATACCCATTGTCTTGACAAAGCGGCCATACTCCCGCATCGTTGACCCCGTTCCCAACCGACTGAGTGCTGTTCATCCATGCCCAAACACCTTGTCATCGTCGAGTCCCCGGCGAAAGCCAAAACCATCGGCCGCTACCTCGGCGACGACTTCATCGTCGAATCGTCGGTCGGTCACATTCGCGATATCCCGACGAAGGTCGGCGAGGTCTCCGACGCCAAGAAGACGGCGTGGAGAGAGACCCGGTTCGGCATCGATATCGACAACGGCTTCAAGCCGATGTACGTGGTCACTCCCAATTCGAAGAAGCAAGTCGCCGTGCTGCGCAAGGCGCTCAAAGGCGCCGACTCTCTCTACCTCGCCACCGATGAGGATCGAGAAGGTGAAGCGATTGCGTGGCATCTTCTCGAAACCCTCAAGCCGAAGGTTCCCGTCCACCGGATGGTGTTCCACGAGATCACATCGGAGGCCATCCAGGAAGCGGTCGATCATCCGCGTGAGCTCGACAAGCAGGTCGTCGCCGCCCAGGAGGCGCGCCGCGTTCTCGACCGTCTGTTCGGGTATGAAGTCTCGCCGGTGTTGTGGCGCAAGGTCCAGCGTGGGCTGTCGGCGGGCCGAGTCCAATCCCCGGCGACCCGAATCATCGTTGATCGTGAGCGGGAGCGCCTTGCGTTCATCGGAGCCACATACTCGGGGGTAACGGGCACCTTCACCCCTCGTGACGAGGAGAGCCCGTTTGATGCCAAACTCGTCTCCGTCGACGGAGAACGTGTTGCGACCGGATCCGACTTCGACCGATCCGGCCAGCCCCGCGCCGACCGTATCATTCTCGATGCCGAGGCCGCAGCCGCGCTTGCAGACGAACTGGTCGACAGTCCGTTCGAAGTGACGTCTGTCGAGCGCAAGCCGTACACCCGGCGCCCGTATCCGCCATTCCGCACGGCCACGCTGCAGCAGGAAGCGGGTCGCAAATTCCGATTTGGGGCACGCCGAACAATGTCGGCTGCGCAACGTCTGTACGAAGGTGGGTTCATCACCTACATGAGGACCGACTCGACCAACCTGTCGGGGACGGCTCTGAGCGCGGCCCGCTCACTCGTCGCCGACCGCTTCGGCAAGGAGTACCTCCCCGATTCGCCGCGCTTCTACGGCAAGAAGGCGAAGGGTGCCCAGGAGGCCCACGAGGCGATCCGTCCAGCCGGTGAGCACTTCCAGGACCCGAAGACCGTTGCGGGTTCCTTCGGATCGAAGTCGGATGAGGCGCGGCTCTATGACTTGATCTGGAAACGAACCGTTGCGAGCCAGATGAAGGATGCGAAAGGGGAGAGCCTCCAACTTCGACTCAGCGGAACTGCACCAGAAAGCAGTCGGGTGTGCGAGTTCTCGGCCTCCGGCCGCACCATCCTCTTCGGCGGATTCCTGAAGGCCTACGTCGAAGACATCGATGATCCCGATGCTGCCCGCGACGACCAGGAGCGGCACTTGCCGGCCGTTGCGGAAGGACAGGATCTCGCCGCGCTCGCCATGGAGGCGACGAACCACGAGACAAAACCCCCTGCCCGCTACACCGAAGCAAGCCTCGTGAAGCGGTTGGAGGAACTGGGAATCGGCCGCCCGTCGACCTACGCGTCGATCATCTCGACCATCCAGGACCGCGACTATGTGCGCAAACAGGGATCGGCGCTTGTTCCGACGCTCAAGGCTTTCGCGGTCGTTGGCCTGCTCGAGGAGCACTTCGGTGACTACGTCGACTACGACTTCACCGCGCTCATGGAGGAGGACCTCGACAAGATCGCGGGCGGCGAGGAGCAGATGGTCCCGTATCTGGAACGGTTCTACTTCGGTGTCGACGATCATCCCGGCCTCAGAACGCTCGTTTCCGACGATGCACTCGAGGGGATCGATCCGCGCGAGGTCAACGCCGTTCCCGATCGGTGAGGGTGCGGACGGCGAACCGATCGTGGCACGCTGCGGTCAATTCGGCCCCTACCTCGTTCACGGCGAATCCCGCGCCTCGATCCCCGAGGACGTACCGCTCGAAGAGCTCACGGTCGAGCGTGCAACGGAACTGCTCGCGGCTCCGTCCGGCGACCGGGCCCTCGGCGAGGATCCCGAGACCGGCCTCACCGTGTTCGCCAAGGCGGGACGCTACGGACCGTATGTTCAGCTCGGTGAACGAGACGCAGACCGAAGTCGAAGGCGAAGCCGAAGACGGCCTCCCTTTTCAAGACCATGTCGCTCGAGACGGTGACGGTTGACGACGCGCTCCGGCTTCTCACGCAGCCGCGGACCGTCGGTGAGCATCCTGAGGACGGCAAGCCGATAACGGCGCAGAACGGGCGCTACGGGCCTTACGTGAAGTGGGGCAAGGAGAGCCGCAGCCTCGAAGACGAGGATCAGATATTCACGGTGGACCTCGAGGCGGCGATCGCCCTGCTCGCCCAGCCGAAGAAGGGGCGCAGCCGGACGGCGGCTGCTCCGTTGAAGGAACTCGGAGAGGACCCGAACACTGAGAAGCCGGTCGTGCTCCGGAACGGACGGTTCGGTCCGTACGTCACCGACGGCGAGACGAACGCGTCCCTCAGGGTTGCGGACTCCGTCGACACGATCACCCTCGATCGTGCGGTTGAGCTGCTCGCCGAGCGGCGGGCCAAGGGTCCGGCTCCGAAGCGGAAGCCGAAGAAGGTCTTAGCGTCGGACCTGTCGCCCCCAACTCTGCGAAACTGTCCCGGTGACGCCGAGTACGAGGAACGAGATCGAGTGAACCGTCCCTACATCGCGTTCGAGGGCATCGAAGGTGCAGGCAAGTCGACCGTGGCGCAACTGGTCGGCGAACGACTCGAAGCCGACGGTCTGCCGCGTTGTCCGTGTGCGCGAACCGGGCGGGACCACCGTTGGCGAGTCGATCCGGCAGATTCTCCTCAGCCACGAACTAGCGCCGAAACCGTGGACCGAGGCTCTCCTGTTCGCTGCCGCCCGGGCCCAGCTTGCGGCCGAGGCGGTCGGCCCGGCACTCGATGATGGGGCGTGGGTCCTGTCCGATCGATCGGTGTACTCATCGCTTGCGTATCAGGGAGCGGGCCGTCAACTCGGTGTCGAAGAGGTCCGCAACGCCAACGAGCCCGGCTTGCTTGGGGTCTGGCCCAGCATGGTGGTGCTCCTGGCCGTTGATCCGGACGAGGGCCTGGCGCGCCAGGAGGTTGGGGATCGGATCGGTGACGAAGGTGTCGCTTTCCAGCAAGCTGTCGCGGAGGGGTTCACGGCGTTGGCGGAGGCGGAGCCCGAGCGCTTCGTCACCATCAATACCCATGCGCCGCTCGACGACGTTGTCGACACGGCGTATCGGGAGATTCGGACGCGATGGTGACCCGGTTCGACGCCGTCATCGGGCATCGGGGGGTCATCGAACTCCTCGAACGGGAGATCGTGGAACCCGCTCAGTCGTATCTCTTCGTTGGTCCGTCCAACGTTGGCAAAGCGACGATCGCCCGGCGGTTCGCAGCAGCACTCCTATGCGGCGAGGACCAAGCCTGCATCGACCGCGTTTTGGGCGGCGTCCACCCGGACCTCGTTCTCGTTGAGCCGGAAGGTCGTGCCTCGATCACCGTCGACCAGGCGCGAACCGTGGTATCTCAGGCAACGCGCACCCCGCTCGAGTCGGATCGCAAAGTGTTCTTGCTCGAGGAAGGGGGCATGATGAACGACGAAGCCGCGAACGCCCTCCTGAAGACCCTGGAAGAGCCCACTCCCGCCACGGTGTTCGTGATCGTCGCCGAGACGGAAGACGATCTCCCGGAAACGGTCGCGAGTCGGTGCCGAACCGTTGTACTTGGCCGGGTTTCCGAGGAGGAGGTCGCCGCAGGTCTCATCCAGTTCGGTATCGAGGAGGAGCAGGCCACGGAAGCCGCTCGGATCGCCGGCGGCCGCCCGGGACTCGCTCTTGCACTCGCGACGGAGCCTCAGGTCGCCGACTACCGGAGAGTCTGGCTCAGCATTCCGATGCGTCTTGGCGAGCATCCTGGTGATGCATTCCGGCTTGCCGATGAGACCATGGCTGCTGCAGAGCCGCTTCTCGCCGCGCTCAAGGAGCGTCAGCAGGAAGAACGCGACGCGCTTGGCGATGACGCCCCGAAGTCGCTGCGCGATCGGCAAACCCGCGAGCTGAAGCGTGCAACCGATGCCCTCTACGTGACGGGTCTCGAGATACTCGCTTCGTTCTATCGAGATGTGGCGGCGGCCCAATTCGGCAGCCCGGTGCGAAACACGGACGTCCCCGTCTCGGCATTGTCGTCCATGACACCGAGACGGGCGATTGCCGGAGCTGAACGAACCCTGGTCGCGGTCGAAGCGCTCGCCACAAACCAGCGACCACAGCTGGCATTCGCCAACCTGTTCGCCGAGCTGGCTGCCGATGCCTGACTTCCGGCGGATCCCCTCGGCCGCCACGACGCGATTCCTGAACATCCCAATCCGAATCCTCGCTCGCGGCCTACTTGACTTCGAAGTCAGCGGCACCGAGAACATCCCGAGCAGCGGCCCGGTTGTGGTTGCCGCGAATCACTTCTCCCATCTCGACCCCCCACTCGTCGTCAACGCCCTGGGACGCCTTGTCCGGTTTATCGCCGTCGACGAGTTGTTCGGGAATCACCTTGCGTTCGATGTCGTCACAGGGTTCTTCGGAGCGATCCCGACCGACCGCGACGGGGTCCCGCTGCACGCGCTGGAAGAAGCGATCGCGTACTTGCGTTCAGGGGGTACCGCCGGCGTCTTTCCCGAGGGGCGGCGCGTGGAGTACTGGCGCGAGACCGAACCGAAGCGTGGGGCCGCGTGGTTGGCATGGATGAGTGGTGCACCCCTGCTGCCGGTCGCGATCTACGGAACACAAAACACCCTCGGTCGAGCCGATGGCGGGATCCATCGCACGTCGGTTCGGGTCTGGATCGACGAACCGCTGGTCTGGTCCGCCTACGCGGAGCACATCGACCCCCTCGGAGCGATGACCGACGACTGGTACGCGGCAGTGGACGCACACCTGGCACCGTGGTGGCCGCCTCCCCAAGCGCAGCCGTAGCCGCCGGGATTCCGAAGTCGATCCGTCGGTGTGTCCGCTGCCGGTCGTCTACGACCGTTGCCGCAAGAACTCGTCCACTTCCGCTGCGGTGGGGATACCCGCGCCGGCCCCCGAATCGGGTGCACTTCAATGCGGCCGTGGCAGAGGCGCGACGTACCACGTCCTCGATTGGTCGATCCTCGGCAAGGCCAAGCGCAAAGGCACCATGGAAGACATCGCCGGCGCCGAGCGTGTCCGCGACGTCGACTTCAAAGGCTGGGAGTCTGCGCGTTTCGCCGCTTTGGTCCATCCACAGGACCCCCTCGCCCCCGAGGGTGACGCCGAGCCATGAGTCCGTTCGTGCGGCAACCGCCTCCAAACCCGTGGACGGATCGTTGTGGCCGCTCATCTCCGCAAGCGCCGGCGCCGAGAAGACGATGTGCGTTGGTGCAGTGAGCGCTGTACCGATCGGGCCCGGACGGACATGGTCGAAGTCCAGGACTGCCGGGATGCTGAGTCCCCGTGCCGCCTCCATCGCCGACAATGCTCCCGTCGGCCAAAGGAGGTCGCCCAGCACGGCATCGGCTCCCGAGAGGTCATCCTCGGTGACTCGATCCGCCGACTCCAACAGCTCGGGATCCGTGTGGTTGATGATCGTCCGCTCTCCATCGGCCTCGACCGTGATCGTGGAAACGGGAGATGACGCCGAAGGGTGACGTCGCACACGTCGGGTGTCGACGCCCCACTTGGTGAGGTCTTCAACGATCAGATCTCCGATGACGTCTTTGCCGAGCTGCCCTATGAAGCTGGCGTTGGCATCGAGCCGAGCCACGGCTGCGGCTGCCGTCGCTGCCGGTCCACCGCCGATCACCGTCATTGAATCGGCGAACGCCTTGCGGCCTCGATCTGGTCGCATGTCGATGCCGAATACGAAGTCGAGAACCGCCAGTCCGACGCAGGCGACGTTCTTCACCTGGCGTCTCCGCATCGGTCGTGCCGAGCCCGCCGTGCACGCGTGCCTTGGACGCGGTTGGCATGTCGGTTTCGCTGCGATCCATCGTCTCACCACGCCGCGCATCCTAACGACCGACGTGTGCCGCCCCGCTCGTCAACGGAGGTCGCGTGTTCCCAAGGCAAGAACCGAGGCAATCCAACCGGAATCGGACGAACGAACAATGGTCCTAACGCCCTATTGAGCGCCCAAATCTGCGCCGTACAGTGGATGAATGAGATCTGCAGTTGTTCTCCTCGTGCTGGTCGTGTTGGGTGGCTGTTCGAGTAGCACGGATACGACCATCGCGGCCTCCTCCACCTCCGTTCCGCCTGAGACAACAACGGAAGCGCCGCAACAACGACGACCACGGTGCAACAACGACGACCACGGCTGCAACGACGACGACCACGGCTGCAACGACAACGACCACGGCTGCGACAACCACGACCACCGCGGCTCCGACAACCACCACAACAGCGGCGACTACCACAACGTCGGGCGGACCGTACGAGGTTGGCGTTCCCGACGTTCGCTCCGTTGGCTCCTCTGCCCGGAAGCGGCGGTGCAGCAGGGTCCGGTTGTACGCCAGGGGCGGGACCGTTGCCGGATGGCGCTTGGTTCGGCTACGTGGTGGCCAAGTCGGCGACGGCCATCGACTTCGATCTGGCCTGCTTCTTCTACGGCGCCATCGCCTACACCGAGGGAGCCGCGGACGGAGAAGAGGTCAACAACGACTACTACGTGCGCAATGTCAATCCGACGCTCCGGACGATCGCCCGTCCCAGCGACGGCCACCGTGTATGAGGTCGATGCGGGATCCGTCGGGTTCCTGACGGTCCCGTTCTCCGGATGGCCGGTTGACCCGAGCGCGTCCATTCCCTGTCCTTCCACCTCGTGCAATGTCTGGGTCTTCGTCAACGGTGGCGAAGTCACCGAGATCCTCGAGCAATTCACGCCGTGACCTTGGGCCGGCGACTCACATCTTCTCCCAGCAACGAGGGAACCAAATCCGTTCACGCGGCGTCATATCTGTACAGCACGCAACGAGTAGGTTTGTATTGATGTCACGACGCGCCGTATTGATGGGCACCGTTCTTGGTGTGCTGATGGACATGGCGCTTCCGGTGTCAGCTCTCTCGCCGGCATACGAACAGCTGCCCGACGGTGATACCCGGCCGATCATCATGTCGGCTGAACTTCTCGATCCCCAGCCGAAGAACGCGCTGCTTGAAGCGGATCTCCAGATCGAGGCCTTCGACAACGATGGAATCCTGAAGTACGAGTACCGATGGAACCGTTCTGATCCCGACGGGGTCTTCACCACCTCAGCCGCCGAACCGACCGTTTCCTACGCCTCGGTGGTCCCCGAGACCTATGCCAGGCTCGAGGTACGGGCGGTTGACCTCAACAGTTGGCGATCCGAGTGGCGCACCGTCTGGACGGGCGTCACGCCGCCCGCTCCGATGATTGTTCTCGCCGGCGACTCGATTGCATCCGGGTACACGCGACGGTGGTTCACCGGCGATGCCACCTGCCGCGATGCCGACTACTCGTTCGGAAGCACGGTGCGTGATTCGGTCGCCGCGGCACTTCCTGCTGCGTGGGCACCCAACTATGTCAACCTTGCTTTCCCCGGCGCAGGTGTGAATTCAGTCATCAACGGCGGTTCCGACTCCTGCTCGGATACCCATCCCAGCCAGATCGATGACATCGAGCGCTACACGGATCCCACGACGTGGAATGTCGTGATCGTGACGGCCGGGATCAACTCGACGAACTGGGTCGACGTGGTGAAGGAACTGACCAAGGACACCGCGTTCTCATGGACGAAAGCGGGGGACAAGCTTGCGTGCCAGGAAGCGATCACAGAACGGTGGAATCTGAGCGATCGGCGCGACCAAATCACAGCCGGGGCATCCGAGATCGCCGAAGCGATCAGAACCCGGGCGAATGCGTCGGTGTACTGGGCGAGCTACTTCGCGATTGATGGAACAACGATCGCCCCCGGGTGGTCGCCGATCGGCCCCGAGTGTGCCGAGGAGATGGAGTCTGCGCTGGGCGAGTTGCACGGCGCCATCCAGGCCGGCCTCGACCAAGACGTGACCTGGGTGGATATCGATGGTCTGCCGATTGACACCCAGATGTGGGCCGGGCTGGCCACACCCCAACCCCGACGGCCACCGCATCATCGGACTCGCTGTCGCTGAAGCGATCACGAGCTAGGGGAGAGATTTGAGACTCGAGATCCGAGATCCGAGATCGAGACTTGAGATCCGAGACTTGCGGCGGGCCTCATCTTGGTGGTGCTGGCTCCCAGGCCGCCCTTCCCGCCCTCGCTGCGCTCGGGCACCCTCCCCCACCTTCGGCGGTGGAGGCGAAGACATGGGTTCGGTTCAGGTCTCGAGTCTCGTGTCTCGTGTCTCGTGTCTTGTGACTCAGTGTCTGGGCTGTTCGCTTACGACCATGCCGCTTTGGCTCGTGCTTGTTCGAGCCAGGGTGGGCCGTGGATTGGGGGTTGTAGCAGGCGCCGTCTCTGGGGTGGCGAGTCGGGGTCGATTCGGTAGCCTTGGCCGTGGATCACGATTTGGTGGTGGAACCAACACACCGTCGTCAGGTTCTCGGGGTCGGTACGGCCGCCGTCGATCCACCGTGTGATGTGATGCACCTGGAGGCGGTACCTGCTGGTGCAGCCGGCAATGGTGCATGCCGCACCGTCACGATCCATGACGAACCTGCGCAGCTGGGGTGGGATGGCTCTGGTTCGGCGTCCCATCCGTAGTGGTGTGCCGTGTTTGGTTCGTGCGGTGACTTCTACAACACCGTCACACAGGATCGCTTCGATCGCTGCTTCACCAACCCGAGGCCCGCCTGCAACCTCACACCAGCCTCACCATTCGTGGCTGCGGCTTCGTTGGCGTCGACAAACACGGTCAACAGCGGTGTCGGGTCTTCGATCGTGGCACCGTCGCCGCCGTAGAGGGCGTCGAGGCTGATGGCCCACAGCGCGTCTGCGTTGCGTGCTGCCCGTGACACGTGTCCGGGTTCTTTCGGGAGGGTGTCTGCTTTGGCTTCGAGGGCGTCGATGACGATGCGGCCTGCGAAGCCGGGGAGGCGGCCGTTGAGGCGCCATGCCGATTCGTCGAGGTTGGGTTCTACGGTCATGTACCGGTCCTGGTACGCCATCTGTTCGTCAACCCTGGTCATACGCCGCCGTCGAGCTGCCCGGTTCCGTATCCCCGCAATGTCGAACCCCGCCATCTCATTCAAGATGTCGAACGTGTCGTCGCGGTTGGCGAATCGGCCGACGGCTACGGCCCGGTCGAACCCGATCACACCGGTTTCGATTGCTTCTTCAACATCGGGGAGCTCTTGCGAGGTGTTTGGCGGTGGCTACGAGGTCTCGGGCGGTTTCGGGGGCTACGTCGAGGCGGCCCCGCACCCATTCACCCAACGACCCGCACCCCGCCCCCATCGGCAACTGACGCCGATCAACCTCACGCAACAACATCATCTGTCGGGCACTCGCTCGTGCGATCACAGACTCACGCTCAAGCAACTGCTGCTCAATCCGGTCGTTGGTGGCGGTCTCGATATCCATACCCGCAACGTATCAAGAGCCAGTGACAGAAACCGGGCGCCGCGGAAAAGAAATGCCACGATCTCTCGGTTTCTCCTGGGACAGCCCGATGTTCCTACAAACACGATGGACCCACTGATCTCGACCCATCTTCAGCGGACTACCGCAGGCACAACTCCAGGTGGTGGGGAAGGCCGGTGACCGATCGATGTCTTCGGTTGGCCGTTTCAGCGATCCGTGATTCCCTTAAGCAGCCCAGGCGTCGCTGGGCGCACATAGTCCGGATATGAGCCGGTGTCTGACGACCGTGGTGAGCACTAGTTTCCGCTTCCCATGACGGCTTCTCGTACGTAGTCGTCGGGGTACGGGTACGTGACGAGTTCATATGAGATCAGTCCGTCCTCGTCGTGGGTGGCGAGGCTGATGCCCGCCAACTCGAAGGGATTCCCCGCAATGTTGGTTCCGTGCCACAGCCAGAGGGCCGCACTTTGCGACCCGTCGTCGCAGAGCAAACGGTCATAAACATCGATCTGGGCGTCACTCCATCCGTAGAGGGTGTTGAAGAAGCCGGCCCCGTAGCTGACCGCACCGAACACGTCATCGTCCATCAGGGCCTCGGGCGTGGCGTGGGTTGCGAGCAGGTCTGCGATCTCGTCCTCGGTTCCGAACGCTTCCGGGTCGTCGAGGATCGCCTTGATCTCACTCAGAATTCTTGCAGCGTTCTCGTATCGGTGGCTGGGAACGGCTCCGTGCGCCAGTGCATCACGTTCGGCGGTGATGGCCGCTACCTCAGCCTCGGCCCGTGCGAGGTTCTGTTCCGTCTCGACGAGCTGCTGGTCGACGGCAGCAAGTTCTTTTTCGAGCGCCTGGTACTCGTCAGATGCGGTCGGATCACTCGACGAGCATCCAGCAACGACCAACGCAAAGACCGCAACGCTGGCGACGATGGTGCTCTTCATGAGTCCTCCTGTGCTGTCCACGGCCAATCCGTTCCCCTCAGCCAGATAGACCGCTGGCAACGCCGAGTGGGCGACACCCGCCCATATCGAGACACAACCGTCCCGCGACACCCCAACACCATTAATCGGGCGCGGATGCGTCCCACGGCCAGCCGTGCATAGTGCCGGACTTGGACGGTTGGGGAGGGGTCTCTCGGCCCTGTCTCGGATCAGGCTCTGAGCGTAGTTTGGGCCAGGAGAGCATCCGCATGCCGGTGACAAGTGGGCTGGCAGAAGGGAGTCTGTGATGGGATGCTGGCGCCTCTTCTCTGTTGTGGTGGTCGCGACGATGCTTGTCGTGTCGGGTTGCGGCGGCAGTGGATCGTCGGAACTGCCCGATCTCGAGTTCATGCAGTTCCCCGACCCCGCCGACTCCCCGTATTGCCTCCCGTACCCTGTTGGTGAGCACGCACGGGTCAGCCAGGCATGGGGTGACACGGGTACTCACCGAGGCCGGTTCGCTATTGACTTCACGATGCCGTTCGGCGCAGAGATCACCGCGGCGCGTGACGGTCGGGTGGTCGAGATGCGGGACCAGTACGGCGACGGCGACCGTACCGGTGGTCACGAGAACGGCGTATTCGTCCTCCACGACGACGGGACGATGGCGTCGTATCTGCACATGAGCGAGAACGGCGTCTTTGTCGCAGTCGATGATGAGGTCGAGACCGGTCAAGTGATCGGTCTCGTTGGCACGACCGGCACGTCGGTACCCCATCTCCACTTCGAGGTGTTCGAGGGCCAGGGCGACGGCACCCAGTGGTACCGAACCGTCCCCGTGAGCTTTGCCAACGCACACGAACCACTCGACGAATGGGGCGGCCTCTACGCCCTGAGCTACGAATCCATCCCCTGCACACCCCACACATAGCGGCTTTGATTTCAGGTGGTCGTTGCATCACTTTCGACGAGAGTTGTCTCGTAGGAGGTGCAGGGAGTTGCGGTTCCGGTCGTTGGCCTCTGGCGGGACCTCGGGGGTGGAGGGAGGATTCACAGTGTGTCGGCCCCGTGCCGGAGATCCGTGTTCGAATTGGCACGGAGGCGGGATGGTCTGGAGAGGAGTTCTCATGCAGATCCGGGTATTCGTCGTCACTACCGCAGCCGTGTTCCTTGTGTTGACCCTGTCGGGCTGTGAAGGGGGCCCGTTCGGGGTTCGTGGATCGGGGAATGTGATCACAGAGTCGCGTGATGTGAGCGGGTTCAGCGAAATCGCTCTGGCGGGCAGCGGCAAGGTCCGCGTTGACGTCAATGGGACCGAGTCGCTGATCATCGAGGCCGAAGACAACATCATGCCGCTGCTCACATCAGAGGTGAACGGTGGGCGACTCGAATTGGGTGCCGAGTCGAGCATCTCACCGACAACCGACATCATCTACACCGTGGGTGCGATAGCACTTGAGGGTGTGGCAGTCTCGGGAAGTGGTCAGGTCACAGCGGCTGGTGTCGCCGCTGACTCATTCGACGTTGAGATCAGCGGGTCGGGGCGAGTTGAACCGACCGGAGCGGCGGGCATGTTGGCCGTCGACATCTCGGGGTCTGGGCGCTACCTCGGCGAGGACTTCGCAGCGCCGGTCGGCACGGTTCGGGTGTCGGGGAGCGGCTCGGCGGTCGTGAACGTCACCGACGACTTGGACGTTGACGTCAGCGGCTCGGGCGACGTGGAGTACATCGGAGATCCGAGAGTCACCGAGTCAATATCCGGGTCTGGGGACATCTCTCGCAAATGAGAGCAAGCGACGAATAGAGCACTCACGTCGGCACCTACGGGCGGCCGACTGGACACTGATTGACGGCTCATGTCACGGACCCACCCGCCCACGAAACAAGCCCATGACAGGGATTCAGACCTGACAAGGGCTTTGATGGAGCCGGGGACGGGATTTGAACCCACGACCTACGCATTACGAGTGCGTTGCTCTACCGGACTGAGCTACCCCGGCGGGGGAGCGGGAATCCTAGTGGTCTTCCACTCATTTCGGCTCGGACGTAGGATGACGCACACAAGCAGGGAGGCCCGTGGCGGATCAGGCGAATTTCGAGACCGATGCGATGCAATATGCGCCGCAGCTCTATTCGGCCGCGCTGCGTATGACTCGCAATCCGGCCGACGCGGAAGACGTCGTGCAGGAGACGTTCCTGAAGGCGTATCGGGCGTATGACTCGTACACCGAGGGTACGAATCTGAAGGCTTGGCTCTACCGCATCCTCACGAACACCTACATCAACAAGTACCGGAAACAGCAGCGTCGACCCTCCGAGGTCGAACTCGGAGAACTCCAGGACCTCTACCTCTACAAGCGGCTCGGGGAGGCATCGGGCGCCACCCAGAGCGCCGAGGCGGACATGCTCGACGCGTTCGTGGATACTGATGTCATCGAGGCTCTCGAGTCGCTTCCGGAGACGTTCCGTCTGCCGGTGCTGCTCGCCGATGTGGACGGTTTCTCATACAAGGAGATCGCCGAGATGCTCGACATCCCGATAGGAACCGTCATGTCTCGGCTGCATCGGGGAAGAAAGGCGCTCCAAAAGAAGTTGTGGGATGTAGCAGAGGAGCACGGAATCACAGGGGACCGGTCATGAGCGGCTGCGAATATGCCATCGAATATGTGTACCAGTACCTGGACGAAGAAGCCTCGTTTTTCACGGCGTCGCGTGTTCGGCTGCACCTGCGCCGCTGCGCACCGTGTATGGACGCCTTCCAGTTCGAGGCACGGCTGAAGGACGTGATCCGCGAGCGGGGAAAATCTGACCCGCCCCCGGAACTTTTTGACACCCTCCGAGCGTTAATACAAGAGGAACGAGAGAACAACGAGTCGGACATGTGATTCCGTCCGGCTCGACTGGAGGGAAACCACAATGAACGACAACGTCCTCAGGGGTCGCCGCCTCAACGGTGGTGCCCGTGCCCCGAAGACCTATTCAACGGAACGCAAGTGCGCGCACAAAGAGTGCGAGACCAACCTGTCCCGGTACAACCGGCGGGAGTGGTGTTTCGCACATGCTCCGACGAAGTATCCCCGTCTTCGTGGCCGCATCGTCAACACCGAAGCCTGACAACCAAGACCAAGAGATGAAGCGCTCCGCTTGCGGGGCGCTTCATCGCGTCGGAATCGTCGTCTATCCTCGCGCCATGACCCGATCGTCTCGTATCTTGATCGCCACGCTCGTTGCCGGTCTCATCTTCCTGCTTCCGGCCATTGCCATGGGATCGGAGGGCGAAGCGAGCGAGGATGCCGAGGCGACACCGATCTCTGTGGAGAGCGGGGCTGCCATCGACGTTCCGCCCATCGATCCGCCCGAGACAACAAATCCGTGGACGGCTCGCTACCTGATCCCAACGATTCTTGCGCTCACGGTTGTTGTGATCGGCGGAGTTATTGTCTACTACCTCGTCGCAATCAAGGGACGCTACACCGTCGCCGCGGAGTGACCGCCGGGAGGAGTCACTGACCGCGCGGCTCCGACAGGTCCACAAACCCTTTGGATTTCGGGACAAACGACCCTACGACGGCCCGTGTCTGACCCTCAACCTACCCACGGACTAGATCCGACCGATGGGAGGGTTCATGGAGGAAGTGCTGCTGGCGCGATGGCAGTTCGGCATCACAACGGTGTACCACTGGTTGTTCGTACCGATCACGCTCGGCCTCACCTGGATGGTCGCCATCATGGAGACAGCCTGGGTTCGCACCAAGAAGCCCGAGTACCTTCGAATGACGAAGTTCTGGGGCAAGCTGATGCTGATCAACTTCGCCATCGGAGTCGTCACCGGAATCGTCCAGGAGTTCCAGTTCGGCATGAACTGGTCGACCTACTCGCGCTTTGTCGGCGACATCTTCGGCGCGCCGCTTGCGATTGAGGCACTGCTTGCCTTCTTCATTGAGTCGACGTTCCTCGGGCTGTGGATCTTCGGTTGGAAGAAGCTGAGTCCCAAGGTCCACGCTTTCACGATCTGGATGGTCGCGTTTGGGACGATGGCTTCGGCCTTCTTCATTCTCCTCGCCAACTCGTGGATGCAGTTCCCGACCGGGTACACGTTGAACTCCGTGACCGGTCGCGCCGAGATGCAGGACTTCGGTGAGATCATCACGAGCAGAGTGCTCTGGACTCACTTCCCGCACACGATCTCCGTTGGCTTCGCTACGGCCAGCGCCCTGATACTTGGCGTGGCCGCCTACCACCTGGCGAAGAAGCAGCACGTGGTGGTCATGCGCAAGTCGGCAGCGCTTGGTGGCGCTGTCCTGCTCGTTGCCACCATCGGCGTGGCACTCACCGGCCACTGGCAAGGGCAGGTCATGGTCGAGGTTCAGCCCATGAAGATGGCTTCCGCCGAAGCCCTTTGGGACACCGAGCAACCGGCATCGTTCTCGCTCTTCGCCGTCGGAGACAAGGAGAACAGCCGCAACAGCATCAACATTGCAGTTCCGCGAGCCTTGAGTCTGCTGTCCTGCAACAACCTCGACTGTGAGGTCCAGGGGATCAACGACCTCCAAGCGGCCGCCGTCGCCGAATACGGGCCAGGCGACTACATCCCAAATCTGTTCGTCACCTACTGGTCGTTCCGAGTTATGGTCGGACTGGGATTCCTCATGATCTTGATCGGCGGACTCGCGGTGTGGTTCCACATCCGAGGTTCGCTGACCCGACAGAAGTGGTTCCTGATGCTCGCGTTATGGGTTGGTATCCCGGCTGCGTTCATCGCCAATGCGATGGGATGGATCTTCACCGAAATGGGCCGCCAGCCGTGGATTGCGTACGGGCTTCTCAAGACCGAGGTCTCGAACTCACCCACGGTGCCGAGCGAGTGGATCATTCTGACGATCGTGGGATACACGCTCATCTACCTGGCACTTGCCGTCGCCGCAGGTTTCCTGTTCGTCAAGTATGCGAAGGCCGGACCGGGTGACGAAGAGACCGCCACAGACGTCGCCGAGTCGATGGTGTACTAGGGAGGTTGACCATGGAACAAGGACTCTGGAACCTGGAAACCCTCTGGTTCGTGCTCATCGCCGTCCTGTGGATCGGATTCTTCTTCCTCGAGGGATTCGACTTCGGGGTCGGGATCCTGCTGCCGTTCATCGGAAAGGACGACACGGAACGGCGGGTCATGATCAACACCATTGGCCCGACCTGGGACGGGAACGAAGTCTGGCTTCTCACCGCAGGAGGTGCAACGTTCGCCGCGTTCCCTGAGTGGTACGCAACGATGTTCAGCGGGTTCTATCTGCCGCTCTTCCTCATCCTGTTTGCGTTGATCGTCCGAGGTGTTGCGTTCGAATACCGCAGCAAGGACGAGAAGCCCGAGTGGCGGAACATGTGGGACGGGGCAATCTTCATCGGGAGCTTCCTCCCTGCCTTGCTCTTCGGGGTGGCCTTCGGCAACCTCGTACGTGGTCTTGAGATCGACGCCGCGGGCGAATACGTGGGCGGGTTCTGGGCGCTGTTGAATCCCTATTCGCTGGTCATGGGCATCGCGTCTCTTGTCCTGTTCACCCTTCATGGGGCGATCTTCCTTGCACTCAAGTCCGACGGTGAGGTGCGTGATCGGTCGGCAGCGGCATCACAGCCGCTCGCGATCGCAGCGACCGTCGTCATGGCCGGTGCCATGATCTGGACCTACACGCTGGGCGACGGCGGATTTGTACCCGGCCTGCTGCCAATACTCGCGATTGTGCTGGTTGCAGCCGTCATCTGGCTGACCCGATCCGAGATGTTCGGCTGGGCGTTCATCTGCACAGGGTTGACGATCGTGGCCGTTGTAGCGGCGATCTTCATCGGCATGTACCCGAACGTGATGACATCCACCATCAACCCGGACTACAGCCTGACGGTATTCAACGCATCGTCGACCACCCTGACGTTGCAGATCATGTCGATCGTGGCGCTCGTTTTCGTTCCGATCGTGCTTGTCTACCAGTCATGGAGCTACTGGGTGTTCCGCAAGCGCGTCGGTCCTAGGGATGTCACAACGTCCACCCACTGACGGCCTTCAAGCAGAAGCAGACCGGGTCAGCCCGGTTGACCGGCGCCTCTTCGGGGTAACCGAAGGGGTGCGCCGGTATCTGGGCGTGACGATCGCCCTCGGGCTTCTTTCCGCGCTTGCTGTGATCGCCGGCGCCTCGGTGCTCTCCGGAATTGTGAACCGGGTGTTCCTCGAGGGTGACGGGCCCGAGGATCTTGCGGACGCACTTGTCATCCTCGCTGTGATCTACGCTGCCCGCGGCCTGTTCGAGTGGGCAAGGTCGGTCGCCGCCTACCGAACGGCAGCCGAGGTGAAACGCACGCTGCGCGACCAGGTCATGCGGGCGGTCCTGAGTCAGACCGCAAGGGGGCGTTCCGCCGGAAGTGGCGACCTTGCCATCGTCGCGTCGAGCGGGATCGACGCACTCGACGCCTACTTCTCTCGATACCTGCCGCAACTCGTCCTCGGAGCGCTGATCCCGCTTCTTGCGATCATCTGGGTGGCAACCATTGATCCGCTGACGGCCGTGATCATCGTCATCACGGTTCCCCTGATCCCGGTATTCATGATGCTCATCGGGAACTACTCGGACAGGGCGACACGCGCCAGGTGGCACACGATCGTGCGGCTCGGGGACGCTCTTGTCGAGACGCTCCGAGGCTTGCTCACCCTCGAGGTGTACCGAACAGGAGAGGGAAGACTCGATCGAATTCGGAAGCTGTCGGACGAGTACCGCAAGCAGACGATGGCGACCCTGAGGATCGCGTTCCTATCGGCGTTCGTCCTCGAGCTTGTTGCGACCATGTCGGTTGCGGTGATTGCCGTGGCCGTCGGGCTCCGGGTTGTCAACGGCGACCTCGATTTTGAACCGGCGTTTGCGATCCTGATCCTGGCACCCGAGGTGTATGCGCCACTCCGAAAGGCCGGATCAGAGTTCCACGCCGCGATGGACGGAATGGAGGCTGCCCGCTCTGCCTTCGATGTGCTCGAGAGATCGCCCACAACCGTTGCGTTACGCCATCTGCCGCCACCGCCACGTGTCGCCGGGGCACCCCTCATCAACCTCTCGAGTGTGACCTATCGGTACCCCTCACCCGGTGAGGCTGAAGGGACCGTCGTACTCGATGGCATCGATCTGCATGCCGCACCCGGTGAACGTCTTGCGATCGTTGGGCCCTCCGGAGCCGGCAAGTCCACGCTGCTCCGACTGATCCTGGGATTCGATCAGTCCAGTGGAGGCACTGTCGAAGTCGAAGGTGCCGCACTCAACTCCCTCGATCTCTCCGCCTGGCGCTCACGAATCGGGTGGGTGCAGCAAGAGCCGTTCCTCATCGCAGGCACCGTTCTCGAGAACGTGTGCCTCGGCGCGGCAGGATCGAGCAGCGATGACGCCGCGGCCGCCCTCGAACTCGTTGGAGCGACGGACCTTGTACCGCGACTCGGCGAGGTCATCGGAGAACGCGGCGCAGGGCTGAGTCATGGGGAGCGGCGCATGGTGACGCTCGCGCGTGCCGTCGTCCGATCACCCGACGTGCTCCTTCTCGACGAACCGACCGCCGGCATTGACAGCATGACGCAACTCAGGATCGCCGAGTCGTTCGAGCAGATTGCTGCAGGCCGCACCGTGCTGACCATTGCACACCAGCGTGTGCTGGTCGACCTCGCAGATCGCGTTGTCGGCATCGATCAAGGGCGCATCGTGACGCCGACGGCAGGGGGGTTGCGATGAGGGGGTTCATCCGCCTCGTGGAGTCACTCCGGGCCTACCCGGGGCGGTTTGTGGCCTCGATCGCCGCCGGTGCCGCATCGGTCGCGTCGTCGATCGGCCTGCTCACCGTCTCCGCTTATCTCATCTCCTCAGCGGCGCTGCGTCCGCCACTTCTCGATCTCACCGTCGCCATCGTCGGCGTACGGTTCTTCGGCATCGCTCGCGCCGTTTTCCGGTATCTGGAGCGCCTCGTCTCTCACGACCTGAGTCTCGACCTCCTCGCCGACCTGAGGTCGCGGATCGCCCGGGCAATCCATCGGCTGGGTCCTGCCGGAGTTGCATCGTTCCGAGCGGGAGACCTCGTCGGGCGCACCCTCGACGACGTCGACGAGATCCAGCACGTCTTCGTTCGGGTGATCGCTCCTCCCCTGATCGCCATCGTCGTTGCTGTGCTCACGCTTCTCCTTGCTGTGCTCTGGCTGCCGGCGTCGGTTCCCACGATCCTCATCCCGCTCGTCGTGGCAGGTGTCCTGGTCCCCTGGGTCACCCAGCGGGCCGGCAACACTTCCGGTCGTGCCGTCGCGGGCGAACGAGGGCAGCTGATCGGTCGAACCGTCGAGACCATCGAGGGGGCACAGGCAATCGTCGCTCTCGGGGAGGAGGACCGGATGCTTGCCGCTGCCGACGAGGCGGCTGCGAGCATGGCGGCAGCCGAGCGCAGAACGGCGTGGCTTCACGGCTTCGGTGACGCGATGCATTCTGGCCCTGGTCGGGATTGCGCTCGTTGGAACGTTGTGGGTCGCGGCAGCCGCAGTGGAGGTCGGATCGCTCGACGGGGTGATGGTTGCCGTGCTCGCGATGCTCGCCATCACACCGTTCGAGGCGGTTGCGCCCCTCCCATCGGCCTTTGAGAGGCTCGGCCGTTCGCTCGGAGCCGCCGACCGGTTGTTCGAGGTCATCGAGGCGGAGTCGCCGACATCTCCGCCTGAACACCCTGTACCGATCCCCCCAAACGCAACTCTGCGATGTTCAAGGGGCGGTCGTGACCGCAACGAGCGGACAGCGAATCCTCGGGCCGATCGATCTCACGGTCTGGCCGGGCGCACGGATCGGGATCGTCGGCGAGACCGGCGCCGGCAAGACCACGCTGGCGCATGTGATGTGCCGTTTCCGAGATCCCAACGAGGGAGTCGTCTCATTGGGCGGAGTTGATCTGCGCGACGCTAGATCCCGACGGACTCCGAGCCGTTGTTGGCTACGAGGACGATCGAGCGTTCCTCTTCCGAGGTTCGATCGCCGGCAACGTCCGAATCGGTGATCGCGACGCCGTCGAATGACGACGTGAGTGCCGCTCTCGACCGGCGTCGGATTCGGCGAGTGGATCGATGAGCTTCCCGACGGTCTCGACTCCGACGTCGGCGAGGGTGGCGAGTTCGTATCAGGGGGTCAGCGTCGAAGGCTCGCCCTTGCTCGGGCCCTCCTGGCCGACTTCCCGATCCTGGTGCTCGATGAGCCCATATCCGGTCTCGATCCCGTGACCGCAGATGCCGTGATGGATGATCTGCTCGATGCCGGCGCGTGATCGCAGCCTCGTGCTGATCACCCACCGCCCGGTTGGCCTCGACCGCATGGACGAGATCATCGTGATGGGAGACGGCGAGATCCAGGCCAGGGGTACACACGAAGAGTTGCTGAAGACCAACGAGCGGTATGCCGGGATGTGGGGGCTAGTAGCGAGTAGACCCGAGACTTGAGACCCGAGACTTGAGACCCGAGACTTGAGACCCGAGACTTGAGACCCGAGACTTGAGACCCGAGACTTGAGACCCGAGACTTGAGACCCGAGACTTGAGACCCGAGTCTTGAGACCCGAGTCTTGAGACCCGAGTCTGTCTCGTGTCTAGCGTCTCGAGTCTCATGTCGTGATAACGAGCCTCGCCCGCAGATGTTTCGGCACCCCTACCCTCTCTCTCATGTCCCGTGTTGACTGGCCGCTTGCCGTTTCTGTTGCCGCGAGTGTGTCCGGGCGGTACCCGCTCGAGGACACCTACCACCAGACGCGCCTCGAACGCGATTTGCCCGACATGGTTGTGCGCGCTTCGGAGCTGGTGTCGGAGGAGACAGGACTCGTTGCACCGGGCCTCCCGGACGTGGCCGTGGTCGGTCGGACCGGGGTGGGTCGAGAACAACGTTGCATCTTTCGCAACACTGCTGGCGCCGGCCGAACAGCGGCTCGGATCTGCATCCGGGATTGGCGCAGCCGTCGCAGGGCGGATCATGGGAGCCGAGATGGGTGCCGTCCTTGGATTCCTCGCTCGTCGGGTTCTCGGCCAGTATGAGCTCGTGCTCCCAACGTCAGATGGCGAGTTCGGGGACACCGTTCTGTTCGTTGGGCCGAACCTTCTCAAGATGGAGCGAAACCACGCCTTCCGGCCGGACGAGTTCCGTTTCTGGGTTGCGCTGCACGAGTGCACCACCGGCTCCAATTCACCGGGGTTCCCTGGCTTCGCGGCTACTTCCTCGGCCTCGTTGAGGAATTGGTCGCCACCGCCAAGCCGGAAAGCGGGCAGATCCAACGGGTTGCTGCCCAACTCAGGGAAGCTGCCGCTGCCGGCGAGCCACTGATCGACGAATCCGGGATCTTCGGGGTATTCGCCACCCCGCAGCAGCGTGAAGTGATCGATCGCGTCCAAGCGCTGATGGCGCTCCTCGAGGGGCACGGCCATGTTGTCATGGACCGAATCGGCAGCGCGAGAACTGGTTACCCAGGCCCGCATGTCGGCGGTGCTGAAAGCAAGACGTTCCGACAAGCGCACGGCGGCGTTGATGCGTCTGATCGGCCTCGAAATGAAGCTCCGCCAATACGAAATGGGCGAGAGGTTCATTAGCGGCGTCGAGGAACGGGCTTCATGGTCAAACGCTCGACCTTGCGTGGGAGAGCCCTGAGGCGTTGCCGACCCTCGAAGAGATCGAAGCGCCCGACCTATGGCTGCAGCGGATCGCCTGACACCCGACCAACTCGTGTCAGAGGCGCACAAGCTCTTGCCGGAGAGCCCTCTCGTCGTTGCACTCGGGGGAGGCGCCGATTCAGCGGTCGCCGCGTGGGTCGCTGCGCAGCGCACTGCGAACCCGCGGCATCTTCGTCTCGTCATGGCCTCGACGGCTCGGCAGCGCTCGAAGAAGCCGCCGGCTGCACTCGGAACACACCTCGGCATCGGAGTCACGTTCGTCGACGCACCCGTGGATGCCGGACCGTCCCTCGAGTCGCGTGCCCGCGACGCTCGATGGAACGCCATCACATCTGCTGTTGCCGGAGACGAAACGTGGTGACCGGACACACGCAGGACGACCAGGCCGAAACGGTGATGATGAACCTCATGCGCGGTTCGGGGAGCGCGGGAGTCGCCGGGATGCTGCGCAGTCGCCCAGGTGTGGTCCGCCCGCTGCTCGGGTTCTCCCGAGCAGCCGTCCGATCACTCGCAGAAGAACTCGGCCTGCCGTTCGTGGATGATCCGGCGAACGAAGACGACAGCTACCTCAGGAATCGCATCCGTCGGAACCTCCTCCCGGACCTCGAACGGACTATGCCACCGGAGTCCGCGCGCACACTCGCCCGCGCCGGCGCCCTGGCGGCAGCCGACGACAACCTGATTGAAGTCCTCACCGACGACATCCCTGTTGTTGGCGGATGCGCGAACCGTCTCCATCCCGATTGCTCCGCATTAGTCACGGCGCCGCAACCGATCGCGGCACGCAGCGTCCGCAGGGCACTGCGCAGACTTCTCGATCCGTACGCCGGATCCGAAGCCGACATCGAGGCGGTCCTCGATGTTGCCGCCGGCCGAACAGAGTCGGAAATGATCTCCGGCTCGCTCACCGTCGCGCGGGAGGGTCCGTTTGTTACGGTCGACTCAGGGCGACCCACCGAGGTGAACTCGATGCAAATCGCCATCTCGGTTCCAGCAGAGGTTCGGTTTGGGGAGCACATCGTGACGTTCGAGGACGTCGACGTGTCCCAGATCAGTCCGTATCTCGACCCTGCTCTTGGACCCGAAGGTATTTGGCGCCACGACGCTGGTCAGGGGGGTCGAACGAGGGAGATCGGATCGATATCGACGCGGGATCGAAGACTGTCAGAACCGTGCTCTCCGAGCGAGGAATCCCCGTGCGCAGCCGCTCCACTTGGCCGGTGGTGGTCGAGGGTGGCAGAATCGCTGCCATTGTCGGCATTCGCGCCGCACCGTGGACGCGGCCGACAACAAGACAAGCGGTCGCTATCCGATGGAAGCAGGAATCGCCGTGAAGATTGGAAGAACCCTCGTATCCGCAGAGGAGATCGATGCGAAGCTCGCCGAGATGGGTGCAGCCATCACCCGCGACTACGAGGGGAAGAATCTCCTCATGGTCGCGATCCTCAAGGGTGCCTTCGTTGTGATGGCCGATCTTGCCCGCCACGTGGCGCTCCCGGTCGAGTTCGACTTCATGGCCGTCTCGTCCTACGGAGCGTCAACGAAGTCGTCCGGTGTCGTACGGATACTCAAGGACCTCGACGAAGAGATCGAGGGTCGCCATGTGTTGATCGTCGAGGACATCATCGATACCGGTCTGACCCTCCAGTACCTGATCAAGAACCTGGAGGTGAGGAATCCGGCGTCGTTGAAGCTGGCGGCGCTGCTCATCAAGGACGGTATCGAGCGCCCGCCGCTCGAGGTGGCCTACGAGGGATTCCACATCGGTCCCGAGTTCGTGATCGGCTACGGCCTCGACTTCGACGGCAAGTACCGAAACCTGCCGCACGTTGCGGTCGTCGACGAGGTGTAGGTCGCGTATCCAGTCACGGGGAATCGGCTGGTAGTTGAGACTTGAGACCCGAGACTTGAGACCCGAGACTCGAGACTTTCGTGTCCGAAGTCTCGGTACTCTCGGGCCCAGCGCCGAGCACCATGCGAGACGACCCCACTCGAGTCTGGAGTCTCGTGTCTGTTGTCTGGTCTCGCTGGGTGGCATAGAAGGCTCGTCGGCTTACCATGCGGGGGCCCGAGATTGAGCCGAGGAGCAGCGTGAGCCGCACCGCACGAACCATCATGATCTATCTGGCCGTCATCTTCGTGGTGGTGATGGCGGTCAACGTGTTCGTCAATCAATCGACGCAACCCCAAGAGCTCAGTCTCAACGAATTCAACGCCAAGCTCGCCGCCGGCGATATCGAGAATCCGGCGACGATCCGTGACCGTTCGAACGAGGTGACCGGGACTTATACCGACTCTTCCGGCGAGTCCGTCGAGTACATCATGAAGTATCCGGCCGAGTACTCGCCGACGTTGACCGAAGACATTCTCAATGCAAACGTCGAAGCGGTTACCGACTCGCAGGAACCGTCGACTATTCCAGTGAGATCCTGAGCAATTTCTTCCCTATGTGCTGCTCTTCGGAATCTTCATCTTCGTCATGCTGCAGCTCCAGGGCGGCGGGAACCGCGTCATGCAGTTCGGGAAGTCCAAGGCCAAACAGGTCACGAAGGACACCCCGAAGGTCACGTTCGATGATGTAGCCGGTGTTGACGAGGCGATCGAAGAACTCGACGAAATCAAGGAGTTCCTGCAGCAGCCGCAGAAGTTCCGAGCCATGGGGGCGAAGATCCCGAAGGGAGTGCTCCTCTACGGTCCTCCCGGCACCGGGAAGACTCTGCTTGCACGAG
Source organism: uncultured Actinomycetota bacterium (assembly GCA_963808015.1). Lineage (GTDB taxonomy): Bacteria > Actinomycetota > Acidimicrobiia > Spongiisociales > UBA5794 > JAHEEL01. Next base: position 51,605 of record CAWEEG010000030.1, read on the forward strand.
CGGTCGCAGGTGAAGCCGGTGTCCCGTTCTTCGCAATCTCAGGATCCGAGTTCGTAGAGATGTTCGTTGGCGTCGGAGCAAGCCGGGTTCGCGACCTCTTTGACCAGGCAAAGGCCAGCGCACCATCGATCGTGTTCATCGACGAGATCGATGCGGTCGGTCGCCATCGTGGCGCCGGTCTCGGCGGCGGGCATGACGAACGTGAGCAGACGCTCAACCAATTGCTCGTCGAATTGGACGGTTTCGACGTCAAAGCCGGAGTGATCGTCATTGCTTCGACCAACCGACCGGACATCCTCGACCCTGCGTTGCTCCGCCCTGGCCGGTTCGACCGTCAGATCGTTGTCGATCGCCCCGACATCAAGGGTCGGGAGCAGATCCTCGAGGTGCATGCCAAGGGCAAGCCATACGACGACGACGTCAACATCAGCACTCTCGCACGCCAGACCCCCGGATTCACGGGCGCAGACCTCGCCAACCTCATCAACGAGTCGGCGCTGCTCGCAGCCAGGAGGGACAAGGCGAAGATCGGCATGTCCGAGCTCGAGGAGGCGATCGAGCGACGTCATCGCCGGCCCGGAGCGCAAGAGCCGCATCATGTCCGAGGAGGAGCGGAGGCTCACGGCCTACCACGAAGGAGGCCATGCCCTCGTCGGATACGCTCTCCCGAAGCTCGATCCGATTCACAAAGTCACGATCATTCCGCGCGGCCGTGCCGGCGGCTACACGATGGCGCTCCCGCTCGAAGACAAGCACTACGAGAAGCGCAGCGAACTCGTCGACCAACTGGCATATGCACTCGGCGGGCGGACGGCCGAGGAGATCGTGTTCGGAGACCCGTCGACCGGGGCATCGAACGACATCGAGAAGGCAACGAGCCTCGCCAGGAAGATGGTCATGGAATACGGCATGAGCGACCGTCTCGGGCCGCTCAAGTATGGGCAACCACAGGCCGAGGTCTTCCTGGGACGCGACTACGCGAAGAGCCAGGATCTGTCGAACGAGGTGGCTGCGGCCATCGACGACGAGGTCCGCAAGCTCATCACTCAGGCCCATGAGGAAGCGATGCAGATCATTGTGACGCATCGCGACGCTCTCGACCGGATCGCCGAGTATCTGCTTGAACACGAGACCGCAGACGCCGAAAGGGTGATCGAGATGTTCCACGACGTGCCGAAGTGGGAGCACTCGGACACAGGAGCACTCCGCATCAAGGGTCCAGAAGGTGCGGGCGACAACTGGTGGGATTGCCGCAGCCCAGACCGGCGGGCCCAGCGTCGGGTGACTGTGACCATCAGCCCAATCACCTGGAACCTCGAGTCTCGTTCGCTCACGAACGCAGACCACACGCTTGTCATGGGAGTCGTGAACACGACACCCGACTCGTTCTCCGACGGCGGACAGTGGGCAGAACCACGCGCCGCGATCCGCCGAGGCTTCAAACTCTGGGACGACGGTGCCGACCTCGTCGACGTCGGCGGCGAATCCACACGACCTGGGGCGGAGCCGGTCAGCGTTGAGGAGGAGCTTGCACGCGTGGTGCCCGTTGTCGAAGCACTCGCATCACACGGGATCATCGTTTCGATCGACACGAGCAAGGTGGAAGTAGCAGCGGCCGCGGTGGCAGCCGGTGCTGAGATCGTCAACGACGTTACCGGCCTCACAGATCCCGACATGGCCAACCTCTGCGAAGAGACCGGTGTTGGCGTCGTCATCATGCACATGCAAGGAGATCCCCGCTCGATGCAGGCCAACCCGACCTACGACAACGTTGTTGCCGACGTTGCAGCGGTTCCTTCGCGATCGCACGGCTGCGGCCATCGAACGCGGAATCGAGGCCTCGCGGATCGTTGTTGATCCGGGAATCGGCTTCGGCAAGACGTTTGACCACAATCTCTCGTTGCTGAGGGGAATAGACGAGCTCGGGAACGGCCAGCCGGTTCTCGTCGGCACGTCGCGCAAGAGTTTCCTCGGATCAATCCTCGAGCAGGCCGGTCGGCCGTCTGAACCGGCCGATCGAGACACTGCGACTGCTGCAACGGTGGCCCTTGCGGTTGCCTCCGGAGCGGCAGTGGTGAGAGTCCACAACGCCGCCAGCGCCGTTGATGCTGCGAGAACAGCCGACGCTATCGTGCGAGTTCACGAGTGAGCATGGGGCAATGATCAAGAAAGACGTTCCGGGACTTGAACCCCGTGGCATTTCGATGGGTGATCGCAGGCCGCCTTGCGGTGTCCGAACGCATCGGCGGGTCCGGGTTTCCAGCATCGCCGGGTCCGGCGCGAAGAGGAGATCACCTGGCTCCACGACCAGGGAATCAACACCGTCCTTTCGCTTCTGCCCGCCGGTCAGAACACGGCCGTGTATGAGGAGGCGGATTTTCGCGTCGTCGTGCATACCGTCGAAGGCACCCCGACCGAGATCGATGACGTGGATGGTGTGTTCGCTGCGATGGACGAGGCAATCAACGTCCGCGGAGCATCAGTGCTCTTCCACCGCGATACGATCGACGAAACCGTCAGTGGCCTGCTCGCCGGCTACCTCGTTCATTCCGGTTTGGTGACGGATCCGATCATCGCCACGTCGGTGATTCAGGAAATCCTCGGGCGGCCTCTCGGTCCTGAGGGACGCGGGCTCATCCCGGTCCAGTGAGTCGCTGCGCGGTTGGAGTCGGATCCAATCTTGGAGACCGGATCGAGCATCTCAGGGCGGCGGTCGGCGGCCTTTCATCGGTTTCACGTATCGCAGCAGTTTCTTCGGTGTATGAGACCGCGCCGATTGGTGGTCCCGATCAGGGCCCGTTTCTCAACGCCGTTGTGCGTGATCGATACGGCGCAGACACCCCGCGGCCTGCTTCGCGAACTCCTCGTGATCGAACGCTCGCGTGGGCGGGTTCGCGACACACAGCTGGGGTCCTAGGACGCTCGATCTGGATCTAATTCTCTGGGATCGCTGGACGATCTCAGAGCCCGGCCTCACGATCCCACACCCTCGAATGCTCGACCGCAGGTTTGTCCTCGAGCCGCTTCTCGAAGCTTGGCCCGAAGCTCGAATGCCCGACGGCTCGTGCCATCGCACCGTCGTCAGAAGCGGTTGGAGCGGCAAGATCTCGAACGAGTCGAAGCAGCCCTCGACGGTGCCGAGCGTGACGGGACGTAGTACGTTTGGTTCGAACGAGCCCCGAGGCGGGGCCGGACCGATACCGGGAGGATCGGAGCCATATGCGGATCGTCCTCGTGGGACCCGGGCGGGCCGGTCAGTCCGTCGCAATTGCAGCAAACGGCGCAGGCCATGAGGTCGTTGCCGTCGCTGCACGTGATACCGAACAGGCATACGGTGTCGCACGGCAACTGGACGCGGGCGTCCTTGCCATCGGTGAACCGATTCCCCGCCGTCGACCTCATCATCATTGCGGTTCGCGATCACGCGATCGAAGAGGTCGCGGGTCAGGTTGCACCGGTTGCCCGGAACGCCGCAGCGAGCGCGGTCCACCTCTCGGGAGCGACCCCCGTAGCGGCGCTGGCACCGTTCGCTGCGCAAGGGATTGCCACTCGGGTCGCTTCATCCTCTCCAGACCATGCCAACTCCCGATCAAGGCGCCCGATCGCTCGCCGGATCGTGGATGGCGGTGACGGCCGATGAGCCGCTGCGGTCGGAGCTTCACTCTTTCGCGGCGTCGCTCGGAGGGATTCCGTTCGACCTTCGCGATGCGGATCGGACCACGTACCACGCCGCCGCGGCTGCGGCTGCGAACTTCCCGACAGCGGCGTTTGCAATTGCCCAACGCCTTCTCGAGTCGACGGGCGTGCCGTTCGACGCTGTGCGTCCGCTCGTCGACCGGATCGTGGCGAATGCCTTCGAACTCGGTCCTCGTGCGTCGCTCACCGGACCGATCGCGCGAGGTGACGTTGACACGATCGAAGCCCAGGTCGACGCCGTTCGCTCGTACGGCTCCAGATCTTGCGGCCGCCTTCGAGGCCATGGTGAGCGCAACGGCGGACGTCGCAACTTCCCGAATGACGAGGGTGAGGTATGAGGACCGTCGCAGACGTTCGCAGACGTGAGGGTGCTGGGCCGCGGATGTGTTGGATTCGTTCCAACCATGGGCTACCTCCATGAGGGCCACCTCAGCCTGATCGACGCTGCCAGGCGCGAGTGCGACACCGTGGTGGTCAGCCTCTTCGTCAACCCGCTTCAGTTCGGTCCGAACGAGGATCTGGCGTCGTATCCGCGAGATCTCGACCGTGACGCTGCCCTCGTCGAGGCGGCAGGAGCCGACGTGCTCTTCGCACCACCGCTCGATGTGATGTACCCGAGTGAGCCGCTCACGACGGTCACGGTGGGGGAGGTGACCGAGGGAATGGAGGGCGCGCGCCGGCCGGGACACTTCGACGGGGTCGCCACCGTGGTGGCGAAGCTCTTCGCAGGTGTTGCTCCAGATCGCTCCTACTTCGGTCGCAAGGATGCCCAGCAGCTCGTGACCGTCCGCCGCATGGTGCAGGACCTGTCGTTCCCGACAGTCGATTGTCGGAGCTCCGATCGTCCGCGAGGCCGACGGTCTCGCCCTCTCATCCAGGAACATCTTCCTCGACTCTCGCCAGCGTGACGCTGCACGTTCGATCAGCCGGGGGCTGTTCGCCGCGGCCGCGGCCGTGACGGCGGGGGAGTGGTCGGGCCCGCGGGATCGAGAGAATCGCGTCGATAGCGGTGGAGGAAGAAGCCGACATCGACCTCGACTACGCAACACTCGCCGACCAGGACACGGCGGCACCCGTCGCATCCTTGGAGCGACCTGCCTTCCTCGCCGTCGCGGCGCGTGTCGGATCAACACGGCTTCTCGACAACATCCACATCGATCAATACGAAGACGGTTGGCTGCCCGACCTAGGCACTCGACTCCGCGAACCCTCAATTCTCTACAGGGAGGCCTGATGCTGCTCACCATCGACGTTGGAAACACCCAAGTCGCCATCGGCCTGTTCCGAGATGACGAATTGGTCGGTCATTGGAGATTCTCGACCAAGGAGCAAACGTCCGATGAGATGCGGTGGGAGCTGCTCGGTGTTCTCGCTCTTGACGGATTCACGCCGAACGACATCGGTGGTGTTGCGGTTTCGAGCGTCGTGCCGTCGATCACCGCCACCATGCGCAATGTTGCACCGGCGCTGTCGCACGGCCCGGTCCTCGTCATCGGTCCCGGCATCAAGACCGGCATGTCAATCCAGATCGACAACCCGAGGGAGGTCGGCGCCGACCGGGTCGTCAATGCGGTCGCAGCGCGGGAGCAATATGGCAGTCCGGCCATCGTGGTCGACTTCGGGACGTCGACGAACTTCGATGTTGTCGGGCCCGACGGCGCCTACATCGGCGGAGTGATCGCTCCGGGTCTCGAGATCTCAACGCGGGCGCTGATATCCGGGACTGCTGCGCTCCGCAGAGTTGAGTTCGTCCCGCCGCGGTCGCCGATCGGAAAGGGAACGGTCGAAGCGATCCAGAGTGGGGCCCTGTATGGGCATGCCGGCCTCGTAGATGGGATCCTCGGCCGTCTCGTCGACGAAGTCGGAGAGACAACCACCGTTGTCGCCACCGGCGGACTCGCACCTACCATCGTTCCGTACTGCCGCAACGTCGAGATCGTGGACGAGTACCTGACCCTCGACGGTCTGCGGATGATCTTCGACCGGAATCAGGAAGACCAATGACGGACGACACCACGAGCGCCCAGAGCCCACAGGACGATCCGCTCGTTGCGGCGCGCATTGAGAAACACCGGAAGGTGGTTGCTGCAGGGGGGTATCCGACACGGTTCGACCGCACCGACCTCGCATCGGAACTCCACGACCGCTACGTCGACCTCGAACCCGGCGCCGAGACCGGAGTCGAGGCTACGGTCGCCGGGCGGCTCATGAACGTGCGCGACATGGGGAAACTCGCATTCGGCGTGCTCCAGGACGTATCCGGGAGAATCCAGCTGTTCGTGAGCGTGTCGGTGCTCGGAGCGGACGGTTTTGAGGACTTCCTCGACCTCGACGCAGGCGACTGGATCGGCGCCACCGGGGAGATCATTGCGACGAAGAAGGGTGAACTCAGCGTCCGCGTATCGTCGGTGACACTCCTGTCGAAGGCGCTCCGTCCATTGCCGGAGAAGTGGCATGGGCTCAAGGACGTCGAGGCTCGATCGCGGCAGCGGTACGTCGACCTGATGGTCAACGCCGATTCGAGGAAGACGGCGCTCGTTCGAGCGAAGGTGGTCTCCGAACTCCGCCGGCAATTCGAGGACCGCGGGTTCATCGAGGTCGAGACGCCCGTTCTACTCACGCAGGCGACGGGCGCGACCGCGCGACCGTTCGAGACCCATCACAACGCCCTCGACCTCGATCTCTCGCTCCGGATCGCCACAGAGTTGTTCTTGAAGAGGCTCGTCGTCGGCGGCATCGAGCGGGTGTTTGAGATTGGCCGGATCTTCCGGAACGAGGGTGTTGACGCCACGCACAATCCAGAGTTCACGATGCTCGAGGCGTATCAAGCGTTCGCCGACTACGAGGATGTCATGGCTCTCATCGAGGCCGTGTTCTCCGGCGTCGCCGTTGCCGCCGCGGGTACGTCGACACTGACCTACCAGGGGCGGCACCTCGACCTTTCGCCTCCATTCCGAAGGGCACGCCTCGTGGACCTCGTGTCCGAAGCGGTGGGGGAGGAGGTTTCCCTCGCAACGTCACCGGTTCGTCTTGCTGAGATTGCCGCCACGCGTGGTGTGGACATCGAGGAGTCGTGGGGCCCCGGGCGGGTTGTCTTCGAGTTGTACGAGGAACTCGCTGAAGACGGAATCTGGGAACCAACCTTCGTGACCGACTATCCGAAGGAAGTCTCACCGCTCGCTCGATCGAGTCGCGACAATCCCGAGATCACGGAGCGGTTCGAATTGGTGATCGCAGGCGCCGAGTACGCCAACGCGTTCTCAGAGCTGAACGATCCGTTCGATCAGCGGGAACGTTTCGAGGTGCAAGCCGCGGCGCGAGCAGCAGGTGATGATGAAGCGCACCCGGTTGACGAGGACTACCTCAGGGCGCTCGAGTATGGCCTGCCACCGACCGGAGGCCTCGGCATCGGCGTCGACCGCCTCGTGATGCTCCTCACCGACCGCAAACACATCCGGGAAGTGATCCTCTTCCCAACAATGAGGCCGGAGTGACCCGAGACCTGAGACACGAGACATGAGGCACAGGTACGTGTCTGGCGTCTCGGGTCTAGCGTCTCGGGTCTGCCTACTCATCTTCTTGCTGCTTCTACTCGGTCGAGGATGTAGGAATCGAGGTTGCGGAGGACCGGTCGCAGCGAGCTGTCGGGGATTCGATCGGAGGCGCGTTCCGCCAGGGCCATGTGGGTCATGGCCTCGTCGATGACTTGGTCGACGAAACCTCCGGACGCGGTGAGTTCGATAACCCGATCGATAACCGCACGGTCGGTGGGGGCACCGTTGGAGAGGAGATCTCGAATCTCAGAACCATGCGGACCGTCCGCGGCGTACAGCACCGGCAGGGTGTAGACACCCTCTCCGATGTCCGAGCCCGCGGGCTTCCCGAGGAACTCGTCGTCGGCGATCAGGTCGAGAACGTCGTCGGTCATCTGGAACACGAGACCCATCTCCCAGGCCCATTCGCTGATCGCATCAACCGTCTCGGTGTCGGCGCCGGCGGTCAGCGCGCCGAGCCTGGCCGATGTTCGAATCAGGCTGGCGGTCTTGCCGCCGATCACCCGGAAGTAGCCGTCGGCGCCATGGTCGAGACCGGTGGCAAAACGCAGCTCGGCGATCTGCCCTTCGCAGAGACGAGCGTAGGTTTGGGCGATGAGGGCGACGGCTTCTTCGCCGAGCGGGGCCGCAACCTCGGATGCCCGTGCGAGCAAGAAGTCTCCTGCCAGGATCGCGATCGTGTTCGACCAGTTCTCGTTCACCGAAACCTCGCCGCGGCGCGACTCAGCTTCATCGATGACATCGTCGTGATAGAGAGATCCGACGTGAACCAACTCGACGGAGACGCCGGCTTCAACGGGTCCGCCGCCGTTGCTGGGGCCGAACTCCGCGGCGACCTGCGCGAGCAAGGGCCGATAACGTTTCCCGCCGGCCCGAAGCAGGTGTTGGGCGATGTCCGTGAGGAATTCGTCGTCCGATTCTGTGACTTCGAGCAGGCGCCGCTCTACCGCTTCCATGCGTTCCCACACACGGGGGACGGGCACGAGATCGCTGAGAATTGGCCGATCCACTGGTCTCCAAGAGCTGTCGGGAATTCGGATGGTACCCCTGGTGTTTGCAGAACCATGAGCCGGAACGTCCGGTTTGACAACCCGGGTCTTACCGACACCCCGTCCTATACTCGATGAGGCGCTCGGGGAACCCGGCGCCATCGTTACATCATGAGGTAGTGCCTTGTTCGAACGGTTTACCGATAGGGCCCGCAGGGTCGTAGTCCTCGCCCAAGAAGAGGCGCGGCTGCTCAACCACAACTACATCGGGACGGAGCACATCCTCCTTGGCCTGATCCACGAAGGTGAAGGTGTCGCAGCCCGCGCGCTCGAGAGTATGGGGATCAGCCTCGAGTCGGTGCGCAGCCAGGTTGTCGAGATCATCGGCCAGGGATCACAAGCCCCGAGCGGTCACATTCCGTTCACCCCCCGCGCCAAGAAGGTCCTCGAGCTGTCGTTGCGCGAAGCGCTGCAGCTCGGACACAACTACATCGGCACGGAGCACATCCTCCTCGGCCTCATCCGCGAGGGTGAGGGTGTCGCCGCCCAGGTGCTCCAGCAGCTCGGCGCCGACCTGCACAAGGTGCGCCAGACGGTGATCCAGCTTCTCTCCGGTGTCCAGGGTGAAGAGGCGGCGCCCGCCGGTCATCCCGGTGGAAGCGGTCGCGCAGAGTCGACCGGGGCCTCGAGCAGTGGCTCAACCGTGCTCGACCAGTTCGGGCGGAACCTCACCCAACTCGCACGTGATCGGAAACTCGACCCGGTGATCGGGCGCTCCACGGAGATCGAGCGCGTCATGCAGGTTCTGTCCCGTAGGACGAAGAACAACCCGGTTCTGATCGGCGAACCGGGTGTCGGCAAGACGGCCATTGTGGAAGGGCTTGCTCAGAAGATTGTGGACGGCAACGTTCCGGACACGCTCACCGACAAACACCTCTACACCCTGGATCTGGGTGCACTCGTCGCCGGCTCTCGCTACCGCGGCGACTTCGAAGAACGCCTGAAGAAGGTTCTCAAAGAGATCCGGACTCGCGGCGACATCATCCTGTTCATCGATGAGATCCACACGCTCGTCGGCGCGGGCGCCGCCGAGGGGGCGATCGACGCAGCGAGCATCCTCAAGCCGATGTTGGCCAGGGGAGAGCTCCAGACGGTCGGGGCAACCACGCTCGAGGAATACCGCAAGTACCTCGAGAAGGACTCGGCTCTCGAACGGCGGTTCCAGCCCATCCAGGTGGAGGAGCCGACCGTCGCCGACACCATCAAGATCCTCGAAGGCCTTCGAGATTCCTACGAGGACCATCACCGTGTGCGGTTCACCGACCAGTCGCTCGTCAACGCAGCGAATCTCGCCGATCGCTATATCGCCGACCGGTTCCTTCCCGACAAGGCCATCGACCTGATCGACGAGGCCGGCAGCCGGATGCGCCTGAAGCGCAAAGACCTTCCCCTCGACGTTCGCGACATCGACGAGCAGATCTCGAAGTTGCGTGGAGACAAGCGCGACGCCGTCTACGCCCAGCAATACGAGCGGGCCGCCAAGATCCGGGACCAAGAACGCGTGCTGATGGATGAACGCTCTGAGTTCGAGACGCAGGGCACGGCGATCGGCGAGGACTACTCGGCGGTCATCGATGAGGAGCAGATCGCCGAGGTGCTGGCTCAGTGGACGGGGATTCCGGTTCACCGCCTCACCGAAGAAGAGACCGAGCGGCTACTCAAGATGGAGGACGAACTCCACAAGCGCATCGTCGGCCAGCACGACGCGATCGAAGCGGTCTCGAAGGCAATCCGCCGCACCCGTGCCGGGTTGAAGGATCCGAAACGTCCAGCCGGGTCGTTCATCTTCCTCGGGCCATCGGGCGTCGGGAAGACCGAATCGGCGAAGGCGCTCACCAGCTTCTTGTTCGGCGACGAGGACGCACTGATCCAGATCGACATGTCGGAGTACATGGAGAAGCACGCGGTGAGCCGCCTCGTCGGTTCACCTCCCGGCTACGTCGGCTACGACGAGGGTGGGCAGCTCACCGAAGCCGTGAGGCGCAAGCCGTTCTCGGTGGTCCTCTTCGACGAGATCGAGAAGGCCCATCAGGACGTATTCAACATCCTGCTGCAGATCCTCGAAGACGGTCGACTGACCGATTCGCAAGGGCGTACGGTCGACTTCAAGAACACCGTCATCATCATGACGTCGAATCTCGGGACGGCCGATCTCCGCAAGAAGGCAATCGGGTTCACCACCGACGACGAAGAGGTCAACTACGACCGCATGCGCGAGCGGGTCGTTGAATCGCTGAAGAAGCACTTCCGACCTGAGTTCCTGAACCGGATCGACGAAGTGATCGTCTTCCACGAACTCACGAAGGAAGAGGTCAAGACCATCGTCGACCTCCTTATCGCTCGGGTGCGAACGCAGCTCGAGTCGCAGGCGATCGATCTGGCCCTCTCGGATGCGGCGAAGACCCGTCTGGCCGAGAAGGGCTACGACCCGCAGTTGGGGGCACGTCCATTGCGGCGTGCGATCCAGCGCCTGCTCGAGGATCCGCTCTCAGAGCGGGTGCTCCATCGTGAGTTCCCCGCCGGCTCGACGGTTCTCGTCGACATCGACGAAGAAGACGACGAACGTCTCTCCTTCGTATCGATCGAGACCCCGGACCAACCCCCGGTGGAACTCGCCGACAACGAGCGGTAGCCGACGCCCCGGCCGCGGATCGTATGCGTGCCAGCTTCGGGTCGAGCCGGGGCTCGAGTCTCAAGTCTCATGCTCTCGGCCGCCGCTTCGGCGTGCCGCGATGGCCCATGACGCTGGCGGATCCCCTAGACTTCACGTGTTGCACCCGTGGGTAGGTGTGCAGCAGATTCAACCAGAGAAAGGTTCGATCCATGACCGGATTGAAGAAGCGCGGGGGCTTGTTTGTACTCCTCCTCGCATTCGCACTGATCGTTGCTGCGTGCAGTAGCGACAGCGACGACACGACAACAACAGCGGCCGGTGGCGATGAGACCACAACGACCGCTGCTGAAGAGACCACGACAACCGCCGGTGGCGAAGAGACCACGACGACCGCCGGTGAAGAGACCACGACCACGGAAGCGATGGCGTTCGAGGGCGAACCGATCAAGACCTGCTTGGTGACCGACCTTGCCGGCGTCGACGATCGAAGCTTCAACGCCAGTGCGTGGGCCGGTGTTCAGGCTGCGATGGATGCCGGATTCGCAACGGACGACTCGTTCTTCCTCGAGTCCACCGATGCTTCCGACTGGCAGCCGAACATCGATCAGATGGTCAGCCAGGGTTGTCAGCACATCGTGACCGTCGGCTTCGCTCTCGGCGAGGTCACGGCCATCAATGCGCAGGCGAACCCGGACATCATCTTCTCGATGGTGGATAACGTCCTGACCGACGAGAACTTCGCGCCGCTCGCACTGCCGAACGTGCGTGAGCTCGTGTACCAGACCGACCAAGCTGCGTTCGCTGCGGGTTATCTCTCCGCTGGTGTCAGCGAGACGGGTGTGCTCTGCACATACGGCGGGGCGAACTTCCCGACCGTCGCCATCTTCATGGATGGCTTCACGCGGGGTGCGGCGCACTACAACGAGGTCAAGGGAACCGACGTGCAGGTGCTCGGCTGGGACGTCGAGGCCCAGGATGGGCTCTTCACCGGCAGCTTCACCGACATGGACCTTGCACGGAGCACGGCTGAGAGCCTGTTCCAGGAGAACTGCGACATCATCATCCCCGTCGGCGGCGCAATCAACCTGCCGGCAGGTGACGCGATCAACGACTCGGGCATCAACGGCCGCTCTTGTTGGCGTCGACGCCGACGCGTACTTCGCGATGGATGAGCAGTACCAGTCGTTGTGGCTCACCACGGTCGAGAAGGCCATCGGGCCGCTCGTCACACTTTCGGTGCAGCAGCAGGCTGAGGGTTCATGGACCGCCGGCGCGTTCGTCGGCAACCTGGAAAACGACGGCGTCGGGCTCTCCGAGTACCACGACTGGGATGCCATGGTGTCCGACGAGCTGAAGGCTGAAGTCGAGCAACTGCTCCAGGACATCAAGGATGGCGCGATCAAGGCCGACTACGTCCCTGTTGGGTACTAGTCGACACCGTTGATCCAATCGAAATAGCGAGTGGGCCCCCGCATCTGCGGGGGCCCACTTCGCGTGCGTCGGCGCGACCCGGTCTCCAGCAACTATGATGCCTCGGGCGTCGATTACGGGAGGCCCGAGTGGAACTCGAGATGCGTGGGATCACGAAGCAGTTCCCTGGTGTTCTCGCCAACGATGACGTGAACCTCACGGTCGCGCAAGGCGAGACCATTGCGCTTCTCGGGGAGAACGGCGCCGGCAAGACGACGCTGATGAACATCCTCACCGGGCTCTACACCCCACGTCCGGGCAGGTGCTCATCGACGACAAGCCCCTGGTGATGGACTCGCCGAGAGATTCGATCGATGCAGGGATCGGCATGGTTCACCAGCACTTCATGCTGGTACCGGTCTTCACGGTCGCGGAGAATGTCGTTCTCGGCGACGAACCCACCGAGGCGTTGGGTTGGCTCGACAAGAAGAAGGCCCGCGAAGAAGTTCTCGAAATCTCAGCGCGCGTTATGGACTCGAGGTTGATCCAGATGCGATCGTCGAGGATCTTCCCGTCGGAATCCAGCAGCGGGTGGAGATCATCAAGGTTCTCGTCCGCCATGCGGACTTCGTGATCTTCGACGAGCCAACATCAGTGTTGACTCCGACGGAGGTCGAAGGTTTCTTCGAGATCGTCAACGGTCTCAAAGCCGACGGGAAGGGCATCGTCTTCATCAGCCACAAGCTGGGTGAGGCTCTCGAGATCGCCGACCGGATCGTGATCATGCGTCGCGGGAAGACGGTCGCGGAAGTGCTCCCGGCAGATGTCGACGAACCGAAGCTTGCCGAGCTGATGGTGGGCCGTCCGGTCGACCTTGTCGTCGACAAGGAAACGGCGGAGCCGGGGGACGTCGTGCTCTCCGTCGAAGACTTGACGGTGCTCGATGATCGAAACCGAACCGCGGTGAATGACTTGTCGTTCCAGGTTCGGGCGGGTGAGATCGTCGGGATCGCCGGTGTTCAGGGCAACGGTCAGACCGAGCTCGTTGAATCGATCACGGGACTACGTCCCTCGCTCGGCGGGTTCGTCAAACTGAACGGGGAGGACGTCACGATGAAGTCACCCCGTGCGATCCACAAACTCGAGGTCGCACACGTCCCCGAGGACCGTCAGAAGAGTGGCCTGGTGTTGCCGTTCACGGTCGCTGAGAACATCGTTCTCGACTCGTACTACCAGGCACCCATTTCGCGAGGCATCCAGATGAGTTGGCCGGCCGCGAATGAGCAGGCGACGCGCCTCGTCGAGGAATACGATGTCCGCACGCCCGGGATCGATGTCCTCGTGTCGAATCTGTCCGGCGGCAACCAGCAGAAGGTCATCGTTGCACGAGAGTTCGACCGGGATGTGAAACTGGTGATCGCGTCGCAACCAACCCGCGGAATCGATGTCGGCTCGATCGAGTACATCCACTCGCGAATCGTCGAAGAGCGCGACGAGGGTGCTGCGGTGCTCATCGTCTCGTCGGAGTTGGATGAGATCAGAGCCTTATCGGATCGCATCATCGTTATGTACGAAGGCAAGATCGCCGGCGAATTCGACGCGACGGCGTCAACAACGGACATCGGAATGGCGATGCTCGGCAGTGGCGGAGAGGCGGAGGCATCATGAGTGACGAAGCACCAGGCGACGGCGACTGGGGCGATAAGGGATACTCATCCTGGTACGCACGGGTAACCGGAGTCGGAAGCTCGATCGGTCAGGCAATCGTCATACCGTTGCTTGCGGTGTTCACCGCCCTTCTCATCGGCGCGTTCATCATCGCGGTGACCGATGTCGATACACTTCCCCTGTGGGGGAGTGACCCGGCTGAGGCGTTCCGTCTCACGTTCTCAGGTATCTTCGATGCCTTCAAGGCTTTGTTCGTGGGCTCGTTGGGGTCACCGCGGGCTATCAGCGAGACGTTGTTCGCAGCAACACCGCTGATCTTCGCCGGGTTGGCGGTCGCCATCGGCTTCCAAGCCGGCCTGTTCAATATCGGTGTGAACGGACAGATGCTGATCGGTGGCATGGCCGGTTTGTGGGTGGGCTTCTCCATCGACGTTCCGATGATTTTCCACATCCCGCTGGCGCTGATCGCTGCGATCATCGGCGGGGCCCTCTGGGGCGCGATCGCAGGTTTCCTCAAGGCAAAGACGGGTGCCCACGAGGTCATCACGACGATCATGTTGAACTTCATCGCGCTCTTCCTCGTCGACTACCTCCTGCAATCCTCTCTCTTCCAGCAAGCCGGACGGAACGATCCGATCTCCCAACCGGCGAATGCGTCGGCCCAGTTCCCGACACTCATCGGCAGCTACCGGCTCAACATCGGGTTCCTCATCGCGCTCGTTGCTGTGGGGTTCGCGTGGTGGCTCATGTATCGGTCGACGATCGGATTCGAGTTCCGAGCGGTCGGGTTCAATCCGGACGGAGGCCGCTACGCCGGCATGAACGTCGCATGGATCTACGTTTCGGTTATGGCCGTCTCGGGCGCCCTGGCGGGTATCGGCGGAGCCAACCAGATCCTCGGCCTCGAGCCTTATCGAGGCATCTCCAACTTCGCCGGGACGATTGGCTTCGATGCCATCGCGCTTGCGCTGCTGGGTCGGTCCAACCCCATCGGGGTGCTCCTCGCCGGTCTGTTATTCGGAGCGTTGAGAGCCGGTGGCCGCGAGATGCAGGGCGCGGCCGGAATCCCGATCGACCTCGTCCTCGTCCTGCAGGCGCTGATCATCGTAATGATTGCCGCACCTGAGCTGGTGCGGGCGATCTATCGGATCAGGACTCCGGAGCAGGAGTCTGGGACCACGCTGCCGAGTGGGGGGTGGGGCGGATGACTGCCGAAGCCACTGCCGGCGACGCTGTCGTGAAGACCAGGGCGACACCCGCCGAGCGGCGCGCAACAGCCGTCGGTGTCGTGCTCGTGCTGCTTGGTGTGTTCGTGTTCTGGGTCTTCGGGCTCGGCACCGAATCCGGTGTGAATTCGACGTTCAACCTCTCGCTTCCCGGCGAGCGGTTCGAGGGCCTGGCCTGGGCGGTGAACTCGAGGTGGCTCGCGTTCATCGTCGCAGCGCTGCTTGCGTTCCTCGGTGGGCTGGTGCTGCGCAGGTCCCACATGAAGTGGACGAACCTCGCGTTGGCCATCGGTCTTGCGTCTGTTCGCTCTTGCGTTCCTGACCTGGGCAGCTTCCGGCAAGTCCTTCAACCTCGTCGGGATGCTCCGCTCAACAGTGATCCTCTCGGTGCCCGTCACGTTGGGGGCCCTGACCGGTCTCATGTGCGAGCGGGTCGCGGTGATCAACATCGCGATCGAGGGACAGTTGTTGACCGCCGCCTTCGTCGGCACGATTGTCGGTTCGGCGGCGGGAATCTGGGTTGGGTTGATCGCCGCGATGCTGACGGGCGCCCTGCTCGGAGCCGTCCTTGCCGTCTTGGCGATCAAGTTCCGGATCGATCAGATCATCGCCGGCGTTGTGATCAACATCTTCGCTCTGGGCCTCACCTCGTTCCTCGCGCGCCGCGTTCTCTCGGAGGCGCAGGACCTGAACTCGCCGGGCCGGTTCACGTCGTTCAAGATTCCGATGCTTGGAGACATTCCGATCATCGGGCCGATGTTCTTCGACCACAACTTGTTCGTGTACGCCACGTTCATCCTGGTGATCTTCCTGCATTTCGCGTTGTTCTTCACGCGGTGGGGTCTCCGGTCTCGGTCGGTCGGTGAGCACCCTGAGGCAGCAGACACGGTTGGCATCAACGTCTATCGAACCCGATACCGCAACGTAATCCTCGGCGGGTTCATCGCCGGATTCGGCGGGGCGTTCCTCACGCTCGCGCAGGTGTCACGGTTCGAGGAGAACCTCACGGCGGGGATCGGCTTCATCGGACTCGCCGCCATGATCTTCGGACGGTGGATGCCTCTCGGGGTGTTGGGCGCGGGGCTCGTCTTCGGATTCGCTCGCGCTCTCCAGCAGAAGCTGGGCATCTTGGGGACTCCGATCCCATCGGAGTTCCTGTCGATGACGCCGTACATCGTGACGATCATCGTTGTGGCCGGCGTCGTCGGACGAGCACGACCTCCTGCTGCTGACGGGAAGCCGTACATCAAGGACTGACGAGCGCACGCGCCCCGTCCCGCGCTTTCGAGCCGGTCAGAGGCCCGCATCTATGGCGCGCGTACCGCTCTCGGCGGCGCGCGGCCGACGTCTCCTGATGCGAGGGCACCCAACCGCGCGACTCGGACCATCAGCGGCGGCCAGCGATGCGCGCGCTCTAGCCTTGGCTACCGAAGAAGCGAACCGCCTGCAACGCCAGTTCATTGAACGGCGGTCGGTCGCCTGCCGGCTCGGCCGGGTAGGTGCTCTTCACCTCGATGAGGAGTTCCGTGGTGCCGAGGCTGGCGATCGGAACACGCTGGGCGTCGTTCGTGTTCGTAAGACGCCCTGAGATCTCGATGGTCAGGTCGTTCGTGGTGATCAGGTAGCCCTGGATCTTGTAGTTCTTCTTGAATCGTTCGTCATCGAACAGGTTCTGCAATTCGATCTCGGTGATTCGAACCGGCTCTGCGAATGTGAACTGGAGCCACGCGTCAACTCCGCGTGCACCCTCGTCATTCCAGTCGGTCTCCGGATCGTCATCGATCAGGTGCTCGGGCTCGTGACCGGTGAGGGAAGTGGCTCGCTTCAACCGAACTCGGGAACAATTCGACGGCAGCCACCGCGATGGTCGTGGAACTCGATGTGGTCGTCGATGACTCTGCCGTGCCGTCATCGCTGCGGAACACGTTGAAGATGAGGACGGCGAGAGCGACGAAGAGGACAACAGCCACCAGCACTCCGAGCGCACGGCCTCCGGGCGAGGAACGGAGTGTGGGCGCGGGGGCTACCGGCAACGGATCCTGGCTCAGCCTCGCTCCGCATTGCTCGCAGTGACGGTTGTAGTCGGGGTTCTGCGCTCCGCACGACGGGCACACGACCATCGGAACGGGAGGAGGTGTCGCCGCTTCCGGTGCGACGATCTCCTGGCTATCCGTGGTCTCCGGGCGTGGCGGCGGCTGGCGACGCGGGGTCTCGGGTTCTGTCGGCGCCTCCCCGAGCTCAAAGGGCTCGAAGAGATCGTCGAAATCGGGTTTGTCCTGGTCCATCCGATCGCAATCTTCTCAGAGGTCTGTGTCCCAGTATTGTGGCACGTATGTCGCCTATTGCGCTTGTTCGTGTCGCCGAACCCTGGACGGTGTGGAACATCCTCGGGGCGATCTTCCTCGTCGCTGTAGTCGCCGGCATCGTCTACTGGTGGCTGCGCCGCCGCTAGACGGGCCTCTCGCTCCGAGTTTCGTGTCACACACGATCTCTACGGTCGGGTGTATGGCTGAATACCGATGTACCGCATGTTCATACCGCACGAGCCGCTGGATGGGGTTCTGCCCACAGTGCCGAGGCTCGGGCACCGTCGTCGAATCCGGCGCAGGTGGAGGTTCGACCACGGTGCCGACGCCGGTGGGCGAGGTTGTCTCCGATCCGATCCGGCGTCTGAAGACCGGGGTCGAAGAGTTCGACCGGGTCCTCGGGGGTGGCCTGGTACCCGGTTCGGTGGCGCTCTTGGGCGGGGAGCCCGGCGTTGGGAAGTCCACACTTGTGCTCGAGATCGGCGCGGCGCTCTCCCGTTCGGGAACGCATGTCCTCATCGCAACGGGTGAGGAATCCAGGAGTCAGGTTGGGTTGCGCGCCCGACGTATCAATGCCGTAGCGGAAGGACTGTCAGTTGCGACCGAATCAGACGTCGGTCAGCTCACAGCGCTGATCGGATCAGGCACGTGGCCGGTGGTTGTCGTCGACTCCATCCAGACCGTCACGGACGGGTCGGGCGGCATTGCCGGGACGACGACGTGGTGCGGGACGGTGCGGCTCAACTGATTGCCGCAGCCAAGGAGAGCGGTGTGGTCGTCCTTCTCATTGGGCACGTCACGAAGGACGGTGCGATCGCCGGACCGAAGAGTCTCGAACACATGGTCGACGTCGTGTTGGCCCTCGACGGCGACGCCCACCGGAACCTCAGGTTCCTGAGGGGGACGAAGAACCGGTTCGGCTCAGTGCACGAGATCGGGGTGTTCGAGATGACCGACCACGGGCTCGACCCCGTGGCCGATCCAAGTGCCGTGCTTGCAGGGACACGGGAGACGCCGGTCGCCGGGAGTGTTCTGTTCCCAGCACTCGACGGTCGTCGGTCGCTGCTGGTTGAGATCCAAGCTCTGGTCGTGCCGACAACTGCAGCTCAGCCACGGCGCAGCGTAAAGGGTCTCGCTGCTTCACGGGTTCATCAGGTGATTGCATCGATCGACCGTCACGGCAAGATCTCGATGGGTGGTCGCGAGGTCTACGTCTCAGCCATGGGTGGCATCTCGATCGGGGAACCGGCTGCAGATCTTCCGATGGCGTTGGCGATCGCTTCGGCCGTTTCCGAGGTTCCGCTCGGTTCGGTCGCGGCGTGGGGTGAGGTCGCCCTCACCGGAGAGGTCCGATCCGTGAGCCAGGCCGATCGTCGGCGATCGGAGAGCCGCCGTCTCGGCGTCGACCAGGTCATCGAGGCAGGCGCCGGCGGCGGCCTCTACGACGTCTTTCACGAGGTTGGCGTGATACCGGGGCAGTCCGAGCAGGGGAGCGGTCTTCGGGCGGTCTCGACCAGGGGAGGTGCACGGCCGTGAACGACACAACCTGAGCCATCGTTGGGCTACCCTGCACCTTGGATGACACCGAAATCACCCCCGCCACTCGACGTGCTGCGCCGGTTCGCGCCTGGGACGACACTTCGTGACGGTGCCGAGCTGATCTTCCGCCAAGGGACCGGCGTCCTGATGGTGCTCGGCTCGAGCGGTCAGATCGACGATCTTTGCACCGGCGGCTTCAGGTTTGCCGACGTGCCGGTCACGGCACAACGGATCGCGGAGCTTGCGAAGATGGACGGCGGGATCGTGATTGACGACACGACGAACACGATCACTCGAGCAAACGTCCACTTCATCCCCGACCCTCGGATTCCCACCGATGAGACCGGCACCCGCTTCCGGACGGCCGATCGGCTCGCCTCACAGACCGGCCTACCCATCCTCGCGGTCAGCGAAGAAGGCCGGGATCTTGCCGTGGTGTTCGTCGGAGAAGAACGTTTCGTGCTGAAGTCGCCGACGGCGCTGTACGGCGAAGCCAATCAGCGGCTTCAGTCGCTCGAGCGTCTCCGGAACCGTCTCGATGATGCCGTTGAACGTCTGTCGCTGTATGAGATCGACGACATCGTCACCATGCGAGATGCTGTGAAGGTGATCCAGCGAGCGGCTCTCGTCCTCCGACATGTCGAGGAACTCGAACTCATCGCCGTTGAACTCGGCGACGAGGCTCCGCTGGTTCGCCTCCAGGCGACGGACGTGGCGGAGGGTGTGGCAGAACTCGTCGATCTTGTGAATGCGGACTACCAACCCCGCAAGCCGCGCCGCGGCACGTCGGTCTTGCCGAGGCTTGCGGAGGTGTCGACCGAAGATCTCTATCACACCGCTCGAGTCGGGGAGCTGCTTGGCCTCGTTCCCCTCGATTCTGAGGTCAGCCCGCGCGGTGTTCGGGCGCTGGCAGCGGTGCCTCGGGTGCCGGACAGGGTTCGAGACCGAATCCAGAAGCGGTTCGGTACCTATCAGCGCCTCCGTTCAGCGTCGGTCGAAGAACTCGACCAGATTGACGGCGTCGGCCCGAAGCGTGCCGCTCGTATTCGCGCCTACCTCGATCAAGGCAACGGGATCCTCGCTCCCCATCTGGAGGACTGACCCGGACCCGCCGGTACGTTCTAGGCGACCGGTACACTTTGCCATCAGCGACCCCACGGTGACACTTGGCGACGAAGAAACCAGCTGCGAAGAAGAAGACTCCGGCGACGAAGGCGGCTCCCGCCAAGTCGACCGCCGCGAAGAAGCCGGCCGCGAAGAAACCGGCCGCCAAGAAGGCTCCGGCCGCCAAGAAGGCGGCTGCGAAGAAGCCTGCTGCGAAGAAGCCTGCTGCGAAGAAGGCTCCGGCCGCCAAGAAGGCCCGGCCGCGAAGAAGGCAGCGGCGAAGAAACCTGCTGCGAAGAAGGCTCCGGCCGCCAAGAAGGCGGCTGCGAAGAAGCCTGCTGCGAAGAAGCCTGCTGCGAAGAAGGCTGCGGCCGAAGAAGGCAGCGGCGAAGAAACCTGCTGCGAAGAAGGCTCCGGTCGCCAAGAAGGCGGCTGCGAAGAAGCCTGCCGCGAAAGAAGCCTGGCTCGCGAAGAAGCCGGCGACCGCGGACGCTGCGGCGAAACCCGCTGTCCAAACGATCGGCGGCGAAGGCAGATCCGTTCAATGTCGGCGAGAAGGTGGTCTACCCGCATCATGGTGCCGCCACGATCGTCCGCAAGGAGAAGCTCGAGTTCAAGGATGAGAAGCAGAACTTCTACGTCCTCGAGATTGCGACGGATCAGCTCATTGTGCGTGTTCCGGCCGCGTCGGCAATCGAACGTGGTGTACGCCCGGTCATCTCCAAGTCAAAAGCCCGCCAGGTCTTCCAAACGCTGCGAAGCGAGCCACAAGAGGCCGGTTCCAACTGGAGCCGCTGGTACAAGATGCTGACGGAGAAGATCAACAGCGGCGACATCTTCCAGGTCGCCGAAGTGATCCGCGACCTCGACTACGCCCAGAAGATCAAGGGTATTTCCCCTGCGCTGAAGCGGATGCTTGCCAAGGCGCGTTTGATCATCATCAGCGAGCTCCAGTTCTCCTTGGACGTATCGGAAGAAGAGGCGACGAAACGTCTCGAACGAGCGCTTCCAAAAGTCGAAGTGCCCGAAGAGGTCTGACGCCGCCCGCGGTCAGATACCATTCAGCCCATGGACGATCGTGCCCCGATATGGGGGATCCTGCTGGCGGCTGGACGCGGAACCCGCTTCGGACGACCGAAGCACAACCTCGGACTCCATGACGTGCCGCTCTGGCAATGGGCCCAACGGGCACTTGTCGACGGGGGAGTGGGGGAACTCGTGGTGGTGGGAGACGTCGACGGTGCCGTTCCGGGGGGCGATCGACGGCAGGACTCAGTCGCAGCCGGGCTCGCGCAGATTCCCGTCGAGGACGGACTGGTGCTCGTCCACGATGCCGCCCGTCCACTGCTGACTCCAGATGTTGTGCAGCGCGTGATCGCCCGGCTGCTGGTCGGCGACGTGGCCGGCGTGATCCCCGCGGTCCCGGTTCGGGACACGATCAAGAGAGTTGAGCGAGAGCGAGTGGTCGAAACCGTCGAACGTTCGGACCTCATCGCTGTGCAGACACCCCAAGGATTCGACATACGGACACTGCGAGCCGCCCACGCGGCCTCAGCTATCGAGGCAACCGACGATGCGGCGATGGTTGAGTCAATAGGTCGGTCGATTGCGGTCGTCGAAGGCGACCCGATGAATCTCAAGGTGACCTACCCGGAGGATCTGCTGCTGATCGAGGCGCTACGATCTGGACACCATGAGTGATTCACGAGTCAGAGTTGGTTGGGGCTTTGATGCCCATCGATTTGGTGGTCCCGGCCCGATTCGGTTGGCCGGAGTCACGGTCGATACCACCCGAGGTGTGGATGCGACAAGCGACGGCGACCTGGTCGCTCACGCCGTGGCCGACGCATTGCTCGGCTCCCTTGCGCTCGGCGACCTTGGAGTGCACTACCCGTCATCCGACCCCGCGATGGAGGGAATCGACTCGATGGAGATCCTTGCCAGGGTGGGCCGCCAAATCGAGGATCGAGCCCATCTCATCCACAACGTCGATGTGACGGTGGTATCTCAGTCGGTCCGAATCGAGTCGCACCGTGAAGCGATGAGGGACCAATTGGCGTCGGCCCTCCGGATAGACCGATCGGCGGTATCGGTGAAGGCAACAACGACGGACTCGATGGGATCGATCGGCGCAGACGAGGGCCTCGCCGCAGCGGCGGTCGTTACGGTCTACCGCTGAACGTCTCGACCATCAATCCGGGGTCGTCGGTGAAGATCCCGGAGACTCCCGCTTCCGCGAGTGTGATCGCATGATCCGGATCATTCACGGTCCAGACGAGCACCGCGAGATCCCCGGCCGCTTCAACGATCCGTTCCGCATCCGGGAGGGTCTGCACCAGCGGGAGATTCACCGAGACGTGGCCGTCACTGCGCGCCTCTTCGATCACCACCGAAGGATCGAGAGCGGCGGCGAGTTGGCCCGTTGGAACGTCCGGCGCCAGGTCCTTCACCACCGCGAGCGAGTCCCGATTGAATGAAGATACGAGGACCCGGTCCCCGGTCTCGTGCGCGGCGAGCCAATCGGCGACCGCGACCGCCATCTGGTGTGTCAGGTCGTAGTCAGCCTCGCGTTCGTCGTTCTTGATCTCGATGTTGAGGAGGGCCGTCGGTCCGATTGCGTCCCACGCCTCGTCGAGCGTCGGCACCCACGGAGTTGTCGCCCTGATCTCATCGAAGTCGAGATCGATGAACGGCGGGGCCCCCGCTGAAGGGCGGTCGTCGTGGTGGATAATGATGACGCCGTCGCGGCTCGGCCTTACGTCGAGTTCAACTCCGTCCGCACCAAGCTCAATGGCCAGTGCGTATGCCTCGACGGTATTCGCCCGCACATGGGCAGACGCACCCCGGTGCCCATAGATCAGAAAGTCGCTCATAGGTCAACTCTAGAGATTCAGCGAACCCAGGGTTCTCCACCCCGCATGCGGCGCCGTCAGCCCGCGGAATGGCTGGCGCTGCGAACCCAGGGTTCTCCACCCCGTATGCGGCGCCGTCAGCCCGCGGAATGGGAGAGTGCCTTGTTGTTGCGACGTCGCACGGCGGTACCATCACGGGCGATGAAGGTCTACAACACACTCGGTCGGGAACTCCAGAGATTGGAGGCGCGCGACGCCGGCAAGATCGGGATGTACGTGTGCGGGGCCACGGTCCAGTCCGACCCACACCTCGGCCATGGCCGTTCCGCGGTTGTTTTCGACGTGATCCGCCGGTACCTCGAGTGGTCGGGGTACGAAGTGACATACATCCGCAATGTCACCGACGTCGACGACAAGATCATTAATGCCGCGATGGCAGAAGGCGTCACAACCGACGTGATTGTGGACCGTGCCTACACAGCGTTCGACGAGGCACATCGGCTGCTTGGTGTGAAGGCTCCGACGATCGAGCCATGGGCGACACACCACATCACCGAGATGCTCGACATCATCGGCGTGCTCATCGATACCGGCCACGCCTACACCGTCGATGGCGATGTCTACTTCTCAGTCCGGTCCGATCCGAACTACGGGAAGCTCTCCCGGCACGACCCGGACGACCTTCGGTCCGGTGCTCGGATCGAGACGGACGAGCGGAAGAAGGATCCGCTGGACTTCGCTCTCTGGAAGGCCGCCAAACCCGGGGAGCCGTCGTGGGACGCGCCGTGGGGCGCCGGGAGGCCGGGCTGGCATATCGAGTGCTCGGCGATGGCGCGCAAGTACCTGGGAGACGGTTTCGACATCCACGCGGGCGGACACGATCTGATCTTCCCTCATCACGAGAACGAGATAGCGCAATCGGAGTCGGCGACCGGCACTTTGTTCGCCCGCTACTGGCTACACAACGGGATGATGAACCTCGAAGGCGAGAAGATGTCGAAGTCGACGGGCCATGTCGTAGGACTCCTCGAGGCACTCCACGAGTACCGCCCGACGGCAATCCGCCTCGTCTACCTCCGAACCCACTACCGCAAGCCGCTCGACTTCTCTCTCGACGCCTTCGTGGACGCCGAAGCCGCTCTTGATCGGTTGTGGGCCTTCCGCAGGCGCACGCCGGGTCCAGTCGAAGATGCTGCAGACTCCGCGGTCGTCGAACGGTTCGATGCTG
>CAWEEG010000031.1:0-11679 GCA_963808015.1 uncultured Actinomycetota bacterium
AACTGCTCATCCTCGATGAACCGACGCTGGGGCTTGCCCCGATGCTCGTTCAGCAGATACGCGACATCATCGTTGATATCAACCGGCAGGGCACGTCGGTCCTACTGATCGAACAGAACGCCAACATGGCGCTTTCGATCGCCGACTATGGATACATCATGGAGACCGGGAAGGTCGTGATGGACGGGGATCCGAAGAAGCTGCTCGGGGACGAGGACGTCCAAGAGTTCTATCTCGGCTTGCACGCCGAGGGAGACCGCAAGTCGTTCCGCGATATCAAGCACTACAAGCGCCGGAAGCGGTGGCTGTCATGACATCGCGGAGGACGTCACTTCGGTCCGGTCAGACCGACGAGCTTGGAGATTTCGAGCATCTCCTCGAGTTCGAAGATGTCAGCCTGGCCTTCAAAGGCATCAAAGCACTCGACGATGTGAGCTTTGCCGTCGTGGAGAGGGAGCTCTTCGCGGTGATCGGACCGAACGGTGCAGGCAAGACGTCGATCTTCAACTGCATCAACGGCGTCTACAAACCGCAATCGGGTTCAATTCGGTGGAAAGGCGAGGAGATCCTCGGCCGGCGGCCAGACCGGATCGCGGCCCTCGGCGTCGGCCGCACCTTCCAGAACATCGAACTCTTCCCGCATATGACGGTGCTCGACAACATCATGCTCGGCCGCCACGTCAGGACGAAGACCTCATGGTGGGATGGCGCGATCTGGGTCGGCCCGGCCAAGAAGGAAGAGCTCCGAAGTCGCGCCGTCGCCGAGGACATCATCGACTTCCTCGAGATTGCCCGCTGGCGCAAGTACCCGGTTGCGTTGCTGCCATACGGCGTGCAGAAGCGGGTCGAACTTGGCCGTGCCCTCGCCATGGAGCCGGAGCTCCTTCTGCTTGACGAGCCGGTCGCCGGCATGAACCTCGAGGAGACCGAGGACATGGCGCGGTTCATCCTCGACATCCGAGAGGAACTGTCAATTGCCATGATCCTGGTTGAGCATGACATGGGCCTGGTGATGGACATCGCCGACCGAGTCATGGTCGTCGACTTCGGTGAGCGGATCGCCATCGGCCTTCCCGACGAAGTCCAACGCAACCCGAACGTGATCAAAGCGTATCTGGGCGAGGAGATGGAGTAGGAAGAGCCGAGACCCGAGACCCGAGACACGAGACTCGAGACTGTCTCAGGTCTCTTGTCTCGAGTCTCTTGTCTTGTCTGCTGAGCCAACCAGCGAAACGCGAACGGTCAGCGTTTGGTGCGATCTATCGCGTACCAGGCGGCTGGGAGGGCGATCCCGGCTAGGACTGCCTTCACGAGATCTCCGGCGAGGAACGGGTACATGCCGGCACTGAGCGCGGCGCCGAGGGTGGGGATCGACTCGACCGTTGCCCAGAGCCAGGTGACACCGAGGGTGTAGACCGCAGCACTCCCGAGGAGAAACGCGGGGACTGCTGTTCGGATCGAACGGTCTTTGCGCTGTTCCGCCAGGCGTCCCACGAGCCATGCGGCGACGACAAAACCTGCGAGGTATCCAAACGATGCACCGGTGGCGTACGTCCAGCCGCCCTCCCCTCCTGCGAAGAATGGGAGACCGATCGCGCCGAGCGTCACGTACAGGAGCATGCTGCCCGCACCCGCCCTCGATCCCATCGCAACGCCGGCAAGCAACACGCCGAATGTCTGGCCGGTCACCGCGATGGGAGTACCCGGCAGGGGAAACCTGATCTGAGCGGCGAGAGCCGTGAGCAAGGCGAAACCTGCCATCAGGACAAGGGTCATTGCCGCCCTTCGCGGTAAGGCGACACCGGTGATGACGTTGGGGTGGACTGCCTGCACGTTCGGCCTTTCGCTCGGGTCGTGGCTGGTGATCGACTCAAGCGAGCGTCGGAACCGGCCGATGTTGTCATCGATGAGACTCGTGAGATTGGCGATCCGTTTCATGGCCGCGTTCGGTCTCGTCGCTGTTGCGTCTATCGCGCTTCCTGCAGATGCCGTTGTGGCCCCTGCACACGCCGTTCCCGCGGCCAGTCGACAGCCGACGTCTTCCCCGAGCCAGGAGTCGGGCGTGGTTGTCTCCCACCTTCGAATCCCCTCGATCGATGTGGATGAAGAGATTCGTTCTGGGATCTCCCTTTCGGTGATCAACCAAGGAGTCGCCCACTGGGCCGGCACGTCGGAGCCGGGCGGGAGCGGGAACGTGGTCCTCGCAGGGCATCGGACGACCCATACCCGTCCGTTCGCCAGCCTCGACCGCCTCGAGGTCGGCGACCTGGTGTACCTCGAAGACGGAGAGGGTTTCGAAGTCATGTACCGGGTCTCGAACACGTTCATCGTCTCACCGGAAGACATCTGGATCTCGTATGACTTCGGAAAACCAATGGTGACGATGTTCGCTTGCCATCCGAAGGGGTCGGCCAGACAGAGGATTGTCGTCCAGGCAGAACTTGTCGCAGGCCATCGGGTTGCGTAGCTCAAGTGCGTAGCCCCGGGCATCAGTAACCTCGTCTTTGATGGATCCAGCCACCACCATGGACACCGATCGGTTCGACGTGCCGGATAGCGGCGCGCCGGACCGCCAGCGCATACCGAAGTGGCCCTTCGTCTTGGCAGGCTTGCTGCTCGTGATCGGTATAGCGGTTGCGGTCGCGTGGCCGATCAAGGTTCCTTACTACACACTCTCGCCGGGTCCCCTCTACGACACCTCGGACTTCGTGTACGTGGTCGGTGAAGAAGCGCAATATGAGATAGAGGGCGAGTTGTTCTTTCTCACGGTGTCGCTGCGTGAGGCCAACCTCTTTGAGTACTTCGCCGGGCAGTTCAACCCGAAGGTCGAGGTTGCCCCGCGTCAGAACATCAGGCCATCGGGTGTCTCCCCGGAAGATCTGCGCCGGGAGAACCTCGCCCGGATGGAGCAGTCAAAGACCGATGCGACCTTCGTGGCACTGACGAAGCTTGGCTACGAACCCACATACACCGGGACTGGTGCGCTCGTGATCGAGACGGTTCCCGACTCCGCCGCCGAAGGGGTGCTTCTCTCGGACGATGTGATCGTTGCCATCGACGGCACCGCCACCGCATTCCGCTCCGACGTGGTCGACCGACTCGCCGAGATGGCCGTCGGCGATCAAGTGACCCTCACCATCGAGCGCACCCTCGACGATTCCGACGACGTCGAAGTTCTGGATGTCGACATCGTTCTCGGTGTGCACACCGATGATCCGAATCGGCCGATGGTTGGTGTGCTGCTCGATAACAATGCCCCGATCATCGAGTTCCCGGTTGACGTCGAGACGGACACGCAGAACATCGGTGGGCCATCTGCAGGAATGATGTTCACCCTCGAGATCATGAACCAGCTCACTGAGGAAGACATCACGGATGGTGAGCGTATTGCCGGTACGGGGACAATTGCTCGGGACGGCTCCGTGGGTGGCATTGGGGGAGTGCAGCAGAAGGTGTACGGCGCGATTGATGCAGGGGCGGTGATCGTGCTTGTTCCCGCCTCGAACTACGAGGACGCGCTGGAAGCTGCCGGAGACAAGATCGTCGTGGTGCGTGTCGAGACCATCGACGACGCCCTCGAATACCTCAACTACGGCTGATAGCCGGCCCGAATACCCAAGACGGACGGGTCGCATCGTTACCCTGGTCGCATGGACGAGCCCACAGAGTCTGACGCGCCCGTTGACGCATTCCGGATAGCCCGCAAGGGCTACGACCGGCAGCAGGTTGATGCCCACATCAGCGCTGCGTCCAGGCGCATCGGGTCCCTCGAACACCGCATCCAGGAACTCGAGGCCGGCATGAGCGAGCTCGGCCTCAATCGCCCAACGGATCTTGCCACCGAATTGGATCTCGTGGGTGAGGAAGTGAAGCGGGTCCTGGCGGAAGCCAGGGTCGCGGCCGAGCAGATGCGCTCCCGAGCCGCGGACGACGCAGCTCGCTGGCGCGCGGAGGCTGACACAGAATCCCGAGAGGTCCGCGAGTCCGCTCGGTCCGTCGCATACGCCGCCCGCCGATCCGTGTGGGAGGCCGGAACGGAGATGCTCTCAGCCGCCGTTGAGGAGGGTGAGGCTCTGGTGGTGGCCGCCACCGAGCGTGCGCTGTTCGTCCAGGCCGAAGCAGAACGCGAAGCGTCGCGCCTGACCGGGGATGCCAGGAGGGAGCGAGAGGAGTTCGTTCGGGCCGGCCGAGAAGAGGCCGAGCGGCTCGTTGCTTCCGGGCGTCAGGAATCCGAGTCGATGGTGTCGGCCGCACGTCGCCAGGCCGATGCCGCTCAGGAACGTGCGCGTGCCCTCGAGGTGCGCCGGACGGAGCTGATGGCCGAACTCGAATCCGCCCGTGCCACGATCGCAGGGGTCGAGCCCGAGGCCGCGCCGACACCCGAACCGGTCGAAGGCGAAGTGCCGCCGGTCGCCGAAGAAGCCATTCCCGCGGAACTCGACGATGACGCAGGAAGCCACTGGCCCGACGACGAAGGCTCGGTGAAGATCGTCTCTGCTGAGCGCGTGATGAACTCGGGACCGGTCGATGCCGACGAGATGGTCGCCGAAGTCCAAGCCCTGAGAGGGGCGCCCGTCGGCCGTCGCCCGTCGCCCGCCGTCAGTCCCGAGCCCGAACCAACCGCTCCCTCTCCCGATTCCTCTCCCTCTCAGACGATTCCTCCCCCTCAGGGTGAGGTGCCGCCGTCAGATGGCGGAGGGGGTCAAGCGTCAATCACGCCCGATTCAGGGGATGAATTCGCCGCAGGCGGCGGAGGGGGTCAAGCGCTGGATGTTGGGGAAGAGCCTGAGCCGGTCCCAGAGTCGGAACCCGAATCGGTCCCTGAGCCGGAACCTGAACCGGTCCCCGAGCTGGTCCCTGTAGTGGAACCCGAGCCGGAACCTGAACCGGTCCCTGTAGTGGAACCCGAATCGGTCCCCGAGCCGGAGCCTGTCCCGGAACCCGAGCCGGTCCCTAGCCCGAGCCGGAACCCGAGCCGGTGCCTGTCCCGGAACCCGAGCCGGTCCCTGAGCCGGAACCCGAGCCGGTCCCGGATCCGCTTGCCGGTCTTTTTGCGAGCCTCCGCGAACCCGAACCAACCGCCCCCTCGGATTCCTCCCCGCTCCAACGATTCCTCCCCCTCAGGGGGAGGTGCCGCCTCCAGGCGGCGGAGGGGGTCAGACGTCAACCGCGTCCGTTTCGAGTTCCGATACGCCGAGCGATACCTCCGCAGGCGAAGGAGAGCGTCAGGGTCAAGATGTCGCAGCACCTCCGGAACCCACCCCGCAAACGGCACCTGCAGCCGCTGTCGACGTCGCCGCCGACGAAGCGACGTCTTCGTCCGACATCACCGCTGACGCCTTCGCTCTGCGTGAACGGCTCCTGCTGCCGGTTCAGAATCGGGCGCTGCGAACGGTCAAGCGCCATCTCGTCGAAGCTCAGAACCGCGCACTTGAGGATCTACGTCTGACCGAGGGATGGAAACCGGACACCTCCATTGTGAGCGAGGAGGTCGTCGAAGCACTGGTAGTCCTCGCCCGCGAGAGCATGGTTGCGGGGTTCTCGGCAGCAGCGGAGATGACCGGAGCGGACCAGACACCGCAGCCCGACGCCGTTGAACCGGGCGACCCCTCCATCGAATTCGGCGCAGCACTCGTCGAGGCGGCCCAAGGTTCGGTCGCTCGGTCTCGCGAGTCCGGCGCCGGGCATCGCGAGACCGGTTCTTCGCTTTCTCGGGTCTTCCGATCGTGGCGAACCGACGACGCTGAGCGACGAGTTCAGTTCGCTTCGAGAGCCTCCTATCACCTCGGCCTGACGGCAGCTCTTGCAGAGTTGGGGACGAAGAATGTCGCGATCGTCGTATCCGGGCGTCCCTGTCCCGAGTGCCCGGCGAACAAGGGACCGTGGACGATCGGCGAGGGCCCTCCGGCGGGAACTGCCCTTCCCCCTGCCCGCCTCGAGTGCGCCTGCACGATCGTCCCGTCTCCCTGACGCCGCGACCCTCGTAGACTCGTACTGTGATCAATCGCGAACCAATCCCCTACACGAAGAAAGGCCGATCCCGCAGGATCCTCTGGATCATTCTCGGTATCGGCTTCGTCGGACTCATCACGCTGCGTTCTCTGGCAACGTTGTGGACCGACTATCTGTGGTATTCGAGCGTCGACCAGGTTGGTGTGTGGTCGACCCTTGTGTTCACCCGTTTGTGGCTTGTCCTCGCCGCATCACTCCTGGCGATTGCGATTGTCTGGGTCAACCTCTATCTCGTTGACCGCATCTCGCCGCGCCGCGGCGTAACCCCGGGGAGTCCGGATGAGGAACTCCTCATGCGCTATCAGACGTGGGTCGAACCGCGCTCTGGGCGACTCCGTCTTGCAGCTTCGGCATTCTTCGGCATCCTGCTCGGTCTTGGTGCCTCAGCGTGGTGGCAGGACTGGTTGCTGTTCTCACGAGGCGGATCGTTCGGTCTCTCGGATCCGATCTTCAACCATGACGTCGGCCTGTACGTGTTCGACGTTCCGTTCATGCGCGACGTCTTTGCTTGGGCGTTCCAGTTGGTCCTGGTCTTGACGCTGATCGTCGTAGCCGTGCACTACCTCAACGGCGGGATCAGTGTGCAGGGCCCGGGGAAACGCACGAGTTCGGCCGTGAAGGCTCATGTCTCAATCCTGCTCGCCCTCTTGGCGTTGCTGAAGGTTGCCGGCTACCAACTCGACAAGTGGGACCTTCTGTACAGCGCTCGGGGCCAGGTGTTCGGTGCCTCCTACACCGATGTGAATGCCCAGGTGCCTGCTCTCAATCTGCTCATGATCATCTCGCTCGTTGCGGCGGTGATCCTCCTCGTCAACCTGTGGTTCCGCGGGTGGACGCTGCCGATTGTCGCCGTAGGGCTGTGGCTCGTCACGTCGATCATCGTCGGAGGTGTGTACCCGGCGCTCGTGCAACGGCTGACCGTTGAGCCGGACGAGGTGAACAAGGAGTCACCCTACGTCGCGCACAACATCGAGTTCACTCGAGAGGCCTACGGACTGAGCGATGTCGAAGTCGAGCCGTTTGCGGCGGAGCCGGTGTTGACGCCCAGTGACCTTGCAGCGAACGCTACGACCATCGACAACATCCGGCTGTGGGACCCCGGTGTGTTGAATCTGACCTACCAGCAGCTCCAGAACATCGTCACGTACTACGACATCGGTGACGTGGATGTCGACCGATACGTGATCGACGGTGAGCTCACCCAGGTGATGGTGTCGGCCCGCGAACTTGAGGAACCGGGTATTCCGGGTGAAGGGTGGGTCACCGAGCGCCTCGTCTACACACACGGATTTGGCTCGGTGCTGAGTCCCGCGAACGATGTCACGACCCAGGGGCAGCCCGACTTCCTGGTCAAGGACATCCCGCCGATCAACCTTTCGGATGACCCGGCCCTCGATATCGATCAGCCCCGCATCTACTTCTCAGATCACGCGGAGACCGACTACGTGATCGCCGGGACCAGCCAGCAGGAAGTTGACTTCCCGATCGGGTCGAGTGGTGCCGACGTCGCCACGAACTCGTACGACGGCGACGGCGGTGTGGAGCTCGGCGGGTTCTTCCAACGAGTGGCGTGGGCGTTGCGATTCGGCAACCTCGACACGCTGATCTCAGACCGCCTTGATTCCGATTCAAAGGTGCTCCTCGAACGAAACCTCCGTTCCAGGATCTCGCGCCTAGCGCCGTTCCTGTACGGCGATGCGGACCCCTACATCGTGATCGCCGAGGGGCGACTCAAGTGGGTGATGGATCTCTACACGATCACCGACCGCTATCCCTACTCGGCGCGCGCGAACACGGCCCGGCTGAATGCCGGCGACGGACTCCCGAACAACTTCAACTACATCCGGAACTCCGTGAAGGCCGTCGTGGATGCATACGACGGAACCATCGATCTCTACGTCATCGATCCCGACGATCCGGTTATCCAGGCGAACGAGGCGATCTTCCCCGGTGTTTTCCAGCCAGGTTCGGAGCTTCCCGTCGAGATTGTCGAACACTTCCGGTACCCCGAGGACCTGTTCCGGATCCAGACGGATCAGTACCAGCTCTATCACATGACCAACCCGGACCAGTTCTTCACCGTATCCGACCCGTGGCAGATCGCCCGTGACCCGTCGACGTCGCCGAGACCGGCGCTGCGCGGTCGATTCGCAGACTCGAGCGGTCAGGAATTCAATCCGATGCTGCCCTACTACCTGCTGATGAAGCTCCCCGGGGAGGACCGACCGTCGTTCCTGCTCATGCAGCCGTTTACCCCGCGTGGACGGCCGAACATGGTTTCGTTCATGGTGGCGAAGAGCGGCCCGCTCGAGGAATACGGGCGCATCATTGAGTACGGACTGCCGTCCGACAGCCAGATTGACGGTCCGGGGCAGGTCGGCAACTTCATCAACCAGGATCCGGAGATCTCGGCTGAGTTCACCCTGCTGGGTCAGGGCGGTTCGCGGCGTGATCCAGGGCAACATGCTCGTGATCCCGATCGAGCAGTCGCTGCTGTACGTGCAGCCGATCTACATCAGCGCGAACGATGAGGCGTCGAGCACCGGCATTCCCGAGTTCAAAAAGGTTGTTGTGTCGTTCAACGGACAGATCGAGATGCGCAACAGTCTGGCTGAATCCCTCACCGCCGTCTTCGGCGTGCCGAACGGCAACGGCGATGAAAGCGGCGACGGCGGGACGACCGATCCCCTGACCGGGACGATCGAGGAGCAGGTTGTTGAGCTGCTGGCCCGCGCCGATCAGGCGTTCATGGAAGCCGACGAGGCCATGCAGAATGGCGATCTCGTGACCTGGGCGCAGAAGATCGAGGAAGCGCAGGCCGCGGTTGAGGAAGCCACCCGAATCCTGATGGAGGCGAGCGAGGCACCAGCCGAAGCCGCCACCGAAGCCCCCGCAACCGACGTGTAGAAGGGCTGCCCGACCCGCCGGTCTTCGCTCCAGGACCCGAGGCGGACCTCAACTTCCTGGTGCCGGCTCCCAGGCCGCCCCTTCCTCGGATTCCTCCCCCTGAGGGGGAGGAATCCGAGCCCAGCGAGGCGGAGGGGGTCAAGCAGTTCCACGACCCACGAAGAGCCGCCGCGCCTGAACGGCCCTCGCACTGGAGCGCCTTGACCCCCTCCGTCAGCGGCTCCGCCCAGGTTTCCCACATGATCTGACACTGGGAACTGTTTTGTCGCGTACAGGGAGGCTCCGCCGCTGCCACCTCCCCCTGAGGGGAGGAATCGGACCGAATCTCTTGTGGCAGAGGGCTGATGTCGAGCAGCGGGCCGGTAACCTTCCGGCCGCTCCTTCGGTTGCGAGAACGGCGGTCTTCATGGCGAGCAATCCGGGTGTACGCGGCCGCGGCGTTGTCGCGACCGTTCTGCCGCTGTTCATCGCCCTTGCCTTCCTGATGGTCGGAAACGGTCTTATCGGTTCCCTCCTTGGCGTGCGTGCAGACCTGGAAGGGTTCCCCACCATCGTCACCGGTGTGGTGATGACGATGTACTACGGCGGTTTCCTGCTGGGATCACTCACGATTCCCCGCTGGATCTCGAACGTTGGCCACATTCGCGTCTTTGCGGGTCTCGCTGCGATGGCAGCAGCAACTGCGCTCACATATTCGCTGTTTGTGAACCCGGTGACCTGGGGCGGGCTCCGCTTCATCGCCGGACTTGCCATGTCAGGGTTGTACGTCACCGTCGAGAGTTGGCTGAACGCACGGGCAACCAATGAGACCCGAGGACGGCTCCTGTCTATCTACATGGTGGTGGTGACGCTTGGGCTTGGGCTCGGTGAGTTGCTGCTGGGAGTCGCCGATCCGATCGATCCGACCCTGTTCATTGTTGCGGGCATCCTGATCTCCATGGCCGTGGTGCCGTTGACCCTTCTAAAGATTCCGGCGCCCGACGAGATCGTGCCGGTCGAGGTCTCGGTGCGAGCCCTGACGCGAACCGCTCCCCTCGGCGTTGTGGCTGTTGCGCTGTCCGGAGCGGCCGGAGGAGCGATCTTCGCACTTGGCGCGTTCTACGCGACAAGGATCGGAATGGAGCCAGGCAGGGTCGGCGTGTTCATGGCGACAGCGCTCGTCGGGTCGTTGGTTACGCAGTACCCGCTGGGGTACCTCTCCGATCGGTTCCCGCGCAGGCGCGTGATCTTCGTGGTGGCTGTAGGTGCTGTCCTCATTGCGACGGTGGGGGTGTTCGTCGATCCTGAGAGTGTCTGGCTGTTCGCCGTGATGGCCGCGTACGGGAGCCTTGCATTCCCGATGTATTCGCTTGCCGTGTCGTTGATCAACGATCTCCTGCCCGAGCACCAACTCGTAGCGGCCGCCGGCGGCATCGTTTTCGTCTACGGCATCGGATCGATCAGTGGCCCGTTGGCGACATCTGTCTTGATGGCGGTCATCGGCCCGGTTGGATTCCTATGGAGCCTCGCCGCGTTCTTCGTCCCTGTGGCGGTCTACGCGGTGGTGCGGATCCTCACCGCGGTGCGTCCGTCGCAGGGACGCTTCATCAACCTGCCGCCCCGATCATCGACGGCCGCCCCGGTGTTGGCCAATCCTCGCGATGACGGTGTTGCTGAGCGGTAGGTCTCGGAGCCCCGACCGGTGGCGAACGAAACCACCACACGTCCGCTCTCACAGCCGCTCAGGGCACGTACATGAGCCGGCAGGAGCGGTCCCCCAGCCGCATTGGAACGGCAGGCGAACGGCCGCCCTGGATGACCCTCGGCTTCCATGTCATGTTCTCGAACCTCCTGTGCTCCATTTGTTGTGCCCCAAGTCCCTCATGCCTCGTTCGCCGAAGCGATAACGTCGATACACGGGATCATCGGGAGAAGTGGTCCGTTGGTCCACTGGACCCAGAGCACTCCGTTCGGATCGATTCGGTGGATCCTTCCGCGCATGCCGGGATGGAGGGTGGCTCACGCCCTCGCGGACTCCACGAGTTCGACGACGTCTCCGCAGCAATACGGCGACATGACTTCTCCTCACGGCAAGCAGCTTCACTATTAGTGTATGACATTCATATAATAGCGTGATACCATCACAAATGGAAGATACGCAATCATGTTTGAGGGTGTGCGACGGTATGGTGAAACAGCGAATCGACTCCGGAGACGTTACCGATGCGGCGCTCGAAGTCCTCGATGCGAACGGGTCGGACGATCTGACGCTATCCAAGGTCGCAAGCGAGTTGGGTGTGCAGTCCTCGGCCTTGTACAACCATGTCGAGGGACTGAGCGGCCTTCGACAAGGCGTCGCTCTGAAGGCGTCTGAAACGCTGGAGACATCACTTCGCGACGCTGCCATTGCTCGGTCAGGGCGAGATGCGTTGCGGGCGGTAGGCCACGCCTATCGTCGGTTCGCCGCAGAACACCCTGGCCAGTTTGAGGCTGCGACTCGGCTCTTCGGCGAGCCAACTCCAGAGATCACCGAAACGATCACCTCGATGACGGAGTTGTTCGTTCGCATTGTCGAGGGTATCGGGGTCGCGGAAGAGCGCGTTCTCGACGACGCCCGCGCGGTTCACAGCGCTATTCGCGGCTTCGTGATCCTCGAAGTCACTCGCGGGTTTGACCGAAGCGCTGACGTTGATGATTCATTTGACCATTTGCTGGAACTCTTGGTACGCGGTCTGAAGGACGACCGGTCCTAACGGTGCCGAGGGTCAGCGATTTCGTGTC
>CAWEEG010000032.1:0-16049 GCA_963808015.1 uncultured Actinomycetota bacterium
ATGAGGTCGTCGAGGAGTCGCTCGCGAGCTACGACGCCTTCTATCGAGACCTCGGCGAAGTGTGCGATGCGGTAGCTGCGGCACACCGGAGATTCGTCGTGATCGACCTGCACTCGTACAACCATCGTCGCGGCGGACCCGATGCGCCTGTGGATGATCCGGCTGCGAACCCCGAGATCAACGTCGGGACAGGCAGTGTCGACCGATCGGTCTGGGGCGACGTTGTTGATGCGTTCGAGTCGACGATCCGCGAGTTCCCGTTCGATGGCGGCCACCTTGACGTGAGGGAGAACGTCAAGTTCAAGGGCGGCTACCTGAGCCGGTGGATCAACGACCGCTACGCCGGCCGGGGCTGCGCTCTCGCGATCGAAGTGAAGAAGATCTTCATGGACGAGTGGACCGGAGAGCCCGACGAGGCGGTGATTGGGACGGTGGGTGACGCGCTCTATTCGGCGACCGACGCCGTCCGGGGCGTTATCCGAACCTGACCTATGAGGGTTCCGCGAGCGCAACAAGGTCGCTGTTGTTGCGCAGACGCTCCATCCGGTAGTGGGTGTCGGGATGGTCGAGGTAGCTTGGCCGCAGCGGTGGCGGAATGAGGACGTGCCTTCGTTGGAGTTCTTCGATCACTGGCGCATGATCGACGGAGATCTTGCCGACGAGCAATGTGTCGAGTCGCCCGCCGTCGCCGAGGTAGTCGACGACGCGTTGCAGGCCGCGCAGGTATACCGCGTCCTTGACGAACCCACCCCCGCGGTCGACGCGAGCCGCGATTTGGAACGCAGGCCGCGGCGCCATGCCGTACTCCGCCGTCAAGAGCCGGAACGTGTCGATGAACTCGCTGCCGTCGCTGACCGCTCGCGCAGCGATCACGCGCGCTGCAAGAGTGCGGAGGCGCGGCTCGGTGAGACCTGCGACGAGGTATTCGGCGAGCACCGCGAGGCCCTCCTGTAGTTCGTCGTACCCAGCGAGGCCGGTCGACAGCAACCGGAATCGCTGTGCTGCACCGTTCCAGTAGGTCACGACGTGTGTGCCAACCTCGTGCTGAATGAGCGGTTCCACTCGGTTGGCGGCGAAGCGCATCTTCGACCCCACGAGCAGGCTCCCTCGTGATACAACGAGCGAGGTGACGTCGTCGCGCAATTCGACGGTGGCACCCACGTTCGGATCGATCCGCCGGTACTTCTCGATCTCTTCGGCAGCGGCGGCCGCGAAATCGACAGCGCTCACCGTTGTGCCGCGCTGTCGTGTTGCACCGGGCACGATTCGGGTCAAGAGGTCGTGCGCCATGTCCACCATCGGTGCATCCACGGCCCCATAGAGAGCAGTGCCGGTGTGGAGAAAGCGTCTGGTCCCACGATCACCAAGCAGGTCGAGCTGGAGGGACAACTCGCGTTGCTTCTGCCGGAAGATGGATTCAAGTGTCGGATCCTCAACCCTGTCGATCGGGATCGAGTAGAGCGCTCGTTTCAAAGCGCTGGGATCGACATCAAGGTGGCGGTAGGCAAATGCGGGAGGACGTTCGAAGCTCGATCGACGGAAGCTGCGGTAGGCGCGCTCCGTATTGACGGGTGAAATCTGAAGAAGAAGATCGAAGGCCGAACCAACGACAGAAAGTTCTTGGTCTGCCCGGCTTGCCGCCTTCACGAAGGCGCGCCGGCCGAGCGCCTGGTAGTGCCGCGGGCGGTGGGTCGTCTCGTGAAACGCGAATTCGTAGAGGGACTGTTGGACGGCTCTCGAGAGCTGTCGATGAACAGACCGACTGACGATTGGAAGCTCCTCGCCTGTGTCGCCGTCGCGATAGACCGGCAGCACCTCGATCCCGATGAGGCGAATCGGTGATGAGGCGGTTCCGAAGCTACGTGAGATGCGAGGCATGTCGGGCGGGGACAGGCGGCTTCCGGGCGCGAGCGCGACCTCGGCAGCGGCGTCTGCAATTCGCACTCGCCGCAGGCCCTTGAGCAGCCGGACCACGCTGGGCGAGTCGGCATCGCGGCGAGCCGTGACAACCCGGAATCCCGGCGGGCTCGGGGCCCCGCTCGGCAATGCCGCCGCATCGTCATCGGGTCCCGCCCATATCTCGATCACCAAGAATCCGCCGAACACACCGGTCAACGAATCAGCGATGGCCGAGACGAGTGCGCTGACCTGATGACGGTGCCGCTTGCCTTTCGGAGCGATCAGGTAGGACGCCTCACCCTTCACAAGACGCTCGGTTCCGGAGTCGTCGACCCCGGCCGGCGGTCGGTAGACGACGAGGAATGGAAGTTGGCGGTCGATGTGGAGGCGTCCGCCAGCGGGGAGCGATCGACGAATCGGGAGGTTGCGCTCGAGCCGCTCCGAGATCTGTTCGATCATGCGACTGCTGATGTCCGAGGGTTTGCGGGCCCTTGCCACGTAGCTCCATTCGGGCCCATTCGTGCGCTGGGGAGCGCACATCAGTGGCCTCCGTTGTGGCCTGCAGTCTACGGTGGCTTCGGTGGTCCTTGATAGCGATAGGGGTTGACCGTACGTATACTCGCCTCTCCACAACGACGCGGGGTGGAGCAGTCTGGTAGCTCGTCGGGCTCATAACCCGAAGGTCGCGGGTTCAAATCCCGCCCCCGCTACGAAGAGAACCCTTGGGACACCCACATCTCCCAAGGGTTTTCTCGCGTCGCGGATTGCCGCTTGGCCGGTTTCTTATGGGGGGCTCATCAGGTCGAAGTCGCCGGCTACGGGGAGCCATGACGGGCCGGCTCCGGTCCATGTGTACTGCAAATCGGCTATTCCCTCGGTGAGGGTGGCGCGGATGTAGAAGACGTTGTCCGACGGCCGGAACAAGCCGGGCGTCTCGACGAAGTCGGCGATGATCCAGTCGCCGGCGACGAACCGGTCACCCGGGTCACCGAAATAGAACTGGCCGTCTGCGATCCCGGTCGTCAGCGTGGTGCGGTAGTAGAAGAACCCGGATGACTCGCGATGCAGGCCGATCTCGTCGATCCCGTCGCCGTCCCAGTCGCCAACGACGGGTTTGTCCCCTGCATCGCCGAACAAGAAGCTGTAGTCCGCAGCACCAAGACCTCCGCCGTCCTCGCCCAACTCGTTGATGACGTAGAACCGGGCCTCGGATGGCCGGTAGATCGACACCGTGTCACACCCGATACCGGTGAAGTCACCGGCGATCGGCACGTCACCGGGATTCCCGAAGAAGAACGTGATGTCCGCCGTGCCCTCCGTGTTCGAGTTCCGCAGGTACACGTATCCGTCGGACTGGCGGTAGAGACCGGGTGTGTCGGTCCCGTCGCAGTTCCAGTCGCCCATGAACGGCACGTCACCGGGGTTGCCGTAGTAGAACGTTGTCACCGTCCCCGAGCCAGTATTGAGATGCCACTGACCGGTCGCAGGGTTCACCAGACCAATGCCCGGAATGGAGAACACCGAGATCGACACCGTGGCCTCGTTTGACGTGTCGGCGCCGTCTGTTGCACGGTAGGTGAAGGTGTCAGTGCCGGTGAACCCAAGATTGGGTGTGTATGCGAAGGATCCGTCTGCGCTCATGGTCACTGTGCCGTTGGTGGCGACCACACTGGACGGGTTGTTGACCGTCAGGGCGTCCCCGTCAGCATCGCTGTCGTTGTCCAACACGCCCGGCAGGCTCTCGGCCAATCCGATGTCCCTGCGTGTCGAGTACGTATCGTCAATCGCCACCGGCTTCCGATTCACCGGTTGCCACGCGGGTTCGGACTCGTCGACACCGACGGTATTGGTCAGATTGGTGTGATCGGTGGCGTCGGCGCTCATGACGTAGATGTCGTCGGCGGCCATGGTCGGGTCGTGCCGATAGGTCATCATCGTTCCGTCCGGTGACCAGTACGGGTCCAATGTGAGCCCGCCCGCGAACGTGGTCAATCGAGCCGCGTCGCCGCCGGCTGGGTTCATGGTCCAGATGAGGCCCTCTCTCCGGTAAGCGATCGTGGTCCCATCCGGCGACCAGGTCGGCTCGAACTCGTCGCTCATGGGAGTGTTCGTCAGGTTGGTCGTACCGGTTCCGTCCAGCGTTGACGACCTCGATGTCGCTGGCCTCGATCGCCCAGTCACGTCGGTAGGCGATCTTGGCTCCATCGGGTGACCACGCCGGTTCGGCGTGGCTGAT
This sequence comes from uncultured Actinomycetota bacterium, assembly GCA_963808015.1. Lineage (GTDB taxonomy): Bacteria > Actinomycetota > Acidimicrobiia > Spongiisociales > UBA5794 > JAHEEL01. The sequence goes on from CAWEEG010000032.1 coordinate 4,136, forward strand.
CGTCATCGGGGGGAAGGTCAACTGGGCCTGACCGCTACCGTCGGCGTCCATCGTCCAGATGCTGCCGCTCCTGACGTAGGCGATCTTGGTTCCATCGGGTGACCAGGCCGGTTCGGACTCATTGACGGTGAGCGTGTTGGTCAGGTTGACCATTGCGGCCTCCGCCGAGGACGCAGGAGACGATCTCGTCGGCAACTCCGGCAACGAAGGGGTCGAGCCGGAAGGCGATCGTGGTGCCGTCGGGTGACCAGGTCGGTTCGTTCTCATTGGCTGGCGCGGCAAGGGTCAACGGCGCCTTGTTGCCGCCGTCGGCGTCCATCGTCCAGATGGCGTCGACGGCGTCGGTCCTCACGTAGGCGATCTTGCCGTTGGCGCCGGGAGGCGGTCGCGGATGCCGGCATCTCGGAGACGGTGACGAGCACGCTCGCTAGGAGGAGGACCGTCACAAGGAGTCCGGCCGTGTGTTGACTCCGGCGGGTGGGGTTGCTGAGCATGCGTGTCACCTCTCCCTCTCGTTGGACACCTCGTGCCTCTCAGAGGGCCGGTGCCCTTGCGTCGTACTGTACTCGCCCGGAACCCTTCCCTAGGAGCGGCCTCTTCCTCAAATCTGGCCCTACAGGTTCGTCTCCGCCAGCGCCGCCAAATCAGGGGCCGTCAAACCGTTCTCCTTCATCAGGAATGTATGGTCACCGAGCTTCTGGAACTTGTCGCCCAGGCTTGCGACGACCTGTTTCGGAGCATCGGCGAAACCAGCCTTGTACTCCGCAACCGCCCCTCCCAAGGCCGCCCACCGAGCTGTGTTCTTCAACCGTAACGACGAGCTCATTCTCGGCGAATACCTTGTCCAGCATCTCGGTATCCAACGGCTTGATCGTGTGCATGTCGACAACCCGGGTGGAGATCCCCTTGCTCTCGAGGATGTCGGCGGCGCCGACCGCTTCAGCGAGGAGCGATCCACTCGACACGAATGCGACATCGGTGCCCGAGCGATACTCGATGGCCTTGCCGATCTGGAAATCGAAGTCCTCGGGATACATCACGGGGTAGCCCGGTCCGCCGGTGAGGCGGACGTAGACCGGGCCGTCGTGCTCGGCGCACGCGTAGAGCGCCTTGTGGGTTGAAAGCGGATCGGACGGAGCGATGACGGTGAAGTTCGGGATCGCTCTGACTACGGCGATGTCGTCCATGGCGAAATGCGTGTTTCCCAGGGGCCCGAAACGCACACCGGCTTCGATTCCGATGACCGTCGCGCTCACATTCATGTAGCCGAGGGCGGCACGCATCTGCTCAGCCGGACGCATCGGCACCATGGCGGCCAGACCGACGGCGAAGGGGCGAAGACCTTCGAGGGCAAGACCGGCTGTGAAGTCGATCAGATTCTGCTCGGCGATGCCGACGTCGAAGAACCGGTCCGGATAGGTTTCCTTGAACTCGACCAGCCGTGCCGTCGGGGTGAGGTCGGCGCTCAGCGCCACGACGTCTGGATTGTCGGCCGCCAGCATCATCAGCGTGTCTGCCTGTACGGTGCGGTGACCCTGGTCGGACCATTCCTGCAGTTTGTCAATTGGTGCGTTGTTCATTTCTTCTTCCCGCCCGCTACGCGTTCTCGAGGTCCGAGACGGCTTGTTCGTACTGGTCCTTGTTCATCGGCCGGGCATGCCAGTTGAGACTGCCCTCCATGAAGGAGATGCCTTTGCCTTTCGTGGTGTCGGCGATGATCACGTGAGGCTTCCCGCTGTCGGAATCTCTCATCCCCTCGAGAGCCTCGAGCACGCTGGAGGCATCGTTTCCGTCTTCGACGACGAGGACGTCCCAGCCCGCAGCTCTCCAGAGCGCTTCGATATCAACATCCATGATGTCCTTGGTGGTGCCGGCCAACTGGACGCCGTTGCGATCGATGATGGCGATGAGGTTGTCCAGCTCATACTTGGCAGCGTTCATGGCCGCCTCCCAGATGACCCCCTCGTTGCATTCGCCGTCGCCTACGAGGCAATACACGTGGTGGTCCTCGCCCTTGATCTTCGCGGCCTTTGCCATCCCGCAGGCAACGGCGAACCCGTTGCCAAGGGTTCCCGATGACACTTCGATGCCGTATTGCGGGTTTCGAGTGGGGTGGCCGGCAAGGAAGCTGTTGTCGGCTTTGAAGGTGCCCATCTGTTCTTCCGTGATATAGCCCGCTTCCCCCAAAGCGGAGTACAAGGCAAGGCAGGCATGGCCCTTGCTCTGGACGAATCGGTCCCGGTCGGCCATCGTCGGATTCTTCGGATCATGAGTCATGACCCCGAAGAACAGGCTCGCGACGATCTCGATGCTTGACAGCGCCGGTCCGAAGTGGGCGCCGCGGCCTCCTGCGGCATATCCCATTTCGATGACATGCCTGCGCATCAGAGCGGCCTTTTCGTCGATCAGATCAACCGTTTCTGCATTGGCCATATCGCGTTTCCTCCGTGAGTGATCTACTGCGTGCTGCTCGTTGTGTCCGGGATTCTGAACTGATGCCCGCTGAACTGCCCGGTCGGTATTGCCGTGGCCTGGTACTTGGCGAGTTGGATCAGCTTCGGAATATCGACACCAGTTTCGTATCCCATTTCAGACAACATGAACGCCAGGTCTTCGGTAGACAGGTTTCCGGATGCCCCAGGTGCAAAGGGACAGCCACCCAGGCCACCCAGGGTCGATTGCACCTTGTCGACACCGCACTCGATGGCAGCCAACGTGTTGACCATTCCCATGTTGCGGGTGTCGTGGATATGAACCTGCAGATCCAACTCCGGGTACTCGGCTCTGACGGCTTCGATGGTTTGGCGAACCTGAGCAGGATTCGCGATTCCGATGGTGTCACAAAGGTTGACGGTCCGGATTCCGCTGCCGACGTAGGGCTTGAGGAAGGGCACAACATCGTCCTTGGTCTTCATCCCCTCGAAAGGACAACCGAATGCGGTGGACAGATCCAGACAGACATCCATCTGCGGATAGGACTCCAGAATCGCCTGCAACCCGGCAAGCGACTCTTCGTGTGTTCTCTTGATGTTGGCCTTGTTGTGGCTCTCGCCAAGCGAAACGACATAGGACACCGATTTCAAGCCGGACTCCCAGGCCGCCTCGGCGCCACGGAGATTGGGAACCAGTGCGAACAGATCTGCATCCGGGTATCTTCCCGACGATGATCGAAGCCAGTTCGCGGGCATCTCTCATCTGGGGAATCGCCTTGGGGCTGACGAAGGACGTGATCTGGACATGCGTCAGGCCGGCATCCAGAAGCCCTTCGACAATGCGAACCTTCGTCTCCAACGGTATGTACTCATCCACCATCTGGAAACCGTCGCGAGGCCCGACTTCATACAGTTCGATCTTGGTCATGATCCCTTCTCCAGCATGGTCCCTTGCTTCCTTCAGCCGCCGGTACCACCCAAACGCCGCTTCGGGTAGCTGCGGATGGTGTCCACCGCATTGCTCACGTGCATCCCGCAGGTAGGCCGTCAATTGCCCCTGATAGGACTCAGACGCGCAGTTCGTGATGATGGCGTCCGCCCGTTCCCCGTCGTCCAACCCACGGAGGTCGGCGATGCCGTGCTCGGTCACGACTACATCGACATCGTGTTCGGAGATGTCCTGGTGCGAGACCATGGGAACGATGTTCGAGATGGCTCCACCTTTGGCCGTGGACGGTATCAGGACGATCGACAGACCGGCATTCTGGGCAAAGCTCGCTCCGCCTCCGATGCCGTTCACGACCCGGCTGCCGGCGATATGGCTGGAGTTCACGTTCCCGTAGATGTCGATCTCAACACCGGTGTTCAATGCAACCAGCCCCAATCGGCCGATCACCTCGGCACTGTTGGTGATGTCACCGTTGCGGATCACCAGGTGGTCGCGCAGGTTCGGAGTGTCGCTCAGGATCTGCTCCACCCGCTCGCTCATACCCAACCCGCCGGTTGATACGGCGGCTGCTTTGCCGGAGGCAAGGAGTTCCAACACGGGCTCTGTGACGCCTCCGCAGAAGAACTGAAGGTCGCGGAAGCCGGATCGCTGGAACCCGTCGGCGACGGAATCGGCGATACTGCCGAAGCCGGTCTGGATCGGGGGAAGGAGCCCGCCGGTCGTCTGCGCCTGCACCTCGAGGAAGTTCAGCAGACGGTCGGCGATGCTCCCGGTCAGCGCCGTCCCGGATGGCTGGGGTCCCATTCGTTCCGGGATGTCCGTCTCGACGATGTATCGGATCTTCTTGGGGTCAACCCGGATTCCCTGTTCTCCGATTCGCTGGTTGGTGCGGACCAGTGGGATCGGCTGCGTGTTGGGAGCCGCGGCCGGAATGTAGATGTCGTGAAGCTCTCGTAGCACTTCCGGCTGAGCGGCATTGATTTCGACAATGATCTCATCCGCCGCTTCCATCAAGTAGTGGGTCATACCAACGGAACTGGTGGGTATGAGATCTCCGTCGTCGTTGAATCCCAGTGCTTCGACCACTGCGACATCGATCTCTCCGAAACTGCCGCTTCGCAGCAGCCGGGGCATCTTGCTCATCTGCTGTTCGGCGTAGCTCAGGGAACCGTCATTGGCTTGCGCTGCGAGGGTGCGGCTGGCCACCATGGGAGCCCGCCGGGAAATGATCTTCTCCGCTCCGAGCGTTTCATCCAGCCACGGCACGTTGGCGCCGGTGATCAGGTTGAGCGAGAGGTCTTCACCGCTCTGCTTGCGTCGAACAAGGGCCTCGACAACGGCTTTGGGATAGCCTGCCATGGCATATCCGCTCATGGCCACGGTCATGCCGTTCCGTATCGAGGCGGCGGCCTGGTCGGCAGTCGAGATGCTGCCGCTCAGACTGCGGTTTCCCATGTTGTCTTTCAAGATCGTGTCCAGTTTCCTGTCTGAATCAGCTGCGAGGCGTGAAGCCGGAGAACAGCTCCTCGTCGGTGGGCTGGAAGCTGGGGATCTCGCGAATGACCCAGGTGTTGTTCATGTAGTGCTTGAGTGCAACGTTCTCCGATATGCCGTTGCCTCCCCACGTTCCACAGCCGAGGGAGTGGGTAAACGGCATTCCGCTGACCCAACTGCCGCCGTTGGTTGCGGCTTGAGGCTGGTTGACGACCACTCGAGTCGTATAGGTTTCCAATGCCAGCTTCTCGACGTTCTCGGGGGTTGCGGAGAAGATTCCGCATGAGTGTCCGTGGCCGGAATACGCATGGTTCTCGTTGGTGATGCGGATTGCCTCGTCAATGCTGCTGCTCTTGTAGACGGTGGTCACAAGACTCATCTTCTCGCCGCTGAATGGAGAAGCTTCCCCGGTCTTGTCTTCTTCTACCAGCAACATGCTGGTTCCCTCGGGAACATCGATGCCCGCCAGATCGGCAATTGTGCTCACCGGCGCCGCAACGACGTGCCGGTTGATGATGTGGTTGGCGGGCCACTCAGGCCAGATTGCCTTCTTCAGCTTCTCTTTCTCATCCGCATCGAGCAGATGAGCGCCGACCTTTCGGAGTTCGGTCAGCATCTCCACATACACCGACTCGTCAATCACGACGCTGTTGTCACAGGAACACCCTGCGGCGAGATCGAATGTCTTGCTGGCTTTGATCTTGGCTGCGGCATCTGCAAGGTCGGCAGTCTTGTCGATGATGATGATTGCATTCCCCGCTCCCACACCAAATGCCGGAGTTCCCGAACTGTGTGCTGCACGAACCATTGGCTGTCCGCCGGTCGCGATGACGAGGTCGCACTGCTTCATGAGCTCGTTGGTCTTCGGGATCGACGGGTCCTCGATTGTGATGAACAGATCCTCCGGGGCGTCATACTTCTTCATGACGGCGCGAAGGAGGTTCGTCACTTTCAGTGTGGTGAGCTTGCTTCTGGGATGGGGTGAGAAGATGACCGCGTCCCGGGCCTTGACCACGAAGATGGCCTGCGTCAGCGGATGGAACTCTCCCTGTGTGCTCGGTACGAGCGAGCCGATGACACCAACAGGCTTGGCAATGCGGACCAGCCCACGCTCAGGGATCTCTTCGACGACCCCTACGCTCTTGGCGTTCTTGACGTCATAGAAGATTCCCCGGCATTTGCCGGCAACCTTGGCGATCTTCGAGGCGACATCACCCAACTGGCACTCGTTGAACGAGAATTCGGCCACTTCCTCGAGAAGCTCATCGTTCGCGGCGATCTCCCAGGTGATTGCAGCGGCGAGCTCATCCACCTTCTGCTGTGAGAACCCTTCCGCAACGTGCTGCGCCTTCCGCGCTCGACGCATCAGATCGGAGATGTAGGCCGTCGTATCCGCATCGTTCTGGCTCACAGGTACCCTCCACGATTCAATCGATTTCCGTCGCCTCAACTCAACACCGGCATCCGGGCTCCCTGTTGAAGCCGACACGTGGTGGTGGTGACTACGCCATCACCCAGGTCCTGCAACGGATGTTCGTTCCGATACTACCCCCACTCGTTGGAACGTTCCAATTATTTGGTCCCGCAGCCATCCGAGGAGCTATCGGCAGGCTGGAGCCACGTCGGACTTCCCGAGAAGGCAGGCTCGCGTCGTTCCGAGGCAGATGACAACGGCGCCTGAGACAGCGGACCATGCCTCGGGCTCACTGTCCGAAGGTCGCGGGTTCGAATCCCCCCCAACAACGAGTAGAACCCTTGGGAATCCCGCGTCCTCACAGGCGTTCCCGCGTGTCGGCCGCAGTTGAACCGCATCACGCAGCGTCGAGCGTTCTGCCGTCGTAGAGTCAGAACCGATGGGCCTCAGTGACACCTTCAGCGCCGCGGTAGTTGCGGAAATGGCCGGTCCGCGGGTCTACCCGCGCGGTGTTGACTATCGCGCGGACGGCCGGGTCGAACGCCCGGTGAGGATGGACCAACGGGTCGAGGCGACGGTGCGTGGCACGGTGCCCTACGCGGTGGCGCTGTGGGTCGATGGCGACGAGCCAGGGTGGTCGTGCACGTGTCCATATGCGGAAGACGGCTTGTTCTGCAAACACTGCGTCGCCGTTGCTCTGACCGTGGTGCCCGAGGAGATACGCCCGGCCATCTTCGCTGCCGAACCGACTCAACCGGCAGAGCCCCTCGACGGCCCAGATCTCACGACGTACGTCGAGGGACTTCCGCACGAGCGCCTGGTGGACATCGTGCTCGAGCAGTGCGAGTCCGACTGGGTGCTTCTGGAACGCCTCGACGCCGAGGCGAGAGCAGACCAGGGCGATGGTCCCAAACTCGCCTCGTGGCGGCGCCGCATCGAATCCGCCTTTGCTCCCCACGGCGAGTTTGTCCCCTACGGCGAGGTCGACCGCTGGGCAGCAGGAGTTCTGGACGTCATCGATGGACTCGAGAGACTGGCTGATGCAGGGCATGGCGAGGCGGTCATCGTGCTCGCGGAGCATGCGCATCGCTGTGCCGATGCAGCAACCCAGTACGTCGACGACTCCGGTGGATGGCTTACGGAGATCGAGGGACGGTTGGGCGAGCTCCACCGCACAGCGTGCGAGTCGACGCGCCCCGATCCTGTCGCTCTCGCGCGTCGACTGGTTGACCTCGAGTTGACGTCGGAACTCGATGGCTTCAGAGGCGCCGCAGCTGTCTATAGAGGTGTTCTCGGCGAGACGGGGATCGAGGAGTACCGGCGGATCCTGAAGCCACGATGGGAAGCCGTGAAGAACGAGGAGAGCATATTCGCTCACGGCCGGTCCCGGACCGAGAGCGCCATGACCGGTGTCGCCACGGCGAGCGGCGATCCGGATGCCTTGATCAAGGTGCTCAGCGAGCGGAAACTGGGTCCACGCGACTACCTCGAGATCGCGACGTCCCTCATGGAATCCGATCGAGACGAGGAAGCGATCGGATGGATCCGGCGGGGCATGGCCGAGTGGGCTTCGCAGTCGTACCAGCTTTCTGAGTTGAGGGGACTGCTTGCAGATCTCTTTGAAGCCCGCGGCGAACATGAACTGGCCGTTGAGCAGTTCTGGGAGGGGTTCGAGGCAGAACCGTCTCTGGTGGCGTACCGAGCCCTCCTCGCTCGTGCCGGCGACGATGCTGCTTCCCAATCGAAGCGCTCCATCGATGAGCTCCGGGCCCGGCTCGCCAACGTACCGCCCGACGACACACGATCCTGGCCGGCACTCGGGTTCAGGCTCGCGTCGCCACTCGTACAGATCCTGATGTACGAAGGAGACATCGACGCGGCATGGGAGGTGGCCTCCACACACGGCGCGTCCGATGCTGTCTGGTGGGATCTGGCAGCGGCTCGCGAGTCCTCACACCCGCTCGACTCGATACCGGTGTATGAGCGCGAGGTGTTCGCTCACATCGAGCAGAAGAAGCGGCGGGCCTACCGTGCGGCTGTCGACCTTCTTGCACATATCCAGCACCTTGCGGATCGTGGAGGGGACCGCGGAGTCTTCGAGGTGATTGTGGAACGTGTGCGCACCGAGCACCGAGCGAAGTGGTCGCTCATGGAGATGCTCGACCGCAAGAAGTGGTAGACGCAACACGATCATTGAAGTCGCCGAGGGAGGATTCCACGGACTTGAGCGAACGCATGACAGCGGAGGTCTTGTTGCGACTGGCTGGTCGCCGGTTTGGTGTGTCACCCAGACTGTGACCCGTTCAGTCCGATTCCTGCCCCTCTTCGGATTCCTCCCCCTCAGGGGAGGAATAGGACCGAGCCCACTGTGGCGGGTGGCTGATCCCCGCCCGCCACCGACAAATTGCGGATTCAGGCTTCAGTCAGCGAAGGCCACTATCCCGTTGGACGGCAAGGCAGAGCCCCCGGGTTGGCAGTCGTCTACTGCCAGCGGACTCGTTTGTTGTTGTGCCAGAGGTCGAGGAGTTCACGATCGCCCTCAACGGTGATCGATGAGTCGTCGCCCCGGTTCCACAGCGCGAGATAGAGGGCTGAAGCATCTCCGGACAGCGTCACATCTGCGGGTCCGTCACCGCGAACGGTGGTGATACCGTCGGCTGCGAGGGTGAGGTGCCAGCGGTCCTCGGTGTCCTCGGCATGGACGAGCATGGTCCGAGGGCTCGGCGTGGGGAACTCCTTGGCACGCGGGGCGAAGCCGCTGACCATCTCGTCGATCCCGTCGGAGGCGAACGCCGGGTCGAACCCGGATCCGGCTCCTGTCGCGTTCTGGGCATCGAATCGGTGTACCGCCGTCTCGTGGGCTTGGCGTCGTGCCCACATCGCCAGGGGTGATGGTGCCGGGAGGAATGTGGGAATGTCATCAGTCGGTGATGCTGATTCGAGCGCCTGAACGAGGTTGGCGTTCGTCTCGAGATACCAGTCGACCAGATCGATATCGTCAGGCCAGAACACGGCCAATCCTGGCCACGATTCGGTGTGTTCTGAGATGTCGTCGGGGAAGAGCTTCGATGTGCGTTTCGCAACCCGTGCCGCAGCCCACAAGTGAATCTCGCTCAGGTGGCGGACCAGGTCGCGCATGTTCCACCCGGGGCAACCGTCGATGTCTGCTTCGAAGCCACCCCGTCGGGCTGCCTCAGCGAAAAGCTCGGCCTCTTGTTCAAGGGCGGTGATGTGCTCGTCAATTTCCACATTGTCCTCCCGTTCGGTCCGGGATGAGGGTCCCGCAACCTCTCGGATGGTCCGACGGGAGACGTCGGACCATCCGAGCGGGACCTCATGCCCTGATCGAGCTCTCTCCTACAGCTTGCCAACGACGTGGGCGACCACCTGCGACATCTGGTCGTGGGGACTGAACTCGACCATTTTGACCGCTTCTTCGACGATAACGGTGTGTCCAGCCGGCCAGTAGTAGATCTCGCCTGCGCCAACGACTTCTTCGGTACCGTCCTGGTAGTTGACGCGAATGCTGCCCTCGATCACGAACCCCCAGTGCGGGCACTGACAATGGTCGTGTTCGAGACCCTCGAGCAGAGGGCTGAAGTCGAGCCCGGTCGGGTATTCCATGTACACGCTGGTCATCCCGCCCCAGTCCAACCCTCGGATCATCTCTCCGAGGGCCTCGTGGGCGATCGGGAGGTCTTTGACGTTGCTGTTCATCTTCACCTTCTCCTCTTGGTTCTACAGGCGTCGTCGCAAATCACCTGTACTGCAACTTGCAGTAGATTCTATACTGTATGTTGCAGTAGAGTCAAGGGTATGTCTCCGAGAATGACAACCTCGTCATATGCAGTCCTTGCCCTCCTCGATCTCAAACCCTGGCCGGGCTACGAACTCACACACCAGGCCCAGCGAAGCCTCCGCTACGCCTGGCCCAAGTCCGAGCGTCTCCTCTACTCCGAACCAAAGAAGCTCGTCGAACTCGGGTACGCCACCTCCCACCAAGAAGACAGCGGCGGACCGAACCCGCAACGTCTACACCATCACCGCCGAGGGACGCGAAGCGCTCGGCGAATGGACGAGCACTCGAACCCAGCCGCCCCGACTCGAGGTCGAAGCCCTCCTGAGACTGCTCTTCGCCGATCACGGTTCGCGAGAAGACCTCCTCGGAGCCCTCGACGAACTCGAGAGCGACATCGGTGAACACCACCAAGCCATCGTCGAACTCATGGCCTCCTACCTCGACGGCGGACACCCGTTCCCACAACGAACACACCTCTCGGTGCTGTTCGCCACCTTCCAGATAGAGATGTTCAAGACCATCGAACGATGGATCGAATTCGCCCGAGATGAAATCGATGAATGGCCAACCACCCAAGATCTCGGAATGACCCCACGCACCGAAACCCTCACCCGCCTCCTCGCCGACGACCAATCACCCGTGAACCCATAGAGCCCGAAGCGCAGCGAACGAGCGGGAGCCAACGCACACACATCAAGGCACCTACGGGCGCCAGGCACTTCGAGAATCAGTTCCGCAGGCAACTCCAATGCGGATCGGTCCCTCTCTTCCGTACTCGGTGAGGACAGCAGGGTTCTCGTAACGGGCGCCTCGGCCACCAAGCGTTTCGCCTTCTTCCGACCGAACCCGTTACGGTGCCACGATGGGCATTCTCCTCGCACTGCTGGCGTCGATGTTCACCGGGACGGGTGACTTCCTCGGCGGCCTCGCCAGTCGCGGCGGCAGCGTATGGGGCGTCGGCACGTGGAATCACATCGCCGGCGCAATCGTCATTCCTGCCCTGGCGCTTGCCCTTGGGGGTGAGATCACAATCGAGTTGTTGGTGTGGGGATCCGCAGCAGGTATTGCCGGAGCGATCGGGGTTGTCGCGCTGTACGCCGGGTTCACCCGGAGCACGATGTCGGTTGTGTCACCGATCGCCGCAGTTGGGGCAGCGATCTGGCCGGTCTTGTGGAGCATGGCTTTTGGCGACATCCCCGGAGGCCTGGTTCTTGTCGGTATCGTCGTCGGGATCGTGGCCATCTGGGTGGTGAGCGGGGGAAGCCGCACCACGCTGGTCGCAGATACCGATGGACTCAAGTATGGCGTGATCTCGGGCCTGGGTTTCGGTGCCATGCTCATCCTGCTCAGCTTCACGTCGGACGGATCCAACGTCTGGGCTCTCCTTCCCGCCCGTGTCAGCGGGGCGGTATTCCTGATCATCCTCGCCTCCCGGCTGGGACAGCCGCTTCACCTGCCTCGCCGGTCGTTCCTGTTGGCGATCCTTGCCGGAACCGCCACCGTGGTCGGCAACGGTCTCTTCATCATCTCCGCAGGCCTCGAGTCGCTGGCGGTCGCAACCGTCCTGGCGGCGATGTTCCCGGCCACCACCGTGCTGCTGGCCTGGCTGGTTCTCAAGGAGCGGCTCACACCGCGACGGATGGCGGGCCTGGCGCTGGCGCTCGTGGCGGTCGGTCTCGTCGCCGCCGGGTAGTCCTCGGATTGCCATCCGGACTGCAGGTCGGGTGGATAGCTGCGCCGCGCCGCCGCAGGATCTGCCAGCAATCCTGTCGCTCGCGCGATACCGTTGGGGCCTGGACGAGACACGCTGAGGAGAAGCGATGTCG
>CAWEEG010000033.1:0-14150 GCA_963808015.1 uncultured Actinomycetota bacterium
CCCTTGGGTCCTGCGAGGTGCACCGTGGTGTCGTAGACGAGCAAGACCGGTCCGGTGTCGCAGGAGGGCACGGCGGAGCAGATGTTCCCGACCATGGTTGCCCGGTTCCTGATGCCCGTGGAGGCAACCGTCTCGGCCATCTCAACGAGGAGCGGGGCATGCTCCCGAACCAGGTCTGACTCGATCAGTTCGGTGAATGTGGCCAATGAGCCGATGCTGATGACGTCGCTCTCAACCGAGATTCCGTTGAGCCCAGGGACATCCTTGATGTCGACGACGACGTCGGGCGCCACCGCGTCGTCACGGAGCCAGGCCACGAGGTCGGTTCCGCCGGCAAGGAGCCGAGCTGAACCGGGGTACTCGGAAAGAATCCCGATCGCTTCGTCAAGCGACGCGGGACGCCGGTAGTCGAACTCGTGAGCGATGACCAAGACAGCCTCCTCCGAACCGATCCCAGGATCTTACAGCTTCGCGATCGCCGCCCGGCTTGCGACCGCCCGATTACCTCGCCCGACGCTTCGTTACATCCTTCTCAATCCAGTTTCTCCGCGAGTGCCCTGATCGCCTGGGCGAAACACTCCATCGGTGCCTCGACCAACCCCGCCCCGACCATCCCGGTGCCGGGAACCTTGCCTGCGACTCCCGTGTTGATCTGGGGCAACACAGCGGTCCGGACCACGCGTGCGGCGTCGATTCCAACCGGTGTGCCGCGGAACTCGAGCATCGGGATCTGGTACATCGGGTGCTCGGCCAGCGTGATCTCATACATCGCGAGCGTGCGTCGGACCGCGCCCGCCGCCGTACCCCCGACGAACCCAACGATCGCGGGAGCAGCGGCCATGGCGAAACCCCCGAGCCCGACGGTCTCGGTGATCGTCGAGTCGCCGATGTCTGGGCTGGCATCCTCCTCGGTGAACGATCCCAGGTACAGGCCGTCAACCGGGGGCGCGGGAGCGACGAACCACTCGTCCCCGGTTCCGGACAGGCGAATCCCGAAGTCGGTCCCGTTGCGAGCCATCACCGTCACGAGGCTCGAGGCCGGAACACCCGTTGCAGCGTCGGAGCCGAGTTTCCCCGCCGCCATGACGAGGTTCAGCATGAAGTGGTCATTCCCGTCGATGAATCGGAACACTTCGGCTCGCTGATCAACCGGCGCATCTGCCCCATCGACGAGCGCTCCGCCGAGTTCACGCAAGAACAACGACGTAACGGCCCGGTTCCTGTTGTGCCCGTCGTCGCCCATCTGCAGCGCCTGGGCGATCAACGATTGCAGGTCGATCGGGCCCCGACTCTCGAGGACGGCACTCAAAACGGGCCCGAGCACCGCATCCATCCAGTGGAGTCGGTCGATCGCCTCCGGAGCAAAGGCTCCATACCGCAGCACCTTGCCGAGTCCTTCATTGAGCGTCGAGTACGCCACCCCGTCGCCGGCGCCGTCCGCAACCACAGCCACCGGCATCGATGGCGACGTCACGCCGGCCATCGGCCCAACCGCGCCGTGGTGGTGGCACGGCGACAGTTCGATCTCACCTCGTGCGGCCTTGGCCTCTGCGTCTTCCGGTCCGTCGGCGAGGCCCTCGTAGATCATCGCCCCGATGATCGCCCCTCGCATTGGACCGCTCGCCCGGTCCCACGTCAGCGGCGGACCGGCGTGCAAGAACGTCGTGCGCGTCATGTCTGGGAAGACATCCCGAGCAACGCTCACGTCAACGAGTTGTGGTCGAACGGCAAGCAAGCGTGCGATGGCGGTGTCGTTCGCCTCCTTGTTCCGGCCGTCGGCGGCCAACGCGGCGAGCGCCACTTCGGTACCCGCCTCGGGCGGTCGCCAATCCGAGCGGACGACTTCAGCGCCCTGCTGTTCGATCGATTCTGCCAGCATGTCGGTACCGGCGGTTGCGACGATCGGTTCGCCGTCGAGAAGGTGACTGAGATCGCTCATGCTGATGTCCTTGTTGTCGCGAGCCGGGCAGCTTCGCGAGCCGCCGCGGCGTTGGAGAGGAAGACCGATGCGCCTGCCTTGTTCAGGGCCGCGGCTTGTGCATCCCGGCCTTGTGGGTCGCCGCGCGTTCCACAGAGCGATACCACCACGGCTGCCCCGGCAGTGATGGCCTGTTCGACCAGCGGCGCCAATTCAGCCGCCGGATCGGCGTTGGCGCCGTATCCGAGCACAACATCCATCAGGATCACACCGACCGACTCGTCCCGAGCGGCTGCGGCAAGCCGTTCGACACGCACCGTCTGATCGATCATCGGGTGCGCCCGACCCTGTGTGTATTCGTCGTCGCCGTAGTCGACAAACGTGTGACCCTCGTCTTCTTCGTGGCTTCCGATCTCACCGAGGATGGGGGCCGCTACGAATTGGGCCTCCGAACTCAGCGTTCCTCCCGAGAACAGCCCGCGGACGAAACCTGGTCGGTGGTCGTCGTTCGCTGCCGGCCACGCCCCGTATTGCGCCGGTGGCTTCCCGAGCACGACCAGCACCTCACCCGCACCCTCATCCAGGGTGGTCTCGCCCATGAACGTAACCACGACCGGCTTGCTGCATGATTCGGCTGCGCGGCGTACCTTCTCAGCTACCGGGTCTGCCGGGGGTTTCGATATGACAACAATGAGGTCGGTCGCCGGATCCTCCTCGAGGGCTTCGAGGGCTTGCAGCGTCGACGCGGCACCAACAGCTTCGGACAGGTCGTGACTCCCAGTTCCGAGGGCGTGGCGCACACCAACGCCCGCATCGTCGAGCAGGGCACACATCTGCTGGATCCCGGTCCCGGACGCCCCAACCATGCTCACCGACCCCGGCTCCACCGCGTTGGCGAAGCCGAGCCCAATTCCGTTGATGATGGTGGTCCCGCAGTCGGGACCCATCACCAGCAAGTCGTGATCGGCGCCGTACGCCTTGAGGATGATCTCCTGCTCGATCGGCACGTTGTCGCTGAAGATCATGACGTGGCGCCCCGACTCGAGGGCCTCCGTCGCCTCCACAAAGGCATGTTCGCCCGGCACGGACAACAACACGACGTTGGCGCCGGCGGCTGCGGCCGCGGAGCCGACGGTCTTCGGATCGGGAGCGTCGAGTCCTCCGGACGGTGCGGCCTTATGTGTGAGCGCGTCATCGAGAACCTGGTGCGCCGTGGCGATCGCTCCCTCGTTTTCGGCCCGCAGGGCAAGAACGAGGTCGTTCGGACCAGCGTCGGCAACGGCGTCCATGTCGAACCCCATGTCGGCAAGCAAGCTCAGGTTGAGTTCGGTCGCCATGGCAACAAGGGCGTCGGTGATCCCTTGGACGTTCTGCAGCGCCTTGCTCGCCTGCATCAGGCGAACCGAGTCGTGGTAGCGGCCGGGGTGAATCTCAACTCGAGCAATCATTGGACACCTCCGTTGGGTGTGGTTTCGGATTCGATGAGCGATTGGGCGCCAAGAACGATCCCGGCGGCGAGGGCGGGTCCGGACGTGTGTCCGACACGCAGGAGATCGTGATGGTTTGAGCCAACGTCGCCGCGCCCAGCGAGCGCTCGGAGAAGCCCCCCGGCCGGAGCCGCGACCTCACCTCGCATTGCGCAGCGGATCAGAGCGGAGGAGAAGGTGGTGGTTCGATTGTTGGCAGCATTCGCAAGTGCGCCCGCTGCTGCATCAAGCATGGCGAGAGCCGGACGAGAACCGAGCGCCGTTCCGAGCGTTCGAATTGCTGCGAGCGCCCCGGCAAGCACGTCGTCGCCTTCCGGCGTTAACCCGGGGCCCCGACCAAGCAAGGTCACCGAGGCGGCAACCAGATCCTCAGGTGATGTGGCGGTCAGTGCGGAGCGCAACGGTCGCGAGTCGATGCCGGGTACCGAGTGTGGGAGTCCACCGATAGCGACGCCAAGATCGTCGCTCGTCGTATGCGGCAAGGCGGGTCGAGGGTCCCACCACCGGACGAGATTGACAACCAGGCCGCCGAACTCGAGAGAGCCGGGTCCGACGACAACGGATGCCCCGTGGGGTACCAACTCGAGCAGGCCGGCCTCAGACGTGGCTGCGATCTCAACGCCGTTCGGGAGTCGGGTCGCATCACGCGTCGAAACGACCAGCACATCTCCCCCGGTGTGGAGCCACACCGCGTGGCTCGGACGCGCCCAACACCGACGCGGTCGCGGCGCCCGACACGAATAGGTGCCGCAGAGCGAGGCTCGCCACCGCCGGCACCCGGGCGGGTACCGGCGTGGGGCGTGCCTGGACCGCGTGGTGCGGTCATGTTCGTTCAGCCGAGGTCAACGATGGCCGCGACTGGTCCGCCCCCGCTGGGGCCCTGGTGCAACGCGGCGACCGATACGAAGACCGCAGCGTCGTCGACCGCTGATGCGACAACACCGCCGACCGCACCCTTGATGTGGCGGTGGTGGTGCACGTCGGAGTCGTCGAGCGAGACCTGGCGGCGCCCCCGCAGGCGGGATGTCGGATCGGCTTCACACTTGACGAACACATTGACGAGTCTGCCGTCAAGATCCTCGGCACGGGCACGTTCCGGCAGGTCGAGGCCGGCGGACCGGATCGCTCGGTAGACACCTTCCTGGTCGAGCGCATCGTTCATCACGTCGTGGCCGATGCGGTATCTCCCGCCGGCCCCGGGCACGTTGCCCACGACAACGGTTTGTGCCTGATCGAGTTCAACACCCGAAGAACACGAAGCGACGGAGGAGTACAGGTCGAGATCGTGCCCGATCTGTTCCGCGGTTGGCATGTCGATCTCGCCGAGCGCCACGGCGATGCCGAGTCCGGAGGTGCCGTTGGACACGTTCATCGACTCGAGCGGGTCTTCAGTGAAGACGGTGTGCCCACGGGCTTTGGCGTCGTTGATGGTCTCCATGACCAGGAGCGGGGTCTTCGTCTGGACGTAGTGCACGTCGGCTGGGTCTTCGATACCGGCTTCAGCCATGGCACGTCGCACACCTTCAGCGACCTTCTCCACCATCGCCGGTCGACCGATGTCCTCCGGGAGGATGACATCACTCATCGCGTAGCCAACGGCGAGGCGCGGTTCGTCGGATGCTGGGCCCTCGTCCGCGACCTTGGCGAATATGGTGGCATGGGGGGTGAGGATTCCGTCGGTACCGCCGGACCACACCATCGGGATTTCGTCGACTACCTCAACAGGCCTTGTGCCCTTCTCCATCAACACCTTGCGGAATGCCTGGTCGGCGAGGATTCGCGTGAAGTCGTTGACCCCGCCGTTCCCTTCGGTCTTCCCGACGACCGCAACGACGCCGTCTGCGTCGAAGACCCCGTCGTCGATCAGCGCCGCAAGACCTGACGCGTCACCAACACTCTCGAGCACGACTTTCCGGACTTCGATCGCCATCGTCTACTCCCTCGCTTGAGCGGATCCCTGCAGTTGCACCCACCGCGTCGTCTTCGACGCGTGCTGTGCGAACAGCACATCTTCGAACACACGCCAACTCTAGACAAGGGACGAACGACCCTCGCTGAGAGTTCGGCGGGGCGGCGCCGCGCACTCCGGGAAGGGGTGTCAGAGGTGGATCGGTTCCGGGACCGTCGAGACCACAGGACCGTCTTCGGTGATGAGCACCGTGTGCTCAAAGTGGGCCGAGAGTGCCCCGTCAGCGGTAACCACCGTCCAGCCATCGTCCAGAACCACCGTCTCGGCCGTTCCAAGATTGAACATCGGTTCGATGGCGAGGGCCATTCCGGCCTTCAACTTCAGGCCCTTGCCCGGAACGCCGTAGTTCGGGACGTTGGGCGCCTCGTGCATCTGGCGTCCGATCCCGTGGCCGATGTACTCGCGGACCACCCCATAGCCGTGGGGTTTCGCCGTCGATTCGATTGCGTGGCCGATATCGCCGAGGCGGTTCCCCGGCCGCGCCATACGCAACCCATTCCACAGCGCTTCTTCGGTGACGACCAACAACCGCTGCACATCATCTGGAACGTCGCCGACGGCCATCGTGAAGGCTGCATCACCATGCCAGCCTTCGTAGATCGCGCCGGCGTCGATCGAAATTATGTCGCCGTTGCGCAGCGTGTAACCGTCGGGAATGCCGTGGACGATTGCGGAGTTCGGCGAGGCACAGATCGTCGCGGGGAACCCGTGGTAGCCGAGGAACGAGGGTCGGCAGCCGCGCTCACGGAGGACCTCGGCCGCTACTGCGTCGAGTTCGCGTGTCGTGATGCCGGGAACCGCCGCTTCACGCACCGCTTGGTGCATCGCCGCGACACATTGTCCGGCGATCTCCATCTTCGCGAAGTCATCCGGCTTCTTCTTCGAGATGATCTTCGCTCCGGCCATTAGGACGCCAGCTCACAGGCAATTCGGCAGAAGATGTCCTCGACCGAGCCTGTCCCCTCAACCCGCCGAACGCGATCCCCGTAGTAGCTGACGAGCGGTTCCGTCTCACCGTGGAATACTTCGATGCGGTGGCGGATCGTTTCCTCGTTGTCGTCGCTTCGTCCTTCGATCTCAGCCCGTTTCAAGAGCCGCTCCACGA
This sequence comes from uncultured Actinomycetota bacterium, assembly GCA_963808015.1. Lineage (GTDB taxonomy): Bacteria > Actinomycetota > Acidimicrobiia > Spongiisociales > UBA5794 > JAHEEL01. The sequence continues at coordinate 6,480 of CAWEEG010000033.1, forward strand.
CCTCGTCCTCGTCGACACAGAGGTAGATGATCGTGTTGATGGCATCGTCACCAACCACCTCGGTCAAGATCTCTGCCTGGCGGAGATTACGGGGGAATCCATCGAGGAGGTACCCGCCAGCCGCGTCGTCGCGAGCAAGCCGTTCCTCAACGAGGGCAACAACAAGGTCATCGGGGACGAGGTCGCCGACCACCATGTACTCCGAGGCGCGTTTCCCGAGTTCGCTCCCCGACTCCATGGCCTCCCGCAGCATGTCCCCCGTCGAGATGTGGGGAATCCCGAGGGCCCGCGTGACCAGCTTGGCTTGTGTTCCCTTGCCGCCCCCCGGAGGCCCGAGGAACAAGAGGCGTCTACCCATGAAGAACTCCTGGTTGATATCCAGGACAGGATACCGCTCGGCGGACACGGTGCGGTCGGGTCAGAGCAGATATGAGACACGAGACACGAGGTCAGTCTCGAGTCTCTTGTCTCAAGTCTCGGGTCTCGACCGCCACGAATGGTGGGCACACATTCGGAGCCCGGCTTACGACAGGAACCCTTCGTAGTTGCGCATCATCAGCTGGGACTCGATCTGCTTGGTCGTCTCGAGGGCAACGCCGGCCACAATGATGATCGAGACGCCGGACAGCCCGACCGGGACATTCCAGATGTACCCGAGGATCGACGGCAGCACCGTGACCACAGCGAGGTACAGCGCACCCGGCAGCGTGATCCGGCTGAGCACGTACTGCAGGTAGTTGACGGTCGCTCGTCCCGGGCGGATCCCCGGAATGAACCCACCCTGGCGCTGGATCATGTCGGCCTGGCGCTCAGGATCGAACTGGATCGCCGTGTAGAAGTAGGTGAAGAACACCACGAGCAACGCCAGCACGAGGATGTACCAGATACTCGGAGAGAACCCGCCTCCACTCGACGAAAGGAGGTTTGTGTCGATCCAGTCGCGGACCGTGGCGCCCCAACCTTCGGGCGGCAACACCGAAGCGATGAGGGCAGGGAAGTACATGATCGACGTGGCGAAGATCACGGGGATAACACCCGCCATGTTCACCTTCAGTGGGATGTACGTCGACTGTCCGCCCATGACCTTGCGGCCGCGGACCCGTTTCGAGAACTGCACAGGGATGCGGCGCTGGCCCTGCTCGATGTAGATGATCCCAATCGTCAAAAGGACCATCACTCCGGCGATCACCACGAACTGATACGTCTGCGAGTTGGCGTTCAGAATCACGAGCTGCGACGGAATCTGGGAGATGATCGAAACGAAGATCAGCAGCGACATGCCGTTGCCGATCCCACGCTGCGTGATCAGCTCTCCGAACCACATCAGCAGCGCCGTGCCGGCAGTCATCGTGATGACGATGATGATGACGTTGCGCGGTGTGTAGTCGGGGATCAGGTCGATGCCGTTGGTCAGCTGGCCGGAGTGGAACAGGAACGAGAAACCCGTCGACTGAAGGAGCGCCAGGATGACCGTGAGATACCTCGTCCACTGCGTGATGACCTTCCGACCGGTCTCACCCTCTTCCTGAAGCGCCTGAAGCTTCGGGATCACGACGGCGAGCAGCTGCAGGATGATCGACGCCGTGATGTACGGCATGATTCCCAGCGCAAACACCGACAGGCGCGTCAACGCCCCACCCGAGAATAGGTTCAGCAGGCCGACGAACCCGCTCGTCGTAGCGGCGTCGGTGAACTCCTTGATGGCGTCGAGATCGACACCGGGCACCGGGACGGTGGTTCCGAATCGATAGAGAACGAAGATGAACAGCGTGAAAAGGATCTTGTTCCGTAGATCGTGGATCCGGAACGCGTTCCTGAAGGCGGTCAGCATGTGGTTCGGGTGCTCCTCTTGCCTGCGATGGGCACGGTAGTAAGGATTCGAGGATGACTAGTCCTGAATGACCTCAACCGATCCTCCCGCGGCCTTGATCTTCTCTACGGCGCCGAGGCTGAATGCGTGGGCTTGGATCGTCAGGGCGCGGTCGATTTCGCCCTCGCCGAGCACCTTCACCTTGCCGCGATGCTTCACGAGACCTCGTGTACGGAGGTCGTCCGCCGTCACCGTGGCACCTGCGTCGAAGTCGTTGAGACGTTCAACATTGACCACGGTGTACTCAACCCGGTTCGGGTTGCGGAAGCCACGCAGCTTCGGCATCCGACGCTGGAGCGGCATCTGCCCGCCCTCAAAACCGCGTCGGACTTTGCTCCGAGCCTTCAATCCCTTTGTGCCGCGACCGGCGGTTTTGCCGCGCCGGCCGGACTCACCGCGCCCAACGCGAATCTTTCGCTTCTTCGACCCTTCAGAGGGCCGGAGATGATGGAGTTTCATCCGATTTCCTCCACGTCAAGGAGGTGCTTCGCACGAAACACCATGCCGCGCACATCCGGTGTGTCGGGCCGCAAGGTCGTGCTATTGATCTTGCGTAGCCCGAGGCTTTCTACGGTTGCGCGGGTCTTCGGCTTTTCGCCGATCGTGCTGCGCACCAGCGTGATCTTCAGACTCTCGGCCATCAGCTACCGCCTTGGGTCTTCATGAGTTCGGCCGACCGGTACGCCGCGAGCAGCGCAGGCGGGAACAGTTCTTCTGGACGTTTGCCCCTTGCTTTTGCGACCGCATCGGGACGCTGCTGAGCCTGGAGCGCGTTGACAGTCGCCTTCGCCACGTTGACGTGGGTTGGCGAGCCAAGCGACTTGGAGAGCACGTCGCTGATCCCGGCGGCCTCGAGGATCTGGCGAACCGCGCCGCCGGCGATGACGCCGGTACCCGGTGCGGCCGGCTTGAGGAGCACGCGAGAGGCGCTCTGCTGGCCGATCACCTCGTGGATGATCGTCTGTCCGGCCATCGGCACGTCGAACATGTTCTTCCGTGCGATCTCCATGCCCTTCTGGATGGCCATCGGGACCTCTTTGGCCTTGCCGTATCCGATTCCAACCTTGCCCTTGCCGTTCCCGACCGTCACGAGTGCGGTGAACGAGAAACGACGCCCACCCTTGACGACCTTGGCGACCCGGTTAATCGCGATGACGCGCTCGTCGAACTCCGGCTCGCGGCGCTCTCGGCGGTCTCGGCGGTCTCTTCGGTCCTTGCGATCTCTGTTATCTCGAGTCGTCATAGCGCTCCTAGAACTCCAGCCCGGCTTTGCGGGCTCCGTCGGCCAGCGCCTTGACGCGCCCGTGGTACGCGAAGCCGCCACGGTCAAAGACGACCTCTTCAATTCCTGCGTCCTTCGCCCGTGAGCCGATCAGCTCTCCGACCTCGTTTGCAGTGTCGACAGTGAGCGTCTTCTTCGCGAGCTTCCCCTCTCGTGAAGATGCAGCAGCGATGGTGACACCCTGGTCGTCGTCGATGATCTGTGCGTAGATATACCGATTGCTGCGGAAGACCGCGAGTCGGGGGCGAGATGCGGTGCCGTGCACCTTCTTGCGTACCCGGAAATGGCGGTGCCGCCGAGCATCCGTGCGTGAACCTCTCATCAGGCAGCTCCTGCTTTCCCGGCCTTGCGGCGTACGTACTCGTCGACATAACGAATGCCCTTGCCTTTGTAGGGCTCCGGCGGGCGAACGGCGCGAATATTGGCCGCAACCTGACCGACGAGTTGCTTGTCGATTCCGCTGATGATGAACTTGGTTGGCTCCGGGACCTCGAAGGTGATGCCTTCGGGAGCCTCAATCGTCACGGGATGTGAGTATCCGACCTGCAACTCGAGCGTGTTGCCCTTCAGCGCGCCGCGATAGCCGACACCGACCGCCTGAAGCTCCTTGGAGTATCCGGTAGACACGCCGAGCACCATGTTGGCGATCAGGGAGCGATACAGCCCGTGGAGTGCGCGTACTTCGCGGTGATCGCTGTCGCGGCTGACCGTGAGGACTCCGTCGTCGATCGAGACGCCGATCCGCGGGTCGAGCGTCTGGTCGAGCGAGCCCTTCGGGCCTTTCACCACGACGGTGTTGTCGTCGTATTTGACTTCGACGCCCGCTGGCAGGTCGATTGGTGCTTTTCCGATGCGACTCATGTCACCACACCTCGCAGAGCACTTCGCCGCCGACCTTCCGTCGGCGAGCCTCGCGGTCGGTCATCACACCGTCCGACGTCGAAACGATCGCAACACCGATGCCGCCGCGGACGCGGGGCACGTCGGTCGCGCTCTTGTAGACGCGACGTCCCGGCTTCGAGATACGCTGAAGGCCACCGAGGATCGGCTGGCGATCGTTGCCGTAGCGGAGACGAACCGTGAGTTCCTTCCCGACGCGTGCGTCGTCGACCATGTACCCGTCGATGTAGCCCTCTTCAGAGAGGATGCGGGCGATCTCTTCTTTCAACTTCGAGGACGGCATTCGCGTCTCCGGATGCAGCGCGATGTTCGCGTTGCGGATCCGGGTGAGCATGTCGGCAATGGGATCAGACTGCATGACTACCACGAAGCCTTTCTCACACCGGGAAGCTCACCCTCATGAGCGAGATCGCGCAATGACGACCGCGACATACCGAACTTGCGGTAGTAGCCGCGGGGACGACCCGTAACGCCGCAACGATTGCGGTAGCGAGTTGCGCTGGCATCGCGCGGCATCTTGGCGATCTGCTGATACGCCTCCCGCTTGTCCTCATACGAGGCATCCGGGTCCTTGATGACCTTGACCAGCTCAGCGCGACGCTCGGCGTACTTGTCGACCGTCGCCTTCCGTTTGTTGTTCTTGGCGATCTTCGATGTCTTCGCCATCACACACCTGCCTGTTGACGGCGGAACGGGAACCCGAAGGCATCGAGTAGCGCCCTGCCTTGCTCGTCGGTTGCTGCCGTGGTCACGAACGTGATGTCCATGCCGCGGACCTTGGCGACCTTGTCGTAGTCGATCTCGGGGAAGATCAGCTGTTCCGTCACGCCGAAGGTGTAGTTCCCGCGGCCGTCGAACCCATTGGGGTTCATGCCACGGAAGTCCCTGATCCGTGGGATCGCCGTAGCGATCAGTCGATCGAGGAACTCCCACATCCTGGCTCCGCGGAGCGTGACCGATGCACCGACCGGCACACCTTCACGCAGTTTGAAGTTCGAGATGGACTTGCGAGCCATCGTGACCTTCGGCTGTTGGCCGGTGATGATCCGGAGGTCTTCAACCGCGCCGTCCATGAGTTTGGCGTCCTGGGCGGCGTCGCCGACACCCATGTTCACCACGATCTTGAGAAGACGCGGGATCTGCATCGCATTCTCGAGCTCCAGGTCTTCCTTGAGCTGAGCAGCGATCTCGTCGTTGTACTTCTCTTTGAGGCGAGGAGTCATCCGAGTTCACCTCCGCATTTGCGGCATACGCGGTACTTGCGGCCTTCGTCGTCGAACTTGGCTCCGATGCGGGTCGGCCCACACTCAGAACAGACGATCATGACGTTGGAGGCATCAATCGGCATGTCCTTGTCGATGATTCCGCCCTGCATTGTCTGCCCGGTGGCGCGCTGGCTCCGCTTCGCAGTAGCGACGCCTTCGACGATGATTTTGTTGCGGGTCGGGAAGACCTTGGCGATCTTCGACTCAGTGCCGGCATCCTTGCCGGTGATGACCTTCACCGTGTCACCCTTCTTCAGTTTCATCACAGCACCTCCGGTGCCAGCGACACAATCCGCATGAACTTCTTGTCGCGCAGTTCGCGGCCGACCGGACCGAAGATCCGGGTCCCGCGGGGCTGCTGCTGCTCGTTGATGATCACGCAGGCGTTGTCATCAAAGCGGATGTAGGTCCCGTCTGGACGACGGTTCTCCTTCTTCGTCCGCACGACCACGGCTCTGACGACCTCACCCTTCTTAACGGTTCCACCGGGTGTGGCGTCTTTGACCGTGCAGACGACGGTATCGCCGAGGCTGCCGTACCGCCTGCCGGATCCGCCGAGAACGCGAATGACCAGGACCTCTTTGGCACCTGTGTTGTCGGCGACGCGGAGCCTGGATTCCTGTTGGATCATCTCGCACGCTCCACGACCTCGGCGACACGCCAGTGCTTCGACTTCGAGATCGGGCGGGTCTCAACGATCCGCACCGTATCGCCGACGTTGGCGTCATTCGTTTCATCGTGCGCGTGGAATCGCTTGCGCACCGGCACGGTCTTGCCGTACTTCGGGTGGCGCTTGGAGTCGCGGACCTCGACGGTGACCGTCTTGTCCCTGGCGTCCGAAACGACGACCCCGACGCGTGTTTTGCGGCGTCCCCGTTCCATCTACGCCTCCTCCTTCTGTGTTTCCCACGCAGCGATTTCCTGTTCGCGCATCATCGTCTTGATGCGGGCGACCTGACGTCGCACCTGTGTGATTCGTGCTGTGTTGTCGAGTTGGTTCGTGACGATCTGGAACCGGAGGTTGAACAGTTCCTCTTTCGATTCATCCAACTGCTCTTGCAGTTCGGCGTAGCTCAGCTTTCGCAGGTCGACGGTCTTCATACGTCCTCCCGCCTCACGAACTTGGTCTTCACCGGCAACTTGTGTGCGGCGAGGCGCATCGCTTCACGCGCCAACTCCTCGTCGACGCCGGCCATTTCGAACATGACCCGCCCCGGCTTCACAACGGCGACCCAGTATTCGGGGTTTCCCTTGCCTGAGCCCATGCGGGTCTCAGCGGGCTTTTCAGTGATCGGCTTGTCCGGGAAGATCGTGATCCAGACCTTCCCGCCACGCTTGATCTTCCTTGTCATGGCGATACGAGCCGCCTCGATCTGGCGAGCGGTGATCCACCCAGGCTCCTGAGCCTGGAGGCCGAACTCGCCGAACGAGACCTTCGAGCCGCCCTTCGCTTTCCCGGTCATTCGGCCCTTCTGGACCTTCCGGTACTTCGTGCGTTTCGGCATCAACATCAGGCGTCTTCTCCTTCGGAAGTCTCGCTCGAGCTGTCGCCGGCAACATCATCTGCGTCCTCGTCGTCGACCTTCTGAGTCTCTGTCGTCTCAGTGGTTTCGACCGTGGGGGCCTCCTCCACTTCGACGGCCTCGACCGCTTCTTCGAGCAGTTCGGTCTCAACGAGGATCTCGGCTACCTCTTCTGCGGCGATGGCCTCAACGGCTTCGACTTCGGCGACGGCCTCGGCGATCTTCTCTTCGGCAATCACTTCGGCGACCTCAGCCTCGACAATCGCTTCAGCGATCTCGACCTCGGCGACGGCCTCTGCGACCTCGAGTTCGGCAACGGCCTCGATGACTTCTTCTTCTGTGACGGCATCGGCGATCTTCTCTTCGGCAATCACTTCGGCGACTTCTGCCTCGACAATCGCTTCGGCGATCTTGTCCTCAGCGACCTCTTCAGCCACTTCGGCCTCCACGATCGCTTCGATGACCTCGGCCTCTGCAACGGCTTCGACGGCCTCAACGGCTGCGGCGGTTTCGGCGATCTCAACCGCAGCTTCCGCCTCGATCAGCTCATCGACCTCAGCCTTGGCTGCCTCGAACTCCGCAGCTGCATCGGCCGTCGTGGTCGAGGGGCGTTTGCCACCGCCGGCCTCGATGAGACGCTTGCCGCCCTTCTTACCGTCACCCGCCTCGGTGACGCGTTTGCCACCACCAGCCTCGATGAGACGCTTGCCGCCGGACTCTCCTGCGGCCGCCTCGGCACGCGACCGAGCGGAGCGACGACGTCGCTGGGCCGGACCGCCTGCGGCGAGGCGAGCTTCAGCAGCAATCTTCTCGTTGCGTGCCACCGCGCTC
>CAWEEG010000034.1:0-15912 GCA_963808015.1 uncultured Actinomycetota bacterium
AAGGGTGCTCCGTCGTCAGTAGTCAGTAGTCGGATTCCTCCCCATCAGGGGAGGTGGCAGCGGCGAAGCCGCTGACGGAGGGGGTCAGACGTCAACCGCGAACCTTGCCCAGCTTCAATCCCGAGCGGCAATTGCCTCTCCCGCCGAAGGTGGGAGAGGCGCGGCCGAGCGAAGCTCGGATGCGGAGAGGGCTCTGGGAGGCTGAATCGCGCAGATGAGGCCTGCCGAGTAGCGAAGAGCCCCCTCTGCGCCTGGATCCACGGTTTCGCGTATCCGGACCACTGCGAAGGCCTTGTCGCGCCTGGGTGATCGCCAAATCGGTGTGTCACCCAGACTGTGACCCGTTCAATCCGATTCCTCCCCCTCAGGGGGAGGTGCCGCCGTCAGGCGGCGGAGGGGGTCAGACGGTTCCATGACCTACGAAGAGCTGTCGCGTCTGAGCGGCTTCCACATTGGAGCGTTTTGACCCCCTCCGTCAGCGGCTCCGCCCGGGTTTCCGAGCTGATTTGACACTTGGAACTGTTGTGTCGCGTACAGGGAGGCTCCGCCGTTGCCACCTCCCCCTGAGGGGGAGGAATAGGACCGAAACCCTCTGCGGCGGGTGGCTGATCCCCGCACGTCGCCGCCGACAAACCGTGGATTCAGGCTCCGTGGGAGAGACGAAGACCACCACATCCTCGTCACTCGCGACTCTCGAGTCTGGGGTCTCGTGCCTCAGATCGGGAACGCCGGGGGTTCCTCGTCCGGGCCAACGTCGAAAGGGGGCTGTTCCGTTGCGGGTGCCGGCTCTGAGGGGAGTCGGGCGCGGGGCTTCGTCTCTTCCCGACCGCAGACCCACGAGGGTGATCATGCCGACGAAGATGGCCAGGAACGTCTGGCCGTAGTAGAACGCTGCCGCCACCGCGGCAACCCCGGCGATCACCGACACGACGCGTGCGATACCCGCTGCTTTCGTGGGTGTGAACATCTCGAGTCCGTGCTGAAGCATGTGCCCGCCGTCGAGCGGCAGGATCGGAACCCAGTTGAGGACACCCCAGACCAATCCTGCCCACACGAAGCTCTCGAGGAACGTCATCGCAAGATCCGGAAGGCCGTCGAGGGCTCCGGCCCTTGAGAGGGCGATTACCCCGAGTCCAGCCACGATGCCTACTGCTGATCCGGCGGCCGAGATCAGGAAGCGTCGACCGGGACCCATGTCTCGAGAGGCACCCCAAGAGGTGAACCCACCAAGGGCGAAGAGCGTGATCGAAACCGACGTCCCGCCAAACGCTTTCGCGGTGAACGCGTGACCCGATTCGTGGAGGAGCACGGCCACGAACACAGCACCGGTCCACGCTGCGATCTCCCACCCCTGGAATTGCCCAAGACCGAAGAGCGCCACCAGCAGAAATGAGAAGTGGACCGAGACGGGAACGCTGAAGAGTGGAAACTTGAGCACGCGGGAACGATAGGGCGCCCCGACGCGAAGGAGGCGGCCCGTTGGACCGCCTCCCCGCATCTACGATTGTTGGACTCGCCTACTCGTCGACGTCCAACGCCACGTCGTCTTCCAGATCCGACGTTCCGCCAAGCGACGCAAGCCACTCGGCCGGGTCGGCCGGGAGCCCCTCGTCTGCCGACTCGACCGGCTCTTCGCCGAAGAGACCGAGGGCAGACACAACGTTGGCGTCCGGCAGCATCGGTTCGATTCCCTGGTAGTAGTCGGAACCGGTACCGGATGGGATCAACTTGCCGATGATGACGTTCTCTTTGAGACCTCGCATGAAGTCGGACCGCGACTGGAGCGCTGCTTCAGTAAGCACCCTCGTCGTCTCCTGGAACGAAGCTGCGGACAACCACGAATCGGTCGCAAGCGACGCCTTCGTGATCCCCATAAGCTCGGGACGGCCTTCGGCCGGCGCCTTGCTCTCTTCGACGAGTTCACGGTTGGTGCGCAGGAACTCCTTCTGATCCACCAGCTCGTTCGGGAGATAGTGGGAGTCACCTGGGTTGGCGACACGGACCCGTCGGAGCATCTGGCGCACGACGAGCTCGATGTGCTTGTCGTGAATGTCGACGCCCTGCGAACGGTAGACCTCCTGGACCTGGTCAACGAGGTAACGCTGGCACGCACGGATCCCCTGGATCTCCAGGACTTCCTTCGGGTCGAGCGGACCTTCGGTCATCTGCGTTCCGGGCTCGATGATGTCGCCTTCCGAAACACGGGGGCGGGCACGGCGGGGCAGGGAATACCTGACCTCGTCGTCGCCATCAACAACCACCACGAACCGGGCGTTCGTCTCCTCGTCGGTCTCGAACTTCACAACACCACCAACGTCGGCGAGGATCGCCTTCCCCTTCGGGGTGCGAGCCTCGAACAGCTCGACCACGCGAGGCAGACCGTGCGTGATGTCCTCACCGGCAACACCGCCGGTATGGAACGTACGCATCGTGAGCTGCGTACCCGGCTCGCCGATCGACTGGGCGGCCATGATGCCGACCGCAGTTCCCGGCTCGACCATGACACCGGTGGCGAGGTCGATCCCGTAGGAATCGCGACTGATCCCGTAGCGGGACTCGTCGGTGAGCGGTGAACGGACGCGGACTTCCGTGACATCGCTGAGCTCTTCGAGCCCGATGACGGCGTCCCGGTCGATCACGAAACCCTGCTTGAGCTTCCTGCCATCCGGCAACTCGACGGTCTTGCGGCCTTCCTTGACATCCTCAGCGAGCATGCGTCCGAACAGGTGGTTCTGGAGATGCCGCACAGCGGATCCATCGGCCTGCCGCGTCTTGATCACGATGCCGGGGTCTTCGGTCGGCTCATCATGGATGATGATCTCCTGGGAGACATCGACCAAACGCCGCGTCAGGTAGCCCGAGTCGGCAGTACGCAGGGCCGTGTCTGCAAGACCCTTTCGGGCACCGTGGGTCGAGATGAAGTACTCGAGCACCGAGAGGCCCTCGCGGAAGTTCGACTTGATCGGCTGCGGGATGATGTCGCCTTTCGGGTTCGCGACCAGTCCACGCATACCTGCAATCTGCCGGAGCTGCATGATGTTCCCGCGTGCACCCGATCGGACCATCATGTCCATCGGGTTGAACTTCTCGGCCATGAGGGTCGCCGACATGGCGTCCTTGACCTGATCGGTCGCTTCAGTCCAGATCTCGATGAGCTCCTGCTGGCGCTCCGCGTCGGTGATAACGCCCTTCTGATAGAGGCCCTCCATCTTGTCGGCGCGTTCTTCGAACGCGTCGAGGATGGCTGCCTTCTCCGGTGGCGTCTTCACGTCCTCGAGACCGATCGTGAGGCCGGCCTTCGTTGCGAACGTGAACCCAAGCGTCTTGATTGCATCGAGTGTGTTCGCTACGTCGGGCTTGTCGTACTTGCGGATGATCTCATCGATCAACGTTCGCACGTCCGACTTCAAGACGGGTGCGTTTACGTACGGGAACCCCGGTGGGAACGCCTCGTTCAACAACGCCCGACCAAGGGTCGTCTCGGTGAGCCCGTCCGGATCAACCGGCTCTTCAGCGATCAGCAAACCGAGCGATCGCTTCAGATCTGCATGAACTCCGGGGTCACCAGCGAGCCAACCAACACGGAGCTTGATAGGAGCATGAAGCGACAGGTCGCCGACTTCGTACGCCATTCTCGCTTCGTCGATGTCCGAGAACGCACGGCCGGCACCCTTGCCGCCTTCTCGTAACCTCGGAGAGATAGAACACTCCAATGACCATGTCCTGCGACGGCGTCACGATCGGGCGCCCGGAGGCGGGTGACCGAACGTTGTTCGAGGACAGCATCAGGATGCGGGCCTCGGCCTGTGCCTCCGCCGACAGCGGCAGATGGACAGCCATCTGATCCCCGTCGAAGTCTGCGTTGAACGCCTCACACACGAGGGGGTGCAGCTGGATCGCCTTGCCCTCGACGAGAACCGGCTCGAACGCCTGGATCCCGAGACGGTGCAGCGTCGGAGCGCGGTTCAGGAGGACCGGATGCTCCTCGATGACCTCACCGAGCACGTTCCACACCTGGTTTCTGCGGCGCTCGACCATCCGCTTGGCAGCCTTGATGTTCTGCGCTTCGCCGATGTCGACGAGCCGCTTCATCACGAACGGCTTGAAGAGCTCGAGCGCCATGATCTTCGGCAGGCCACACTGGTGGAGCCGCAGCTGCGGACCCACGACGATGACCGAACGACCGGAGTAGTCGACGCGTTTGCCGAGCAGGTTCTGACGGAACCGGCCCTGCTTGCCCTTCAGCATGTCGGACAGTGACTTGAGAGCCCTATTGCCGGGTCCCGTCACCGCACGCCCGCGACGACCATTGTCGAACAGCGCATCAACGGCTTCCTGGAGCATCCGCTTCTCGTTGTTCACGATGATCTCGGGTGCTCCGAGGTCGATCAGCCGCTTCAAGCGGTTGTTGCGGTTGATCACCCGGCGATAGAGATCGTTGAGGTCCGACGTGGCGAAGCGGCCACCGTCGAGCTGAACCATCGGCCGGAGGTCCGGTGGGATCACCGGGACAACCTCGACGATCATGCTTTTCGGATCGTTGGTCCCTTCTGCGAAGGGCTTGACGACCTTCATCCGCTTCATCGCACGCTGCTTGCGCTGCTGCGACGTTGCATCGAGGTCGGCCTTCAGGTGTTCCATCTCTGCGTCGAGATCGAGGCGGCTGATGAGATCCTTGACGTTCTCCGCGCCCATGCCGCCGCTGTAGTAGTCGCCGTAGCGGTCGATGATCTCGCGCCAGAGCTGCTCTGATTCGATGAGCTGCTTCGGCTTCATCGTGCGGAACGTGTCGAACGCCTCCTGGAGGAGTTCCTCCTCAACGGTGGAGCGCTCTTCGCGATCCTTGATCTCCCGTTCGACCTCCCGGCGCCGAGCGTTGACTTCCTGCGTCTTCGCACCGGCCTCTTCCATCTGGGTGAGCTCCTGCTCGAGGCGCTCGAGACGGGATTCCTTCCACTCGGCAACCTCTTCGCGGATGAGCTCGAGCTCATGGCGCGTTGCATCTTCGAGATCGAGGAGGTCTGCCTGACGCTTCTCGTCATCGACGTGGGTGATGAGGTACGCAGCGAAGTAGATGACCTTCTCGAGCTCCTTCGGAGACATATCGAGGAGATACCCGAGGCGGCTCGGAACACCCTTGAAGTACCAGATGTGGGTTACCGGAGCGGCGAGCTCGATGTGACCCATACGCTCACGACGCACCTTCGCACGTGTGACCTCGACACCGCAACGTTCGCAGACGATGCCGCGGAACCGAACTCGTTTGTACTTCCCGCAGTAGCACTCCCAGTCCCTCGTCGGGCCGAAGATGCGCTCGTCGAAGAGGCCTTCCTTCTCAGGCTTGAGGGTCCGGTAGTTGATCGTCTCGGGCTTCTTCACTTCGCCATAGGACCACGCACGGATCTGATCCGACGTCGCAAGGCTGATCTTCAGTTCATCGAACAGTTGTGTCACCATCTACTCCCATCACCCTCAAACGTCTGATTCGGCCTTCTCCGGCCGAGAGATATCGATACCGAGCGACGCAGCCGTGCGGAACACGTCCTCTTCGAGTTCCTTGAACTCGACTTCCTCACCCGCAGAGAGCATCTCCACGTTGAGGCAGAGGCTCTGCATCTCCTTGACAAGCACCTTGAACGATTCGGGGATGCCGGGTTCGGGGATGTTCTCGCCCTTGACAATCGCCTCGTAGACCTTGACGCGTCCGCGCACGTCGTCCGACTTGATCGTCAGCACTTCCTGGAGGGCGTACGCCGCGCCGTAGGCTTCAAGCGCCCAGACCTCCATCTCACCGAAGCGCTGCCCGCCGAACTGGGCCTTACCTCCGAGTGGCTGCTGCGTGATCATCGAGTACGGTCCGGTCGACCGTGCGTGGATCTTGTCATCCACGAGGTGAACCAGCTTCAGGATGTACATGTACCCAACGGTGATCGGTGAGTCGAACGGTTCGCCGGTACGGCCATCGAAGAGGGTCGCCTTCCCGACGCCGTTGACCATTTCGTCACCGTCTCGGTTCGGGACCGTATTCTCCAGCAGCTTGAGGATCTCGTCCTCGCGTGCACCGTCGAACACGGGTGTGGCGATCTTCGTCCACGCCGGGGCCCCTGCGGACGCCGGGCTCTCGAGATCGTCAAATGCATCCCATCCTCGTGCCGCGGCCCACCCGAGGTGCGTCTCGAGCACCTGACCGAGGTTCATCCGGGAGGGAACACCAAGTGGCGACAGAATGATGTCGACCGGAGTGCCGTCCGGGAGGAACGGCATGTCGTCCTCCGGCAGGATCTTCGCGATCACACCTTTGTTGCCATGACGGCCGGCGAGCTTGTCGCCCTCTGAGATCTTGCGCTGCTTCGCCACGTAGACGCGAACGAGTTCGTTCATGCCCGGCGGCAGGTCGTGTCCCTCGTCGCGGCGGAACTCCTTGACGGCGATGGCCTTGCCGGTCTCACCGTGCGGAACCTTCAACGAGACGTCGCGAACCTCACGAGCCTTCTCTCCGAAGATGGCGCGGAGCAGACGCTCTTCCGGCGTCAGCTCGGTCTCACCCTTCGGGGTGATCTTGCCGACGAGGTAGTCACCCGGGTCGACGTCCGCACCGATGCGGATGATCCCGCGGTCATCCAAATCCTGCAGCACTTCTTCAGCCACATTCGGGATGTCCCTCGTGATCTCTTCCGCACCAAGCTTGGTGTCACGAGCCTCGATTTCGTGCTCCTCGATGTGGATCGACGTCAGGACGTCGTCCTTCACCAGACGCTCCGAAAGGATGATGGCGTCCTCGTAGTTGTGGCCGTTCCACGGCATGAATGCAACCAGCAGGTTGCGGCCGAGAGCGAGCTCACCGTCCTCCGTGGACGGGCCATCAGCCAGCACGTGCGCCGGCCTTGACCTGATCACCCTCAGCCACGATCGGCTTCTGGTTGATCGACGTGCCCTGGTTCGAGCGCTCGAACTTGAGGAGTCGGAGCGTGTGCTTCTTGTTCGCGCCCTTCTCTTTGACGACGATCTCGTCGCCGGTCACGGTCACGACCTCACCGTCAACCGGTGAGATGATGACATCACCGGAGTCGACCGCGGAACGGCCTTCCATACCGGTGCCCACGAGCGGGGCGTCCGTCGTCACGAGCGGAACGGCCTGGCGCTGCATGTTCGATCCCATGAGTGCGCGGTTGGCATCGTCATGCTCAAGGAACGGAATGAGCGCCGTCGAGACCGAGACCAACTGCTTCGGGGAGACGTCCATGTAGTCAACCTCGCCCGGCACGACCGAATCGACTTCTCCGCCTGTCTTTCGCACGAGCACGCGGTCGTTGACAAACGACCCGTCAGTTGTGAGGGGTGCGTTCGCCTGAGCGATGACGTGGCCCTCTTCCTCGGATGCGGTCAGGTAGTCGATCTTCGACGTGACCTTCCCCTTAACAACACGACGGTACGGCGACTCGATGAACCCGAAGCGGTTCACCTTCGCATACGACGCAAGCGATCCGATGAGACCAATGTTCGGACCCTCCGGAGTCTCGATCGGACACATCCGGCCGTAGTGGGACGGGTGAACGTCTCGCACCTCGAAGCCCGCACGCTCCCTCGAAAGACCACCCGGGCCGAGTGCCGACAAGCGGCGCCGGTGGGTGAGGCTTGCCAGGGGGTTCGGCTGATCCATGAACTGGCTCAGCTGGCTCGTCCCGAAGAACTCCTTGATCGAGGCGACGACCGGGCGGATGTTGATCAGCGTTTGTGGCGTGATCGCCTCGGGATCCTGTGTTGTCATACGCTCACGGACAACGCGTTCCAGGCGACTCAATCCGACTCTGATCTGGTTCTGGATGAGCTCGCCGACCGTACGGACACGGCGGTTTTGGAAGTTGTCGATGTCGTCGGTGTGGTATCCCGGCTCACGATTGTGAAGCGCGATCAGATATCGGATCGTGTCGAGGATGTCCTCATCAGAGAGGAGCCCATCTTCGCTCTGCACATACGAGTCGACGTCGATCTGCGGACGCGACAGTTTCTGGTTGAGCTTGTAGCGGCCCACCCGCGTGAGGTCGTAGCGCTTCGGGTTGTTGAACAGCGTGTTGATGAGACCGCGCGCCGACTCGACCGTTGTGAGCTCACCAGGGCGGAGTTTCCGATAGAGGTCGAGCAGTGCCTCGTCCTTCGTTGACGTCGGATCTTTCGCAAGCGTCTCGCGAATCATTTCGGAGCCATCGAAGAGAGCGAGGATGTCCTCGTCGGTCTCTGCAAGACCGAGCGCCCGGATGAACGTGGTGACGAACTGGCGACGCTTCCGGTCGACGCGCACCCCAACCGTGCCCTTCTTGTCGACGTCGAACTCGAGCCATGCACCGCGGCCCGGAATCACCTTCGCCGAATAGATGTCCCTATCCGAGGTCTTGTCGAGTGTGACGTCGAAGTAGACACCGGGGCTCCGAACGAGTTGGCTCACAACCACACGTTCGGTGCCGTTGATGATGAACGTGCCGTTGTCGGTCATCATCGGGAAGTCCCCGAGGAAGACCTGCTGTTCTTTGATCTCACCGGTCTCGCGATTGAGGAAGCGAGCGGTGACGAACAGCGGCTTCGAATAGTTGCTGTCTCGGTCCTTCGCCTCTTCGATCGTCTCGGTGGGATCACCGAATCGATGGTCGGTCAGTTCGAGGGCGAGATTGCCGGTGAAGTCCTCGATCGGCGAGATCTCCTCGAAGATCTGGCGCAGGCCGCGTTCGATAAAGCTATCAAACGAGTCGCGCTGAACAGCGAGGAGGTCGGGGAGCGGTTGGACTTCGGGGAGCTTGGCAAAGGAGAGTCGGGAAGAGCGCGCACGGGCCAAGGGAGGATCCTCCTGGTATGGATGCGGTCAGCGGGAGCTGTGGGCAGGGCTACGGAACGACTGAGAATAGCACAAATTCGGGATAGCGCACAGCTATCCCGCCTCTGCCTGTGGAGAGTCGTGGAAGATCGTTCAATTGGCAGGTGCAACATACCAAGAACCATGAGCAGGAGTCAAGGATGGAAAGAGTTCCCAGCTCCGCGCGAGCCCAGTACACGCGAGGAGGGGAGCGGCCAAAGCCACTCCCCTCCTTTCGTACTCGAGTACGGACTACGAATCCGGCTACTTCGGCAGCGAAGCTGCCGTTCCGCTACTTCAGTTCAATCGTGGCGCCGGCACCCTCGAGGGTCTCCTTCGCCTTCTCGGCGGACTCTTTGTCCACACCTTCCAGGACAGAGCCGGGAAGCCGTCGACCAGGGCCTTGGCTTCCTTGAGGCCGAGGCTGGTGAGACCGCGGACTTCCTTGATCACCTGGATCTTTTTGTCACCGACGCCGGTGAGAACGACATCGAATTCGTCCTTCTCCTCCTCGGCGGCAGCTTCGCCACCACCGGCAGGTGCCATGGCCATCGCCATGGGTGCCGCGGCGGTCACATCGAACTTCTCCTCAAATGCTTTGAGGAACTCGGACAGTTCGAGGACACTCATCTCCTCGAAGACACCGAGCAGATCCTCGGTCGTCGTCTTAGCCATTTCTATTCCTCCTCAACGGCCTTATCGGCCGCATCATCGGTGTCTTCGGACTCGGTGCCGGCATCCTCTTCGGATACTTCAGCAGCCGGCGCCACATCATCACTTTCGGTTGGTTGAGCTTCCTGCTCGTCGCTCTCTTCGTCGGGAGCATCCGCTTCGAGTTCTGCTTCCGCTTCGGCGACCTCTTCGACGACAGCCTCCTCAACGGCGGCTTCCTCGATAACGGCTTCCTCGGCTTCGGCGACAACCGCTTCCTCAGCGGCCTCCTCGACGGCTTCTTCCACGACGACGTCCTCGACGACGGCCTCTTCGGCCTCAGCCACCTCAGCGGCGACTTCTTCGATAACGACGTCCTCGACGACAGCTTCCTCGACATCCCCCTCGACGGAGTCGGACTCCACCTCGGGTTCATCGATGGCAGCTGGCAGCTCTGGGCTCTCCGCTTCCTTCTTCTCGAGCAGTTGCTGCATTGCCGTTGCCGCGTTACGCGGCAGTGCGACGAGCAGTCCGGCCATCTTCGCCATGGGTGCTTCGAAGGCACCGGCGATCTTGGCCAACAGCACCTCGCGAGGCTCAATGTCCGCGAGTTCTGCGATCCGCTCCGGAGTCAGGAATTCCCGACCGAGGAGTCCGCCCTTTACGACGAGCACCTCATGATCCTTCGCGAAGTCACGCAACACTTTGGCGGCGCCGACGGGATCACCGTCGGCGAACGTCAAGCCGGTCGGGCCGAGAAGGAGAGCGTCGAAATCGTCGATCTCCAGATCGGCAGCGGCCAGACGGGCCAGGGTCATCTTCACGACCTTGAACTCGGCACCGTTGGCACGCAGCTCCCTGCGCAGTGTTTGCTGCTCTTGAACCGAAAGCCCGGCGTACTCGGCGAGGAACACGGCTTGTGCTCCGTCGAGACGCTCTTTGATGTCGGCGACAGCCTGGACCTTCTCTGGTCTTGGCATTCGTCGTCCTCCTCTACGGGCTTGCTTCCACACATCCCCGCCCTTGAGGTGGCCGGGGGTCCGAAACGAAAATCGGGCTCCCGGCAAGAGACAGGGAGCCCTCCTGAGAGGACGACCTACGTCGGCGCCGCAACGCGGACTTACACTTACCGACGGTCTCGGGCCAAGGTTGAGGTTGTGTGAGCCCGAAGCGTAGGACCTGGGGCGCGGTTACCGCAAGGCGCGGAGGGCCAGACGCTAGACCCGAGATATGAGACACGAGACCGGATCCGGTTCAGGAGTCTCGGGTCTCGGGTCTCGGATCTCGAGTCTCGGATCTCTGGTCTCAGACCGTCAGCGTCACCGACTCGAAGTCTTCGATCTGAACGAGCTCTATCCCGTCTTGATCTAGTGCCATCTTCGCCAGCCGGTACATGAACGTGCGGCCGCCTTCGCTGAGGAACCAGTCGTGGATCGGAATCACGTATCGCGGCTTCACCAGACGAGCCCGGTCGGCACCGTTCGTGAGCGACCCCCACGGAGCTGCGAACGGCATCGCGAGGATCGGCATCGTCTCGACGAAGCTGTGGCTGTCGCCGGGATGGCTCACCACACCCTCGACGTGGAAGCCGACGTTCTGCGGCCCGGGGCCGATCGGGATCCGTTCGTGGGGAGCAGCGAACTGAGGTGTGCCGTCGGTGACTGCGTCGATGCCCTGTTCTGCCAGGATCGCCTGCAGTGCAGGGGTCGTCTCGACCGCAGCATCATTGGATCGTTCGAGGGCGGCGCGAAGGAACTCCACGGAGACGTGATCCGCGTGCTCGTGTGTGATCAAGACTCGATCAACACCCTCAACCATCGACGGGACGAGCCGTTCATCCTGCCAGGAGAACGTCCCCGGATCGATGAGGATCCGCGTCCCATCGACCTCAACAAGAAGACAAGCGTGGACGAGTTTGGTGATCTTTATCTCCATGGTGATGACCCTAACGATCAGCCAACGAGGCAGGAGCGAGACATGAGACACGAGACAGGAGACACCCAGGTGTCGTGTCTCAAGTCTCGGGTCTCGGATCTGGGGTCTCCCTACCGACCGCCGTGAACGGCGGGTGAGCAGCCGGAGCCCGCCCACTCACCTCGCTCGCGCAAGCGCCCGGCAGCGGGCCGGGCACTTGCTACATGCGGAGGGCTCGGGTCCTGAGCGGACCCCACTCTCGAGGATTCGGGCAGACGGCGGGCCAGGAAGCCATCTACTCGTCTCCACCCCATGACCGGCCGTGGTAGGGACCGACCGGTCGGGTGTTTGGGGTGGTTGGGGTCCAGGGCAGGAACGGTGGTGGTTCGTTCCAGCAACGGATACTCCAAGCGTCCCCCGCTATGTGCTATGGAGTATCGCGGACAGAAACCCTGGGAGCAACTGGTTTGCACACGTAGTCCGAGTCCGTATTCAGTAGTCCGTATCGCGTTTCCGCAGTACGTGCTACTGACTACGCAACCGGACTTGCACTAACTACGGCGTTCCTTGACCAGGTCTTCCAGAAGTCCGGTGTCGATCTTGACGCCCGGGCCCATCGTGGACGAAATGCTCGCACTTCGCATGAACTTGCCCTTGGTCGAGGCGGGGCGGGCTCGGAAGATCTCATCCGAAGCCGCAGCCAGGTTCTCGAGCAGCGCTTCTGCCTCGAACGAGACCCGGCCGATCGGGAGATGGACATTGCCGTAGCGGTCGTTTCGGTATTCGACCCGGCCGGCCTTGAACGCAGCGACCGTCTTGCCGACATCCTTTGTGACCGTGCCGCTCTTCGGGTTCGGCATCAGGCCGCGTGGCCCCAGCACCGGACCGAGTTTGCCGACCACCGACATCATCGACGGGACGGCAATCACGACGTCGAAGTCGAGTGCCTGGTTCCCGGACTGCATCGCCTCGGCGAGTTCAGCGCCTCCGATCAGGTCCGCTCCGGCTTCTTCGGCCTCGCGGGCTTGATCGGACTCGGCGAACACCGCCACCTTGACGTCTTTGCCGGTCCCGTTCGGAAGGCTGACCGTCCCGCGGACGATCTGATCCGCCTGCCGAGCGTCGATTCCCAACTCGAACGCGGCATCGACAGATTCATCGAACTTGGCAAATGAGAGGTTCCTGACAAGGCCGACGGCTTCTGCGGGGTCGTGCTGCGTCAGCTTGACGTAACCCTGGTCGGCGTTCTTGCGGTTCTTGCTCGTCTTCATCGTTTCTCCTTGTGGTCCAGGCGGGGCGATGAACCCCTCCCACATATGCGTAGTCCGTAGTCGGTATTCCGTAGATCGTGCGCCAGGGCGTTAGCCGTCGACGGTGATTCCCATCGATCGTGCAGTGCCTTCAACGATCTTCATTGCTCCGTCGATGTCGTTGGCATTCAAGTCCGGCATTTTGATCTCTGCGATCTCGCGGACCTGGTCACGAGTGACGCTGCCGACCTTCTCCTTGTGGGGCTCGGGCGAACCCTTCTCGAGGCGTGCCGCCTGACGGAGCAGCACCGCTGCCGGCGGCGTCTTGGTGATGAACGTGAAGCTGCGATCCTCGTAGATCGAGATCTCGACCGGGACGATCGTCCCCGCCTGGCTCGCCGTGGCGTTGTTGTACGCCTGGACGAAGTCCATGATGTTCACGCCATGCTGGCCGAGTGCGGGACCGACCGGCGGAGCAGGGCTTGCCTGCCCTGCAGGGATCTGCAGCTTCAGCACGGTCATCAGTTTCTTGCGACCCATCAGGGAACCTCGCTCGGGATCTAGTACTTGACGATCTGGTCGAAGTTGAGTTCGACCGGTGTTTCACGACCGAAGATGTCGACGAGGACCCGTACCTTGGACTGGTCCACGTTGATGTCCTCGATGACACCGTTGAAGTCGGCGAAGGGGCCTTCGACCACCCGCACGGTCTCCCCGACCTCCCAGGCCGGCTTGAACGTGGGCTTCTCCTTCTTGCCCTCTTCCTTCTCAACTCCGAGGATGCGCTCGACCTCGCGGCGAGACAGCGGTGTCGGTTTGGTTTGGGATCCGACGAAACCGGTGACGCTCGGGGTGTTGCGCACGGCATACCACGAGTCGTCGTCGAGGTACATACGCACGAGCACGTACCCGGGGAATCTCTTTCGCTGGACGGTGACCTTCTTGCCGCCCTTGTACTCGACGACGTCTTCCATCGGAATAGCGACGTCGAAGATCTTGTCCTCGAGGTGCATCGACTTGACGCGGGTCTCGAGATTCGCTTTGACCTTGTTCTCGTATCCGGAGTACGAGTGGATGACGTACCAGCCGCCCGGCAGGTCGTACGGGCTGAGCGGTTTCAGCTCAACCGCTGCGTCCGCGGCGTCCTCTTGGTCGTCGAGAGTGTCCTGTGTGGCTTCGCTCATCAGGTCATGTTCTCCAAGAGGAACAGCACACCCTTCGAGAATGCCCAGTCGAGGCCGAATACGAACAAGGTAATGACGGTCTGTGACGGCGAAGACCACCACGGTGTAGGTCTGAGCTCTTCGCGCGACGGCCACGCGACCTTCTTCAGCTCCTGTCGGACCTCGCGGAGGTACTGGCGGATACCAACGCGCTTCTTCTTCTTCGGTTGTGCGGCTTCGCGACGCTTCTTCTTGGCGCGCTCATCCTCTTTCGCCTGAAGGCGACGCATCTCTCGGTTCAACTGCACTCCTCCTGAGTGGGCAGGGGTGGCGGGACTCGAACCCACAACTTCCGGTTTTGGAGACCGGCGCTCTGCCAATTGGAGCTACACCCCTCCGGCCGGTTGAGGCCCGAGCCGAGAGTATATGGAGCAGAAGCGGCAAAGCACAATGCCTCGTTGTCCCTCCATCGTACCCGCCGGAGGCGTAGCGGGTCAAAAGGTCAATCAAGCCCCGGCAGAACGGGCGACCCGTCGGAAGACGGACTACGAATACGGACAACGCCGCCGCAGGCGCCACCGGCGCCAAAGGCGCCAACACGCCGCGTTGTGCGACCGACGGAGTCCGACCACGATGATCGTTCCCGCAGTTGCGGCGACGGCTGCCCCTGCCGCGGCGGAGACGGCAACGGCCGCTCGTCGCAACCCGACGCGAGGTCGGTCGTCGATTCTGCGGCCTCACGACTCGATGCGCGCAACAACCGAGGGACCAGCGTTGCGGAGCGCGCCAATTCGTCACGAGATAGTGCGCCGAGGTGGCGGCGGAGTGTTCGATACCTAGCGGCCTCGGCTTGACACCGGAGGCAGATCCCGACGTGCGCCGAGAGCCGATCCCCCAAGTCGTCGACGGAGTCAACACCGGGGAGGCGCATCCGGACGACGGCGCATCGGGTATTCATGCACCCTCCTCATTCTGGTGGCTCCACAGGGTGAGCCGGAGCGACTTCCGTGCCCGATGGAGTCGTACCTTCGCAGCGGTGACTGTGATATCCAGGTGCTCGGCAATCTCGACGTGGCGTCCATTCGTAGACGTCCTTGAGCACCACAACGGAACGCAGTGACTCCGGGAGATCCGCGAGTGCATCACCGAGTGGCCCGCGGATCGCAGCGCTCTCGCCGCCGCGTTCGGGACTCAGCGACTCCGACTCGGGCTCGTGGTAGACGACGTCGAGCGGGTCCGCAGCGGTTCGTTTCCTTCGGTCCCGATGGGTGAACGCCGTATTCACGGTGATCCGGTGCATCCACGTGGAGAACTTGGCGTCGCCGCGGAATCGGCCGATGGCGCGCCACGCACGCACGAAAGACTCCTGGGCCACGTCGTGGGCAAGTTCTCGATCGGCGACCATCCGGACGGCCAACGTATACACCTCGTGCTGGTGGTTCTTGACCAACTCGGTGAACGCCGCCTTGTCTCCCTGTGTGGCGAGGCTCACCAGCTGATCTTCTTCGAATCGTTCGACCTCGGGTTGCGTCACGGGGTTACCCCTGCGAGGCTCACAGTCGCGGAGCCGGTCACCACATCGGCCTCGTTCGCGATCACCCTCAGCGAGACTTGTGCGTTCTGCCCGTCAGGAGCAACGTCCCCGGCGATCGCCTCAACGTGGGCGGCCTCGGCGGGTCCAAGAGCACTGCGGAAGCGAACCTTGATCGATGAAATTGGCGCCGGACCGGGTGCGAATGTCGATGCCTGTTGAGCCAACCACGCCAGCATGAGCAGACCGTGCACGACAACCCCATCGAGTCCTGCGGCTCGAGCCGCCTCGTGGTCCCAGTGGAGCGGGTTGAAATCGCGTGTCGCCGCTGCGTAGCGAACGAGGTCGGAGCGGCTTGCCGACTTCGGCATGGTGACTACCTGGCCGTCTTCAAGCGGATGGTGCTCCGCGGCCTCCTCGTTCGGCCCCCGCTCGTCGGCTGACGGTTCCAGTCGGTCGATTGCCGTTTCGGCTGCTGCTTGATCGGACATGAGGAACGTCGACCGTGACTCGAGCACAACCTCGTCGTGTGAACTGCCGGTGGCGGCAAACGTGACA
>CAWEEG010000035.1:0-4076 GCA_963808015.1 uncultured Actinomycetota bacterium
ACACGCCGCCGAGGAAGGCCAGCAATGCGACCGTCTTGAGGTTATTGGCCATGCCCTGAAGGCTACCGCGGGCATCAGCTTCATTTGACGCCCTTTGAGAGCGCGAAAACCATTCTACATACTGTCCGCATTGGCTCCACCACTTTGAGTAGGGTCACACCGTGTTGACGGTTCGGGGGAGCCGCTTGGGGGCAGACAGGGAAAGGTGGCGTGAGCTGGGAGGCTATCCACCCGGGCACAGCCCACCGCTCCTTTCCGTGGAAACAACGAAAGGAACGCGGACGTGAGAAGAAGCTTCGTCCTACTACTGGCAGTTGCTGCCTTGATTGTCGCGATGGTAGCTCCGGCGTCAGCCGTCAAGAACGGCGAACTGGACGGTGAGGATCATCCCCATGTTGTATCATCCTGATGGAGGTGGACGGCGAACCGGCATACCGTTGCAGCGGTACCTTGATCGCATCGACCTACGTTCTGACGGCAGGGCACTGCACCAGTAACTACCCCGACGGGGAATTCAGCGGTATACGCATTTTCACCGAATCCGATGTCCAGAATGGAGACAACAGCTATCCATTTGCCGGGAACAACAGCGTCGAAGCCGTCGAGTGGGCGTCGCACCCGGACTATGAAACGGCGCCATTCTTCGTTCATGATGTCGGCATGATCGAGTTGGCGGAACCGGTCGTTCTCGACGAATACGGCGTGCTGCCCGGAGCGGACCAGCTCGACGTGATGAAGACCATGCGCGGCAAGCAAGACACAACGTTCACTGCCGTCGGCTACGGGCTTCAGTACATCAACCCCAAGTTCGTAGAAGCTGAGAAGATCCGGATGGTCGCCAACCCTCGATTGATCCAGATCAACACGCCGGGGTTCACCGGCGACTTCTCGTTGCTGCTCTCCAACAACCACGCAACGGGTGGTACGTGTTTCGGCGATTCAGGAGGGCCGAACTTCCTCGGCGACACAAACGTTGTCGCAGGGGTCACATCGTTTGGGTTGAACGGCAACTGCGCCGGAACCGGCGGGGTATTCCGCATGGACCGCCAGAACGTGCTCGACTTCGTGAATGGATTCATGCAGGAGTAGCAGCGATCCGGGAATCACAACACACTGCTGTGGGGCCGCCATAGGGCGGCCCCACAGTTGCGTCAGGTCTTCGCCGCCACCATCACGCGAAAGTCGCCGAGGCCTCTTGGGTGAAGGAGCGTCTCGGCGTCGGTTGCTTCCGAACGGACAACCAGACGTTGCATCGCGTCGCCCGAGCGGGCGAGATCGCGCTCTTGGTGTCTGAGGTCAGAGACGACATCTCGCAGGCCGAAGATCTCGAGGAAGTCGTCCTGACGGTTCAATGAGACTGTCGCACCCGCCTCCTGGGCCACCGCGGCCACGGCGGTGAAATTCACATCGACCGTGACGTCCGTTGCCCCGGGTTCGACCAGCGGATCGGGGCCGAGGTGGTGGCTGCGGTAGGTCCGCAGCGTGCCCTGCGTGCGACGCGGTTCGAGTTCTTCCGCGGTCCCGCCGTAGTCGATGATGACCAGGGCACCCCGATCGAGGCGATCCAACGCAACCCGCACCCAGTCGGCCGCCGCAAGCTGCACCTCGACCATGCCCCCTTCGGGCACCGTGCCGGCGTAGGCCTCACACCAGGCAACGACGTCGGCCCTCGCCTCGGCCGTCACGAAACCGAAACGGTCCTCCGTCGCCCCGACCCACCGCTCGATCCATCCGCCGCCAGATCTGATCGCAAGCGCAACGGGGAGATTGTCGAGCAGTTCGTTGGCGATGATCACTCCGTCGAACCGCTCTGGAAGGTCGTCGAGGGACTCGTGGACGCGGTCGGATCCGAGGAGATCGGCGAGGGAGGCTCGGGCAGCGGGCGAGGCTTCGACGGCGTCGAACTCGTAGCGCTGTTCGGGGCTGGCGACCGGTTTGACCCCCTCCGTCATCGGCTGCGCCGACTCTGGATCTCGGCTCGTCAGGGCTTGAGGCTTGACCCCCTCCGTCATCGGCTGCGCCGATGTCACCTCCCCCTCAGGGGGAGGAATTCGTGGTGGGGACGGGGAGAGTCTCTCGATCAACGACCGCAAGAGAGAACCTGAGCCGGCACCGGCTTCGACCACGGCAAACGGGGTGGCTGCGGTTCGGGTCTGCTCGGCTGCTACGAACCTGGCAAGCATCCGGCCGAACCATGGGCTGACTTCGGGGCTGGTCAGGAAATCACCGTCTTTGGTCGATCGCAGCGGCCCGGCTGCAAAGAAGCCTCCCTCCGGGTCGTAGAGGCATGCAGCCATGAACTCCTCGAATGGCATGGGGCCATCGGACCGAATACGCGAGCGGAGTCGGTCGGCGAGCACGTGAGCCCGCTAGAAGCCGGTGGCGAGGACTTCGGCGGTGAATCTCGACAAGTCGGCAATGACACCCGGGAACACGCCAAGCACGAGGACGAGAACCATGGTGATGCCGAGGGCGAAGCCGAGCGTCGGCGCAAGGCTCATCCCGCCGACGAGGTCCGGGTCAATCAAATCGGGTACCGGATCGAAGAGCACCGTCTTGACGACCTTCGAGTAGTAGACGAGGGCGACGACGGCGTTGAGCGCAGCGATGACGGCGATTGAGTAGCCCCACGCCGAGCCGACGCTGATTGTGGCGCTGAACATCGCCAGCTTCGCGAACCAGCCAGCGAGAGGCGGTATGCCGGCGAGAGACATGAAGAACATCGAAAGCAAGATGGCGAGGCCGGGCGCCCATCGGTACATGCCAGACCAATCCTCGAGCTCGTAGGACTTCAGCCGCGCTCCCCCGGCGATGATCACTCCGAACACGCCGAGGTTCATGACCGCATAGATGAGAAGGTACGCCACGGTCGCGGCAAACGCTTCGCGAAGGTCGGCGCCCGTCGCCGCAGCGGCACCGAACGGGGCGAGCATGAACCCCGCCTGCGCAATCGACGAGTACCCAAGCAGCCGGACGATGTTCGTCTGCTTGATGGCGACCAAATTCCCGATCGTCATCGAGAGAGCCGCGAGGATCCAGAGCAAGGGCCCCCAGATGGCAGACTGATCGGGGAACGCGAGATAGGCAACCGTCAACACACCGACGAAACCCGCACCCTTGGAACCGACCGACAACCAGGCGGTTACCGGGGTTGGTGAGCCTTCATAGACGTCCGGCGTCCACACGTGGAACGGCACGGCGGAGATCTTGAAGGCGAAGCCGAGGAACACGAACAGCATGCCGAGCATGAATACCGGCTCGTCGGCGATCGACTGCGGAACAACGGCAAGCTCTGCGAACAATTGAGTCCCGCTGATCCCGTAGAGCAGGCTGACGCCCATCACCAGCAGGGCAAAGGCCACCACTCCGATGATGAAGAACTTGAGTGCCGCCTCGTTCGACTTCTCGTCGGCCTTCCTCCAACCGGCAAGCAGGAACCCCGGTCCGGAGACCAGTTCGAGACCCACGATCATCGTGATGAAGTCCCTCGACGACGCCATCACCACAGCACCTAGAGCGGCCGACATCAGAAGGAAGTAGTACTCACCCTCGTAGTACCGATCCGACTCGACGTACGCCACCGACAGCAACAAGACAACGAACGCCGACCCGATGAAGAGCCCCTTCAACACGAGGGCGTACTGATCGACGACGTAGGACCCGCCGAAGAGCGCCCTGGGCAGCGTGCCGGTGCAGAACGAGAGATCGTCACACATCGCTAGCGTGAACAGCGGGACGAGCGAGGCAAACAAACCGACCATCCCGACGATCGCCCCGAAGTACTTCTCACTCGTCGCGAGATCCGTGACGAGGACGGCAAGGACCGTCACCGCCAGGATGATCTCGGGAAGGATCGCGTGGTAGTCGATCACGTCATCAGCCTCCGAAGGCCTTCGCTACAAGGTTCACGACGGCGTCGTTCGTGGCTCCAAAGACGATCTTCGGGTAGACCCCGATGGCGATCGTCATCACGACGAGCGGCGCCCATGCCATCCACTCGTACTTGTCGATGTCGTGGAAGTCATGCTTGAGCCACTCAGCGGCAGGTTCGCCGAAGTCGACGCTGCGCAGCATCC
>CAWEEG010000036.1:0-25505 GCA_963808015.1 uncultured Actinomycetota bacterium
GCCTTGGAGGGCCGAGTCTTGCCGCCCTCTTCAGGGCCAACCAAGCTGCGTCCTAATGGCTGCAATCGAATGGGACCGCGCGGCACGAACGCCTTCGACAATTGTACGAAACGTCCGATAGCAGGCGGGCTCTCGAGTCGACCCAGGACGGGAGGGTTCCCCGTGGGCCCGGTGGGACTCGAACCCACCGGTTGCCTAGCACCGAGGGCGTCGGCGAGATCGGTCGGGTCGTCTGCCGGTATGTAGGTGCCGCCCGTGTATTCCGCGGCGCACTGCAAGTCCGCTGCGGCGACAGGGGAGACCTGCAAGCCCACCGTGTAGAGGGTCAACTCCAAACCACCCAAATCCTTCTGTTTGATGAAGTCGTAGACGCTGATGCCACATTGCGTGTCGCCGTCAGTGAGAAGCACAGACCGTTTGGTGCCAGCCGACGGATAGGCCAACAACTCATCAATCCCTGCATCGAGGGCCGCCGTCGTCGGTGTTCCACCACCAGCGCTCAGATTGTTCGCAGCGGCGACAATTTGGTCGTCATTGTCGAGGCCAATTGGCACGAGCACAGGGACCGACGATTGATTGCATGATCCCGCATAGCTCCGCAATCCGAGAGCCGTCGTATCAGGAATGGCCTCCACCGTCGTGTTGATGGCGTCCACAGCTTCTGTCAGCTTCTGCGAAAGGCACGATCAGCTTCGACGCTTCGGATCGGTCCAACTGACGAAGGTGAAACGTCGCTGCTAGAGCGGCGGACACAACCGACGGGCTGCGGCGATGCTCGCCTCAGGTGAACCCGTCCGGTCGCCCTGACCGCTCGGCCTCGGCGACCTGCGGCATCCACACCCCGTCGGGCGGTCGGCACCGGTCTCGGTGATACCAGAGCCGCTGGACGATCTGGCTGGCCCGCTGTCGGTCACGCCGAGGCGCTCGCCATCTCCTGGTTGGTGATCGGGTCCTGGCCGTTCAAGCCGGTGCGGGCCAACAGCACCTCCAGGCGTTCACCGTGTTGGCCGGAGATGGCTTCCACATACTCGGCGACGGCCTCGCGGGGAGCAGGGCCGCCTGGACGTCGATGGCCGTCTGAGGGCCTCCAGGTTGTCCCACGGGACCCGCTGATCCTCCAGGCTGCCGGCCGTGGCGATGTCGTGGACGGTGGCGTCACCCTGCGGCGGAACGCAGCGAACCGGGGGTCACGATGCCAGATGTGGTGCGCCCAGGTTCCTCAGCGACAGTCGCCAGGTCGGCTGTGAGTTGGGCGTGTTCGAGCTGTTCGTGGTGCCGCCGGATCGCTGCGTTGCCGGTGTGTCGGATGTCGTCGACGGTCTCGGCCCCGGGGTTCCACCAGGAGATGACCTCGGATTCGGTGAGGGTGTCGAAACGGGTCGGCTCGTCGAAGAAATT
This sequence comes from uncultured Actinomycetota bacterium, assembly GCA_963808015.1. Classification (GTDB taxonomy): domain Bacteria; phylum Actinomycetota; class Acidimicrobiia; order Spongiisociales; family UBA5794; genus JAHEEL01. The sequence continues at coordinate 1,399 of CAWEEG010000036.1, forward strand.
CATGCGTCGAAGGACGGTGACGGTGCGGGTGCGGAACGGAACGTCGACCGGGTCGAGGTCGTCGGGCCAGGGTGGTTGAGGATCGGTGTGTCGTCCACAGGGGAAGCCTACGGGGTCGCCTAGCGACGGCGCTCAGGGTTCGGTAGTCGCACATCCCGGCAGTGGCCCCGGAACGGCTTCGATGCTGGGGATCTCTGGGGCTGCGAAGCCACGGAGCCAGCCGAGCACACTGACGGACATGAGCGGAGCCGAGCGCCCGTGGCGCTCTCACAGATCCCGATTCGGTCGTAGAGGGCACCGTTGAAGCTCGTTGCACCGTATTGCTCCGTTCGGAAGTACTCTCCCCCCCGAATCGATGACGACAGAACCCCAAGAGCACATCGAGCCTGAGGATCGTCCTGACGTATCGCCAGCGTTCGGCGGTCCGCTCCGCCGTTGGGAGATCGTGGTGTGGGTTCTCACACTTCTTGGCATCGGTCTCACGCGGTACCCGACGATGGGTCGGAGTGCTAACCGAGGCCTTTGGGTTCCGTCAGGCACAAACGGCTTTCCAGACGGTCGAACCCACAGATACGGGATCGATCTGCTCCGTCCGTTGGTCCCCGTCTTCGGTGAGCCGTGGACCATCCCATTCGAGTTCCCTCTTCCAAGCCGTTGCCAGTGTTCCGATGGCCTTCGGTGTCTCAGCCGATGTTGCGAATCGCAGTGTCGGCCTGGCGTTCTTTGTTGTCACCGCCTTGATGCTGTGGATCCTCGTCCGCAAGATCGCCAACCCGGTCGTGGCAGCCACAGCACTGTTCGTCTTCTCCTTCTCGCCGTTCGCCCTCGTGTGGAGCCGAGCGTCGATGATCGAATACCTCGCGACCGCAGCGGCCCTTGGTTGGGTCATCGCTGCCATCAGATCGGCGAGAACTCGGCGTAACGTGTGGGTCATCGCTGCGATCGTGGCAGGCATGATCGCAACGACCGTAAAGATCACGACCGCCCTCCCATGGGTTGTCCCGATCCTCCTGTACCAACCGGATCACGAAGCGGATGTTTCGTTCTTCTCAAAGCAGTGGTGGAAGGAACGGCTCAATCCAGGATTCCTGACCATGCTCATTCTCCCTGCGATCGCGGCTCACGATGTGGACACGACATGCCGACGCTGTCAAGGCGGCTTCGGCCACAACGGAATGGCTGACCTCAACTGGGTTGCGGTCGTGGAATTTCGGCACGATTGCACAGAGAAGAGACCTCGACAGTGTCCTCCGGATACTCGACCCGATCGAGTCGCTCATCGTTGGCCGTGGCTGGCTTCTCCTAGCGATCCTTGTGCCGATACTCGCCAAGCGGCACCGTGCCTTCTGGATCGGCCTTGCCCTCGTCCCGCTCGTGGCGATTGAGACGTTCTTCAATCTCTACTACCACCACGTGTACTACCTAGTTCGCGGTCAGCCCAGCACTCGCCGCATTGTTGGCGTATGGCATCTACCTCGTCGCGTCGAAGTTCGTTGCCGATCAGCGGGAGACCCAACTGGATCATTGCGGTCATCGTTGCGGTGTGGCTGTTCCTTGCTCTGTGGCTCACCCCGTATTGGCATCTCGCGTACTCCGAGCGTGGTGTCCCGATCCAATCCGAGGAGATCGCTGCGCTGACAGCCAAGGATGACAGGGTGCTGATCGTTGGGGCAGACTGGGACCCGCACATCCTCTACTACGCAGATCGGTGGGGGATGATGATGCGCGAACCTCCCCTGACCAAGGAGATCATGGAGTCACAGAGCGATCTGGATTCCTACACGACGCTGGTCAGCATGAGACAGTCGGCACCTCGGAATGAGACGCGTCGATCTGGCCGTGGTACGCCCCGTGTCAACGCGCACGCTGTTCCTCGGTGACACCTACGACGAGGTCACGAGTCGGCCCACGGACTGGCATCAGGCAACCCCCAGTGTGGATTGGCGCGTCAACTAGTGAATCGGGGCCGGTCGAGGTTGCATCATCTCACAATGCTCGAACTCGCCACGTACTCGCTTGATTGTGCGTTGGAACAAACCGTTGAGATCCCTGAAGGTGAGGGCGTGGCGTGGCTGTTGTTTCCGTCGTCGGATCGGCCCAGCCGATCATGCGCCCCGGCATCGTGGCCGTGCCGTCGGTGACACGTTCGCTGTTCTGGATGCCGCCTGCCGGTTCCACAGCGAGACCTGCAGAGGTGCTGGGATGCGCAGGCGAGGGGATGCTCACCATCGATCTCGCACGGCAGGCCAGCGAGTAGCCACACCGTCGACCGTCACTGGCTAGTACTCGTGTGACAGCCAACATGCGATGTCAGAACCGGCCGTGGTCTACCTATCCGATTCGAGACCCACCGATCGGCAGAACCGCTAGATGCGGCCCTCGACGATGGCTTGCTCGATCCAGGGGATGACCTCGTTGAGCTTTTCGTCGAGTGAAGTCGTTGCTTCGAAGCCGAGAACGTCCCGTGCCTTCCGCACGTCAGGGATGCGTTTCTGGACGTCGTATTCGAACGGGTCGTCTGACACATAACGCAGTGGCGCATCACGGCCCTGCATCTTCGCCCAGACGATCTCAGCGAGCTCAAGACACCGTCGTTGATTCCGCGCGGTTGACAAGTTGAAGTCCTGATTCGGTGCAGCTGGGTCCTCCATTGCCAGCACGATGCCCCTTGCAAGGTCGCCTCCATAGGTGTAGTGGCGGATCTGGGCTCGCCGTCGCCGAGGATGTGAAGCGGGTCCTGGCCCTTGACGATCTTCTGGACCAGGTCGGGGACGACGTGGCTCATGCGCGAGCTTCACGTTGCCGGAAGCACCTCGGCGTCGCCGAGGGCGCGTTCCTCCCGATTCCGACGCAGTTGAAGGTCGAGTGATCGTGAAGGGAAGCCCGTACTGGTCGTACGCCGGCACGGGCGAAGTACTCGACAGCGAGTTTCTGGAACCGTACGACGAAAGCGGTGGGGGCACGTTGCGTTCGTCGCCTTCCCGCTGACGGCCACCTGTCGGTAGACTCGAACACCATCGATGAACTCATGTAGGTGACCTTGTGGAGACTGCCCGCCTGGTGTGCCTTGATCGCTGCGTCACAGGAGGAAGCGATGATGCGTTCGTTCTCCGCAAGGAGGTCGTAGGCGTACTCGTGGAAGTACGAGATTCCGCCGATGAGGGCGGCACCTGCAATGAAGTGGTCGACGTCGGAGGCACAGTTCGGTCATGAGGTCGACGTCTCTGCGTCACCCTCGACGAGCCGGTATCCGCGGATCGTTGTCGTAGGAGTCGTGACGGGTCCGTACTTCGAGTAGTTGTCGATGCCGACGACCTCGTAGCCCTGTCCGAGCAATTCCTCGACGACGTACCCGCCGATGAAACCAGCGAACCGGTGACCAGAACCTTCACTTCCTACTCCTTGCCATTGCTGCATGGACTTCTAGATCGTCGCCCGAAGGCGTAGAAGTACCACGACAGGTACATCGGCATCCAGCCGACGACATCGAAGTTCGACTCACCATCGGTCCCGGTCGAACCAGGTCGTCGGGATTTCAGCGACCGGCATCCGGTGTCCGGCGCGCCTTGGCGACGAGTTCGATGCCGATCTCGAACCCGGCTTTGCTGTCGACGCCGACGGTGCGCACGAAGTCGGTTCGGTACGCCTTGAACGAATTCGTCGCATCATGGGTGCCGACCCGGGCGAGGTAGTAGAGGCTAACGCCTGCAAAACGTGGAGAGCCAGCGCTTGATGAACGGACCACCGACCTGGCATCCACCTTTCATGTAGCGGGACGCTGCCGGCGATAGCGATCCCGTCGCGCACGAGCTGCGCCAGATCGTCGATCTGGGTGGCATCGTCACATCCGTCGGCCATCGTGACGACGACGACCGTCGCCGTCGGCAGCGTCAAGTCCGAACCGGATGGCGTTGGCCGGTCCACGCCCGTAGTCACGTTCAATCGTGATCCGACCTCATTGTCGTACCGGTCAAGGCGACCGGAACGGTGGTGTTGTCCGTGTGTCGACGACGACGAGGAATGTCGAATGCGAGCGTCACCGACGTCGAGGATGCGTGTCGAGGTACGGAAGCGATCGCGTCGCCCTCGTTGTACGCGGGGATGACGATCGAGATCGCGACTGGGGATCAGACTGCTAGCCCCGCCCGAGACAATGTTCCACACGTCTGCGACCGGCTTGTCGGTGACGAGGTCGCGGTACTCGGCGATGAGGTGCCGCGACGATGAGGATGTCGGCACGCTCGAGCACTCGGTCGAGCGGCGACGAGGTCGGCGGTCGATCAGTGACGTACGGGTCGGTGCAGAGCACGGCTTTGGCCTTGAACCCCAGGATCCGGCGAAGCTTGTAGCGACAGGCTGGAGCGGATGTCGTCCGACTCGCGCCTTGAACGCCATCCCCAGGATCCCGACCGTGAGGTCCTTAAGGTCGAAGTCGCTTCCAACCGCGATCACAACGTAGAGCGGCAGGCCCTCGTTGACCATCATCGCGGCGTGCCCAAGCGAGAAGTTGTTGTTGTTGAACGCCGCCAGCTGCATCGTGTCTTTGAAGAGGCACGGACCCGCAGCGAACCCCGCCCCCGGGATGTCGGCGGCCCACGGGTAGTCGCTGAGGCCATGCGAGACGGATGCGCTCGAAGTCGAGGCCCCGTGCTCGTTCGCGATCATGTACAACTGGTTGGCCGCGGCGAACTTGATGTAGCGCCATGTGTTGGTTCGAACAACTTGGCAGTTCGGCCTCCTCGGGTTCGAGGTGGACGATTGCCTCGGTGAGAGAGTTCCGAACAACGCCGCTGCCCGTTCGTTCCCTGCTGCACTCCGGCTCGCAACGATCTGCGGCAATTCGTAGAGTTCCTTCATGGCGTTGCCTTCAGCGATCCACTCCGGCAGAAGGCAACGTCGACGTCAAGGTCTGATGCTGCGAACACCTTCTCGACCATGCGGGTGACACCTGGGAACACGGTGCTCCGCCAGACGATGAGCTGTCCCCGACCGTAGATACGGAAGGAGATCCTTCATGGCGTTCGTGACAGCAGTGGGATCAGGGTTCAGGTGTTCGTCGACCGGCGTCCCGATCACCACGGACCACATACTGATGCTCAGTTGATCTGGGTCTGCGCTCGCAACGAGTCGGCCATCACCCACCACGTTCGCAAGGACTTCTCCAGCACCTCTTCCATGAACGGCAGCGTGCCGGAGTTCACGGTCGCGACAGCTGAAACATCTATGTCGTAGACGACAACGGAACGCCCTGAATCCGCAAGAGCGATGCCAAGGGGCAGGCCGACATGGCCGCACCCGCCGACAATGACGGTGTCGATCAAACCTGCGCTTTGGGTCATCGTCTATTCCTGAGTCTGAATCGGGAGGTTAACCACACTTCGCGTGTGAGAACTCGGAGCGCATTCTCGAGTTCATCGAAAGGACGCAGCAACAAGGCGCGCGGCAACGCCGAATGGGGTTTCCAGTTCGCTCCGGGAGCCAACACCCTTTCGAGTAACTACTGCACCGGCAGCATGCCCGGCGACTCCACCCCGTCCGGGATGTGTCAGGAGGACCGACTCGGGTCGGTAGACACGGCGAGTGGGGAGTGGCGCTTCCGCCACAGCGCAGGCCAGGTCACGTCGTTTTTCTACGGCAATGGGGCGACCACGGGCAGGGACCTACTGGACGACGAGGGTGGAATCATGTTCTTCGACGTGGACTACAGAGTAGCCGAGAACTCGATTCGGATTGGCGGGTGATGTCATTCTCCTGGCATGCGCCGAAGACGAGAACTCAGTGGCGGATGTTGTCGACGGCTTCACGGTAGGCGTCGGTGAGGACGGCAAGTACGTCGTCGGTGACCTCGTGGGTGACGGTGCCGCTCAACGAACAGGTAGCGGGCATCACCGACGAACCCGAGGCACACGACGTCGTCGTCGGCATCGTCGTTGTCGTCTAGTCCCCAGCGGGAAGTCTGGATACGCAGAACACCCGGCAGCGACAAAGCTTCGGCAGCGAGGCGGAGAAGGTCATCCGTCGGGTAGAACGCTGTCGGTTCCTTCCTCCCGGTAAGCGGGTCCGAAGACCAGGATGACGTCGTTCCGCCGACACGATCCACCCTCATGTAGCGCACAGGGCGATCCAGCTTCTTCGCTAGGTGGTACCGGCGGTCAGCGAGGATGTTCCTCGCGAGGTTCGATGTCTCCACCACGGCGAAGTGCCAGGTCGGCGATTTGTGCGCCGCGAAGCTCAGTAGTCGGAGCTTGCCCATGATTCTTCGCCTCGGCACACGGCTGATGGAACAACGTGTCGCACCGAACGGGGTATGCGACATTTCTGCCGGTGGTCCTTTTCGATGCCGCGAATAGGAACGTTTCCGCAGAACTTCGCCGCTGCTCGTCTTCGGCGACACCCTCCCAGGCGACGCTGTCGCTGCTCAACAATGAGCCGGGATCGAATGGGTCGAAGTGCTCAGTAGTTGGTCGGTCCGTGGTATTCTCTTTCATGTTGAACTCGCTTCGGCTCGACGCTCCGAGGCATTCAAAGGACTTGGCCCGGCCTGCCGCCGGGCTTTGTTCGTTCCGGCCGGCGTCGGCTACCGATTGCCCCCACCATGTGCACCCGAAGCAATCCTTGAGTTCGTGAGGCCGAGCACGCCTGCGAGACGGGTCAACGATCGACACTCAAACCTCTGCTACCTCGTTCGACCCGTGAGAGGTGGGCGGGGGCCATTCCGGCGAGCTTCGCCGTCTCGGGAAGCGTGAGGCCCTTCGATTCCCGCACTGCCCTCAGTTTCGATCCATCCATGAGTACACCTCCATGTAGATGTCGTTCTACGTGGCGGAGGATACAGTTGGGAACCCCAGAGTCAACGTTCTCGCAGATTCTGTACTACACTCACGTAGATCCTTTGACCCACGGACACCGGAGGTAGTTCATGCCCCAAGAGACTTCATCAATTGGGACCTCGACCCGAATCTCCTGGTCTCCTGGAACCTCCGCAAGGCCCGGGAACTCAGGGGATGGACCCAGGCCCAGGCCACCAAACATCTCGAACGACATGGCCTGACATGGTCGGTAGCGTCACTGTCCGACGCCGAACGGGCCTGGACCCCCGAAGGACGACTCCGGAATTCACCGCCAGCGACCTCGCGGTGTTCTCCCTCGCCTACGACCTTCCCCTCGCCTGGTGGTTCCTGCCTCCCCCCCCCAATGAACGTGGCGACATCACCATTGGCCTTGACCGAGTTGAAGAACCCCTCGATGACGCTACCCTTGCAAAGCTCAGCCTTGGGTCGTCACCCGAGATCGAAGAGCGACTCACATCCCTCGGACTCCTACGCTCCCTCGCCGACGAGGACAAACGACGCCTCTTGGCGCTCATCGATGCCCAGGAAGCCCAATTGGCCGAGTGGATCGAGAGGTGAAGGACGCTACGGGCGACGGTCGTTCACCCCCCGAACACAGGAAGCCGAAGCCGTCGAGGAAGCAGAGGGCTCGCAATGAGGTTCAGAGGATACAGCGTTCGACGCTGCGGATCAGCCACTTGGCGCATCAAGACAACGCAGTAGCTCCGAGTAGGCACAATCGCACCCCAACCGATGGCTCACGCCCTGGAAGACGCTGGCCGTTGATCCACCCGGCACGACGCTCGAATTTCGAGAAGGCGTGGCGAGAAACGTGAAGCTCGTCGGCAACATCACTCTGCGTCCACCCGGCTGCTTCTCTGATCCGGCGACGCTCGGCGGGCGGCGGCAGCGGTGCCCGATAGTCGCCACGTTAGCTCCCGCACAGTCGTGTTGACGCGAGCCTGCACCTCCTCTCGGTGCTCGTTTCCGACGCTGGTGCTCGCCACTCGTGGCCCATCGCCTCAGCGTCGTGATCGAGTCTGTGTACCCGGCACAAGTCACACGGATCGTCCCACATCCCCGACGATGACAACCACTCAGCCATGGTGATCAGGTAGAGATCGACGCCAACGGACCCGGAACGGACGGATTTGCTGCAACCGTCGTGCAACCGATTCGGGTCGCTACCGTTGAAGAGTACATAGTTGGGACGGCGCAGCCCTTGGAGTCCATGGGTTCCCTGGTGGGCCCGGTGGGACTCGAACCCACACGCTTCGGATTAAAAGTCCGCTGCTCTGCCAATTGGAGCTACAGGCCCGTCGGCGCAGGATACCCGCGGTGGCGACGTGGGGTTGCCGTGGTCAATGGCTGAAGGGATCCTGGCGACGATCCGCCCCGTCGGCGTTATCCAGAAGCTTTCTCCGGAAGTTCCTCCCACGGCCACCGGCCGGTGACCTCCACGACAATGCTCCAGCTCAGGAACGTCCGGATGAGGACCAGGAGGCCAAGCGTCGCCGTGTTCTCGAGGGTCGGCTCCACCGTGACCGTCTTGATGATGTCGGCGGCAATAAGGAGATCGAGGCCGACGAGCATGCCGCGCCCGATGCCACGCTTGAAGATCTGGAATGCGGCTTCCCCACCGCTCCGAATCCACGCCCTGGCGCCACTGATCGCGGCGTAGATGATCGCGACGTGATGGCCGCAATAGCAGCGACTTCGATGGATTCGGCGACCGCTTCGCCGATCTCCAATCCGCCGACCATGAGGCCTTCTTCTGCAGCAAGCAGCCACGCCATGGGACGACTCTAGGCGACTCGCCGGAGAGCAGGGCAGGGCCGCGGACGGTAGGGTCGAATCATGAAGCTCTACCTCATCGACGGCACGTACGAGTTGTTCCGCGTACACTTCGGGGTCCCATCGAGAACGGCGCCCGACGGCCGCGAGGTCGGCGCCACCGTACGGCATCCTCGCCTCAACTCTCGCCCTGCTCACCGAACCCGAGGTGACGCATATCGCCGCGTCGTTCGACTCGGTAGTCGAGTCGTTCCGAAACGAGGTCTTTGAGGGCTACAAGACGGGAGAGGGAATCGAAGAGGAGCTGCTCGACCAGTTCCCGCTCGCCGAACGGGCAATGCGTGCGATCGGCGTGACGGTCTGGTCGATGTACGACTACGAGGCCGACGACGGGCTCGCCACCGGCGCCCGCAGGTGGGTCGACGATGTCGAGCAAGTCGTGGTGATGTCCCCCGACAAGGACATGTGCCAGCTCTACGACGATCCACGCATCGTTGGCTACGAGAGGCGCAAGGGATCGTTCATCGACCGCAACGCGGTCGTCGAGAAGTTCGGCGTCGAACCGGCCTCGATACCCGACTGGCTGGCGCTCGTCGGTGATGCGGCCGATGGGCTCCCCGGGCTCGCGGGCTGGGGTGCGAAGTCGAGCGGGACGATCCTCTCTCGCTATGGCCATCTCGAAGGAATCCCCTTGGACGAGTCGTTGTGGGATGTGAAGGTGCGCGGGGCCGCGAAGCTCGCAGCGACACTCCGGGAACACATCGGTGATGCCCTGCTCTATCGCTATCTGGCTCAGCTTCGGACCGACGTCCCGCTCCCCGATTCTCTCGCCGACCTCAAGTGGAAGGGTGTGCCGCGGGCTCGCTACGAGGCGTTCTGCGACGAGCTCGGATTCAACCGCCTCAAGGAACGCCCTGAACGCTGGATCGACTGATCAGACGACGATGACCTCGGCCCTGTGCCCGGGTGTGCTCGCAAGCTTCCGGTCGCGGTGACAAGGGGTGCGCCGGTCGCTTCGGCCAGGGCTACGTACGCAGCGTCGTACGCGGTGAGGTTGTGGCGCAATTCCCAGATGCGTGACAACAGCGGCAGGTGCTCGAATCGGCGAATCAAGAGACTGGTATCGATGGAGTGCTCCGGTCATGTCGGCGCTGCGGAGCAGGCCGACTCGGCGAAAGCCCTGAGCCACTTCGAGATCGACGAGGTGTGGGGCGAGGAGATCAGGTTCGAAAGCATCAACCGGGCTTCGGCACCACGGTCGCCCGGGTTCGTGAGTGCATTGACAATAGCCGATGCATCAACGACAAGGATCAATGTGACTCCCGGTCTTCCCTGATGGCGGCGACGATCTCGTCGGCAGTGATCTGGGGAAGAAGCTCCGGCTGCCCGGTCGGCCTCGACTGCGGCGAAGATCTCCGCGTTGGTCGGGACGGAGGCCATTCGCTGAAGCTCTCCCTTGAGGAAGTCCGAGAGGTTCATCCCATGGGCGTCGGCTCGGGCTTTGAGCCGTTCGTGGAGATCTGGGGGAACGTTGCGGATCTGGATCATCACCATGCCTTCAGACTAGAACATGTGGCACACATGTGATCGTCCAGTCGACGCGAACATCAATGTCAATGGGTACGATCGACGACGGTGAGTGGCTACGGCGTTGCTGCCCGCAGGTACTGGACGAGACGGGTGCCCTCGGCGTCGAACATCTCGAGCGTTGTGGCATCGACGCGGTACGTGTCGGCTTCCTGGAGCACGACGAGGTACCGGGCTTCCTGGTCCATCAGGTCCGGTTCACAGGCCATCGCCGTGGATGCGAGCGGACCGATCTCGATCGAGCCCTCGTCGGTCTCCCACGACCCGGTGTAGGAATTGCAGCCCCCGGCCCCGGAGAGGGTTCCATCTTCTTCGAAGAACGCCGTCACGGGTACGTCGATCACCGTCGACTGGAACCCACCGGTGCCGTTGTTGTAGGCAATGAGATCCCACGAGGATCCGGCCAGGTCCTGCGAGATCGCCTCGTACCGGAGCAGTGCCGTGTCGCCTGACGAGAGGGTCAACGCCTCACCGTCAATCGACCACGTGTCAACAGAGGCCAAGGCGGCCAGGTAGGCGGCCTCTTGGTCCATCACCCCCGGCTCTCCGCAGAACATCTGCGTCGAAGCGAGTTGCCCGAATGTGATCGACGAACCGTCGATTTCGTATGGACCGAAGTACTGGTTGCACGACGCGTTGCCGGATGCCGCCCCATCCTCGAAGGTGAGCGTGGGGATGGTGAGCGGTGTGGTCATCGTCCCATCGGGTCCCGGCGATCTCGGTCAACATCCAGGAATAGTCGGTTGGCATGTCGTCTCCGTTTGAGCTGCAGGCCGCGGCGAGCAGGGCGATGGGCAAGGCGAGGAGGAAGAGTCGTTTGATCATGGTGGTAGGACGTTATCTGATGTCCTCTCCGTTCCCGAACCTCTTGCCCACGACCACACAGCGATCAGGATTCTGCCAGTCTGCAGCTCGAAGCAGAAAGGACTGGATGCCGGTCGTATCCGTCGAGAACCTCACGAAGAGCTACGGCGATGTCGACGCCGTACGCGGCGTGAGCTTCGTCCTTGAAGAGGGCGAGGTGTTCGCGCTGCTCGGACCAAACGGCGCAGGCAAGACCACCATCGTCGAGATCCTCGAGGGTTACCGCACTCGGACCTCCGGCACCGCGAGCGTGCTCGGGTTCGATCCCTCCGAGAACCAGAGGACGTTCAAGGAACGCATCGGGATCGTGCTCCAGGAGTCGTCGGTCGAGCGGGAGCTCTCCGTACGGGAAACGATCGATACCTACGGCGCGGTGTATCCGCAGCGTCTCGACACGAGCCATCTCATCGACATCGTCGGACTCGGAGAGAAGGCCGATGCCCGCGTGAAGACACTGTCGGGCGGCCAGAAGCGCCGCCTCGAGGTTGCGCTCGGTATCGTCGGTGACCCCGACCTCATCTTCCTGGACGAACCCACCACCGGCTTCGATCCATCCGCGCGACGCCATGCATGGGAGGTCATCGGCAACCTCACCACCCTCGGGAAGACGATCCTGCTCACCACCCACTATATGGACGAGGCGCAAGCCCTCGCCGATCGAGTGGCGGTGATCGACCGCGGTCTGATCGTGGCTGAGGGCACGCCGGACACGCTCGGCGGCAGGGCCACAGCCCGCGCCGAAGTGAGGTTCACCCTCGTAGACCAACCCGTGGAATCGCTGCCACTGCCGCCGACGCTGATCGACGGATCGACCGTCGAATACCACTCCGATGATCCGACAACGCTGCTGCACACGCTCACCGGTTGGGCCGTCGAACGCGACACGTCGCTGAACGGACTCACCGTGAGCCGCCCCTCACTCGAGGACATCTACCTCGGCCTCACGGATGGGGAAACGCCGTGAAACGGCCATCGCCCCTCTCGCTGCTTTGGCACCAGGCTCGCTACGAGTGGAGGATCTTCTGGCGCACACCGATTTCGGCGTTCTTCACCATCTTTTTCCCGCTCCTGATCTTCGTGGTGTTCTCACTCGTCTTCGGGAACGAGAGGATCGAGTACCTCGGGATCACCACAGCGCAGTTCTACGCACCGTCGCTCGCCGTCTTCGCCGCGGTCTCGGCCACATACACGAACATCTCGATCTTCACGTCGTATCAGAGAGACGAGGGGATCCTGAAACGGGTGAGGGGAACCCCGCTGCCGTCGTGGGTCTTCTTCGGAGGCAAGATCCTCTCCTCCATCCTGATCGCCCTCATCGGAACCCTCATCATGCTCAGCGTGGGCGTCGTGTTCTTCGGACTTCAGGTATATCCGGAGACGGTCCCGATCCTGATTGCCGTGTTCTTCGTCGGGGTTGCCGCGTTCGCCGCCCTCGGGCTGTTGGTCGCTGCGTTGGCCCCATCCGGGCAGGCTGCCACGGCAATCGCGAACGCCACCCTCCTGCCTCTTGCGTTCGTGTCGGGCGTGTTCATCGTGCCGGGCGAAGACATGCCCGGTTGGCTCACGGCGGTTTCCAGCTTCTTCCCGTTGAGCCACTTCGTGGAACCATTCGTCGCGGCGTTCACACCTGCGGCAACCCGGGCCGACTTCGAATGGCAGGACCTCGCGTACCTCGCGTTGTGGGGTGTTGTGGCGTTGATCTTTGCCATCCGGTGGTTCAAGTGGGAACCGCCGACGAGTGGTGGTGGACGGCGGAGCCGCAGCAAAGTCGTCGGCCGCCGCCGGGTAGCGGCTCAGGTCTCGGACGCAACCCCGAGGAGGCGCTCCCGCTTCATCTTCGATGCGCCGCGCATCGCCAGGAAGAGGGCGATGGCCCATGCGATGGTGCCGATCAGGAGCGCCGAGGGTCCGGGAGCGGAGATGACTCGCATCGTCAGAGCGTACGACACGATGATGATCGGCAGCGACACGAGGCTCGACGCCTGCTGGGCTGCAGCCGCAGAACGCATCCGTGCCGACATCCGCAGGACGAGCGCAATCGCGATCGCGATAACCGGCGGGATTACCAGGATGATCAGAAGGAACCAACCCGCGGTGGGAAAGAACCATCCGCCAACCTTGGGCCCGACCGTCAGGTTCACGACAAGCGAGTACAGGCCGAAGCCGACGATTGTGATGAAGTAGCCGGGCACGAGGCTTGCGATGAGCTTCCCGAAGTAGATCTCCTTCATGGTGAGGGGGCTGTGGGCGAGGAACTCCCCGGTTCCGCGTTCTCGCTCTCCGACGATTGCGTTCGAGGCGACGGCCACCGAGATCGTGAGCGGCACGATGATCGCTATCGGTGCGAGCATGTAGACGGCGATGAGATAGGCCGCCTGGGCTCCTGGATCATTCGTGGGCAGAGTCCGGCTGACGTCTACCGGGATGCTGTCGACCATGCCGGCGAGCTGCTGTGCCACGGACGTATTGGCGAGCATTCCGACCACACCGAGGGCGAGGAGCGGCATGAACACGAAGAAGAGTGTCGCCAGCATCATCAGCGGAATCCAGTAGTCCTTGCTCTTGAAGAGCCGCCGCATGTCGGCGCCTGCGATTGCTCGCACGTGATCCCAGTTCACGGCGCCTCCACTCGGTGCGCTCGCTGCATCTCGAAATAGAGCTCCTCGAGCGTTGCGCCGATCGGTTCCACTCGCGTGATCCGAGCGCCGTCGTTGACGAGCCGGGTCACGAGGTCGGGGAGGCGGTTCAAGTCGTCGAGCGTCACCTGAACCGAGCCGTTCCACGACACGGAAACGACACCCTCTTCGAGGTCGAGTGCGCCGAGCGCGTCCCGGTTCTCGGCGTCGAGAACGACGACGGGTTCAGCGAGGTACGTGCCCGCGAGATCCTGTGGCGCTCCCGCGGCCTGAGCATGTCCGTTGTTCATGAGCACAAGTTGATCGGCGATCCCTTCGGCCTCGTGGAGCAGATGGGTGCACAACACGATCGTGCGCCCACGGCCGGCGAGTTCGCGGATCAGTTCGAGGACGTTGCGTGACGATTCGGGGTCGAGTCCTGCCGTCGGCTCATCGAGAAGGAGCACCTCTGGATCGTGGATCACAGCTCGTGCGAGGGCGAGACGTGTGCGCATCCCGGTGGAGTAGCCGCCGACCTCCTGGAGAAGGGCATCCTGGATCGAGAAGCGTTCGGCCGCATCGAGAGCGGCTCCCTCGTTTGATCCGAAGATCCGGGCGGCGAAACGAAGGTTCTCCCATCCGGTGAGCTGATCGTAGAACGCCGGCTTCGGTGGCACGATGCCCACGCGCCGCCGGACTTCATCTCCGTTGATCTTGGGATGGAGACCAAGCACCTCGATGTCGCCGCGGTCGGCAACCAGAGCGCCCGTTGTGAGGCGCACCGTTGTCGTCTTTCCTGCCCCGTTCGGGCCGAGCAGCACCGTAACCGCACCGGCAGGAGCGGCAAAGGTGAGGGACTCGACAGCGCGAACTGAACCGAAGGCCTTAGAGACCGAGCCGAAGCGAATCGCTGAATCCATCGCGGTTGTCATCGGCCTCGACGCCGCAAAACTGAACCATTACGGATCTGGCCCGAACCCTCGTGACACGCGTAGGATCACCGCATGTGCGGACGATTTGTTCAGACTCAGGAAGCAGAGAACTACGGGGCGTACTTCTCCGTCGATGTGGTCCAGACCGACGAGGTTCTCAAGTCGTGGAACGTCGCCCCGACGAAGCAGGTCTATGCCGTCGCCGAGCACTCCGGTGATCGCCTGCTCGGAACCTTTGGGTGGGGCCTCGTGCCGTTCTGGGCAAAGGATCGGAAGATCGGTGCTCGTCTGATCAACGCCCGGGTAGAGACGGCAGACGTGAAGCCGGCGTTCCGTGACTCGTTTGCCGCACGCCGATGCATCGTCCCTGCCGACGGGTTCTACGAGTGGGAGCCGAAGGAGCGCGGCAAGCTCCCGCACTACTTCTACGCCACGGACCGAAGCCCGCTTGCCCTCGCCGGACTGTGGGCGTCCTGGGAGGATCCGGAGAGCGGGGATCGGGTGCGCACGTGCACCATCGTGACCGGGAAGCCGTCAGACGTCGTGTCACCGATCCACGACCGGATGCCGGTGATCCTCCCGAAGTCGGCGTGGGATCCATGGCTGGATCCCGACAACCGCGACAAAGAGGCGATCCGCGATCTCGTTGCATCTCTGTCCGTGCCCGACCTCTCAGAGCACGCGGTTTCGACGCTCGTCAACCGAGTCGTGAATGACATCCCGGATCTGATCACTCCGCTCGAGTCCGGCGCCGTCTAGCTCATCCTCGTTCCGACTCAGGCTGCTCTTCGGTCGTGTACGTTTGTCTCTGGGCCAACGGAAGGACATCCACGGCATGACGAGGCTGGCGTTCTTTGATGAGGGTGCGGGGGACCCTCTCGTTCTGATTCACGCCGGGATTGCAGACGCACGGATGTGGCAGCCCCAAGCGGACCGGTTCGCCGGCGACCGGCGGGTCGTGCGGCCCGACCTGCGGGGCTTCGGCGGAACGGCACACGGCGAAGGTGAGTTCCGCCACGCCACGGATCTTGCCGGACTCTTCGATGATCTGCAGTTGCCTCCTGCCGTTGTGGCCGGCGCGTCGATGGGGGGAGGGGTTGCGATCGATTTCGCCCTCGAACGCCCCGATCTCGTTCGCGGGCTGGTGCTCGTCGGCGCGACCTACGACGGTTTTCACTTCCTCGAGCAGGACTTGTTCGACCAGTGGCGTGTGCTGACCGACATCTACGAGAGTGGCCGACTGGACGACGCGGCGGTGCTCGAGGCCGACATCTGGTCGGGTCCGAACACATCCCCCGAGGCGAAACGTGCCGTCGCTGAGATGATACGGCTCTCCTACGACCACGGCGAGATCGAGCAAACAGACGTCAATCCGCCTGCCTCAGAGCGGCTCCGTGAGCTGGAGATGCCAACCCTGCTCGTCCTCGGCGAGGAGGATCGCGTCGATGTCGCACGGGCGGCGGATGAGCTCGTCAACTCGATACCCCACGCCCGATTGGTCACGATGCCGGGAACGGCGCATCTGCCAAGTCTTCGAGCATCCCGACGAGTTCAACACCATCCTGGCGGGCTTCCTCGCTCAACTCGACTGAGGCGAGCGAGAATCTTCGGCGCTGGGTTGCGAACCTGGCGGCTCTCGGCGTCGTCCGATTCAGCGGGTGAGCCAACTCCCGAGCCAACGCGTGACGCGGGGCATCAGAACGTAGGTGAGGGCGAGGATGCCGAGGACGTTTCCAATGAAGACGCCGAGCACGACGTTCATGTTCGGAGCCACCTCAACGCGAACGAGGGTGATGAGCAACGACGTTGGGAACAGGGCGATGAACACGGCGATCGACTGCTTCCACCGTTTTGGTCCTTCCGGCTGACCCGGACGGGCCGGGAACCATCCTCCGAACCCGCCGACCACGTTCACCGTGCGGTCGCCCTCGACGAGTTGGTCGGTTCTGACGAGCCACTCTCTCGGGAGTCGGACTCGAGCCAGCGATCCAGGTCGGCTCGCGATGCGAACGATGCAACGATGACGTGCTCATCTTGCACACCCTTCACCGGATGGAGGAGGTCGGACCCGAGAAAACCCTCGAACTTGCGCAGCCGGCCGACGACGTCGTCATGGAGTTCGACGAACTCTGCTTCGTTGTGCGGTGCGATTCGTTGCGAGAAGACGACGGTGACGGGTTCTGGGGCGGTGCGGAGGCCGGCGACCTGCTGCTCACGGCCCGGTCCTTCGATCAGCCCCTGCGACTTCTGCGATGAGCGCCCTGCGGTCTTCGGATTGGAGCCAGGCATCGAGTTGCTCGACCGTGGCAAACGAATACACCGTGATCCATTCACCCGGATGGGATGGGTTCGGCTCTTGAACCTCGGAGCCGAGAAATCCAGCGTGGGCTGCGGCAGCTGCTCGGATGCGGCGATCCCAGGCTCGGAAGTCCTCCTCGCGGCCGGGGATCACACGGCGCGCCACCACAATCGTGGGTGCTGATGCAGACTGGCTCGAGTTCTTGGTCATGGAGGGAGCGTAGGCCCACCATTGCCGTCACCCGATGGGTGCTGGAGCGGGTCAGCCCTGATTCGCGGCTGCGGCGGTTCTGATTTGGTCGACGTACTGGGTCAGGGTGATCCTTGCCACCGTGTCGTTGGTGACGTCGTGGATCACGAGGGGCCCCGGCAGCCCCGGCTTGAAGGCAGACCGTAGGGTGGTGTAGAGAAGGAACCGGCCGTCGGACGACCACGTCATCGAGATGACACCAGATCCTTGCCCGTCCCTTTCGCTCACCACGACACCGGTTGTCGAGTCCACGATGCGAACGAGTGAGGCCGTTCTGTCGAACTCCGGTGTGATGTTGACAGCGACCAGCCTGCCGTCCGGGGACCAGGCGGTGTCTACGACAAGCTCGTCCTCTGTCACGCCCGCCACGGCTCGGTAGTATCGGCCATCTACGCTCTCAGCCAGGACTGACTCGTAGGGCTCGGAGAGGACTTCGCCGGTTTCGACATCGATCAAGATTGGGTCTGAACGCCCATCCCACGGAAGGCCCACGACGAAAGCCTCATCATCCCAGCTCTCCAAGAACACCCCGTCGTCCCAGTCCGATGCGCAGACCTCGGCAAGTGAGGAGATAGTCACCGGTTCGGATGCCGGGTCGGTGAGGTCCAGCGTGGTGAGATTCGCCGGTCCGGGCGTGGATCGGGCGCACGTCAGCCAGGCCAGCTGCCCCGGTTCAGTGCTGTGCCAGACCGCTGATCCCGCTCGGAGTCCGACGGCCTCTCGCGCTGGTTGTGCTGCGTCGACATTCGGTATGGGATGCACCGTCAGTACGCCGTCGCCGAGGATTTGGGCGAACCACGAGCCGGAGACGTCGAGGCCGATGGGCCATCCGCCGGTGAGGTGAGCATCATCGCGTTCGATCGCAAGCGCCACCTCCGGTGTCGTTTGTGAGGCAGGCCATTTCGCGATCGTGAACTGGTCAACCGGAGTCGTGAGTAAGAGAATCGTGTCGGTGAACCCCAGCACCAGGTCAGACAGAGGCAGCGCTGTCTCCCCCAAAGGTTCGGCTGTCGGAACGGTTGTGGTTGGGGCAACGGTTGTGGACGTCGTTGCCGCCACCGTCGTGGTGGTCGAGTCGGTGGCTGCGACCTCTGATGGTTCGGTGGTTCCCGGTGATCCGAGCAGCCAGCCGAAAGCGATGGCAGCCACAACCGCCGCGCCGGCAGCAAGCCACGCGGTACGCCGGCCACCTCCCTCACGGGAAGGCGGAAGGAACTCAGGGTCAATCGTTATTCGGTCGTCTGCCATGTCTCACCACCGAGCGCACATTGACCTTGGTCGCCGGGGGCGGAGGCGTCAAGGGCCGATCCATCGGACTGTCGGGTGGCCCGAAACCGAGCCTCGAACGCATATTCGGCGCTGGTCGTTCAACCGGATGTGTCGGGAGACCATTCCGAGACTTGCGTTGTTCCGGTCCTAGCTCTTCCCGTCGGCCTTGCTCTCGACGAACACCGCGGGGATGAAGACGGCGGCATGCTCGACGCAGCGCGCGTTGCCTTGATCGTCATAGGTGAGAGCCGGCAGCCCACACACATTGCAGGACTGGAGGTAGATGTGCTCTTGCAGCTCCATCCCCCCTTATCGGCAGATTCCCGTGTGCCGACGAGACACAACCCGGTCTGCTCAGAGTGACTAGCCCCACCCGCGACTGGTATCGGGGAGCCTCATCTACGCGTCGACGGCCAGACGCTCGCTCTCCTGCTGAAGACCGTCGACGAGACCGCCGAGCCCCTTGCGCAACTGCTTGTCGGTGGTTCCCTTTGCCAAACGGCCCAGGCGGTTGAGGGTGTACGAGTAGTGCAGGGTCAGCTCCGTCCCGTCGCCGCTGGGAGCGATGTTGAAGTCTGCGACGCTGTCGGAGATCGGCAACTTGAACGTTTCGTAGATGTCTACCGTCAAACGTTCGTTCGGCACGTGCCGCTCGATGCGTTCGTTGACTGCGCCGAAGGGGGAGAAGTCGCAGTGCCGCGTTGTGCCCTCGCTCACCGGGCCTGCTGAGGTCAGCGCCGAACTGGTGACACCCGGGTTCCATCTCTGGATGTCTCCGAAGTCGTCGAGAACCGCCCACACGGTTTCCACGGGGGCGCCGATCTGGCGAGTGAGCGTGAACGCGGGCATTCGGGCTTCCTTTGGTTGGTGAATTGGCAACCCTACGCGGGGACTCCGAAATCCGGGGATCGGAATCGGCGAACTCAGTGCGCTACAGGCAGCGGTTGTTCGTAATAGCCTGTGGTCCATGCGCGCACTCCGAAAGCTCGTTCCCGGTCCAGGCTTCACGATGGTTGATGTGCCGATCCCGGAGCTAAAGCCGGATGAAGTCCTGATCGAGGTTCGGGCGGCCTCGATCTGCGGTACCGATCTCCATATCTACGAGTGGAATCCGTGGGCCGCCGACCATGTCGTTCCGCCAGTCACGGTTGGCCACGAACTGAGCGGCGTCGTGGTCGACCGGGGGGCGCAGTCACCGAGCCCGAGATCGGCCAACTGGTCTCGGTCGAGTCTCACGTGGTCTGCAACTCGTGTGCCTGGTGTCGCACCGGCAAAGGCCACCTGTGTCCGAACACGAAGATCCTCGGCGTGCACCGCGACGGTGCCTACGCCGAGTTCGTCGCAGTTCCGGCTCAGAATGCCTGGCCGGATCCACCCGACATGCCGCTTTCGATTGCGTCGCTGCAGGAGAACTTCGGCAACGCGGTGCACACGGCCTCGGTCCCCAATGTCGCGGGCCGCAAGGTGCTGGTCACCGGGTGCGGGCCGGTCGGTGTGATGGCCATGGCGGTGGCCAAGGCGCTCGGGGCCCGGGCGGTCTATGCGACGGATGTGTGCGACTACCGCCTCGATCTTGCGACCACGATGGGGGCGGATGTGACGCTGAACCCCCTGCGCGACGACGTGTCGGCACGGATCTCAGAGATGACCGACGGCGAGGGCGTGGACGTGCTGCTCGAGATGTCCGGCGCCTCGGCGCATCGAAGACGGATTCGCGGCTCTCAAGCCCGGCGGCGAGGCGGCGTTGCTGGGCCTGACATCGGAGGCGATCCCATTCGACCTCGACGACAACATCATCTTCAAGGGCGCAACCGTGCACGGCATATTCGGGCGGCGCCTCTGGGAGACCTGGCTCGAGATGCGCGGGCTCATCCGCTCGGGGGCAGTTGATCTCGCTCCCGTGGTGACCCACCGATTCGCGCTGGACGACTTCACCGCGGCCTTCGAACTCATGCAGTCCGGAGAATGCGGCAAGGTCGTCATGTTCCCCGATCCCGCCTATGCAGACGGACCGTTGAGCTGATGGAGGCACGATGACCGACAAGACGGCGTTCATCCGAGACGAGGTACAGGCGCTCAAGGACCAGGGTCTCTACAACACGATCCGCACCATCGACGGCCCGCAGGGTGCACACCTGACCGTCAACGGCCGGGAAGTCCTCAACTTCTGCTCGAACAACTACCTCGGCCTGGCCAACGATCCACGGCTGGTCGCGGCGGCGTAGGCGGCGCTCGACCGATACGGCATTGGGCCTGGGGCCGTCCGAACCATCGCCGGCACGATGACGATTCACGATGAGCTCGAGGAGGCCCTCGCCCCGTTCAAGGGCGTCGACGCGACGATCTCGTTCCAGTCGGGGTTCGTCGCCAACCTCGCGGTGATTCCGGCTCTGGTCGGTGCCGGCGACGTCATCATCTCCGACGCGCTCAACCACGCTTCGATCGTCGACGGTGTGCGCCTGTCCAAGGCGGCCGGAAGATCTACAGCCACGCCGACGTGGAGGAGTTGCGCGAGCGTCTTGCCGAGGCCCGCGCGGAAGGAGCCAACCGGATCCTCGTGATCACCGACGGTGTGTTCTCGATGGACGGCGATATTGCTCCGCTCGACCGGATCGTCGACGCGGCCGACGAGTTCGACGCGATGGTGATGGTCGACGACGCCCACGGTGAAGGGGTTCTCGGGCGCGGAGGACGAGGCATCGTCGACCACTTCGGTCTCCACGGCCGGGTCGACGTCGAGGTCGGCACCATGTCCAAGGCGTTCGGCGCCGTCGGTGGGTACGTTGCCGGCTCGACCGAGCTGATCGAGTGGCTTCGGCAGCGAGGGCGGCCGTTCCTGTTCTCCTCCGCGGTTACGCCGCCCGACGTCGCGGCCTGCATCGCCGCCGTGGAGATCCTGGAGGCGTCGACCGAACTGGTCGATCGGCTCTGGGCGAATGCCGCCGCGTTCAAGTCGATGATGACCGCGGCGGGTTTCGACATCGGGTCGAGTGAGACGCCGATCACGCCGGTGATGCTGGGTGACGAGGACCTGGCTCGGGAGTTCTCTCGCAAGCTGCTCGAGGAGCAGGCGGTATTTGCCCAAGCGATTGCGTTCCCGACCGTCGCACGGGCAAGGCGCGCATCCGGGTCATGATCTCGGCGGCCCACACTGAGGATGATCTTCGTGACGGAGCAGCGGCGTTCGTCGCCGTTGGGCGGGAGCTCGGTGTCGTTACCTGACCTCACTCGACACGGGACCCGACGGCTCCGGCAGATCTGGGTCCTCTTTGTGATCCCTGTGCTCGTTGTGATCGTCATTGTTGCGGTCTCGGCACCGCAGGCATCGAATGGCAGCACCGGGCTCTTCGCCGCTGTTGCGGGCTTGGTCGCTGTGATCGACTTCGGATCCGTGTTCTGGATCCGCAATGTCGGGTCTGCTGCAATCCTCGCAGGCGAATCGAACGCTGACATTCGCGATGCGTACCTGCGGCGGATGAACCTGGCATGCGCGTTTGCGACCGTCCCATCGATCCTCGCCTTTGCCTTCGCAATCGTGGCCGGCACGACGACGGTCTTCTTCGTCGTCGCCGCGGCGTCGCTTGTTCTGCTCGTGTTCGCGGGACCTTGGGCCGGCGACATCGCTCGACTCGACGATCAGATGGTCGACGCGGGTCGTCCGTTTCGGGTGGCCGCCGCCCTCGACGTGTGACGTGGCGTTGGGTAGTGATGGGAGGATTCGACTCCTCGTTCGCTAGATTCGGGACCTCGGGAGATGATCCACCATGGCTGAGACAACCCAGGAACCGAATGGCAAACCGGCGCCGTGGGGCAAACTCGCCATCAGGGCACTCTTCCTCCTCGTCGGTGGCCTCTCGCTGTACTTCTTCCTCCCGACGCTCCTGAACCTCTTCGAGGTCGCTCCGCAACTCGAACACGTGAAGTGGCGCTGGTTCTTCCTCATGGGTGCGCTGATGACCGGCGCCTTCGCTTCTCAGTGGGCCCTCACGCGGATCGCCGCTCCCGGTATCTCATGGTTTGTCGCTTCGACAGCGCAGCTGACCTCGAACGCCGCCGTGAAGGTGATCCCCGGCGGGGTGGTTGCGGGTGGTGCGTTCTACTTCCAGATGCTCGCGGTCTCCGGTGTGCCGATGGGTACGGCCCTTGCTGCACTTGCCGCCATCGGGATCCTCTCGAACCTCGTGCTGCTCGCGCTCCCGGCGGTTGCGGTGGTGATTGCGCTGGTCTCTGCCCCGATTCCCGACGGCATGCTGCCGGTGGCGATCGCAGGGACGATCTTGTTCCTCGCGATGTTCACCGTGACCGTGATCGTTGTGCGGTACGACCGGCCCCTCTACTGGGTCGGGTGGGTCGTCCAGCGCGTCGTTGCGTGGGCGGCACGGATCTTCAAGAAGGACTGGTCGCTCACCGCCGAGGACCTCATCGCACGCCGCGATGAGGTGGTCTCTTCGCTCGGGAAACGCTGGCAAAAGGCGCTCGGTGTTGCGGTCGCCAATTGGCTGCTCGACTACGCGACACTCGTGGTCGCGCTGATTGCCGTCGGCGCAGAACCGCGACCGAGCCTCATCCTGCTGGCGTTCGCCGGGGCGGCCGTGCTGGGCATGATCCCGATCACGCCGGGTGGTCTCGGATTCGTCGAGGCCGGCCTCACCGGCATGCTTACCATCGCCGGCATCCCGGCCGGAGACGCCCTGCTTGCCACCCTCGCCTACCGGCTGTTCCAGTTCTGGCTCCCGATCCCGGTGGGCTTCGTCGCCTACTTCCTCTTCCGCCGCAAGTACGGGAAGCCGTCGGAGTTGCCCGCGGTGTCGTAGGCCCTACCCCTGCCGAGGAGCGGCGCATGCTTGGACCGTGATGCCTTCCGCCCCGATCCCAATGGCTCCGAGGATTCGCGGTTCGTAGTGGTCGACCACGACGACACACACTTCGGTTCCATCGGTCACGGCACCCGCTGTCCGCCCGGCTCTGGATCGTGCGGAGAGCGACGCAGCTTCGGCTGCAGACACCGCCGCCGCTCGATCAAGGACGACCTCCCCGCCGTATGCAGCGCCAGTTTCCAGCTGGGCTGCACCGGCTTCGGCGCCGGCATCCGCAGCGAAGGCCGCCTCGCGGTAGGTCGCGGCGAGCAGTGCAGTGTCGAGAGCCAGGCCGAGCAGCACGAAGCCGACGAAGAACAGGGCACCGAGGTAGGGGAGCATCGAACCACGTTCGTTCATTGCCGGCTCCGATATGGGCTGTACGCGGCCGTCGCCCGCCCGGTGACCGTGTGGCGGACCGGGCTGCTCTGGGCCCGACGAGCGGAACGTCGACCCGGACCTCGACGGAGAGCTCCGACCCATTGTCGACGGTCACGACCACGGCGTCGGGCGACAAATTCTCGGCGATCCGGTTCGCATCGTCCGGCCCGCCGTATCTCGCGCCGTGTTGGGCCGCGTACTACGCAACCTCGGCTGCCTCGCTCGCGGCGGTTCCGACGCGACCAAGTGTGATGAACGTCTGCGCCATCACGAGAACGAACACGAAGCCGATGGCGAGAGTCCCGATGAGGGCTGCGCCCCGCTCGTCGCTCATGGTGGGACCACCATTGGCGCCGTCGCTGTTGCGTGAAGCGTGATCGGAATCAGGTCGGGGCCGGGCGGTGACCATTGGATCGATGCGCCGGCCGTCA
>CAWEEG010000037.1:0-10154 GCA_963808015.1 uncultured Actinomycetota bacterium
AGCGGCCATTGTCAGATTTCGACCTAGAGGTTCTGCTCAGCCAGAGCCGCTAGACCTTGTGCGGTCACCGCCACGAATGGCAAGGTTGACCCATACGCCCAATGGACCGACAACCACGTCGAAGATGACGGACTGACGATAGTGCCTGGTGGTCAACCGGGCGAAGAGCTGTTGGATCCGCCCAAGCCCGCAAGATCAATCCCCGATGACATGTGGGGAGAATCCGGAGGATTCTCCGGACGGACTCGCCGGAGGCGAGTCCGCGTGGGCCCGGTGGGACTCGAACCCACACGCTTCGGATTAAAAGTCCGCTGCTCTGCCAATTGGAGCTACAGGCCCGTCGGCGCAGGATACCCGCGGTGGCGACGTGGGGTTGCCGTGGTCAATGGCTGAAGGGATCTTGGTGACCATCCGCCCCGTCGGCGTTACCCAGACGCTTCCTCCGGAGGTTCCTCCCACGGCCACCGGCCGGTGACCTCCACGACGATGCTCCAGCTCAGGAACGTCCGGATGAGGACCAGGAGGCCAAGCGTCACCGTGTTCTCGATGGTCGCCTCTACCGTGACCGTCTTGATGATGTCGGCGGCGATGAGGAGATCGAGGCCAACGAGCATCCCGCGCCCGATGGCACGCTTGAAGATGTCGAATGCGGCTTCCCCACCGCTCCGAATCCACGCCCTGGCGCCACTGATCGCGGCGTAGATGATTGCGACGCTGATGGCCGCAATAGCAGCGACTTCGATGGATTCGGCGACCGCCTCGCCGATCTCCAATCCGCCAACCATGAGGCCTTCTTCTTCAGCCAGCAGCCACTCCATGAGCCGACTCTAGGCGACTCACCAAGGAGCAGGGCAGGTCCGGCACGGTAGGGTCGAATCATGAAGCTCTACCTCATCGACGGCACGTACGAGTTGTTCCGCGCACACTTCGGGGTCCCATCGAGAATGGCGCCCGACGGCCGTGAGGTCGGCGCCACCTACGGCATCCTCGCATCAACCCTCGCCTTGCTCACCGAACCCGAGGTGACGCATGTCGCCGCGTCGTTCGACTCGGTGGTCGAGTCGTTCCGAAACGAGGTCTTCGCGGGCTACAAGACGGGAGACGGAATCGAAGAGGAGCTGCTCAACCAGTTCCCGCTCGCCGAACGGGCAATGCGCGCGATCGGCGTGACGGTCTGGTCGATGTATGACTACGAGGCCGACGACGGACTCGCCACCGGCGCCCGCAGGTGGGTCGACGATGTGGAGCAAGTCGTGGTGATGTCCCCCGACAAGGACATGTGCCAGCTCTACGACGATCCACGCATCGTTGGCTACGAGCGGCGCAAAGGGTCATTCATCGATCGCGAAGCGGTCGTCGAGAAGTTCGGCGTCGAACCGGCCTCGATTCCCGATTGGCTGGCACTCGTGGGTGATGCGGCCGATGGGCTTCCCGGGCTCGCCGGTTGGGGTGCGAAGTCGAGTGGAACGATCCTCGCTCGTTATGGCCATCTCGAAGGAATTCCCCTGGACGAGTCATTGTGGGATGTGAAGGTGCGCGGGGCGGCGAAGCTTGCAGCGACACTGCGGGAGCACATCGGAGACGCGCTGCTCTATCGCTATCTGGCTCAGCTTCGGACTGACGTTCCGCTTCCAGATTCACTCGCCGACCTCAAGTGGAAGGGTGTGCCGCGGGCTCGCTACGAGGCGTTCTGCGACGAACTCGGATTCAACCGCCTCAAGGAACGCCCCGAACGCTGGATCGACTGATCAGACGACGACGACCTCTGCCCGGTGCCCCGGCGTGCTCGAAAGCTTCCGATCCGCGGTGACGAGGGGTGCGCCGGTTGCTTCGGCCAGGGCTACATACGCAGCGTCGTAGGCGGTGAGGTTGTGGCGTAGTGCCCAGATACGGGGCAACAGCGGTAGATGTTCGAAACGGCGGATCAACAGGGACCGATATCGATGGAGTGTCTCGGTCAGGTCGGCGCTGTCGAGCAGACCGATTCGACGAAGGCCTTGAGTGACCTCGAGGTCGATGAGGTACGGAGCGAGCAGATCGGGCTCTGCCAGGATCGACCGAGCTTCGGCACCGCGGTCGTTCGGATCCGTGAGCGCATTGACCACGGCTGATGCATCGACGACAAGGATCAATGTGAATCCCGGTCTTCCCTGATGGCGGTGACGATCTCCTCGGCACTGATCTGAGGCAACTCTCCGGACAATGCGTCAGCTTCGACTGCGGCGAAGATCTCCGCGTTGGTTGGGACGGAGGCCATTCGCTCAAGTTCTCCCTTGAGGAAGTCCGAGAGATTCAGTCCGTGAGCGTCGGCCTGTGCTTTGAGTCGTTCGTGGAGATCTGGGGGAACGTTGCGGATCTGGATCATCACCATGCCTTCACACTAGAACATGTGGCGCACATGTGATGGTCCACCGGGGGAAGAACGATGTCAATGGGTCCGATCGACGATCGGTGCTGGCTACGGCGTCGCAGCCCGCAGGTACTGAATGAGGCGGGTGCCCTCGGCGTCGAACATCTCGAGGGTCGTGGCATCGACGCGGTACGTGTCGGCCTCCTGGAGCGCCGCGAGGTAGCGGGTCTCCTGGTTCATCACGTCCGGTTCGGCACAGGCCATCGCCGTTGACGCGATCGGGCCGATCTCGATCGAGTTCTCGTCGGTCTCCCACGACCCGGTGTAGGAGTTGCAGCCCCCGGTCCCGGAGAGGGTTCCATCCTCTTCGAAGATGGCCGTCACGGGCACGTCGATCACCGTCGACTGGAACCCGCCGGTGCCGTTGTTGTAGGCGATGAGGTCCCACGAGGAGCCGGCGAGGTCCTGCGAGATCGCCTCGTACCTGAGCAGCGCCGTGTCGCCCGACGAGAGGGTCAACGTCTCACCGTCGATCGACCAGGTGTCGACAGAGGCCAAGGCGGCCAGGTAGGCGGCCTCCTGGTCCATCACCCCCGGTTCTCCGCAGAACATCTGGGTCGAAGCGAGTTGCCCGAACGTGATCGACGAACCGTCGATTTCGTATGGACCGGAGTACTGGTTGCACGAAGCGTTGCCGGAAGCCGACCCATCCTCAAAGGTGAGCGTGGGGATGGTGAGCGGTGTGGCCATCGTCCCATCGGGTCCGGCGATCTCGGTCAACATCCAGGAATGGTCGGTTGGCATGTCGTCTCCGTTTGAGCTGCAGGCCGCGGCGAGCAGTGCGATGGGCAGGGCGAGGAGGAACAGTCGTTTGATCATGGTGGTAGGACGTTATCTGATGGCGTCCGCGTTCCCGAGCCCATCTCCCCAACATCGCACAGCGATCAGGACTCTGCCAGTCTGCGATCCGAACGCAGGAAGGACCTGATGCCGGTCGTATCCGTCGAGAACCTCACGAAGAGCTACGGCGACGTCGACGCCGTACGCGGCGTGAGCTTCGTCCTTGAAGAGGGCGAGGTGTTTGCGCTGCTTGGACCAAACGGCGCAGGCAAGACCACCATCGTCGAGATCCTCGAGGGCTACCGGAAGCTGTCGTCCGGCACCGCCACCGTGCTCGGGTTCGACCCCTCCGAGAACCAGAGGACGTTCAAGGAACGCATCGGGATCGTGCTCCAGGAGTCGTCGGTCGAGCGGGAGCTCTCCGTCCGGGAGACGATCGATACCTACGGCGCCGTCTACCCGCAGCGTCTCGACACAAGCCATCTCATCGACATCGTCGGACTCGGGGAGAAGGCCGATGCCCGTGTGAAGACACTGTCGGGCGGTCAGAAGCGCCGCCTCGAAGTGGCGCTCGGCATCGTCGGTGACCCCGACCTGATCTTCCTGGACGAACCCACCACCGGCTTTGATCCATCCGCACGGCGCCAGGCGTGGGAGGTCATCGGCAACCTCACCAGCCTCGGGAAGACGATCCTGCTCACCACCCACTACATGGACGAGGCACAGGCCCTCGCCGACCGGGTCGCCGTGATCGACCGTGGCCTGATCGTCGCCGAGGGCACGCCCGACACGCTGGGCGGAAGAGCCACCGCCCGTGCCGAAGTGCGGTTCACCTCGTGGACCAACCCGTGGAATCGCTTCCGGTACCACCGGCGTTGATCGACGGATCGACCGTCGAGTACCACACCGATGATCCGACAACGCTGCTGCACACGCTCACCGGTTGGGCCGTCGAGCGCAACACATCGCTGAACGGACTCAGCGTGAGCCGGCCATCACTCGAGGACATCTACCTCGGTCTCACGGATGGGGAAACACCGTGAAACGGCCGTCGCCCCTCTCGCTGCTCTGGCATCAGGCTCGCTACGAGTGGAGGATCTTCTGGCGCACGCCGATCTCTGCGTTCTTCACCATCTTCTTCCCTCTCCTGATCTTCGTTGTGTTCTCACTCGTCTTCGGGAATGAGAGGATCGAGTACCTCGGGATCACCACAGCGCAGTTCTACGCACCGTCCCTCGCCGTGTTCGCCGCCGTCTCGGCCACGTACACGAACATCTCGATCTTCACGTCGTATCAGAGAGACGAGGGGATCCTGAAACGGGTGAGGGGAACCCCGCTTCCGTCGTGGGTCTTCTTCGGAGGCAAGATCCTCTCCTCCATCCTGATCGCCCTCATCGGAACCCTCATCATGCTCAGCGTGGGTGTCGTGTTCTTCGGGCTTCAGGTGTATCCCGGAGACGGTCCCGATCCTGATTGCCGTGTTCTTCGTCGGAGTGGCCACGTTCGCCGCACTCGGGCTGTTGGTCGCTGCGTTGGCCCCGTCCGGGCAGGCAGCCACGGCAATCGCGAATGCCACCCTCCTCCTCTTGCGTTCGTGTCGGTGTGTTCATCGTTCCCGGTGAAGACATGCCCGGTTGGCTCACGGCGGTCTCCAACTTCTTTCCGCTGAGCCACTTCGTGGAACCGTTCGTCGCGGCGTTCACACCTGCGGCAACCCGGGCCGACTTCGAATGGCAGGACCTCGCGTACCTCGTGTTATGGGGTGTTGTGGCGTTGATCCTTGCCATCCGGTGGTTCAAGTGGGAGCCACCGACGAGTGGTGGTGGACGGCGGAGCCGCAACAAGTCGTCGGCCGCTGCCGGGTAGCGGCTCAGGTCTCGGACGCAACCCCGAGTAGGCGTTCCCGCCTTATCTTCCCTGCGCCGCGTACCGCGAGGAAGAGGGCGATGGCCCATGCGATGGCGCCGATCAGGAGCGCCGACGGTCCGGGCGCAGAAATGACCCGCATCGTCAGAGCGTACGACACGATGATGATCGGAAGCGACACGAGGCTCGACGCCTGCTGAGCCGCAGCCGCGGAACGCATTCGTGCCGACATCCGCAGGACGAGCGCAATCGCGATCGCGATGACCGGTGGGATCACCAGGATGATCAGAAGGAACCACCCCGCGGTGGGGAAGAACCATCCCCCAACCTTGGGTCCCACCGTCAGGTTCACGACAAGCGAGTACAGAGCGAAGCCAACGATTGTGATGAAGTACCCGGGCACGAGGCTTGCGATGAGCTTCCCGAAGTAGATCTCCTTCATGGTGAGGGGACTGTGGGCGAGGAATCCCCGGTCCCGCGCTCGCGCTCTCCGACGATGGCGTTCGACGCGACGGCAACCGAGATGGTGAGCGGCACGATGATCGCTATCGGTGCGAGCATGTAGACGGCAATGAGGTAGGCCGCCTGGGCTCCTGGGTCGTCCGCGGGCAGAGACCGGCTGACTTCAACCGGAATGCTGTCAACCATGCCAGCGAGCTGCTGTGCCATGGATGTATTGGCAAGCATTCCGACCACACCGAGGGCGAGGAGTGGCATGAACACGAAGAAGAGCGTCGCGAGCATCAACAGCGGAATCCAGTAGTCCTTGCTCTTGAAGAGCCGCCGCATGTCGGCGCCTGCGATCGCTCGCACGTGATCCCAGTTCACGGCGTCTCCACTCGGTGGGCTCGCTGCATCTCGAAATAGAGCTCCTCGAGAGTTGCACCGATCGGTTCAACCCGCGTGATCCGAGCGCCGTCGTTGACGAGCCGGGTCACGAGGTCGGGAAGACGGTTCAGGTTGTCGAGCGTCACCTGAACCGAACCGTTCCACGACACGGACACGACGCCCTCTTCGAGGGCGAGAGTGCCGAGTGCGTCTCGGTTCTCGGCGTCGAGAAGGACGACGGGTTCGGCGAGATACCTGCCGGCGAGGTCCTGCGGCGCTCCTGCAGCCTGAGCATGTCCGTTGTTCATGAGCACAAGCTGATCGGCGATCCCTTCTGCCTCGTGGAGAAGATGGGTGCACAGCACGATCGTGCGGCCGCGGCCGGCGAGTTCACGGATCAGTTCGAGGACGTTACGCGACGATTCGGGGTCGAGCCCCGCGGTTGGCTCATCGAGGAGGAGAACCTCTGGATCATGGATCACAGCCCGTGCGAGGGCGAGACGTGTGCGCATCCCGGTGGAGTAGCCGCCGACCTCCTGGAGAAGGGCATCCTGGATCGAGAAGCGTTCCGCCGCATCGAGAGCGGCTCCCTCGTTTGATCCGAAGATACGGGCGGCGAAACAAAGGTTCTCCCATCCGGTGAGCTGGTCGTAGAACGCCGGCTTCGGTGGCACGATGCCCACGCGACGCCGGACTTCATCTCCGTTGATCTTGGGATGGAGACCGAGCACTTCGATGTCGCCGCGGTCGGCAACCAGAGCGCCCGTTGTGAGGCGCACCGTGGTCGTCTTTCCTGCCCCGTTCGGGCCGAGCAGCACCGTCACCGCACCAACGGGAGCGGCAAAGGTGAGGGACTCGACAGCGCGAACTGAACCGAAGGTCTTAGAGACCGAGCCGAAGCGAATCGCTGAATCCATCGCGGTTGTCATCGGCCTCGACGCCCGAAACCTGAACCATTACGGACTGGAACGACTCTCGAGACGCGAGGATCACCGCATGTGCGGACGATTCGTTCAGACCCAGGAAGCCGAGAACTACGGGGCGAACTTCTCGTCGATGTTGTCGAGACCGACGAGGTTCTCAAGTCGTGAACAGTCGCCCCGACGAAGCGGCCGATGCCGTCGCCGAAGACGAGGGCGATCGCCTCCTTGGGACCTTCGGGTGGGGTTGTGCCGTTCTGGGCAAAGGATCGGAACAATTGCGCTCGTCTGATCAATGCATGGGTAGAGACGGCAGCGGTGAAGCAGGCGTTCCGTGAGTTCTTCGCTGGGCGAGATGCATCGTCCGTGATGGCTTCTACGAGTGGGAGCCGAAGGATCGTGGGAAACTCCCGCACTACTTCGACGCCACGAATTGAAGCCCGCCTGCCTCGCCGGCTGTGGGCGCTTGGGAAGATCCGGAGAGCGGGCATCCGCGCGCACGTGCACCATCGTGACCGGGAAGCCGTCAGATGTCTGATCACCGATCCACGACCGGATGCCGGTGATCCTCCCTGAGTTGGCGGGGACGTGCGGCTGGACCCAGAACCGCGACAAAGGAGGTGATTCACGACTTGTCGTGTCCTTGCCCGTGCCCGACCTCGCAGACATGTGATTTCTATGTCGTCAATCGAGTCGTGAATTACGTCCCGGATCTGATCACCCCTCGAGTTCTGGTGCCGTCAGCCCATTCTCGTTCCGGCTCCGGGCCGCATTCGGTCGAAGACGTTCGTCCCTGGGCCGACGGAAGCACATTCACGGCATGACGAGGCTGGCTTTCATTGATGAGGGTGCGGGGGACCGATGGTTCTCATTTACGCCGGGATTGCAGACGCCCGCACGCGGGCAGCCCGAAGCGGACGAGTTCGCCGGCGAGCGGCGGACCGTACACGGATAAATCTGCGAGGCTTCTGCGGAACTGCGAACAGCCAGGGTGAGTACCGCCACGCCACGGATCTGCGCTTGTTCGGATGCTGGAGTTGCCTCCCGCCGTCGTGGTCGGAGCATCGATGGGGGAGGAGTGGCGATCGACTCCGCCCTCAAACGCCTGGGACTCGTTCGCGGCGTGGTGCTCGTCGGTGCGACCTACGACGTCTCCGCTTCCTCTAACAGGACTCGTTCGACGAGTGGCGTGTATTGATGACATCTACGAGGTAGGGTCGACTTGATGATGCCGCCGTGGTTGAAGCCGACAGCTGATACGGGTCTGAGCAGATCGCCGTGACGAAACGGTGCCGTTGCGCAGATGGTGAGACTCTCGACGACCATGGCGAGATCGAAGAAGTAGAGGATGATGTGCCCGCTTCGGAGCGCCTCGGCGAGCTGGAGATGCGAACCCTGCTCGTCCTCGGTGAGGAGGATCGCGCCGAGATCACCGTGGGCGGCAGACGAGTAGTCAACTCGATCCCTCATGCCCGGTTGGTCACCGTGCCGGGAGCGGCACATCTGCCGAGTCTCGAGCGGCCCGACGAGTTCAACGTAGTCTTGGCGGCTTCCTCCACAGCTCGACCGAGCGATAAGATGAATCTCGTGGACGCTCGATTCAGCGTGTGAGCCAGCTGCCGGAGCCAACGGGTGACGCGGGGCATCAGAACGTAGGCGAGGGCGAGGATGCCAAGGACATTTCCGATGAAGACGCCGAGATGACGTTCATATTCGGAGTGACCTTTACGTGAAACGAGGGAGATGATCAACTATGTCGGGAAGAGGGCGATGAACACTGTGATCGACTGCTTCCACCGTTTCGGTCCTTCCGGCCGACCCGGACGAGCAGGGAACCAATCCTTCCAAACCCGCCGAACACATCGACCGTGCGGTCTCCCTCGACGAGTTGGTTGGTTCTGACGAGCGACTCCCTCCGGGATCGGACTCGAGCCATCGATCCAAGTGAGCTCGCGATGCGAACGATGCAACGATCAGTGCTCCTCTTGGAGATCCTTCACCGGATGGAGGAGGTCATCGAAGGAAACCTTCGAAGCTCTCGCAGACGATCGACGACATCTTCGCGGAGCTCAACGAACTCCGCTCCGTCGTGCGGCGCAATCCGTTGGGAGAAGACGATGGTGACCGGCTCCGGGGCGTTGCGGAGACCGGCGACCCGCTGCTGACGGCCGGATCCTTCGATCAGCCTCATTCCTGCGATCAGCGGCCGCGCGGTCGTCGCACGGGAGCCACGCGCCGAGTCGCTCGGCCGTCGCGAACGAATACATCGTGAGCGACTACCTGGATGAGAAGGCATCGGTTCCTGGACCTCAGCCGAGAAACCCGGCGCGGGCAGCGGTGCGGGCGCGGAAACGGCGATCTCAGGCCGAAGTTGTTCGCGGCCTGGGATCACACGCCGCGTCAAACAACGGTGGGAGCGAGGCTGATCGGCTCGAACGGGGACATGAAGGCAGCGTAGGCGCACCGGCGGCGTCAGCGACCAGCTAGGGATCGGCTCCGTCCCTGTCGCTGCCATGGGTCCTGATCTCGTCCACGTAGCTGCTGAGGGTGATCGCCGTTGCCACATCGGTCGTGACGTCGTGGATCACGCAGGGGACCGGCAGGCCGGGTAAACGCCGAGCGGAGCGTCGAGAGACCAGAAATCGGCCGTCGGTCGACGAGGTCATCCAATAACACCAGAACCTCGCCCATCGTTCTCAAGGATGACGGGACCCGTCGACGTGTCGACTATCCGGATGAGCGAGTTCGGACTGTCGATGTTGGGTGTGATGTTCACGTCAATGAGCCTGCCGTCTGGAGACAGGCGGTGTCCACGACCAGTTCGGTGGTCGAGACACCTGGTACCGGTCGGTAATAGTGACCGTTGACGCCTTCCGTCAGGACGGGACCACGGACTCGGCGACAATCTCAGCGCTGTTGGCGCCGATCACGATCGGCCCGGATCGTTCATCTTATAGTAGATCCACGACGAGGCCGTTATCGTTCCACTCTCCAGGAAGACGCCGTTAGCCCAGGAAGATACAGTCCTGGGGAAGCGAGCTCATGATCACAGGACCGGGACGAGCGTCGGTGAGATCCAGGGTCATGAGAGATGTTGGTCCCGGGACAGACCGGGAACATGTCATCCAGGCCAGCCGCCCGGGTCCCGCGTCACGCCATGCGGCCGAGCTCACGCGAAGGCTTACGGCCTCCGGGCCGGAAATTTTGCCTCCTGCCGTCCACGGGATCAATCGTCAGGATGCTGTCGTCAAGGACCTGGTGAAACAAGAGCCGGTCGCATCGAGTCCGATTGGCCATCCGCCGGTCAGATGAGACTCGTCTCGCTCGATCGACAGTGCGGTCTTCGTCGT
>CAWEEG010000038.1:0-40100 GCA_963808015.1 uncultured Actinomycetota bacterium
GCCTTCTGGAGGCGCAGCGTTCGTCGAGACGGGCCCGGATGGGAGCGTCTGGGCCCGTGGCGACGGGTGGATGGCTCGATTCGACGGTGCGTTGACCACCTTCTCGATTCCCAACGGCGACCCGTTCCAACCGGTTGACGTCGAAGCGGACGGCACGACCTGGATCCTGCAACCCGACATGAGCGGCTTCGGGGTTGTGGATGCCGACGGCACGTTCTGGGCGCCCTCCAAGGAAGCCGGCGGCGGGATCGTCGGCTCCAACGGTGGGCAGACGACTCGGCTCGTGGTGCCGGTCGACGAATCGACTGCGGCGAGCTCGACGACAACCATCGTCCCCGCAGCGGGGGAGTGGAACCCGATCCTCGCCGACACTCGTGCCGGACCTGCGGCGGTGGCTTCCACCTGCCCCGCGGGAGCCGATCCCGCTGTTGCCGGATCGGCGAACCAGGATCGGCCCGCGGCCGGATGGGCCGGTCTGCTCGCCGGCGCTTTCGACAACCGCACCGGTCGTATCGTCTACCTCGACGAGGCTCGCGAGACATGGACCTTCGACGTGTGCACCAACACGTGGCTGCAGCTGCGTCCTACTGGGGAGGTGCCCGGCGACCTCAGTGCGGGCCTGGTCTACGATGCCGACTCCGACGTGACCGTCGCCTTCGGCTTCAACGGGGTCTCTGTCTACGACGCCAGTGCCAATACCTGGGCTTACCAGAACCACAATCCCCTCGGGGCCGGACCGGGACAGTTTGCCCCGATGGGTGCTGTGTACGATCCCGTTTCAGGTCTGATCGTCACAACTGAACTGACCGACGGCTACTTGGATGCCTGGGCCTACGACGCAGACACCAACACCTGGACGCTGATCGGGCGCCTCTGGGACGGAGGTGATGACTACGTCTGGTTCGAGCTCCTCGGGTATTCACGCGAAGCCGACCGTCTCATCTTCACCTCGGTCAACAATCTCACCGCCTTGGTCGACCCCCGCACCGGCACGAAGACCATCATCGAGACCGCAACTCCCGGCATCGATCTCGTATGGCCGGGAGCGCAATACGGTCCGGCGGCAGACTCGACCTTTGTCGCTAAGGGTACGTGGGTGCATGGCGGGGTTTTTGACCAACAGTTCCCCGACCAAATCTGCGGCTTCGACATCAACACGTCAACATGGACGTTGTGTGTCCCAATGCCCGGCAGCTCGGGGTACGCCGCGTTCGCCGCGATGGTCGGTGACCCGATCAACGACAGACTCGTCCTCGTGCACGGTGTCTATGGGAACTTCTGGGGGCGTTCGGATGACGGCGTGTGGGCGATCGCTCTCGACACCGGCGAAACCGTCGAACTCCTGGCCCCAAGCGAGAGGCGAGAACCGACCGGTCCGTCGTAGGGGCAGCCGGATAGGGGTTGTACCTGATGTCCGGGACCTCCGATCAGTGGCACAGTGACCACATAGGGTTGCGAGTTCCCGATGATCAATCGGGCGGCAACGACAACTGCGTGGAGGTGAGTGCAATGCGCAGGAGTGTCCGTTCTCGAGCTGTGAGCCTGGGCGTGTTGGTTGGCCTCGTTGGAGCTGCGACGCTGCTTGCGTTCGCCCCCGGCGCCGACGCCGTCGAGGTCGTGCCCGTCGACTGGGTGCAACTTCCCGACGAATCGTGGGATCGAGACATGGGATGTTCGTTGGCCGTGCGTTCAGGCTCCCACCATGGCTCTCCCGCATTCGCCTTCCAGACCGGGAGTTTCGGATTCTTCGACGATCCGACGGCGCCGGTGGTCGTGGATTCGATCTTGCTGAACGCGGGAACCTCGGGGGCCACCTTCATTCGCGACGGGGGCGTTCACGTTGCCGTCGGCGGCGGGGGGTGTTCAGGCGTCGCTGCCGCCGGAGAGTTCGGCGTCAACGTCATGCAATGGGGAGACAAGAAGGGACTTTTCGCGTGGCGCAGTACCGACGCCGGCCTTGAGTTCGACGACGTGGAGTTGATCTTGCCCGGTGCGATGCGGGACTTCTCGACGCAGGTGGATGTGGACACCGATGGAACCATCGCGATCGCTTCTGCGAACGGCGACGGCGTGACGGCGATTGATCCGCGAAGCAACGGTTGGGGGCAAGTGTTCCTTTGGGTACCTCGCATCTCGGCATTCGAGGAAGGCCCGGTGCGCGTCGCTCTGTCAGACGGCCTGCTCACGGTGGCCCGATATCCCGGTGATCGTGTTTGGGTGTACTCGCTCCAAGACTTCTGGATGGATCCAATTCCCGTCCGGGAGTACGTAGTCGACGGAGTCTCCTGGATGGACGGGTTCGGCTACTCCATCGATCGTGACGGCAATCGTATCGTCGTGGGCGCACCCTCAAACGTCGCGGGAGCCGGCGGCATTGGGGCCGTCTATGTCATCACCGCCGAGGGCGGCCAATGGCGATCGACGAGACTGGTGCAGTCCGACGGAGGTAGCGATGATGGGTTCGGCGAGTCGGTGGCGATCGACGGTGCCACGATCGTTGTCGGCGCTCCCAAGGATGACGATCGGGGCTACAACTCGGGATCGGTCTATGTCTACAGCTTCGATGGGTCGAATTGGGTAGAGCGCAAACTCGATGGCGTCTCGGGCGAAGAGCGCCATTTCGGTGCGGCCGTGGCACTCGAGGATCAGCTGGTTGCTGTGGGCGCTCCCGGACGGGCTCCGGGATCGGGTTCAGGCGGTGCAGGAGGGATGTGGGCAGCGACGATCGAAGAGCGGGTGCCGCATCCAATCGGTCTGGTCGATCCCCAGACCGGTATCTGGCGTGTCGCCGCCGACGACGGAGAGGTCGAGACGTTCTACTACGGGAATCCCGGCGACGTTCCCTTCGTGGGCGACTGGAACTGCACCGACATCGACACGCCCGGGTTGTATCGACAGTCCGACGGCTACGTATACCTTCGCAACTCGAACACCCAGGGCGGTGCCGATATCAAGTTCTACTTCGGAAACCCGGGTGACGTTCCCGTCGCGGGTGACTGGAATGGCGACGGCTGTGACACGCTATCCCTGTATCGACCGTCCGAACAGCGGTTCTACGTCATCAACGCGTTGGGATCGAACGATGCGGGGCTCGGTGCTGCCGACTTCTCCTTCGTGTTTGGCAACCCGGGGGACAAGCCGGTCGTCGGTGATTGGGATGGAGATGGGATGGCCGAAGTGGGCCTCCACCGGGAGTCAACCGGCTTGTTCTACTGGCGCAACACGTTGACAACGGGCGTAGCCGACGGCGCTATCTACTTCGGGGATCCGGGAGACCGTTTCGTGGCCGGAGATTGGGGTGTCGTCGACGGCCGTGACACCCCCGCTGTGTTCCGTCCGGCGAACTCAACCTTCTACTTCCGGCACACTCTCACACAGGGCATTGCCGATTCGCAGATAGCCTGGGGTCGGGGGACATGGCTTCCCGTGGCCGGCGAATTCAGATAGACCACCCCGGCTCGCGAGCAATCGCCTCACGAGGGCCATAGGCAGCAGTGCGTACGGCGCCGTCAGTAGCCGGGGTCCGTGTTCGGTGCCGCTTGCCGCATCCGAGTCGCGGGCAGCCCGGTTCGAGCCTCGGGCAGCGACCGCTGCAGTTCGAATCAGGCGTCGAAGACCGAGCCCTCAAGATTCATCGTGAACGACTCCAGGTCGAGGACGATCTGTCCGTCGCCTGCAAGCCCCTCAAGGCCTCCGGTCCCGTCGATGATGCTCCAATCACCGATCGTCGTCGTAGGTTCGTCAAGCGGCAGGTCCACGACCCGGTAGTGCATCGCAAGCACGATCGAACCCGGCCCATTGGCGCACGAGAATTCGGAGTGCACGCTGTGTTCGACCGAGTATGCCGGCTCGGAATCGCTCCCGTATGCGTCATTCATCATCGCGTCGAATTCGGTGCTGGTGAGTTGCGATCCGCTGGCGTCGAAGTAGGCGATTTCCTCCATCTCGCCGTTCGAGCAGATCAGGCCTGCGTCCACGGCACGCCCGGACACCTCAGTCCCCATCGATTCGAGATTCGGGTCGAGCGGAGTACTGAACTCGACGGAGACGGCGCCCGGCACATCGCTTGCCGGCACGCCGTCAACTGGAGGTGACCCGGGCTCGGAGGACGCGACGTCCCCGGTGCGGGTGATCGTCCATCCCCGGACCGGGTCGTGGTCCAGAATCTCAAGCACATCGGCCCATTCGGGAACGATCATGGTGTTCGACGTGGAGTCCCAGGATGAGTAGATCGCGTCCTCGCGGCCGTCGAGTGAGTATGCGAGCACGCTCGCAGCCGAGGCAACCTCTGCAGAGAAGGCGCCTCCCTCGACCCGGACGACGTCGTCCCCTTCCCCTGACAGGGTCGTTTCGATCAGTGGTGCGTTCACCAGCGGCTCGGCAGTGATCGCCCACGGGCCGGATGCAAGCACTCCGATCGATCGTATCGGCACCGACGGTTCGTACGTGCAAAGGAGCCGGTGGTTGACGAGGCGGCGACCGTGATACGGGCCCTCTTCGGTGAGGTAGAGGTTGGTGTAGTCGCAGTCGAAGCAGTCGTCATCGTCCACGAATCCGGTGTAGTAGTCGCGTACATCGAACGAGCCATCTCCGTCGTACGCGATCGGTGAGAGTCGCGATCACATCGCCGGGAATGGAGAACTGAATGTGCTGGTCTCCTGTGCCGGTGATTGTGAGCGGCTCAAACACCGTGGCCGCTGCGACGGTTGAACTCGAAGCCTGAACCGGGTTGGAAGCCTCGGTGGTTGATGTCGCCTGATCGGCCACCGTCGATGTGGACGATGTCGCGATCGATGTGGAGTCCTCGGGCGCGGAACTTGGCGGGGGAGAAGAACACCCGGCGCACAGAACGGCCAGGCACGAAAGCACGATGAGCGTGGACCGACCCAGCGACGAGTGCTGCATTGAGGACTGCATTCGGCCTCCGTCGACTCTCCCCACTATCCGGCATCCGATGGAGTCTGTCCATCGGGTAGTCCCCCCATGGCCAACGGCGCCATCCCTCCGCTCCCGGGAGCTGCGTTTCACTCAGGTCCCGTGGGCCAGCCGGGGGAAGGACGCTTCCTGTCGAATCGAGGTTCACCGCTGATGTTCCAGGGATCGGGTCGTCCCTCCCACATCATCACCAATGAGCACTACCCGAGAATGGTTCTTCTCGGTCCCGCCCCTCGGGGATACGATGCGGTGGTTCGGGCACCGAAGCCTCGAATCTCGCTAGACCGAGGAGGTTGGACCGTGGCCGCACTCGATACCGTCGTCGCCACAGTGGCGGCAGCAGTCGCAGCACTGAGCGCGAGGAGACGGCATGTCGCCGGTGTCACGAACGATTTCCGAGGCTCGAACGGCCACCGCCGGCCGGCGCTCACGGTGGCGCTCGCCGGTGCCCTCATCGCCTCGACGCTGACCGTGGCGGTCACCGTCGGTATCGCCGAACCGGCGCAGGCGGCCCCCTCGCCCGGTGGTGACCCATCGAGTGGCCAGATCGTCTTCGGAGCGTCGGCCTCCGCGTCATCTTTCAACCTCTCCATCATGGACCCCGACGGAACAATCGTGACCGGAGCACCAGCAGGTGGACGGTTTGAATTCGATCCCGCCTGGTCTCGCACCGGCAAGCAGATCGCCTTCAACTTCGCCAACCCGCTCTTCGCTGGCCCTAGCGGCATCGCCCTCCGAGACGAAGACGGAACCGGGTATAGAGAGGTCGTGAGCAGCTACGACAGCTACGGGCGCCCGACCTGGTACGGGTCGTGGCTGGCGTTCGTGATGAACCCCGGGAGCCAGGGAGTTCTCTACAAGATTCGAAACGATGGGGCCGGGATGACACAGATCCTGTCCTCAAATGTGTCGGATCCGGCGTGGTCTCCCGACGGCAGCACAATCGCTGTTGTCCGAGAGCTTCCGCCGAGCACTACGAAACAGATCGTTCTCATCGATGCTGACGGCACCAATCCCGCAACGCTGACCTCCGCAGGCGCCGGCTTCGATGCCGCCGTTGAGCCCGCGTGGTCTCCAGACGGCACCAAGATCGCCTTCACCGGCATCGCCTCCGGCGGAGGTGGTGGGATCTGGATCATGAACGCCGACGGGACGGGGCAGACACAGGTCGCCGACGTCGGATCCAGCCCCGAGTGGTCCCCGACCGGTTCGCTGATCCTCTTCCGACGCGGAGTGGATCCGTACGTCGTCACTCCGTCGGGAGGGACGGCATCGGTGCTCCCAAACTGGACGGCCGGGACCTATCTCCAGTCTGTCTCGCACTTCGACTGGCAGCCGGTCTACCTGCCGGCGTCACCGAACCACACGACGGGTCTGGTGGATCCGTCGCAGGGGAAGTGGTATCTGTACGACGATGCCGGGGTACTGGATACGTCGTTCTTCTACGGGAATCCCGGCGACTACCCGTTCATGGGTGACTGGAACGGTGATGGGGTTGAGACGCCGGGGTTGTATCGCCAAGCAGACGGGTACGTGTATCTGCGCAACACGAATTCGGTGGGTGTTGCAGATATCAAGTTCTTCTTCGGGAACCCCGGTGACGTACCGATTGCCGGTGACTTCGACGGTGACGGATTCGATACGGTGTCGATCTATCGGCCGTCGAACCAGACGTTCTACATCATCAACGAACTCGGGTCAGGTGACGCCGGGTTGGGTGCTGCGGACTTCTTCTACGTGTTCGGAGATCCTGGTGACAAGCCGTTCGTCGGCGACTTCAACGGCAATGGAGTTGAGACGGTCGGGTTGCATCGCGAATCGACCGGCCTGGTCTATTTCCGCAACAGCCACACCCAAGGGAATGCGGACAACCAGTTCATCTTCGGCGACCCCGGAGACCAACTGATTGCAGGTGACTGGACCGGAGACGGGACGTTCACCCCTGCCCTGTTCCGGCCGTCGGACACGACGATGTACTTCCGGTACAGCAATACCCAAGGCAACGCCGACAACGAGTACATCCCCATCACAACCGATGCGGCTTGGCTCCCCGTAGCCGGATACACCGGCGAGTAACGGTACCGATCGACGCCGGGCCCCCGGCGGTCGGGGATCCGAGTCGTGGTCGATGGCACCGGACGGTCGGAGCAGATCAACCGAGCACTAGGGAGCGAAGGCGGGATTGCGTCGGTCTCACCCCCTCCGACGCCCGCTCTGCTCCGCGGAATCCTCCCCGGGCGCGGAACCCGTGGCGCAACCCGTGCGGGATGCTCAGGGGCCGAAATCTCCGGCAACGGGAAGCCATCCGGTTGCGGATCCGGTCCACGTGAACTGGGAGTCGGCGTTGCCCTGTGTCAGGGTGTGGCGGAAGTAGAACACCCGGTTCGATGGGCGGAACAACCCGGGCGTATCCCTCCCATCGATCACGCCCCAATCTCCAGCGACGAACCGGTCACCCGGATCCCCGAAGAAGAACTGCCCATCCGCTACTCCCGTCGACAAGGTGTTTCGGTAGTAGAAGAAGCCGGATGACTCGCGATGCAGACCGATCTCGTCGATGCCGTCGCCGTCCCAGTCACCAACAACCGGCTTGTCCCCGGCATCACCAAACAAGAACGAGTACTCCGCCGCGCCCAGACCGCCACCATTCTGACCTAGTTGGTTGATGATGTAGAACCTGGCTTCGGACGGTCGATAGATCGACAGGGTGTCGCACCCGTCGCCGTTGAAATCCCCGGCCAACGGCACATCAGATGGATTCCCGAAGAAGAAAGTCAGATCCGCCGATCCCTGTGTGTTGCTGTCACGCAGATAGGCGAATCCGTCCGACTGCCGATACAGCCCCGGGGTATCGAAGCCGTTGCAGTTCCAATCCCCGACGAATGGCACGTCCCCGGGATTCCCGTAGTAGAACGACGACCCCATCGAGAAGACCTGCAGATACCACAACCCGGTGGAAGGATCGACCAGGCCGACGCTGTCGATCGCACCGATCGTGATCGTGGCCCTCGCTATGTTCGAGACCCCTGAGCGCGGCATCCTTCGCCCGATATGTGAACGAATCGCTGGCTGTTGCCGAGCCGTCGTGTACATACGTGAACGTGCCGTCGTTGGAAAGACTGAAACTCGACGCGTGGGCTCGGGGGTACCTCCAAGGTGGCAATGAGGGTCTCGCCGTCCGGGTCGGTGTCGTTTGCAAGTACCGTCGACCCGGCGAGTGTCGCTCCAGGACGGACTCCAAACGGACCGTCATCGAGCGCTGATGGAAGGCGATTGACCGACTCCCACTCACCCCACCACTCACCCCCGGGATCTTCGGTGAGTTTCTGAAGATCCGACCCGTCAGGATCGATCATCCAAAGGTCCGCGAAGCCGCCGGTGAAACCCGTGAACGATATGTGCTGACCGTCGGGCGACCACGCCGGCGCGAGTTTCGATGTCGGCGTTGGGATCGGCGCAGATAGGTCCGTCAGAGCGTGCTGGTTCGAGCCGTCGGCGTTCATCACATAGAGCTCTTCGTAGAATCCGCTCGGCCTCGACATGAAGGCGATCTGGGTGCCGTCTGGAGACCATGTGGGGTCGCGGTCCCACCAGGTTGTGTTGTTCGTCAGGTTTGTAACGTTGGATCCGTCGGAATTCATCACATAGACGTCGGGAGCTCCGGCCCGATTTGAAGTGAATGCGATCTTCGAGCCATCCGGCGACCACGCCGGATACCAATCCTGACTCCCCGGTGTCGACGGCGTCAAGTTCGTCTTCCCCGAGCCGTCGGCGTTCATGACCCAGATGTCCCAGGCAAGGCTCGCCGTGTGGTCGGAGGTGTAGGCGATCCTCGAACCGTCGGGTGACCAGGTCGGCTCGGTGTTGAGGAAGGCGTCGGGTGTGATGTTGTGCTTGGCGCCTCCGTCGGCGTTCATGACCCAGATGGCACTCGGTCCCCAGATGTCCGACGAGTACGCGATGCGGCTCCCGTCTGGTGACCACGCCGACTCGCGTTCGTACGCCGCGTTCCAAGTCAATCGATGCCAGGTGCCGCCCGCGAAGTCC
Source organism: uncultured Actinomycetota bacterium (assembly GCA_963808015.1). Classification (GTDB taxonomy): domain Bacteria; phylum Actinomycetota; class Acidimicrobiia; order Spongiisociales; family UBA5794; genus JAHEEL01. Next base: position 8,983 of record CAWEEG010000038.1, read on the forward strand.
CGGGTGTACAGCTCACCCTGGGCGGTATCCCTATCCGACCAGAACACGATCTTGCCGACCGCTCCCGGTACCACCGCATCCGCGGAATGAGGCGCGGTAGCCGATCCGGCGAAGACCACGACGAGCAGAACGACCAAAACAAGCAGCCTGCCCATGGCCTCCCCTCTCAGCGTTGGGTTCCGGCACCACAATCATCCACGGGTTGACCGTCTGCGGTTAGGGGAGAGATTCCCTTTTGCCGTCGAGACGAGGAAACTGTCGACATCGGAGTGCCGGTGGAGCTGTCTCACCGGACATTCGACGAGGGTGACTTGCTCGAGCAATCCTCTCGGTTCGTACTCAGTGTTGGTCGGTGAGGAGTCGATCGACGTAGATCGACTTCATCTGGCGGCTCGCGAGCGTCTGCTTGACCGGGGGCGCCTTCAGGATGACACCGAGGATTGCCGCCATTGCGCGGTGGCTGGCCAGGGCTTGGTTGTCGAAGATCAGGTTCTGCAGCTTGCCGCGTTCGATGGCCATCATCACAGCCCGGCGGGTCGAGTCGACCGGGGTGATCACCCGCTCGGGGCGGGCGACGAGGCGGATGCCGTCCCGTTCGCACGTTCGCACACAGACGCCGCAACCGAGGCAGAGGCGCTCGTCGAGCTTGGCCTGCTTCTTTTTCGGGCGGCGCGGGTCGTTGGCCGACGTCAGACTCATCGCTTCCACCGGGCAGACGTTGACGCACTTCGCGCAACCGTTGCACTGGTCAACGTCGATCTCGGGGAGGTAGTTGGAGGTATGGATCGGATTCAGGACGCCGAATTGACGCGCCGCGATCATGGCCTCGCAACAGCAGCCGCAACAGTTGCAGATGAAATTCGGATTCCGTTGGACGTTCTCACCGAATTGGACCAGGTTCCCTTCCTGAGCCTCGGCAAGGAGGTCGAGTCCCTCCTCGACGTCAACTTCGCGGGCAAAGCCGTGTTTGACCAACGACGCAGCCGTGTTGTTGAACGTCATGCAGATCTGGCGCGGCGCGTCGCAACCGCGATCGTTGTGGTCCATCTTGTGCCGGCAGTAGCAGATGCCAACGCCACGGTGTGAAGCGCTACGGACGACCTCGCTCGCTCGCTCGTGGTCCAGGACTTGGATTCCGTTGTCGAGCGGCAGGACCGTCTCGTGCGCGAACACTCTGCCGAGCTGCGTCTGGCCCTCGGCGAACAGCGCCTTGATGAAGTCTTCCTCCACGTTGAGGTACTGGTAGAACAGCTCGGAGAGCACCTTCTGGTCGAGATCGCCACGCACCCGCATGAGGGAGAATTCGAAGAACCCGGCCATTGGCGGCGGCAGCACGAACGTGCGCGTGCCGTCGGCGGATTCCATGTCGAGCAAGATGGCGCGCCCCGCCAGTTCCTCGAGAATCGCCGTGGCCGCGGCCGGCGTCGTCTTCCAGACGCGAGCTGCCCGTTTGGCCGTGAACGGCCGAATCGGGAGGAGCGCCACGAGCCCGGCCTCACGTTCGGTGAACAGCATCTTCAAGATCGCGTAGAGGACGTCGGAGGGCGGCGCGCCCTGCGGGAAGCGATTCAGGCGATCAACGAGCTGCTCGTATCCCGCTCTCACCGTCTGATGAGCCATACGTGGCCGTCCCTCGCTCCGAGGGTCACATTCTCACTGATTGGCGGCCAACGGTCCACTTCCGATTCAGCAGCACATCCCCGGTCGAAGGCCATGGGTCGACCCCGCCGCGGGTGTCAGCGTTTCCACCGATTCGACGAGGTACTCCAGTCCGCCGGCCTGGAGTGTTGGCGAGCCGACGACCGGAGCGGAGATTCAGATAGGTTCGGAGGTGGCCGACAACGTACGTAGCGTGTGTTGAGGGGCCCAGAAGTGAAGTACCTGGCGAATACGAGACGAATCGCCGACGAGACACCGCCGACGCGCAATCGGGTGGTCGATTTCGTGCGTGTGGTTTCGATCCTGGTGGTGGTGTTCGGTCATTGGTTCGCGGCTTCGATCTGGCTTCTCCCCGATGGCGAGATCCGGCTGATGAATTCGCTGGAGTGGATCCCGTACGCCGGATGGGTGACCTGGGTTGTTCAAGTGATGCCGATCTTCTTCCTCGTGGGCGGGTACGCGAACGGGCGTGCTCTTCACGCGAGGGAACGCGAGGGTATCGACTACGGCGAGTGGGTCACACAACGGGTGCGCCGGCTGTTCACCCCCGTCATTCCGCTCCTCATCGTGTGGACCCTCTTGATCGTTCTCCTTGGCCCGTTCCTTCCAAGTGATGTAGTGCGAGCCGGTGCGATGTCTGCGACGGTGCCGCTCTGGTTCGTCGCGGTGTACGTGTCGATCACTGCCTTGGCGCCGATCACGTATCGATGGTGGAAGTCGGCGGGGTTGACCTCCGTGGTCGTGTTGCTCGGCGTCGCCGTCATCGTTGACGTCCTGCGCTTCGCTGTCGGCGTGCCGGGCATCGGCTGGACCAACTTCCTCTTTGTCTGGGCAGGTGTACACCAGCTCGGATATTGGTGGGCGTCCCGGGAGATCACGGGCCGTCCGTTCTCGGCATCGACCGGCGGTGCGATCGCCGCCGTATCCCTGGCGGTCTTGATCGCGATCACCTGGATCGGCTGGTATCCGGTTGCGATGGTCGGGATCCCCGGCTCCGAACTCACCAACATGACACCCCCAACGTTTGCCATTGCCCTTCTCGGAATCGTTCAAGCCGGCGTGATCTGGCTCATGAACGACCCGATCGCACGTCTGGTGCAAGGGAAAAGGGTGTGGCACTGGGTGGTGGCCGTGTCGGGTGTCATGATGACGATCTACCTGTGGCATCTGACCGCAATGACCCTTGTCGCCTCGGTCTTCCTCTTTGCGTTCGATGGTGTCGCGTTCAAGATCGAACCAGGGACAACGAAGTGGTGGCTCACGCGGCCGATCTGGATTCTCGTCCTGATCACCGTCACCGTCGCGTTGGTTGCCATGTTCGCCCGCTTCGAGTGGAGGGTGCGTCAGACGCCTGCGCCGACGCGAACTCGGTACGTTGCTGTGGGTGTCCTCCTGGTTGCCGGCGCCGCAGCCGCCGTCTCATACTTCGGTCTCGCAGCGGCAGACGCAACGGTCAACTGGATCATCCCGATCGCCGCGTTCGCCGGCGCCGCAATCATGGGCGCCTATCCAGCCCGCCGCCGCAGGAAGTCCGAGACGCGCTCACCATCGTGACCGGCGAACGCGACCCTCGGTGACCACTACGGCTGCCCCATGCACGTTCATGGTCGAAGCATGGTGGCTATTCCAACATCGAGGATCGTCCGTGGGGCATACGCGAATTCACCGCCACCGATCCTGCAGGAATCACCATTCGGATCGGCACCAACATCCAAGCGGTGCCTAGGCCTCAGCTATGAGCAAGAGGTGCGGTCCGAGCCCTCGCAGTGACGGTTCGCTTTCGCTGAGGCGGGCGATTTCGAGGATGGCCTCTCGTTTTGCAGGGTCGCTCCACTGAGACTCAGTCTGCGGGCCCAGTTCGGCGAAGCCCTCGATAATCAGGAGCGCCCGAACGTGCCAGCCCGTCTCGGTCGCCTCCGATTCCAGTTCGTCCGGATGGTGGTAGAACGACGCCGTGAAGTAGGACCTGTTCTCGGGGTTACGGTGCTGCCCGTCTTGGAGGGTGCTGCGCATCATGGTGGACCACGCAGGATCGAACGCAAGGTCTTCCGCCCGCCCACTGCTCAGTTCGGCGAACCGAGAAGTCTTTGCTGCGAAGACGAGCCCGCCGTCCTTTGTCACGCGTCTCGCCTCTCTCCATGCCCGCAAGCGGTCTTCTCGACGTGTCAGTTAGTACAGCGGTCCGAGCAGCAGAACGGCATCGTATGCGTTGTCGGGCTCGTCCAACTGCCGAGCATCGCCGACCTGAGTGGAGAACCCCTTGCGTGCGCCGAGACGGGCACAACCCTGGGCGTGCCGCGAATGCCGCGTCATGCTCTAGAGGGCGTTGCGGCGCTAGGCGAAGCCGGTGGGAGGACCACCATTCCCGAGGCGTGTCGGCAGCTCCCCAATCACTGGGCTCGGAGTAGTCTCGAGGAAGGCGGTGAACTTCCATGTTCTCCGCAACGCTGCCGAATAGGAGACATCATGGCGATAGGTCCGGTTCAGCTCTTCGTCCTCGGTTTCGATCATCCCGACTTCCACGGGCAGATCATCGACGAACTCGAGAAGCTCAAAGAGAGCGGCACGATCCGTGTGATCGATGCCCTGGCGGTCCACAAGGATGCCGAAGGCGACGTCGAGGTCGCGCACCTCAGCAATCTCACCATGGAAGAGGCCATCGAGGTCGGCAGTGTTGTCGGCGCACTCGTTGGACTCGGTATCGAGGGTGAGGAAGGTATGGAGATCGGTGCCGTGGCCGGTGCCGTGGCCGGGGCCGAAGGCCTCGAGGTGTTCACCGATGAGGACGCATGGGACGTCATCGAGGAGATCCCGAATGACTCCGCTGCAGCGTTGATCCTCGTCGAACACCACTGGGCCGTGGGTCTGCGCGACGCCGTGGCCAGTGCTGGCGGCATTCGAATCAACGACGGTTTCATCGATCCAATCGACCTCGTCGCCGTCGGTCTCGTGGCTGAAGCGGAGGCCGAGGGATACGAGGCGCTCGCAAACGCCTTCTAGGACACAGGACCAGCACCAACCCCCAAGAGAAGAGGAACTCACACCATGCCGAGACCACGCAGAGTTGTACGCCGCACCGCGCGTCGCACCGGACGCCGCACAGCGCGCCGTAGGGCACCTCGTCGCTAACCCACGCCCAACACGACAATCCAGACTGCACAAAGGGGGTGCCCGCTCTACGAGACCGTGGAGTCGGCACCCCATTTGACGAGCTGGGAAGACCGTGGCCTACAGGCTTCGCTCCGACCGTTCTTCGGTGCGGACGACCCGGCGGCTCAGTCCAGGGCCGAGCGCTACGCTCGCAATATGAACCATCGTGTGGTGTCCCCGCGACCTCATGGCGTGTCTGCTCGACCGTCCAGAAGCCGCCCAGCAAGAGAGCTGTCCGACCATGGGCGCTAGCGAGGTGTTCGTGGAAGCAGGTGGTCGGGAGATACGCATTTCCAGCGCCGACAAGGTCATGTTCCCCGAACAGGGCTGGACCAAGCTCGACGTCGTCGAGCACTACCTCATGTGTGCGACCGGTGCGCTACGGGGTGTCTACAACCGGCCATCGCTCCTCAAGCGCTGGAACCGCGGCGTCACAGAACCACCATTGTTCGTGAAGCGCCCGAAGAACGCTCCCAACTTGGTTGACGTTCGTTTCCCGTCGGCCCGGCCGGGTCGCATGTTCGCTCCGCAGGATGAAGGTGACGTCATCTGGATGACGCAGATGAACTGCATCGACCTCAACCCTTGGAACGCTCGAGCCGACGATCTCGAACATCCCGACGAGCTGCGAATCGATCTCGACCCAACAGGCGGCTACGACTTCGAGGCGGCTCGCGCCGTCGCCGGCACGGTGAAGGAAGTCCTCGACGAATTGGGGCTGATCGGCTGGCCGAAGACCTCGGGCAACCGGGGGATTCACATCTACGTCAGGCTCGAACGCTCGTGGGACTACTTCCAGGTGCGGCGCGCCGGCCTTGCCATTTCGCGCGAGGTGGAGCGGCGCCACGAGCTGGCAACGACGGCATGGTGGAAGGAGGAGCGTGACGGCGTGTTCCTGGACTTCAATCAGAACGCCTGGGACAAGACAATCGCCAGCGCCTACTCGGTCCGGCACACCGGCTGGGTCTCAACACCGTTCCGGTGGGACGAACTCGCGACTATCGATCACCGGGCGATGGACATCATGAGCTTCAAGGAACGCTGGGCCCGCGTTGGAGACCTCACCGACGGTATCGACGAGGCCGCCTGCTCACTCGACGGAGCCGTGGCCCTCGTTGCCGCCGACGAAGAGCGGGGTATCGGCGACGCTCCGTGGCCTCCGCACTATCCGAAGATGCCCGGTGAACCACCTCGTGTGCAGCCCTCGAAGAGGCGTGCCGAGAATTGGGACGACGACCCGGAACCCTAGGCAACGACCTCGCCGAAGCCGACACCTTCCGGACGCTCGAGCTGATCCAGGGTGCACTCATCTGCCGGCTTGTCGGGGCGCCAGCGTTCGAAGCGGGTGGCGTGACGGAAGCGGCCACTCTCGAGTTGGTCGTAGCTGATCTGGACGACGACTCCTGGCGTGACCGGGATCCAGTCGGCTTCCTTTCCGGTCGACCAGCGGCTCTGGGCTCCGGGAACCCTGACCGCATCGTCGCCGCCGAAGCTCTCATCCGAGCGGATCTGCTCAAACTGGCGCAAGAGCTCAACCCGGTCGTGGTTGGTGAATCCGGAGCAGTGACCCATGAAGTGGAAGTTGCCGTCATCGTCGAACAGGCCAAGGAGGACCGAGCCGATCTTGTCGCCGTCCTTGTGGACCCGGTATCCGCCGACCACACAGTCACAATCGCGCCGGTGTTTCCACTTGATCCAGACACGCTTGTCCTCGACGTAGGCTTCGTCGTCGAGCTTGCAGATGATCCCGTCACAGCCGGCACCCTCGTACTCCGAGAACCACCGCTCTGCCTCGGCGAAGTCGCTCGTCACCGGAGTCAGGTGCCACGGAAACTCGAGGTCCGCGAAGAGGCTTTCAAGTCGTGCACGGCGATCGGACCACGGGGCGCTGCGCAGGTCCTCTCCGCCGACCGCCAGTAGGTCAAAGGCCACCAGTTCGGCCGGAATCTCTCCAGACAGCAGCTCGATTCGAGAGGCCGCAGGATGGATCCGGCTCTGGAGTTGGTCGAACTGGGTGGCGTCGTCGACGACCACGACAACCTCGCCGTCAACCACTGTTCCCGCTGGAAGCTGCTCGAGAGCGGGGCGTAGTTCCGGGAAGTACCTCAGGAGTGGCTTGCCGTTGCGGCTCTCCAGCTTGGGGTCGGTGCCGCCCCATGCCACGGTCCGGAAGCCGTCCCATTTGGGTTCATACACCCAGCCTTCGCCGTGCGGCGGGGTGGCACGCACCCGGGCCTTCATGGGTTTGATCGGTGAGGCGAACGGCCAGTCGGTCATGCGACGAGCTTACGCGTCCGGCAACGTCAATCGCGCGGTCGGCGGGTTCATCGTTTCAGGTGAGTCGCAAGGGCGTCGATAGTTGTGGGCAGGCGCACCCTGGGGTCCACGACTTGGTGGGGATGTGTCCACCCCAGCGGTGCGTCCACTACTGACGGACCCGGAGCCCCCGATCGAGGTCCTTCTCGTAGGTCACCGATGATTGGAGCCGGTCTTCAGAGATGTCGTAGTAGCGGCGGAGTACTGCTTCAGAATCCGGTGACGGTTGATAGCCGGCCTTCTCGAAAGCTGCTCGCGCCTTGTAGTTGGCGGCGTAGGTGCCGACGATGATCTTGTCGACGCCGGTGACCTCTCTTTCGAGATGGTTGACGAGAATTGCTGCGATACCTTGCCGTTGACGGTCCGGCAGCACGTAGGCATGGCGGAGCAGAGCGGCGTCGCCCGCGTACTCGAGGCCTATCACACCCGCGAGGTCAACGCCATCGAAGGCTCCGTACCACGTCATCCGCTGGGCCTCTTCTACCCAACCTCCGGGGGTCATCTCCGGTTCGTGGACCTCCGCAGGTGTCAGGAACTCCGCATACCACTCAGCTGCGGTGTTGATTACCGCCACGGCGGTGTGCCCGTCACTTGCGCTGAGAGTTCGCACGATCACACCTGCGTCGGCCACCGCCGCCTCCTCTGAAAGTCAGAATCCACGGTCGCCACAGACTGCAGCAGGAGCTTCGCCCAATCAAGACATGGCGGAGGTGGCCTTGTGTTGGTCAGGTGTCCCTCCGAACGGTTTCGCAGCCGATGTCGACCTGAACGACCTCCTTCATCTCCGAAGGAATCCAGGGCACATCTGACACGACGATGCGCTTCACGGTCGCGTCATACGTCGCTTGAAAGACAAGGCAGATCGAGTAGATGTCCTCTTCGGCGGCACGAACGGCCGCACCCTCGGCCGTGGCCCACCACTCCTCGGGTCCTGTCACTGTTTCGAACGAAGCGACACGATCCGCTACGGCTGACTCTGCTTCAACGAGTCTGGTGAACAGCTCCATGCCGGTCCGATGCAGTTCGGCGACTTCCCCGGATGGCTTGAGATCTCGGAAGCCTTCAAGGCCCGTTTCGTATGCTTCGATCCGCTGATCCCAGTACATCCTCACATCGTCCACGGTCGCCGTCTCCGGATTCCACGCGGCGTCCAGTGCGGCGATGCGGCCTTCCATCACCGCTGCAAGAGCGGTGCCTTGTTCGTTGTACTCAGCAAGGCCGAGGCTCCCATCGCCGCAGGCGGTGACGAGTAGGCAGATGATGACAGCGGCCGCGATGTGTTTCACGGCCTGATCGTACCTGCACGCAACGTCGACGGTGAGACCCGGACGCGTGGTTCGCTTCTGTACTGGCGACGGACGTCACCGATCTGTCGCCGAAGATGCCGCAGTTGGTCATGTCCAGACAAGTGGTCACCCGGATCGTGGATGTTGTGGCAGAATCGGTGGACCAGAGAAGGGAGGTGGTCCACGTTGAGTGAATGTTTGTATAGGACCCTGGAGGTGGCCGAGCGCTAACGGCCGCACCGTATGAAAGGAGTGGCTGTTCCTCGTGAGAGGTAGGTAGCGACTCCAACTCGGACCACCGATACCCGGAGACCCGTGGGTTGGTCCTCCCACGGCGGCGAGGTTGCTTGCCGAAGTGTCTCCGGGTTTCACTCTGTTTTGGGGAGTTATGACGATCGAGTATCGGATGGCGGAGTACGACGACTTCGATGTTGAACGTGTCGTCGAGATTGCCCGCGCTATCCGACCCGACGACTACGAGTCGGTCGGCGCCCTCGACGATTGGCATGACGCTCAGCGCAACGCCGGCCGGTTGTGTGTCCGCTGGTTGGTTTCGGTCGATGGCCAGATCGTCGGATCGGTCTATGTCGGGCAATCCCCGTGGGTCCCACTCACCACCATGATGCTCTACGTGGCAGTTCATCCCGATCACCAGGGACGAGGCTTCGGGCGTGCGCTGATCGAACGCGCCGAAGGCACCGCATCGGAGCGGGGAGGCGAGCGGACCTTCAGTTGGACTGAGGAGACGTGGCCGCGATCGATGCGGTTCCTCGATCGAGCGGGATATGAAGTGGTGGAACGAAGATGGGAATCGACGCTGGACCTCTCGCGGTGTGATCTCGGCGAATTCCACGACGCGGTTGATCGAATCGCCTCGAGTGGCATTCGGATCCTCTCCGCCTCCGCTCTCGCAGCCGAGCGCACCGACTGGAAGCGTGATCTCCATCGGCTCTTCGTCGATGTCGAGAAGGATGTTCCTGCTCCCTTCCCCATCCAGGAAACGCCATTCGAGGACTTCGAAACCTTGAGCCTCGGCCGTCGGTTCGTTGGCGACGGGTTCCTCGTTGCCCTCGACGGCGACGAACTCGTCGGACTGACGGAGCCACAGCTTGTCGACGATGTGCCCAACGCGATCGAACAGAACCTCACGGGGGTTCGCTCTGACTATCGGGGTCGTGGGATCGCCCTTGCACTCAAGTCGCGGGCCGCGATCTGGGCCGCGCAGGCCGGGTTCACGTCGATCCGGACACAGAACGCCGAGTCGAACGCCGCCATGCTCGCTGTCAACGACCGGCTCGGGTTCGGTCGGGATCGCGCAACGATCGAGTACCTCAAGAATCTGTAGGCCAGGAGCCTTGGATCGGACATTGTGAGCGGATGGTGAAGGGTCTTCGGGCTACCGGCCCGACCGAAGCGATCGTTCCTCACCGGCGAGAGCGGCAATGGAGTGGCTTGAGTCGGGGCGCATTCGTGCCGACGATGTCTACCTACAACTTCTGGGGAAGGAGTCATGTCTTGGCGCTCTGGAGGACAAGAGCCTCCGCTCCAACGAAGAGCCAACCGGTGGCTCCTCTGTGGTGTTCTCGGGATCACTCCGGAGCCCTGATGATCCCGACGCGCTCAGCGTGGAGCTCAGCCTCGGGAGTCTCGAAGTCAGCATGCACGCCGACGGCGAGCAGTTGGGCAGTTGGCCTGTCGCGGCTGTCGGTATCCGGCGCTTCAATACGACCGCATTTGAGTTCACCGCAGAAGGTGACCGGTTGTTCTTCACGCCAGATGATCCGACCGCTTTTGGCGACAGCCTGATCGCCGTCCCCGACGATGAAGACACGGGCGACCGCAAACGTCGCAAACCGAGAAAGAGATCGGACAAGGCCGAGCCGAGACCTGCTCGGGAGGTCGATTCCTCTGAGGAAGAGCCGAGCGTTCAGGCGCGGGCGGAGCAGGAATCGCCGGAGGATCGACCGCGGATTCGGTTGCGACGTCGTCGCAGGTCCACCGCTGAGCCCGTCGGCGTCGACGCCGGGGCGAGTGCCCCGCCTGGTGATTCCGGATCGATTGATGCCACTGCGGACGATCGGCAGCCGGCAACCGAGGCACCGTCCTCCGACCGGCGACGGAAGGGCAGATCGCCAGAGCCCGAGAATGTCGCTCCCGGAGAGACCAGGACGAGGACCAACAGGGCGTGGATCCGGGCGCTGGACCTTGCCAGGAAGTACGACACATTCGGCCTAGATCGCGTGCCGATCGACACCCGACTACGAGGCCAAGACCACCAGCACACGTGGGACCACCGGGTCGCTGCCACGTCCGGTCTAGGCAAGCACATCTGCACCATCTGCGGAGCCATCAGACGCTAGGCGAACGCCTCCGGTCTGCGGTGAGCGACCTTGCCGAGCAGGCATGCAACTGGTGCTGATCGCCGGATCCTCTCGCCCAAGCGTATGCCGGCGACTCGTTCATCAGTCGACGAGGGCGGCGGAATCGTCAAAGACCTCCTCGCGTGCGATCAGGCCGTCGGGGTGTGGATCGAAGCGGTCGGAGTGTCGGTCGCCGAGTTCGATGGCCGTGAGACTCTCCACGACGACATCGCCGGTCTCACCGCCGAGAACGCGATCCGTGTTCCCTGCCGAGGGAGGCACAGGACACCGGGATACGTCACAAGTCCCCAACCGGCTGGAGGCTTGAAGGGTCGCTCACACGTCCGGTTTTGCCGGTTGGTCAGCCCTAGAGACTGCGGGGCTACCGCTCTCTTGCTGATACCTCGACGAGCTCGATTGCTCCCTTTCCTGAGGCCTTTGCAGCGTAGAGAGCCTGGTCGGCACTTCGGAGAGCGTCGGCCAGCTCTCCGCCGGCAACGACGGCAATACCGATTGAACAGCCGATCGGTCCGTTCGGCTCGTGGAGGAGACCTGTCCGGAATCGCTCGAGGACGGTCTTCAGCCGACCGAGCGTCCACATCCGGGAGGATCACCGCGAACTCGTCGCCCCCCACCCGGGCTGCAACGTCGCCGGAACGAAGGATCCGACCGGTAGCCGCGGCGAATCGGCGTAGGACGAGGTCTCCCCCTGCGTGGCCCAGCCGGTCGTTGATGAGTTTGAAGTCGTCGATGTCGATCAGGGCCAAAGCGAAGGGCGAATCTCGGTCGATTGGCCCGGGCAAGCTCGCGACGAGCCAGCTCCTCGAAGGCACGCCGGTTCGGGAGGCCGGTCGAGGAGTCCGTGAGGGCCAGAGTTGTCTGGCGCTCGAGCGGCACCCTGCAGGCGATCCAACACGAACGAGAACAGGCTGAAGAAGCCGAAGCGCACGGTGGCGTTCCAGAACGGAATCAGCGGGTTGCTGTAGGTGGTTCCCGACCCCAGATCGATCGCCAACCAGGCCAGGCGCGGCGATCGCTGCCGCCACCTGTCCTGCTGCACCCCTCCATCGGAATGAGACCAGAGCCACCGGAAGGAGGTAGAACAACGAGATGGAGAGCTCCGAGCCGGTGGCCGTGTCGATGGCGGCGACGAGCAAAACAAGATGACGACGACGAGTACAGCCTGAGCAGGCGGCAGTGCCTGAAAACGCTTGATGACGGGCCGTTCCATGAACGTCAGAATCGGCCAAGGTACGATCGCCATTGAGGCATTCCCCCAGGTCGGCAATGCAGTTCGGCGGGCGGCGATACCCGCACTCGCCGTCCAAGATGCGGACGAATCGGCGGCGGAGGCCAGCTTCGACGAGCCGCCACGCCGGATGTGCCGGCGTCTCGGTTGTTCGGCCCGCTGGCGGGCCTACACGTGGAGGTACACGAGTTGCCCAAGTCCGAGCGTTACGACACCCACGTAGACGGCGACGACAATCGAGAGCAGGGTCACCGAGCGCCGCGACCTGACCCGCGAGGCAAGGGCGATCACCACGACCGGGAGGCCAACCTTCAAGAGGACCATCCACCCTGTGCCGACCAACGGCGCCATGAGCGGGTTGATCTCGATCGCACCGAAATTCCCGACAAGGATGTTGGTGGCACACGGTGTCGAGAACATTCAGATGAAGAAGGGAGAGGGCGAGCACAACTGCGACCCTGCGAAGGTCTGGAAGGTCGCGATCTTCGACACGAGCGCCCGATGCCAGTTGCCCCAGACCCATTCCCGATGCCTTCCCTCTGTGCCCCACGGCGCCGCCCAGCGCCCATCTGCGACCCTACAGGGCGGCCACCACGACGGCAAGTGGCACTGGGCGATACGGGGCCGCGACAAGACGGAACGCGCCCAGATCCGGCACCAATTCGCGGTGGGCGTTGCCCCACCCGAGGCAACCGGGGAATCTGCAGGGTCGCTAGCGTGTCGGCGGTGTTGTCAACCAGTGGAGCAACCACGACACGGCGCGGAGCGTTCACCGCAACGGTCGCGGCCACCCATCGTCTCGAAGGGGCTCGGTTCCGGTGAATCAGATTGACCTTCAAGCAATCGCCGCCTGCTTCGACCTCCCGGGGTGCTTCATCGATGGGGCGCCGCACGGAAGCGGCCATATCAATGACACATTCGCCGTTCGGCTCGACGACGAGTGGCAACCGGGTTCGGTATGTGCTCCAGCGAGTCAACCACGAGGTCTTCAAGGACGTTCCCGCGGTGATGGAGAACGTCGATCGGGCAACTCGCCACATCACCGCAGTCGCTGGAACGGCAAGGCATCGCAGACCGATCGCGACGTGCGATGACGTTGATACCGACGACGGACGGCAGCACGTATCACGTGACGCCCAGCGGCGACTACTGGCGTGCCTTCCAATTCATCGAAGGGGCCACGTCATACGATGTGCTGACAACACACGACCAGGCGTACGAGGTCGCTCGCGCGTTCGGGAAGTTCCAGACGATGCTCGCTGATCTTCCGGATCCTCCGCTGCACGAGACGATTCCCAAATTCCACGACGGTCCCGAGAGGTTCCGAGCGTTCCTGGATGCCCTCGAAAGGGACCCTTTGAACCGAGCCGCCGATGCGGGCCCGGAGATCGCGTTCTTGGTGGACAACGCGGGCACGTTCGACCGCCTGCCCGCACTCGTCAGCAGCGGAGCGCTGCCGTTGCGGGCAACACACAACGACTGCAAGAGCAACAACGTGTTGATCGACAATGCGACCGGCGAAGGGATCTGCGTCATCGATCTCGACACCTTGATGCCCGGCCTCGTCCTCTACGACTTCGGGGACATGGTTCGCACGAGCACGTGCCCGGTCCCGGAGGACTCGCAGATCCTCGAAGACGTCCAGATGGACCTGGAGCGGTTCACGTACTTGACGCACGGGTACCTGGCATCGGCGGGCGAATTCTTGACATCGGCCGAAAAGGAACAACTGGTGTTCGCCGGGAAGGTGATCACGCTCACGATCGGTGCCAGGTTCCTCACCGACCACCTCATGGGAGACACCTACTTCAAGACCCACCGGCCCGATCACAACCTCGATCGATGCCGCGTGCAGTTCGCGCTGGTCAGATCGATTGTGAGCCAGGAATCGGCCATGCACGCCGTAGTGGAGCGGGCCGTGACGGGCCAAGGGTCGGAACGCAGTAGCGCTCATCGGCGGCCGTTCATGCGGCACCGTGCCTCGGCTCGCAAGTTCGTTGTGAGGTGCCGGCTGGCCACCGGAATCAATGGCCTCCACAGCGCCGATTCCTCGCGTAGGGTTCCATCACCGGGACTTGAGGGAGATTCGACATGGGCTGGAAGAACACCGTTCTTTGGGTGCTGCAGTGGTTGTTCGGCGTGTATTTCGTCGCGATCGGGATCATGCACTTCATCGTTCCCGAAGGTCTGCCCGGACCGATGGAGTGGATGTACGACCTGAGCGACACCATGCACGTTGTCGCCGGCATCGCTGAAATACTCGGTGGCCTCGGCTTGATCTTGCCAAGCATCACGCGTATCCAGCCACAATTGACGGTCTTCGCTGCGGCCGGGCTCCTGTTGGTGATGGTCGGAGCAGTTGTGTTCCACATCGACCGTGGTGAGAGCGCATCGGTGGTCACCAACGTGTTCATCGGTGCGATCATGGCGTTTATTGCCTACGGGCGCTGGAAGCTCGTTCCGATTCCGCCGCGCGACTAGCGCCCGCCCTGATCGGCAGGCCGCGAGCGAGACACGTCATCCTTCCCGATCAGGGACCGTGGCTCTGCCCACACTGCTGGTCGTGAATCACACGGTTCGAATCCACGACGTTCGGCGAGGTTCGGTCGTTGGTGACTCGATCGACGGGTGCGCGTCGTGTCAGGGTCGCCTCAGGGTCGCGGTAGGGGGATACCCGATACCGCTGAACGCGAGATGGATGCAGGATGGAAGCATCGAAGACTTCTCGAAAGGAGACGATTTCACATGACAACCGCACAACCCACAATGCTCGCTCCGGCGTTGGAGATCACCGCCGAGGCGAAGCGATGGGCGGCAATGACCCACCTCTCAGCCTTCGTCGATGTTCCTCGGGATCCCGACCCTCCTCGGCCCGTTCTTCGCCTGGCTGTGGAAGCGAGATATCGAGTATGTCGATGAGCAAGGGAAAGAGGCACTGAACTTCAACATCTCGTTCTTGATCTACGGCATCGCTTCGGCACTCCTGATCCTCGTCCTGGTCGGCCTGGTTCTCCTACCGATCGTGTTCGTGACTTGGTTCGTGTTGGTGATCGTGGCATCCGTGAAAGCGTCGGCGGGGGAGGACTATCGGTACCCGCTCACGCTGCGCTTCATCAGGTGACCCAGCAAGGGCGCGAGTCAGACCAGCGTCATCGTGAGAACCCCCGAGGGTCAATTCTCGGGGGTTCTCGCTCAGGTTCTGGGTATCGGATCGGCCGGCAGGAGCCATGCGTTCGAGGCCGATCGGCCGGTCAGTGACTTGGCGACGGCGTCGCTCTACGACATGCCGGTTCGGGTTCCTGCGAGTCGAAGCTACGCGAGACCCGCCATCAGCGGGCGATGCACGAGCAGGATGGAGATTTCCTCCTCGTCAATCCCGTCCGCCGTGTCTTCGATGGCAATGAACACCTCAGCGTGTCCCGCGCAGTAGGGATCACCCGAGTCGTCGAGAGTCAGAGCCGGCAGGTCACAGACAACGCAGGTCTTGCGGTAGATCGGTGCCTTCGATGCCATACCGATATCTTCGCCGTCCAAGATCGAGTAGCGAGACACATAACCCCGGCGCATCGTGGGACTAGACATCGCTCACCGGTGTGGTGTGTGATACTCGCCAGTGATCCGTCCCTATACCGACGATGACCTCGGCGAGGTGCTCGATGCCTGGTATCTCGCGTCTGTGGAAGCTCACTCGTTCTTGGGTGAGGGCTTCTTCGACGCCGAGCGTGGAAGGCTCTCGGATTTGTGGCTCCCCGGGTCAGACACATCGGTGTTCGAGGTCGGTGGGCACGTCGTAGGGTTCGTGTCGATGGTCGGCAACGAAGTCGGTGGGATATTCGTCACGCCTGAGCGTCAGAACCAGGGCATCGGGGCGCGCCCTTCTGGACCACGTCGCGGCCACGTCGCCACTATCTCGAACTGGAAGTATTCAAGGCCAACACCATCGGACGAACGTTCTACGACGCCTACGGATTCCGAGTACTGAGCGAGGGCGTCGAAAGCGAAACCGGCCTTCCCACGCTCCGGCTCCGAATCGACGGCTCGCCCGCCTGAGGGCCGTCGGACCGGTGGACTGTGGCTACCTCAGTCGGGCACGCAACCGATGTCGTATCCCCAGGACGCCTACGAAAGCCATAACGACGGTGACTCCGATCTTTGTGAAGTCGAGCACTGGTTTGACTTGAATCCCGTCGGGCGACACCGTGATCACAGCGACGGGGCGTCCCTGTGAGGCGCCTCCTCCTCCACCGCCACCCCCGGCGCCGGAGTCGCCGTCCCCGGAACCGTATCCACTGCCGAAGCCGAAGCCGCCGGCACGCTCCCACGCGGAAGCCGTGAACACGAGACTATCGCCGACCTTCTCTGGCTCCGAGAAGATCGTTCCGGGTCTAGCTTCGCCGAAGATGGCGGTCAGTTGTGGCGTCACATCCGGGCTCGTCGGCAGTTCGAAATCCGTCACTTGAGTCTCCTTCTCGTCATGTAGGCGGCCAGTGCGGCAACAAGCGGCACCACGCGGGTGGCGACTCCGTAGTCGCGGATAGGGTGGACGTGGCCTGCGTTGCCGAGCGAGATGTGGCCCGGACGTCGGTAGGTCCACGCCACCGCGAACGGTTGCCAACCAACTTGCAGCGTTGTTTCGCGGCTGGTTAGACGGACGGGCTGTCCGGCAAACTCGAACGACGACTCGTCCACCAGGCGGTTGCGCGTTCGAACCATGTCACAATCCTACGCGCTCCCTGCCGGGCGCACAGATCTGCTTCCGGAGTTCCCCGGCCTACCCGCCGCACCACACGTGGTACGGCTTGAGCACAGTCGGTAGGAGACAGAAGCCGGCATTGCGGCTCCGCGACCGACTCGGCGGCGCTCATACGGGAGAGGTGTCTAGGAAGCGGGATCCGGTGCCGGCCGGTATACGTCGTTGGGGTGCGCCGGGTACCCATCGCAGCCAAGAAACACACTGAATACCTCTTTGAGGTCACTGGGAATCCAGGGCGTCTCGGACAGGTCTCCTCGCTGTTCGGCGATGGTGTTGAGTCGGGAGCGGAAGTCGAAGCAATCCTGCCTGTCCTTGGCAAGCGCAGCCCGGTAGGCGCTCATCTCGGAGCTGTCGGAGAGCTCATCCCAATCGGCGGCGGTTCCTGCCCTGACGGCGAGCGCCTCCTGGGCGGAGATGAAACCCTCGCCGAACGTGAAGAAGAGGTGGTGGAACTCAGCGACTTGGTCTGGCGGATCTATGGCGGCAATCGACTCTTCGACCTCAGCTTCGATCTGTCTCACCTGTTCGAGGGCCGTCTGCAGATCCTGTGGGGAGAAGCTCTCGATCTGTTCGGGTTCGGCGATGAGAACCGCCCCTTGCGGGCTCGCGACAAGTGCCCCGTATTGCTGGCTTGCCCGATCCACGACGACGCCGACGCGCTCGGTGTATTCGGACATCGACAACTCCCCGCCGCCGCACGACGCAGCAAGCCCAGCCAGAAGGGCGACAACCAAGACTTGGCGCAAAGAAATCCTCCAATCGGATTCCAGCGTACTCATGCCGGCACCGCCGGGAGGCGCCGCTACGACTCGGCGTGGCCGCCCACAGGCGCCGATCGTGGCGCCCATCGGCCGCGGAAGGCGATGATTCGCCGACCGGAACCGGTCCACGAGTAGCACGCGGACGTGTTGTCGGTCTCCACGGCATAGCATCCTCACATGGACCGCAAAGAGGCTGTACATCGGTACAAGGAGACACCCCGCCCCGCTGGCGTCTATCGGGTGCTCCACAAGCCGAGTGGCCGTGTGCTGGTTGGAGCAAGTACCAACGCGGCGGCAATGCTCAGACGCATTCGAGTGCAGCTGGAGATGGACAGTCATCCCAACCGGCAGCTTCAACACGACTGGAGCACCGCAGGGGAGACCGGGTTCGTGTTCGAGGTTGTTGCCCTGCTCGACGAACCCGATAGCCCCACCGATGACATCACTCGAGACCTCGATGCCCTCCACGAACTCTGGCGGGAGAAGCTTCTCAGCGATTCAGCGCCCACCTATTGAGGCCACTCGGCGTCCCGGCGCTGGGCGGGCCGTCCAAGCGTGCGCTACCGATTCGTATGCGGCTGACGAAGCGTTGCGGGTGCCGGCGATGTCTAGCATCGGGCCGGGTTGAGCCGATGGTCGGAGGTTCTCTATGCGCGTGATCGAATTCGGGGACCAATCAGCGACGCTGGTGACGCACGCAGAGCGTCCCGATCTCGAGGACCAGGCACAGGGGGAGGACTTCCTCTCCCAGTGGCCGACGTTCATGTTCCACGATCCGGTTGCCGACGAGCACTACCCGATCATGTACGAGCGGTGCCCCGAGTTCCAGTTCTACATCATCGACGACGCCGGGTCGTTACTTGCCAACGGAAACAGCATTCCTCTCGCTTGGGACGGCTCGCTCGAGGATCTGCCGGCCGGGTGGGACGAGGCGCTCGTCAGAGGATCCATCGGGGCGCAAGACGGCACACCCCCGACCGCACTCTGTGCACTCCAGGCCACCGCGTCGTCACGCTCGGCGGTCGCGGGCTCGGTCCGGCCCTCGTCAATGCGATGAAGCTCCTGGCTCAGGGCGCCGGCTTGGCATCGTTGATCGCCCCGGTGCGGCCATCGCTCAAGGCGAGGTATCCCCTGATACCGATCGACGACTACGTCACATGGAGAAGGCAGGATGGCCTCTTCTTCGACCCGTGGTTGCGGGTCCACGAACGACTCGGGGCCAGCGTCCTCGCGATCGCACCCGAGTCCATGAAGATCCCCGGATCAAGAACCGACTGGGAGACGTGGACGGGACTGACGTTCTCCACCTTCGGGCGAGTACATCGTGGACGGTGCGCTTGCGCCGGTCGTGTTCGACGAGGATGCCGACCTTGGCGTCTACATCGAACCCAACGTGTGGATGCTTCACCGTCTGTAGCCGCTGCAGGAGACCGGCCCGCAGACCGAGGTCGTCGGCCATCAGTGTCTGCGACAATGCCTTCATGGCAGTGGGTCGAGCAGAACGACGACGGGAGCGGGAACCGCAGTTCGTTGCGGTCTTCGGCGAGCAGCAGGCGCCAGTCGCTCTCGACCTCTTCGACCTCTTCGAACTCGCATGGCACGACTGCTACGGGGAGATCACTCCGTCCCCGGCTGTGGTCGACGACATGCTCACCCTGAGCGACGGGACGATCGGGGGGCTCGTCCAAGCAGCGCTTCTTGCCGTGACCGACTGGCGGGACCTCAGGGTGGCCGCCGACACGAAACGCAATCGGGCATAGACGGTCGCACGGCGCCTCTCGTCAAATCCGGGATCGGTGGACACCTCCCGACGTGTGCGCCCTGTCGTGGGTCGTGGAACCGCCTGACCCCCTCCGCCGCCTGGCGGCGCCACCTCCCCCTGAGGGTGAGGAATCCAAGGGAGGTTGGTTGGTGGCGGCGTGCGCGTTTCCGTCCTATTCCTCACCCTCAGGGGGAGGTGGCAGCGGCGGAGCCGCTGACGGAGGGGGTCAAAGCGCTCCCGTGTGAGAGCCGTTCAGACGCGGCAGCTCCTCGTGGGTCATGGAACCGTCTGACCCCCTCCGCCGCCTGACGGCGGCACCTCCCCCTGAGGGTGAGGAATCGGACCGAGTCCTTTGTGGCGGAGGGCTGAATCCTGCACGTCGCTGCCGACCAACCGTGGATTGAGGCTGAGGGGGAGGGATCTAGTCGGCGGCGAGGGCGGCGATCTCTTCGTCGGTGAGGACACCGGAGTAGATGCGCACGTCGTCGATGGAGCCGTGGAAGTGCGCCGAGTTGACCAAATCCCCGCCGATCCACACTGAGGTGGGGGTCAACGTCGGGGGAGTCGGGCATACGGTGTCGGCCGTGGTGTCCTCTTCAGCCGGGCCGAAGTGGGGTGTCGTGGCCTGGACAACACCATCGAGATACAGCCGGGTGACCCAGTTGGCGTCTCGCGTCATCGCCACGTGGTGCCAGCTACCGTCGAACACGGTTTCGTTCCCCATGAACGCGCAGTCGGCGGCGTTGGTGCGGAGACCACCAAGTATGGCTCCCTCACCCTGGATGGCGAGGACAGGCCCTTGGTCTCCGTACGACACGATGTCCCACCATTCCCCAATCGGTCGCGGGGCGGCGTCGCCGTCCATCCTGACCCAGGCGGCTATGGATACCGTGTCGTCATGCAAGTGCGAGCTCATGTCGAGGAGGATGCGGTCGTCCTCACCGTCGAAGGCGTAGGCCGCGTTGCGTGCGCCGAATCGATCACGGGCGGGGGTGGCTCCGATGACCGTGCCGCCGTGGATGTGTTCACCGAAGGCAGTTGCGTCTTTGTCAAGCGGGTAGTGGGCAACCAGCGTGGCGGGCGGAGCCGGGTGAGTGAGCCGAGCGGCTACCCACCCGGATCCATCGGGAGCGTTGGAAATGGGGACGACGGCATTGATGTCGGTCGCAGTGTCGAAGAGCCCCAGTGTCCATTCCTGCGGCTCGCCCCAATCGCAATCGTCGAGGCACCGCCAGCGGTTGGTGAGGAGGAATCGACTGTCGGACGACCATGCACCGAGGCCTACCTCCCAACCAGGTTCGGAGAATTCGGCCAGGACCGAGCCCGTCGGCAGCTCGACGATTCGGACCGAAGCGGTAGCGAAATCGGAACTGCTCACAGAGAGAGCAAGGAGTGTTCCGTCGGTGGACCACCGGGCGTCCTCTAGCCATTCACCTTCCGCGAGTCCGGGTACCGGCCCTCTCGTCTGTCCGTCGGGTGACAAGAGGAATGATCGGCGGGTGTCCGGCCCCTCTTCGGTCAGAATGGTGCCGGCGGAGCTTCCGGCGACGACCCAGATGTCGGCGGAGCTATCGCCTCCCGCTTCGATGCTTGCTGCCGTCGGCGGCGAGGATGACCGTTTCGAACTGTTCACCCTCCGCCACTCCCATCGCGAAGCCCCAATCACCCCAACCGTCCAGCCACGTCCCCCCGTTGTTGGTACACACCCGGTCAACGAGACGAACCGCCGATGGTTCAGCGAGACGGTCGGCTACGTCGAGGCGAAAGAGCGTCCCCGGGCCGCCGGGCGTCCGAGAACACGTGAGCCATGCGAGCAATCCCGGTTGGGTGTCGTGCCAGGCCATGGAGTTGACCCGCACGCCGACCGCCTGGAGATTCGGGGACCACGGGAGCTCGGCGTCTGCTCCATCCACCCTGTGGACGTTCAGCACGCCGTTCTCGCCTTGGAGTGCATACCAGGTGGCGGAGGAATCCAGTCCCGCGAACCACGAGGTTGCTCCGTTGCGGAACGACGCAACCATTTCAGGGGCAGCTTGCGAAGAACGCCATCGCATAATGTCGACGCCGGTCTCGGTCCATCGCTGGATGGTGACGATGTCGGTCAAGCCGGGCACCGCCTCGCTCAGCGTTACCCCAAGGTCGATCGGTTCGGGGGCTTCGCTCGTGGTTGTCGTTGATGGCCGAGTCGTCGTGGACGATTCGGTCTCCCCGGCCGCCGTGGTCGACGTGATGCTCGCTGCGGCTGGGGCCTCATCGGGTTCTGGCTCGATCCGGCTCCGGGGATCTCATCAACCAGCCGAAAGCGAAAGCTGCGACAACGATTCCCACCACACCGATGGTCTTCAACCGGCCGCCTTGATCCCCATTGGGCGTGGGCGGGCGAAACTCAGGGTCGATCGTCACCTGATCGTCAGCCATGATCTACCGCTCTCAGAGTTCCCTCGGATTCTCCCGAATAGGCGGCGACGGTGCAAGAGCCATTCGACCGTTCCGAACGCGACCGAGCGGCGCGGCCGTTGGGCACACGGCACACACGACGCAACGAGTTGTGACATCCGCACGGCCATGTCCGATAATGCACAGGACAACTGAGAGAGGTGGTCACGTGCGCGGAGACATCATCCTCGTCGGTGAAGAGCACCGGCGTGCCGCAAGCATCATCATCGATCATCTGATCGACGACATTCGGGCAACACCGCGGAGGTTCACGATTACCGTCGCCGGCGAGTCCGGAAGCGGGAAGTCCGAAACGGGGCAGGCCATTGCCGACGAATTGGAGAAGCGGGGCGTTCACGCCGTTGTACTCCAGCAAGACGACTACTACGTGCTGCCGCCGAAGTTCAACGACGCTGCTCGCCGCGCAAACTTCGCATGGGTGGGTCCCACCGAGGTGAAGCTCGACCTCCTGGACGCCCACCTCCAAGCAGCCCAGGAGGGTGCAAACGAGATCACCAAGCCGCTCGTGATCTACGACGACAACACGATTGTCGAGGAGACCCTGTCCTACGACGGAGCCGATGTTGTGATCGCCGAAGGTGTGTACACGTCGCTCTGCGACCACGTCGATCGGCGGGTGTTCATTGCCAGGAACCGGCTCGAAACGATGGACCATCGGATGAAACGCGGACGCGAGGAGTTCGACCCCTTCATCGAGAAGGTACTGGTGGAGGAACACGAGACCATCTCGCAACACCGGCCGATGGCGGATGTGATCATCACCCGGGACTACGACGTCGAACTCGTAGCGAAGTGACCGCTTCTCGCCCCGGCATCGAGGCATACAAATCAGGCAAGGCAACCTTTGCCGTCGGCCTCAGACCACAAGACGCGCTCTCCATCCCCCTTGCCGAGGTCCTCGAAGTCCTGGAGGGACGTTTCGGCGATGCGGTGTCGATCGCCCTCTCCGAGGCTGCCGTCGACCTGGATCGACCGCTGAGCGCACTGCCGCCCGAGGTTCGATCGCCCCGATGCAACGAGCCCGATTCTGGCTGGATGCGAAGATCCAACGTCATCGGTATCAACGTCAGGACCGTTGGCGACGTCGGCGGATTGGTCAAGTACGGAATCACGCTGCCTGCGGACTTCGATGCCGTCCAACTCCTGCCAATCTGGGAACCGGGTGTCGTGAAGTCGCTGTACGGGATCGCGGGATGGAACCTGAACTACGAGTTCTTCTCCGATGAGCTCTACGAGTACGCGCCGAACCTCGACACGATCGAGAAGCAGCTGAGAGCTGCCTCGAATCTCCTCCACGTGATGGGCAAGGCCGTCGGGATGGACGTGATCCCGCACACGGATCGCTTCTCGGAGATGGCGCTGGGAACTCCCGACCTGTTCGAGTGGATGAAGGTCCAGGATCGGCGCATCGTGGACCATTCCGACAGCGTCGTCGGCGAAGCCGAGACCGCCATCCTGGCGTGGCTCCACGATCGTGGTCCCGCCGTCGATGACGTCGAGATTCCCAGCGAAACCGAGACGTTGTACGCCCTCGAGGAGGACGCTCGTCTCGAGATCCTCTTCGGAACGCCGGGAGATCGCTTCGGCCGAATCGATCGTCGCGTGGATCTGATCAAGTACCTCATATGGTTCGGCCTCCAGCCGGTGCCCGCGACGATGGGGGTGCCGTTTCGGGGGATACAAGTCGACCCCGACCCGGCGCACACGGTCATCGATGGTCACGGCATGGAGTGGCCCGACTTTGTCTTCGCCGAACCCGAGTTCATGTCACGGGTCTTCTCGCCCCTTGCCCGGTACAAGTTCTACGAACGCCTCGACGACAATGCCGACTGGCGTATCGATTTCGATCGACCCCGCCCCGCCGTGTGGGACTACGTGTGCCGGCACTACGCAGCGGTACGGCACATCGGCAACTTCGACTTCATGCGTGGCGACATGTCCCACGTGCAGATGCGGCCCGACGGTGTTCCCGACGAGGTCGATGCGTACTACGACATCCTCGGCGCCGTGAAGACGCACATCCAAGAGACGGCTCCGATGCCATGGTTCGCCTACTTGGCCGAGACGTTCCTGCCGGCGCGGGACGTCTTCCAGTTCGGTGAGGAACTGGACCACCTCGAGGCCTCACTCGCCGATGCCACGATCGGCGACCTCCAGTCGACCGTGGTCGGGGACCACGAGTTCCTTCGCCGGTTCCGTCGCTACCTCGACGACCTCACGACCCGGACCACCGCTCCGGCATTCACGGTCATGACGGCCGACAAAGACGATCCACGCTTCGACGCCTTCTATCGGGCGGGCAACGAGGTGCGCCTCTTCACTGCGCTCCTCCTGCCGGACATGCCGTCGTACACCGGGCTCGGGTTCGAGATACGCGACGTACATTGGGAGCCGGTCGAGAACGAGCGCTACACCAAGCTCTTCGTGTTCCACGAAGAGGGAGAGTCGAACATCTACCCGTCGAAGGCGCGGTTCTCGGACGACTTCGTCTGGGGGACCAACGAGGACCTCTTCGAACGCCTCACCGACTTGCGCGTGTTCGCTGAGACCGTGCTGCCGGACATCGCCGGGTCGACCACCCGATGGCTGCTGCCGCCCGACGCCACGACGCTGCGCGGCATCGCTGCATGGACCCAGGATCCGTCGTCCATGCCGGCAGGTGCGCCTCGGTACGTGTGCCTCGCCAACTACGACCTCGAACGAGACTCCGGGTACTTCGGCGTTCCCGCGCTGCCCACGAGAAGCGACGCTGAAGCCGATCTTCACAACACTCGGCGCCGAGAATCTCGACCCATCTGCGGTGACGTCAAACGGATTCTTCCACCGCATCGAGAACCTCGCTCCGGGTGAAGGCCGCGTCTACCTCGTCGAGTAGACGGCAGAGGCAAGTCGCCGGCGCACCTCGCCGTTGAGGCGGACTCGGCTGCCCAAGCTGAGACGTAGTCGGCGCTAGCTACCGAGGGCCGTGAACACCTCGTAGACCATCCAGGCCGGCCAGAACAGTCCCTGGATGAACGAGAGCACGTACTCCCAGAAGGTGTCGGCCTGTTGCCAGTAGTACACGAAGGCTCCGAAGATTCCCAAGCCGTAGATCGCTCCACCGCCGGCCGCACCCGCATTGTTCGAACTCATAGAAGTCGACCTCCTCTGATGTGGTCAGTCTACGCGGCCCGTCTCTGCGGACGGCAGGGAGGATGTCGTCGAGAGTCGGTCGTGCCCGGAACTGGCCGCCGCGTTCACGTTGATCACCGGAGCGCCGTCGGTCTCCGATCGCTGTCCGTGACCGTTCGCCTCTGTCGGCCATCACAGCTAGCCTCGGCCTATGACACCAGAAGCCGTACAGCGATGGCTCGATGCCTACATCGAGGCATGGCGGAGCTACGACGCAAGCGCAATTGCCGACCTCTTCACCGAAGACGCCACCTACAGGTACAACCCGTGGGATGAGCCGATCCAGGGTCGCGAGGCGATCGTCGCCGAGTGGCTGGACGACCGAGACGAGCCTGAGAGCTGGGAGGCCGAGTACCGCCCCTTTGTTGTTGCGGGCAACAGCGCCGTCGCTGTTGGCGAGACCCGCTATGCCGATGGCAAGAGCTACTTCAACTCCTGGCAGCTCACCTTCGACCAGGACGCGAGATGCTCCGAGTTCGTCGAGTGGTACATGACACCACCCGTCGATCAGCAATGACCACCTGAAGCCGACCGGCCGTTCCTCGTCCTCGTGACTACGGTGGACGGATGAGACGGCTCATCGCTGCAACCCTCATCTCGAGCTTGGCACTCTCGGCGTGCGGGGGTGGGTTGAGCCTCGCCGACTACGCGGGTGAACTCGAAGTCCGCCGTCACCGAAATGAACGGTCGACTCGACGAACTCGATGCTGAGTTGTCGGAGACCGGTGATCTCGAGGAGATCAAAGAGTACGCACGCGAACGAGTCGAGGCGCGGTACACGTTCGTCGCCGTCCTCGATGAACTCGAGCCGCGCAGCGAAGTAAGCGATCTTCACACCGCAGCTGAAGACATCATCGGCCGGCTGGCCGATGCCGAAGCGGCACTTGCGGACTATGTTGATGGGCTCGAACCGGGGATGGATATTGGCGACGCTGTGGGGAACACCGCTCGGCCTTGCGGCGAGGGCGGCGGATGAGGAGTCGATTGAGCTCTGCCTCGCCGCACAGTCGGAACTCGATACCACCGAGCGAAGTGATCTCGCGGAGGTTCCGTGGATTCCGCCTGAGTTGAAGGAAGTTGTGGTGGTTGCGTTCGGGTGCATCGCAGAGGAACGCTGAGACAATCCAGCGGGTGCGGCGCGCCTCGGGTCAGCGAAGGCGGGACCAGCTACGCTCGCTCAATGACGACTGTGGCCCGGCTCGACGATCTCCGGCCCAACCGCCGTCGTTCCGCCGTGTTCACGGACCAAGTTGGAGAGATTGTCGCGACCACGGTCGAAGATGTGGTTCCTGCACTGACCCGGGTGGAGGAGGCGGCGGCTGCCGGACTCTGGGCCGTCGGGTATGTCGGCTACGAGGCGGCGCCGGCGTTTGATCCGAAACTCGTCGTGCGATCCCGGCGGTCCGGCAGCATCCACACCGACTTGCCACTCGTTTGGTTCGGACTCTTCACATCCCGGGTGCTGAACCCAGGACCTGATACCAGCCTGGGCGAGTACGAACTGACGACTTGGCGGTGGGTCGACGATCGAGCGTCCTACGAGCGTGCCGTCGAAACGATTCGGGACCACATCGCGGCGGGCGACGTCTACCAGGTGAACTTCACCACTCGACTCCGCGCCACCTTCTCGGGTGATCCGGTTGCGTTCTACCACGACCTTGCTGCGGCGCAGTCGGGCGGATACGGCACCTACCTCGATACCGGCCGATACCGGATCGTGAGCGCCTCTCCCGAGCTGTTCTTCGATCGCCATCCTGTGCATGGGGGTCGAGACCGGCTTGGTCACTCGACCCATGAAAGGGACGGCAGGACGGGGCCGCTGGCCGGCCGAGGACATCGCTCGGCGCCGGGTTCTCGAGACCTCCGAGAAGGAACGCGCCGAGAACCTGATCATCGTCGACCTCATTCGCAACGACCTCGGCCGGATCGCCGACTTCGGAACCGTTGCAGTCGAGGATCTCATGGCGATCGAGCGATACGACACGGTTTGGCAGATGACGACCACCGTGGTCGGCAGCGTCGATCCGGCACTCCGCTCGTCGAAGTGCTTGCCGGCTTGTTCCCGAGCGGGTCGGTTACCGGCGCCCCGAAGGTGCGTGTGATGCAAATGATCCGCGACCTCGAGACAGAACCTCGCGGCGTGTACACCGGAGCGATCGGCTTCGTCGCTCCCAGTGGTGTTCCCGGTCCCCGGAGCATCATTCAGCGTCGGCATTCGAACGGTGGTCATCGATGCGGAGTCCGGCGACGCCGAATACGGGATCGGGGGCGGGGTCACGTTCGACTCAGACCCGCATGTCCGAGTACGAGGAGGCAGCTCTCAAGTCTCGAATCCTCACCCACGGCAGATCGGACTTCGAACTCGTCGAAACGATGCGGTGGGGGCCCGCTACGGGCTGGTACTGGTTGGACCTCCACCTCGACCGGCTCGAATCCTCTGCCCAGTACTTCGGTGTGCCGGTTCGACGCGAGGTGCTCATCGAGCGACTCAACGCCGAGGTCGACGGTGGGGGAGAGTCGCTGGTTCGGGTTTCGGTGAACCGTCTCGGCCGCGTCAACATCTCGGTGCGGCCCCACGTGGACGGAGAGCGCCGACCTGTGGCCGTTGCCGTCGACACCGAGCCCGTCGACTCGTCGAGCCCATTCCTCTACCACAAGACCACCCGACGAGAGGTCTACGAGGAACGCCGCCAACGTCATCCGGAAGCCGACGATGTGCTCTTGGTGAACGAGCGCGGGGAGCTCACCGAATCAACGATCGCCAACGTCGCCGTCAAGCTGGACGGACAGTGGTGCACGCCGCCGATTGATGCAGGCTGCCTGCCGGGGATCTACCGCCATGTGCTGCTCGAACAGGGTGACATAATCGAGCGAACGATCCGGTTGAGCGACCTCGAGACGCTGCGAAGGACTCGCCCTCTTGAACTCGGTGCGCCAATGGCGCGATGCCGTCGTGGTGGCGGATCTGTAGAAGCGCCGTGTCGACGTGCTCCAGGCCGTCGGCGGAAGGCGATCTTGCGACACCGGAAGTCGTCGGCACCGACTGATCGGGCAGGCGGGTTGAGCCGAGCAGAATCCATACCGTGCCGCATTCGATCCTGTAACGTCGAATCTCTGCACCGCATGTCGTGCGCTCACATGTACTGCGAGTCGAGGATCCAATCCTCGAGAGACGCCTCGATGGGTGGATATCCAGCGAAAGGCGAATCTGGCGGCAAACCGCTGGCGAGCCGGCTTGCGCCGACGGGCCGATTCAGGCTCGGCGGACCAGATTGCCGAAACCTTCGCTCGGTTCGCCGATATGGGATGCACACGCCTCGAGGCTGCAGGTGGCCAGGACGAAACCATCGAGGGCCTTGCCCCGGTGGTGAAGCAATGAAGACCGCATAGCGGTGCCGGCACCGGTTGTCTACTCTGTGTCTTGGCTCCATGTGACGTGGTTGACTTGGATGGTCACGTTCTCACCGGAGGTGAACCAATGGACACGAGCACCCTGTTGGCCGAGGCGTTCCGGCGCATCCCCGAACTGGTTCGAGGCGCTTGTGATGGCCTCGGCGTCACCGACCTGCTGTATCGACCCGAGCCGGGGGCGAATTCGATCGCGTGGCTGGTGTGGCACTTAAGCCGTGTCCAGGACGATCACGTTGCCGAGATTGTCGGGACCGAGCAGGTGTGGGCTGATCCCGTCTGGGCCGAGATGACCGGCATCGAGCGGGATGTCTCCGCGACGGGTTTCGGCGATACGCCAGAGCATGTGGCAGCCGTGATTCCGCTGTCCTCGGCGGCCCTTGTTGCGTACAACGCTGCAGTGACGAAGCGCACCCTGGAGTATCTCGCCGGGGTTGATGGCCCGGAGTTCGATCGCATCATCGACGACTCCTACGACCCGCCGGTGTCGGTGGGCGTACGCCTGGTCAGCGTCATCAGCGACAATCTCCAGCACGCCGGCCAAGCCCGCTACCTCAGGGGGAGCATCGAACGCTTGCGGTGAGGTCCGGAATCCCGGCCGGGGCGGCAGACCATCGGGCGGTGTGGCCTTCAGCGGTCCAGGCGGGCCGTGCCACAATGTCGGCATGAAGCTCTATGTCGCTGGACCGCTCTTCACACCCGGTGAACGGGACTATCTGGACCGACTAGCTGAACGACTCTCAGCCTCCGGGCACGAGTGCTTCGTTCCGCACCAAGAGCAATCCGACGTGCTCGACGCTCCAACGATCTTCGCCCTGGATTCTGAAGGACTACACGAGGCCGAGGCGGTTGTGGCATGGCTCGACGGTCCGATGGTTGATGACGGCACGGCATGTGAGATCGGGATCTTCACGGAACTGATGCGGACGAAGCCCGATCGATACCGAGGCATCATCGGTTTGGCGACCGACTGGAGAACGTGGCGCCGCCGCGACCGAGGCATGAGTGACGGAGGTCTCAACTTCTTCGTCGGGGGTGCGATCCTCAAGTACGGGCGGTTGGTGTGGAGCATCGAAGAGGTGGAGGAGACGCTCGAAGAATGGACGTGACGTCGTGCACCGCCAAGAGATGAAACACCAGATACTCGCAATGATGCTCGAGGACATCCACCAGCAAGGGGAGGTGGTGGTTGCTGCGTCTCCCGGCATCCAAGAGCAGATTGGTGCGATTGTCGCCGGGCGTGGCCGTGGCGAGATCGATCGTATCTATCTAGTCGGCTGCGGGGACTCCCTGTACGCGGGGATGGCAGCCCGACTCGCAATCCAGGAGTGGAGCGGTATCTGGGTCGAGTCGGTCGAGTCGCTCGAGTTCCGATACCTTGCCGGGGGACTGTCGGATAGAAGTGCTGTCGTTGGCATCTCCGTTTCGGGACAGGTCCAACGGACACTCGACAGTCTCGAAGTCGCTCGGGAACGAGGGGCGTTCACGGTTGGCATCACGGGAACGCCCAACAGCAGGATCCACACCTGCGCCGATCACGTGATCGACATCGGGATCCGCGGGCGTGAACCGGGACCGGTGCCCGGAACGGTCTCGTACTTGGCGAATCTCACGACCCTCTATTGGCTCGGCCTCGCCTTCGGCCTCGACACGGAACACCTCTCCTCCGCCGAGGAAATGGGACACCGACAGGCAATCCTCATGGCTCTCGGTCAGATTCGAGAGGTGGCAGAACAGAACGAGGCCAGGATCGGCCGATACGTGCAAGAGCACTCGGCTCCACAGCCCCTGGTCCTGGTCGGCGGGGGCCCCAACTGGGCGACGGCCCACCTCGGCGTCGCCAAACTCCTCGAAGCGGCACTTGTCCTCGGCGTGGTGCAGGAACTCGAGGAATGGGTGCATGAGCAGTATTTCCTCACCGGTCCGAACCTACACACCATCCTGATCGGGGCCGACGGCGTCACCGCGGATCGGTTGTCGCCGATGGCGCGCGCAGCCGTTGAACTCGGCGCTCCGCTGGCGGTCATCTTGCCCGAAGGACTTGATCTTGGTGTTGAGGCAGCCGCCGTCTGGCGGTACCCGAGCGGCATACCCGAACTCGTGAGTCCCATCGTGACCTCGGCACCAATTGAACTGCTGGCCCACTCCCTCGCAACCAATCTCGACCGCCACCCGTTCGACTACGACAACCCGGCTCGCAAGCAGGTGTCTGAGCGGACCATCTACCGAAACGGGATGAGCGCACAAGCGATCAGCCGTCAGCAGCCGTAGGCCCGACTGTCTCTCGAAGGTCGGGATGCTCCGGCCGGATCAGGCCCGCCTCACGAGCGGTTCGGCCCCGCTGGAGGTGTGACGCGACGGCGGCATGCCCAACGGTGTCCGCCAAATCACAGTCGTTCTAGTTCCGCGGCGCTGCGACACTGCGCAAGACGGGTGGCCTGTGCGGTCGAGCGATGTCCGGCAAGGGAGTCGGTCGCGAACGGCAGAACGGCCCGGACCACCGGTATTCCCACCGCATGGATCGGGAACGTCTGGAACCTACCGACGAGAAGGCATCGTGGAGCGAACTTCGGCTATTCCGGGTGGCAACGAGCCACGTCGTGAACCCGAGTCACCCGTGCATCCAGGGTGCGTCGCATGAGCACATCAACCGAGCTCGGACAAGAACCGCGACACTTCATCGGCTGGCGGATTGCCGTGCTCGCCACCATCACCGGCGCAATGACCGGTCCCGGCCAGACCATCGGGGTGTCCGTGTTCGTCGACCCGATGATCAGCGGTCTGAA